>DATIZN010000016.1:0-51864 GCA_035517075.1 Gaiellaceae bacterium | reverse complement strand
CTCCCCAGTGGCCGGCGAACGCGTCCCAGCCCGTCGGCGCTCCGTCCGATGTGATCGGCAGCTCGTGCAGGCAGCTCTTCCCGCACTCGGCGGCGCTGTTCTCCCCCCATGCGAGCTTGCCGTCGGCCACGTCGGGGCCGCAACCCAGTCCCTCGAAGATCGCATTGAAGCTGCCCGGCGCGCCGCACGGATGCGGGTACGAGGCGTGGCTGTCGAGCGCGACGAACGCAAGCGGACGTTCGCTCGCCCCGTTGCCGAGCTTCGCCTTGCGCCATCCGGCGATGAGCGTGTTCCAGCTGAACCTCGTCAGCCCTCGGTGCGCTGCATACTCGACGGCGACGATTCGCAGCCTCCCCTCGTCGGTGCTGCGGCAGGTGCTCTGAATTCCCGCGCTCCGACTGCAGGGCTCGAGGACGACGACGAGGCCCTCCCAGTCGCCGGCGTGGTCGAAGCACGTGAGCTCGCTCCACTGCAGTCCGGGCGCGCAGAGGAAGTGGTTGCCGAGCGGGTTCGGGTTCTCGGCGTAGTAGACCCAGTAGTCGAGGTACACCGCGCGGTCCTTGCGCGACGCGTGCACGTAGAGCGCGCTGAACTTGCCGCCGGTCGCAGAACGCGCTCCGAGCGCGCCGCTGTCGACGGCGAGATAGTCGTCGTTCAGATCGACGTCCTGCGGAGCATCGACCTCGTCGCAGTTCGGCCCGGTGATGCCGTACGTGCACTGCTCGACGAGCCCGTCCTGCATCGCTCGCGCGATGTTCATCGGGAAGTAGTTCTCACGGCTGTCGAAGAAGAGCAGCGGCCGGTACGCGTACGCGAGCTCGAGCGCGTCGGGGACCGGCTGCGTCGCCCCCGCCATCGCGGGCGTTGTCGGTCCGTTGCCGACGGCGACATATGCCCAGATAGCGACGATCGCGGCGAGCACCGGCAGCCAGTGGATGGGTTGGAGGATCTCGGGCGCGTTCCAGGGAACCCACCACAGCAGCACGAGGAGGAGCATGATCAGAGCGCCGACGAACAGGACGACGCCGGGCCACCAGGTCAGCGCCGCGAACGGAGCCCCGACGAGCGGGAGCCCCGCGAGGATCAGTGCCTGCCAGATCTGCGGCGGCCGGAACCGAAGCCAGCGGTGGAGGCCGCGCCCGATCAGCCAGATCCCGAGCCAGCACACCACGAGCGCAAAGGCCCACTCGCCCCAGAGCCCGCTCTTCAATGCGGCGTCGAGGACGAGCAGAACGCCGAGTCCCGCAAGCGTCAGGAGGGCGAGGATCCCCGTCGCGCGCAACCAGTGCGGCGACTTGTCGGCTACGACCTTGCCCGTACGGCCGACCGCCTTCGTCCCCGTTACGGCGATCCCGCTGGGGGACGGAAGTCGCACGCGTCCCTACTGGCTCAGCTGCTTGTACGCGGTGCCGATGTAGGCGATCACGTAGCCGCCGAACGCGATCGCGACCGTGCGGAGGAGTCCGGGCGTCTCGTCGGTGTTGGCGAGGTAGGTCAGTCCGCACGCCGCGCCGACGGCCATGTAGATGAACACGCCGGAGAACAGGGCGAGGTCGGTGGCGGAGCCGCGCAGAACCGCGAGCACGTCGAGCGCACGCACGCCGGCCTTCGGCTGCATGCCGAGCACGTTCGAGAACCCTGCGGCGAGCGCGACTGCGAGCGCGGCCGCCGTTCCCTGGACGGGGGCCGAGATGTCGGGCGGCTTGCCGGCGGCCGCGTTCCACGTCACGTACATGACGTACGCGAAGAGACCCGCGAACGCGATCTCGGAGGCCACGAGCGTCAGCACGCGGATGAAGGCGGCGAGCTCCTGGCGCTCGGCATCCGCCGGATCCACAGGCGGCGAACTCATCGTGCGCGACGATACAACCCCATGTGACGAAAGTCCACGGCCGCGCGGGCTTTCGGTCAATCACGGAAAAAGAAGAAGCGGACGACGGGATTCGAACCCGCGACACCTGGCTTGGGAAGCCAGTGCTCTACCAACTGAGCTACGTCCGCCCGAACGAGGTCGATTGTAGCCCCGCAAGAAATCGGCCTCCGCGGCGTCTCTGATGCCATGGCCGCAGACGTCGAATAAACCGGGGGAAGGGTCCCGAGTCCGGCAGCCGCACCGGGGTCGCGCGGCTGCCGGCTCGGATCAAACCTCTAGGCGACCGTCACCTCGTCTGCGAGGTAGACGTCCTGGATCGCGTTCAGCAGCGCGACGCCGTCGGCCATCGGCCGCTGGAATGCCTTGCGGCCGGAGATGAGGCCCGCGCCGCCGGCGCGCTTGTTCACGACCGCGGTCCTGACCGCTTCGGCGAGATCGGACTCGCCGGAGCTCGCGCCGCCGGAGTTGATGAGCGGCGCGCGGCCCATGTAGCAGCCCGCGACCTGGAGGCGCGTCATGTCGATCGGGTGGTCGGAGGAGAGCTCCTCGGTCACCTTCTTGTGCGTCTTGCCGAAGGCGCCGTTGCCGGCCGCCTTGCTCGCCGCCTCGACCGCGGCGTAACCGCCGTTCACCTCCGGAAGCTTCTGCTTGATGATGTCCGCCTCGATCGTGACGCCGAGATGGTTCGCCTGCGCCGTCAGGTCGGCGGCCGTGTGGTAATCGACGCCGTCGATCTTGAACGCGCTGTTGCGCATGTAGCACCAGAGCACCGTGAACATGCCGAGCTCGTGCGCCCGCGCGAATGCTTCCGACACCTCGAGGATCTGGCGGCGCGACTCGGGCGATCCGAAGTAGATCGTCGCCCCGACGCCGGCGGCGCCGAGGTTCCACGCCTGGTCGACCGAGCCGTACATCGTCTGGTCGAACGTGTTCGGGTAGCTGAGGATCTCGTTGTGGTTGATCTTCACGATGAACGGGATCCGGTGCGCGTACTTGCGCGACGAGAAGGCGAGCACGCCGAACGTCGACGCGACCGCGTTGCAGCCGCCCTCGACCGCGAGCTCGACGATCTTCTGCGGGTCGAAGTAGTCCGGGTTCGGCGCGAAGCTCGCGCCCGCGGAGTGCTCGATTCCCTGGTCGACGGGCAGGATCGAGACGTAGCCGGTGCCGGCCAGCCGGCCGTGCGCGAACAGGCTCTGGAGCGAGCGCAGGACTTGGGGCGAGCGGTCGCTCGGCGCGAAGATCCGGTCGACGAAGTCCGGCCCCGGGAGGTGGAGGCGGCCCTGGTCGATCGTCTGGCAGCGGTGGTGCAGGAGGTCGTCTGCGCGGTCGCCCAGAAGGTCGGCGATCCGGTCGATGGAGCTGGCGGTTGGGGCGAGCGTCGTCATGCGTCCCTCACGAGTCGGAAGCTGGGTTCGTGCGCACGGTAGCGAGCGCTCGCCCGACGGCGCCTCAGTGATTTCCCGTTCCGCTCCGGGGCCATAATCGCCCCATGAACACGCATCTGCACGAGACGGCAAAGGCCCTCGTCGCCGAGGGCAAGGGCATCCTCGCCGCCGACGAGAGCGAGGGCACGATCAAGAAGCGTTTCGACACCATCGGGCTCGAGTCGACCGAAGAGAACCGCCGTGCATACCGCGACATGCTCTTCACGACCCCGGGCGTCGAGGAGTTCATCAGCGGCGTCATCCTCTTCGACGAGACGATCCGCCAGAGCGCGCTCGACGGGACGCCGTTCCCGAAGCTGCTCGAATCGAAAGGCGTCATTCCCGGGATCAAGGTGGACAGGGGCGCGAAGCCGCTCGCGCTCGCGCCTGGCGAGACGATCACGGAGGGACTCGACGGCCTGCGCGCGCGGCTCGAGGAGTACCGCGAGCTCGGCGCGCGGTTTGCGAAGTGGCGGGCGACGTACTCCATCACGGACTCGCTCCCGAGCGACTACTGCATCTGGACGAACGCGCACGCGCTCGCCCGGTACGCGGCGCTCTGCCAGGAGGCGGGGCTCGTCCCGATCGTCGAGCCGGAGGTGCTCCAGGACGGCACGCACACGATCGCGCGGAGCGAACAGGTGACCTCGCGCGTCCTCGACGCGCTCTACACCGAGCTGTACGACCAGCGGATCGACGTCGAAGGCACGCTCCTCAAGCCGAACATGGTGCTCTCCGGGTACGGCGCCGCCGACCGCGCCGGCGTCGACGAGGTCGCCGAGCAGAGCCTGCACGCGTACTACAAGCACGTGCCGGCGGCCGTTCCGGGGATCGTCTTCCTCTCGGGCGGCCAGGGGGACGAGGACGCGACGGCGCACCTGAACGCGATGAACGCGCGCGGACCGCACCCGTGGCAGCTCTCGTTCTCGTACGGCCGGGCGCTCCAGGCGCCCGCGATCAAGGCGTGGGGCGGCAGGCCCGAGAACGTCGAAGCGGGACAGCGCGCGTACTACCACCGCGCGAAGATGAACTCGGCTGCACGTTCCGGTCTGTACGCGCCGGCGATGGAGCAGGAGGCGGCCGCCGTCTAGGTCTAGCTAGGTGTACTCGAAGCCGGTGAGCGCGGAGAGCTTCGCGAGCGACTGCTGCGCGACGACGCGCCGCACCGTCCCGGATCGCGAGCGCATGACGATCGAGTCCGTCGTCGCCCCGCCGGGCGTGTACTGAACGCCGCGCAGGAGCGCGCCCGTCGTCACTCCGGTCGCGGCGACGAAGACGTCCTCGCCCGACACGAGGTCGTCGGTGTGGAGGACGCGCGTCGGGTCGAGGCCGGCGGCGGCGAGCTTCTGCCGCTCCTCGTCGTCACGCGGCCACAGGCGCCCCTGGATCCCGCCGCCGACGCACTTGAGCGCGGCGGCCGAGATAACTCCCTCGGGCGTGCCGCCGATTCCGTACAGGCAGTCGACGCCGGTGCCGGGCTGCGCCGCGGCGATCGACGGCGCGACGTCGCCGTCGCGGATGAGCCGGACGCGCGCGCCCGCGTCGCGAAGCTCGGCAACGAGCTCGTCGTGCCGGTCGCGCTCGAGGACGACGATGTCGACCTCCCGCGGCGTCTTGCCGAGCGCGTCCGCGATCGCGTTGACGTTGTCGGTCGGGCTCCGCTCGATGTCGATCGCGTCGATTGCGCGCGGGCCGACTGCGATCTTCTCCATGTAGACCGCAGCACCCGGGAACAGCATCGTCCCGCGCTCGGCGACGGCGATGACGCAGATCGCGTTCGGCTGGCCGAGCGCCGTCAGCCTCGTGCCCTCGAGCGGGTCGACTGCGACGTCGACCTCCGGCCCTTCGCCGCTGCCGACCTCCTCGCCGTTGTAGAGCATCGGCGCCTCGTCCTTCTCCCCCTCGCCGATGACGACGACGCCGCGCATCGAGACCGAGTCGAGGACGAACCGCATCGCGTCGACCGCGGCCTGGTCGGCGGCCTCCTTGTCTCCACGCCCGACCCAGCGGGCCGCGGCCATCGCGCCCGCCTCCGTCACGCGGACGAGCTCCATCGCGATGTTGCGGTCGGGAACCTGCCGCGCGCTCACGGCTACATCCTTTCAGGCGCCTCGACGCCGACGAGGTCGAGGCAGCGCGCGATCACCGTCTGCGTCGCACGGCAGAGGCCGAGGCGGAACGCCTGCTGCTCGCTCTCGAGCACCCGGTGCTCGTGGTAGAAGCGGTGGAAGCCGTCGGCGACGCGAATCGCATAGGCCGGGATCGCCTGCGGCCCGCGTCTCGCCGTCGCCTCCGCGGCGAGCGCGGGAAACTCGAGCAGCCGCTTGACCAGCTCCCGCTCCTCCGCCGCGAGCGCCGGGCTGCCAAGGTGCAAATTGCAACTTGCCGCCTCGCCGGTGTTTCGCAGCACGCCCGCGATCCGTGCGTGCGCGTACTGGACGTAGTAGACGGGATTCTTCTGCGTCCGCTCCGCCGCAAGATCGACGTCGATCTCGATCGTCTGGTCGGGGCCGCGATTGACGAGATACCAGCGTGCGGCGTCGACGCCGATCTCGTCCATGAACTCGTCGAGGAACACGACGTCGCCCCGGCGCTTCGACATCTTCGCCTGCTTGCCCCCGCGGGTCAGATGAACGGGCTGATAGAGGAGCACCTCGACGCGGGCGGGGTCGTAGCCGAGCATTCGCGCGACGGCCGCGTACCAGTTGCGCGTGCCGTGATGGTCGGCGCCGAGGACGTAGATGGCCCGGTCGAAGCCGCGCTCGAGCTTGTCGACGAGGTACGGGACGTCCGCGGCCCGGTACGTCGGCGAGCGGTCCTCCGAGCGGAGGAGGACGCGATCCTCCTCGTCGCCGTACGCCGACGAGCGCGCCCAGAGGGCGCCGTCCTTCTCGTACGTGTCGAGGCGCGGGAGCAGCTCCGGCAGCCGCCGCTCGAGCTCGCTCTGCCGCCGCCAGGTGTCGAAGTGGATCCGGAACCGCTCGAGCGTCCCCTCCATCTCCTTCAGCATCAGCGGCACCGGGTCGCCCGTCAGCGCCGCCAGCTCGGCGACGTACTCGCCGTGGTAGCCGTCCTCCGCGATCGGCTCGCCGCGGCGCACCGCGTCGACCGAGGCGCGGAAGCGGTCCATCTGGCCGCCGGAGTCGTTGTAGTAGTACTCGCGCTCGACCTCGTCCCCGGCGAGCTCGAGCAGCCGCGCGACGGAGTCTCCGTACGCGCCGTTGCGGGCATGGGAGACGAGGATCGGGCCCGTCGGGTTCGCCGAGACCATCTCGACCTGAACGCGCTCCCGCTCGCGGGCCCAGCCGCTGCCGAACGCGTCGCCGGCCTCGAGGATCTCGCCGAGCGCCTGCGCGAACCAGGCGTCGGCGAGGAAGAGGTTGACGAAGCCGGGCCCGGCGACCTCGGCCCGCTCGACGGCCTCGAGCGCGACGACCCCCTCGGCGAGCTCGGCCGCGAGCTCGCGCGGCGGCCGGCGGAGCGTGCCGGCGAGGCGGAGCGCGACGCTCGTCGCGTAGTCGCCGTATTCGGCCTCGCTCGGGCGTTCGAGCTCGAGCTCGCTTCCGGCGAGCTCGCGGACGGCGGCGGCGAGGGTGCGCAGTGGGTCGGCGGGCATGGCCCTCCTAGTATGTGGACATGGACGAGGACGAGCTCGGCCTACCGGAGCCCGAGCCGGGCGAGCGGCGGCTCAACATCCAGATCCCGCCCGAGCTGATCGCGGGCGCGTACGCGAACTTCGCGAACGTGACCTTCTCGGAGTACGAGTTCACGCTCACGTTCGCGCGGATCGAGCACGAGGTCGAGGAGGGCGACGTGCCCGGGGCCGTCGTCGGGCGCGTGAACGTGTCGCCGCGCTTCGTCCCCGAGCTGATCGCGGCGCTACAGGATTCCTGGTCGAAGTACGTGACCCGCGAGGGCATCCGCAACCTGCCCGAGGCGCCGGACGCCGGCGATCCGGGCGAGCACGACTGACGCTCGCGCTCGCGCCCTCGTACGCCGCCCTCTGCGCGGCCCAGGCTGCGACGGCGGCGGCGCCCGCGCGGCAGGCCGGCAGCCGCGGAAGCGGGCTCGTCGGCACGCTCGTGCCGGCGGGCCTGCTCGCCTCCGGCGTCGCGATCCTCGACCTCGTCCCGCAGGGCCCGCACGCGCTGTCCCTGCTCGCGACGTTCGGGACCCCCGTGCTCGCCGCTGCCGGCGGGATCCTGCAGCGGCGGCGGCGCTGGTGGCTCTGGCCGCCCGTCGCCGCCGGCCTCTGGGTCGCGGCCTGGCTCGCCGGAGGGCTGGTTCGAGACGCGGCGGGCGTCCTCCTGATCGGCGGGGCGTGCGTCGCCGCGGCCGCGGCGGCGGCGCTCGTCCTGCCCGCATGGTCGATCCGCGCCGGGCTCGTCGCGCTCGCCGCGCTCGACGTCGTGCTCGTCTGGGGCACGACCGGCGTTCGCGAAGCAACGAACGCCCTCCAGACGGTGACCCTCCCGCACGCGGCTGGAGCCCAGCTCCCGAGCCTGCAACAGGCGACGTTCGGCTCGGCGCTCATGGGCTGGCTCGACCTGCTCGCGCCCGCGCTGCTCGGCGTCGTCGTCGCCGGCCGGAGGAGGCTCGCGACAGCCGCGATCGTAGGGCTGACCGCGGGGCTCTGGGGGTTGCTCCTGCTCGTCACCTCGGAGGTCGCTGCGACGGTTCCCGTGCTCGCAGGGCTAGCGTTCGCGAACTTCCCCGATGCGCATCGCCGTCGTCTCCGACATCCACTCGAATCTCGCGGCGCTCGAAGCCGTCCTCGAGGCCATCGACGGCGAGAGCCCGGATGAGCTCTGGTGCCTCGGCGACCTCGTCGGCTACGGACCGAAGCCGAACGAGTGCTGCGCCGCGATCGCCGGGCGCGCCGACGTGTGCCTCGCGGGGAACCACGACCTCGCCGTCCGCGGCACGATCGACCTGGCCGAGTTCGGCGGCGACGCGGCCGTCGCGGCGCGCTGGACGCGCGAGGTGCTCGCGCCCGAGTCGCAGGAGCTGCTCGACCGGCTCGAGCCCGAGGGAAGCGCGCACGGCGTCCCGCTCTACCACGGCAGCGCCCGCGATCCCATCTGGGAGTACGTCCTCTCGGACGAGGCGGCGCAGGCGACGCTCGCGCTCGCCGGCTCGCCGCTCGTCCTCGTCGGCCACAGCCACGTCGCGCTCCTCGCCGTCGATGCCGGCGAGGGGGTCGCGGGCGGCCTCGCCGAGGCCGGCACCGAGCTCGAGCTCGCCGGCATCCGCGTCCTCCTCAACCCAGGCTCGGTCGGCCAGCCGCGCGACGGCGACCCACGCGCGGCGTATCTCGTTCTCGACCTCGACGCGCAGCGGGTCTCCTTCCGCCGCGTCGAGTACGACATCGAGCGGACGCAGCGTGAGATGCGCGAGGCGGGGCTGCCGGACGCGCTCGCCGCGCGGCTGACGCTCGGACAGTAGGGCGACGGCTACGCGGGGACGTTCGGGACGGTCGCGGAGGCCGGCTGCGGGACGATCTCGATCCCCTCGCGCGCCAGGGCGAGCTGCACGTCCTCGCGAGCCTTCCAGATCCGCCACTTGACCGTGGCGAGCGTGACTTCGAGCGAGTCCGCGATCTCGGCGTACGAGAGTCCGACGACGTCGCGGAGCAGCAGCGCCATCTTCAGGTCGACGGTGAGGCCCTCGATGGCGCGCCAGACGGCGTCGATCGCCTCGATCCGCTCGAACGGCGCGTCGACCACCTCGAGCGCCGGGATGTTGTCGAGGTCGACGACCGCACGCGGGCGCCGCTCGTTCGCCCGCAGCTCGTCGAGGACGCGGTTCTTCGTCACCTGGAAGAGCCACGTCGTGAACTTCGAGCGCGAGTCGAAGCGCGGCAAGCCCTGGAACACGCGGAGGAAGACCTCCTGCGTGAGATCCTCGGCGAGCGACCGGTCGCCGACCATGCGCAGGATGTAGTTGTAGACCGGCACCTGATAGGCGCGCAGGATGATCGAGAAGGCGCGCTCGTCGCCTCGCTGCGCCTTCCGCAGGACGCCGCTATCGGGCTGGGGCAGCGACAAGGTGCTGCAGTATAGACCCTCTCTTACCCGGCTTTCATCAAATTTTTCCCGCACATCGGCGCGGGTTGCCCGAAACCGAGCAGTGCCAGCACCGTGGGAGCGACGTCTGCGAGCTCGCCGTCGGAGAGCTCGCCGGGCGCGGTCACGATCGCCGGAACCGGATTCGTCGTGTGGGCCGTGTGCGGACTGACCCCGTCGGGCTGGAGGAGCGTCTCGGCGTTGCCGTGGTCTGCGATCACGATCGCGACGCCGCCGGCGCGCCCGACGGCCTCGACGATACGGCCCAGGCAGGCGTCCGTCGTCTCCACGGCCTCGACGACGGCGGGGATGACGCCGGTGTGCCCGACCATGTCGGGGTTCGCGAAGTTGACGACGACGAAGCCGAGACCACCGGCGTCGATCGCCTCGACGACGCGCTCGGCGACCTCGTAGGCCGACATCTCCGGCTTCTGGTCGTAGCTCGCGACGTCTCGGGGAGAGGCGACGAGGATCCGCTCCTCGCCCGGGAACGGCTCCTCGCGGCCGCCGTTGAAGAAGTACGTCACGTGCGCGTACTTCTCGGTCTCGGCGGCATGGAGCTGCCGGAGGCCGTGGGCCGAGAGCACCTCGGCGAGCACCTCGGGGACATCGTGCTCGGGGAACGCGACCGGAAAGCCGAAGTCGTCGCGGTAGCGGGTCATCGTCGTCAGGTCGACGCCGAGCTCGCCGAGCTTCTCGGAGAGCTGCCGCGCGCGGTCCGGCCGGAAGTTGAAGAAGATCGCCGCATCTCGCCCGGGGTCGAGCCTCGGACGTCCCGCGAGCGACACGGGCACGATGAACTCGTCGGTGACGCCCGCGTCGTAGCTCGCCTGCACCGCAACGGGGGCATGGTCGGCGGCCGGCTCCGTGCCCGAGACGATCGCGTCGAGCGCCTGCTTCGTCCGCTCCCAGCGCTTGTCGCGGTCCATCGCGTAATAGCGGCCGGAGACGGTCGCGATCCGCTCGTCTGACAGCTCCGCGAGATCGCGGATCGAGGAGGTCGGCTGGACGTCGCGGCCGTCGGTGAAGGCGTGGATCCACGTCCGTTCCGCCATCCCCTCCCGTTCGGAAAGCTCGAGGAGCGCGCGCAGGTGGTCGATGTGCGAGTGGACGCCGCCGTACGAGACGAGGCCGAGCAGGTGCACGTCGGCGCCGCGCTCCCGCGCGCGGCGAAAGGCGGACGCGAGAGCCTCGTTCTCGAAGAACGAGCCGTCGCGGATCGCGCGGTTCACGCGTTGCAGGTCCTGGTCGAGGATGCGGCCGGAGCCGATCGTCAGGTGGCCGACCTCGGAGTTCCCCATCTGCCCGTCCGGCAGCCCGACGGCCTCGCCCGACGCGATGAGCCGCGCGTGCGGGTACTCCGCCTCGAGACGGTCGAAGACGGGCGTCTCGGCGAGCTCGACGGCGTTGCCGGGCCCGGGCGGCGCGATGCCCCAGCCGTCGAGGATGACGAGCGCTACGAGGGGATACGTGCGGCCGTCTCGCATATCGCCTTGAACGATTCGACGTCGAGGGAGGCGCCGCCGACGAGGGCGCCGTCGACGGCGGGTTGCGCGAGGAGCTCGGCGGCGTTCTCGGGCTTGACCGAGCCGCCGTAGAGCACCGGCGCGTCGAGGATCGACTTGATGAACGCGTGCGCCTCCTGCGCGAGCTCCGGCGTCGCCGTGCGGCCGGTGCCGATCGCCCAGACGGGCTCGTACGCGAGAACGAGCTCCGGGTGCGGCTCGAGCACGGAGAGCTGCCGCCGGAGCACGGCCTCGGTCTCGCCGCGTTCGCGCTCCGACTCCGTCTCGCCCACGCAGGCGATCACGTGCAGGCCGGCCCCGAGCGCGGCGTCCGTCCTCTTCGCGACCGTCTCGTCCGTCTCGCCGAACCACTGCCGCCGCTCCGAGTGACCGACGAGCGAGCCCGTGACGCCGAGCTCGAGGAGGAGCGGCGGCGAGATCTCGCCCGTGAACGCGCCTTGGCGCTCCCAGTGGACGTTCTGGGCGTAGGTCGTGAGGCCGGCGTCGACGCAGTCGCGCAGCCGCGTGAAGGGCGGGCACACGATGGCGTCGAGCCCGGCGAGGGCCGCGGGATCCGGGCCGCGGAACATCTTCCAGTTACCGGCAACGATCACGAGGGGATCGCCGCCACGCCCGGAAGCTCCTTGCCCTCGAGCAGCTCGAGGCTGGCGCCGCCTCCCGTCGAGACCCACGAGACGCGGCCGGCGAGCCCGAGCTCGTTGAGGGCGCGCACGGAGTCTGCCCCGCCGACGACCGAGAACGCGGCCTCGTTCGCCGCCACCGCCTCGGCGACCGCCTTCGTCCCCTCGGCGAAGCGGGGCCACTCGAAGACGCCCATCGGCCCGTTCCAGAAGATCGTCCGGGCGGCCGCCACCCGCTCGCCGAACCGCGCGCGTGTGGCGGGGCCGATGTCGAGCCCGAGCCAGCCGTCCGGAAGATCGTCGTAGGGGCAGACACGCGACTCGGCGTCCGCCTCGAACGCGGCCGCGGCGACGACGTCCTCGGGCAGCTCGACCGCGAACTCGAGCGGATTGTCGTCGCGGAGCTCCTCCGCCATCTTGCCGCCGATCAGGACGTCGTCCGCCTTGCCGCCGAGGTTGCGGAGGACGCCGAGCTTGTCCTCGACCTTCGCTCCTCCGGAGACGAGGACGAACGGGCGCTCGACCTCGCCGAGCAGGCGGCCGAGGTGCTCGAGCTCGGCGAGCAGGAGCAGGCCTGCATAGGCGGGCAGCAGATGCGCGACGGCCTCGGTCGAGGCGTGGGCGCGGTGCGCCGAGCCGAACGCATCGTCCACGTAGAGGTCGCAGCCGGCCGCGAGCTCCCGCGCGAAGACCGCGTCGTTGGCCGTCTCGCCTGGGTCGAAGCGCGTGTTCTCGAGGACGTCGATCCGGTCGTCGGGCAGCAGCTCGCGCAGCCGGGCCGCGACCGGCGCCATCGCGTAGCGCTCGCGATCCTCCTCGGTCTTCGGACGGCCGAGATGGGAGCAGACGCGCACGCCTGCCGCGCCCCGCTCGAGCAGCAGCTCGAGCGTCGGCAGCGAAGCGCGGATCCGCGTGTCGTCGGCGACCCGTCCCTCGTCGAGCGGGACATTGAGGTCGGCGCGGACCAGCACCGTCCTGCCCGCGACGTCGGCGTCGCGGACGGAGCGCGGAAGCCTCACGGCCGTCCTCCCTATGCCGCCACCGTCGCCGGCAGCGTCTTGCCGATCCTCGCCACGAGGTCGACGAGGCGGCAGCTGTAGCCCCATTCGTTGTCGTACCAGCCGAGCACCTTCACCTGCCGTCCGTGCGCCATCGTCGAGAGCCCGTCGACGATGCAGGAGTGCGAGTTCCCGACGATGTCGGAGGACACGATCGGCGTCTCGGTGTACTCGAGCACCTCGCGCCAGCGGTCGGTCGCGGCCGCGTTCTCGAAGACTGCGTTGATCTCCTCGACCGTTGCCTCGCGCTCGAGGTCGACGACGAGGTCGGTGATCGAGCCGTCCGGCACCGGTACGCGGAGCGCCATCCCGTCGAGCTTCCCCTTCAGCTCGGGGACGACCTCACCGATCGCGCGAGCCGCCCCGGTCGACGCCGGGATGATGCTCTGCGGCGCCGCGCGCATCCGCCGCAGGTCGGGCTTGCCCTTGCGGGTCATCGCGACCTGGTCCTGCAGCTGCTGCTCGGTGGTGTAGGCGTGAACCGTCGTCATGAAGCCGGTCTCGATCCCGAACTCGTCGAGCAGGAGCTTCGCCATCGGCCCGACCGAGCCGGTCGTGCAGGACGCCATCGAGACGATGTGGTGGTTCTCGGGGTCATAGGCCTCGTCGTTGACGCCGAGGACGAGCGTGACGTCGGGGTCGGTCGCCGGCGCCGAGATGAGAACCTTCTTCGCCCCGGCCTCGAGGTGCTGCTGCGCGCCTTCGCGGGCGGTGAAGAGGCCGGTCGACTCGACGACGACGTCGATCCCGAGATCCGCCCACGGCAGAGCCGTCGGGTCGCGCTCGGCGAGTACCTGGAAGGAGGCGTCGCCGACGCTGATCCGGTCGCCGTCGACCTCGACGCCTTCGAGGCGCCCGTGCGTGGAGTCGTACCGCAGGAGATGGGCGAGGATCTCCGGAGCCGCGAGGTCGTTGACCACCGCGATCTCGAAGTCGCCCTGCCGCGCGACGTACGCGCGCAGGAAGTTGCGTCCGATGCGGCCGAAGCCGTTGATCCCGACCCTGGTCTTCGCCATCGCCTCGCTGCCTTTCTGTCGCCGTCCTGTCGCTTCCCCGCCGAGTGTAACGAGGCGTCACAGGGCCGAATCGGGACTCTCCCGCAGTCCGGAACGCGGGCAGGCGGGCGGACCGGGAAGCTCCGAGGACGACCCTCCCGGTCCTTCACCCCGCTCGAGACCTGACGGCAGACGGGGTCTGAATCCACCGCCGGACGAGCAGGACCCGCCGGCTGCGAGTATGACGAGTCGCCTGTTGCCGCGCCAGACTACTTGCAACAGATAATTCCGGTTTTCAGGCAGAAGAAAGTTCCTGCAAACGCCGTAATCTGCGATATGCGCCGGCCTTCGAGATCTGGGGCTTGCAACGGCGGGCGAGCTCGGCCGTGGAGGCGGTCGGGTGGCGCTTGCGGAGGAGGGCGATCTCGCGCAGCTCGTCGGGCAGGGCGTCGAGGTCGAGCCGGCGCAGCGCCTCGAGCTGCTCGTGCGCCGCACGGCTCGTGCGGACGAGATTGGCGTGGTCGGCGTTCGCCAGCCGGTTGGCGTCGGCGCGCGTCGCGGCGAGCACCGCCTGCTCCTCGAGGGCGAGCACGACGTCGACCGCGCCCGCGGCGACGAGGACGTCGGCGATCGCCTCGACTCCCTTCGCATAGCCGGCGGCGTGCGTTCCGCGCAGCTGGACGTGGAGCTCGCCTCCGAGGCGCGCCGCGAGAGCGGCGAGGAAGCGCGCTCCCTCCGGCTCGGCGGCGCGAATCTCGAGGTGGGCGTCGCGCGGCCCGCTCAGCGTCCCCGCGCCGAGCAGCGCGCCGCGGAGGTAGGCGGCGGCGCAGCAGCGGCGGGCGACGACCCGGCGCGGCGGGTGGCCGAGCGGGCGGTGGGCGCGATCGAGGACTCCGGCGCGGTGGAGGATCCGGTACGCGGCGGGCTCCCCTTCGACGTGGAGCTGGTAGCGCGTCGCGCGGTCGAAGGCACTCCGCTGGTACGTACGGATCTCGGAGCTCGCGCCGAGCGCGCGCAGCAGGGCGAAGGCGCGGCGCGCGACCGTCGAGCTGACGACGTCGAGGTGGACGTCGACGCTCCCGCGGCCGCGGAGGTGGGCACGGCCGGCGACATGGAAGAGGCCGGAGAGCTCCGCGAGCCGGTCGCACTCGTGCTCGGGCGCGATCGCGGCGAGCTCCTCGCGGAGGTCGTCAGAGAGCATCGCGGTATCCCTCGAGCGCGAGCAGTCGCCGTTTGTAGTCGACGCCGTAGGAGCCGTAGGAGCCGAGGCCGTCGGCTGCGACGACGCGGTGGCAGGGGACGAAGATGGCGAGGTGGCTGTGGGCGCAGAAGGTGCCGGCGGCCCGGGCCGCCCGGGGCGCGCCCGCGAGGGCTGCGAGCTCGCCGTAGGTGACGACCTCGCCGCGCGGGACGCCGCGGAGCGCGGTGGCGCAGCGGTCGTGGAAGGGCGAGGAGTACTCGAGGTCGACCGGCACGTCGTCGAGGCGAACCGCCTCCCCCGCGAAGTACGCCTGGAGCAGCCGTACGACTTCCGCCACGAGGCCTCGACTCCGGCGGGACGGTTCTGCTGATACGACCGCCCCAGCCCCATGCCCCGGGTGGGTGGGGGTTCGGGATGGAGTCTCGGCGGCATCCCCCGGTTGCGGCCAGGGAAGCTCGTGCCAGACGACCCGGCCGTTCTCGACGACGAGCTCGCCGACGCCCCAGCCTTCGGCCTCGTACGCCACCTGCGTCACCGCCACGCTCGTGAATCCTAGAATCGCCGTGTGAGCGCCCACGGCATCTTCCGCGTGCCCGAGCCGTACAACGAGCCCGTCCGCGGCTACGAGCCCGGCAGCCCCGAGCGCGAAGAGCTCAGCCGCCGCCTCGACGAGCTCTCCGCCGCCCGGCTCGAGATCCCGCTCGTGATCGGCGGCGAGGAGGTGCGCACCGGCGACACCTTCGAGGCCGTGATGCCCCACCGGCGCGCCCATGTCCTCGCCGATGTCCACAGGGGCGGCGCTCCCGAGGTCGACCGTGCGATCGCCGCCGCCGCCGACGCGTGGGAGGACTGGTCGCGCACGCCGTGGGAGGACCGCGCCGCCGTCTTCCTCCGCGCCGCCGAGCTGCTCGCCGGCCCGTGGCGGCAGACGCTCAACGCGGCGACGATGCTCGGCCAGTCGAAGACGGCGCACCAGGCCGAGATCGACTCCGCCTGCGAGGTGATCGACTTCTGGCGCTTCAACCCCGCGTACCTGCAGCGGATCTACGAGGAGCAGCCGATCTCCTCGCCCGGGGTCTGGAACCGGATGGAGTACCGCCCGCTCGAGGGCTTCGTCTTCGCCGTCACGCCGTTCAACTTCACGGCCATCGCCGCCAACTTGCCGAGCTCGGCGGCGCTGATGGGGAACACCGTCGTCTGGAAGCCCGCCACGACCGCCGCCTTCAGCGCCCACTTCCTGATGAAGCTGTACGAGGAGGCGGGGCTACCCCCCGGCGTGATCAACCTCGTCTACGGCTCCGGCCCCGCCGTCGGCGATCCCGCGCTCGGAAGCGAGCATCTGGCCGGCATCCACTTCACCGGCTCGACGCCCGTCTTCCAGGGGATGTGGCACACGGTCGGCGAGAACATCGCGCGCTACCGCAACTACCCGCGGATCGTCGGCGAGACCGGAGGCAAGGACTTCATCCTCGCCCACCCGAGCGCCGACCCCGAGGCGGTCGCGACGGCGATCCTCCGCGGCTCCTTCGAGTACCAGGGCCAGAAGTGCTCGGCTGCGTCACGCGTCTTCGCGCCGGCAAGCCTCTGGCCACAGGTCCGGGATCAGGTCGTCGGCGAGCTCGCCGAGATGAGGATGGGCGACGTCGCCGACTTCTCGAACTTCGTCGGCGCCGTGATCGACGGCGGCTCCTTCGCGACGCAGAAGGAGGCGATCGAGGAGGCAAAGGCGTCGGGAGGCAAGGCGAAGGTCATCGCGGGCGGCGGCTACGACGACAGCGAGGGCTGGTTCGTGGAGCCGACCGTGATCGAGACCTCCGATCCCGACTTCCGGACGATGCGCGACGAGCTCTTCGGGCCGGTCGTCACCGCCTTCGTCTACGACGACTCCCGGTACGACGACACGCTCGACCTCGTCGACCGCGGCACGACGTACGGGCTCACCGGCGCCGTGTTCGCCCGCGACCTGACCGCGGTCGAGACGGCGCGCGAACGGCTCCGCTACGCCGCCGGCAACTTCTACGTCAACGACAAGCCGACCGGCGCAGTCGTCGGCCAGCAGCCGTTCGGCGGCGCCCGCGCCTCGGGCACGAACGACAAGGCCGGCTCGATGTGGAACCTCATCCGCTGGGTCAGCCCGCGGACGATCAAGGACACGTTCGTGCCGCCACGGGACTACCGCTACCCGTTCCTCGGGCCCGAGCCCGACGCAGGGCGCTAGCGATTCCGTAGGCATCGATCAGCTCGTCGACCGAGCCGTCTTCCTGTCTCCGAGGCGACGCCCTCAGCGTCCGGTTTTGTGCAGCTGCGCATAGATCTTGCGAGCGGTCTTCGCCGGCACGCCCGGCACGCCCTCGAGCTCCTCGGGGGTCGCCGCGACCATTGCGTCCACCGAGCCGAAGTGCGCGAGCAGCGCTCGCCGGCGCGCCGGGCCGACCCCCTCGAGCTCGTCGAACAGCGAGGAGAAGCCCCGCGAGTCGCGGCGCTGGCGGTGGAAGCCGAGGGCGAAGCGATGCGCCTCGTCGCGGATCCGCTGCAGGAGCTGCAGGCCGGGATCGTGCCGCGAGAGGACGATCGGCGCCGACCGGCCCGGCACGAACACCTCCTCATCGCGCTTTGCGAGCGCGACGACGGCGACGCGCGGCAGATCGAACGCCTGCATCGCCGCGAGCGCCGCCGCGAGCTGGCCCTTGCCGCCGTCGACGACGACGAGGTTCGGGGTGGCCGCGAACGACTCGTCGTAGTCGTCCGACGCGACGCCGGCGGCCAGCCGGGCGAAGCGCCGCGAGATCATCTCCCCCATCGCCGCGAAGTCGTCCATTCCGGCCTGGCCGCGGATCCCGAACTTCCGGTAGTGCGCCTTCTTCGGCCGGCCGTCCTGGAAGACGACCATCGAGCCGACGTTGTCCTGGCCCATCGCCGTCGAGATGTCGTAGCACTCGATTCGCAGCGGCAGCGACTCGAGGTTGAGGGCCTCGCGCAGCTGCTCGAGCGCCTCGACGCGGCGCAGCCGCCGCTGCTCGCCGGCGGCGAGGTCGCTCGAGAGGACGTGGAGCGCGTTCTCGTCGGCGAGCTGCTGCAAGCGGCGCTTCTCGCCGCGCTCGGCGACCCGGATCTCGACGCGCGCGCCGCGCTTCTCGGCGAGGAACGCCTCGAGCGCCGAGAGGTCGCCAGCCTCGCGCGGGACGACGATCTGCGGCGGCACGCTCGGCGCGCTGCCGTAGTACTCGAGGCCGAACGACTCGAGGATCGTCGTCACGTCCTGCCCGCCGACGTTCTCGAGGTGGAACGAGTGCCGGTCGACCATCTTGCCGCCGCGCAGCGGGAAGACCTGGACGACGGCCCGCTCGCCCTCGGCGGCGAAGCCGATCACGTCCACCGTCCCGACCGACTGCCGCTCGACCGCCTGCCGCTCGACGAGGTGCTGCACCGCGAACAGCCGGTTGCGGTAGCGGGCGGCGTCCTCGAACCGCTCCTCCGCCGCCGCCTCCTGCATCTTCCGCTCGAGCTCGCGCTGGATCGGCTTCGTCTCGCCGGAGAGGAACTCGATCACGCCGTCGACGATCGCCCGGTAGTCCTCCTGCGAGACGTACCCGACGCACGGCGCGAGACAGCGGTCGATGTGGTAGTCGAGACACGGGATGCCCGAGTGGCGGCCCGGCTTGGGGCCCTCGCACGGCCGGTACGGGAAGACGCGGTTGAGCACGTCGAGCGTCTCGCGCACCTTCTTCGCGTTCGCGTACGGGCCGAAGTACCAGACGCCCGGCCGGTGCCGCTCCCGAGTGAACATCACGCGCGGGAACTCGTCCTCGACCGTGACGGCGATGTACGGGAAGGACTTGTCGTCTCGCAGCCGGACGTTGAACGGGGGCCGGTGCCGCTTGACGAGGTTCTGCTCGAGATGGAGCGCCTCGACCTCACTGCCGGTGACGATCACCTCGACGTCGGCGACGCGCTCCGGCAGCTGCCGGATCTGGGCGCGGCCGTCGGTCGTCCGCTGGAAGTACGAGCGGACGCGCGGGCGCAGCGACTTCGCCTTGCCGACGTAGAGGACGTCGCCCCCGGCATCCCGGAACAGGTAGACGCCGGGCTTCGCCGGCAGCGACTTCAGCTGGCTCTCGACGCGGGACGGCATGGTTAGCATGGTGCCGATGGAGCAGGGGCAGTACGTTGCGTACACCTTCTACCGCGTCGATCCGGCGTGGCGGCGCGACCGTGAGTACGGCTTCCACAAGGAGGAGTTCGCGGCGGTGGTGGATGCCTTCGCCGAGCGTTTCGAGCACCTGCGCGCGTACACGGTCACGGGCGTCCGGCCCGACTGCGACTTCTTCCTCTGGAAGATCACCGAGCGCTATGACGACCTGCTGGAGCTCGGCGCGGCGCTGAACGCGACGCAGCTCTCCGGCTGGCTCGAGACGCCGTACTCGTACCTCGCGACGACGAAGGCGTCGCAGTACACGAGCGCACGGAAGCCGCGGAAGATCACGCCGCAGGGCCTCCCCTACCTCGTCGTCTATCCGTTCGTGAAGGTGCGGCCGTGGTACGCGCTGCCGGAGGCCGATCGCCAGCGGGCGATGGACGAGCACATGGTCATCGGCCGCGAGGAGTTCCCGGGCATCCGCAACCACACGACCTACTCCTTCGGGATCGACGACCAGGAGTTCATGACGGCGTTCGAGTGCGAGGAGCCCGCCGACTTCATGCACCTGATGCTGCGCCTGCGCGACAGCGAGGCCTCCCGCTACACCGAGCGCGACACACCGATCTTCGTCGGCAAGCACGTCCCGATCCGCGAAGCGCTCGCGGCCCTCGACGGCGCGTCGGCGCGCGTCGAGGCGTAGCCCGCACCTCTACGCGCCGGCCCGGGTTCGAGCGTCGACCCGCCGCGGGAAGGACACCTCGATCGAGATCCCGCCGTGGGGCGACGACTGCGCCTCGATGGTCGCGCCGTGCGCGGCGGCGACGGCGCGGACGATGGACAGTCCCAGGCCGTGGCCGCCCCGGTGCAGGCGGCGCGGATCGAGGCGCTGGAACGGCTGGAAGAGGCGATCGAGCTCAGAGCCCGGAACGACCGGGCCGGTGTTGGTCACCGTCAGCGCGGCCCTACCGTCCTCGCTGCCGGTCGAGACGCGAACGCTGCCGCCCTCGACGTTGTGGGTGATCGCGTTGTCGACGAGGTTGGCGACGAGGCGCTCGAGGAGCCTCGGATCTCCGTCCACGGGCGCGGCCTCGAGGGCTGCATCGATCTCGAGCCCGTCACGGTCGCCGTCGAGCCGATCGTCCAGGGCGGCGCGGGCGATGCCGGAGAGGTCGACCGGCTCGCGCTCGTCGAGACCGCCCTCGCTGCTCGCGAGGGTGAGGAGCGCGTCGATGAGCGACTCCTGCTCGCGGTTGGAGACGAGGAGCTCCTCACCCGCGGCCCGCCATGCATCGGAGGTGGACGGGTCTCCCAGGGCGACCTGGACGAGCGCGCGCTCCCGGGTGAGCGGCGTCCGCAGCTCGTGCGAGGCGTGCGCGACGAAGCGCCGTTGCGCCTCGAACGCCGCCTCGAGCCGGGCGAAGAGATCGTCGAGGGTGTCGCCGAGCTCCTTGAGCTCGTCCTCGGGCCCCTCGAGCGCCAGCCGCTCGTGCAGGCTGGTGGAGGAGATCCTCCGGGCCGCCTGCGTGATCGTGCGGATCGGCCGCAGCGTCCTGCCCGCGACGAACCAGCCGGCCAGAAGGGCGACGGCGGCGACCATCGTCAGCGCGATTCCGGAATCGACGAGCAGCTCGTGCGAATCGGAGGCGCGCTGTGCGGCCTGGACGACTCCCGCCTGGGCTGCCCGGTGCACGGCCCCTGCCAGCTGGTGGGTGGCGTGCGCGAGCTTGTGCTGGTCCTCGGCGAGCCGATGCTCGTCCCGCCGCAGCACCGGAGACAGCAATCCCAGCTGCGGGCCGGGTCCGCCGAGGGCCCGGGGCAGCATCCTCAGCTGATTCTGGTCTCGGGTCAGGCGATGCTGGTCCTGGCTCAGCTGAAACAGCGCCTGGGGCAGTTGACGCTTCGCGAGCGGCTTGATCGTGGGTGTGCGGGGGACGCGCGGCAGCTGCGGCGCCCGGGCTGAGCTCGCCTGCTGGAAGAGGACGTACGTGCCGGCGACGAGCGCCGCGCCGAACAGCAGGAACAACCCGCCGTAGAGGGCGGTGAGCCGCAGCCGGGCGGTGCGGCGGGGTAGGCGGATCACGGCCCTCCGATCCGGTAGCCGGTCTCGCGAATGGTCTCGATCAGCGGCGGATCGCCGAGCTTGGCCCGCAGCCGGTGGATGGTCGTCTTCACCGTCGCCGTGAAGGGGTCGACGTCGTCGTCCCACACCCGTCCGATGAGCTCCTCGGCCGAGACCGGCTTCCCCTCCGCAGCCAGCAGGCACTCGAGGACCGCGAGCTCCTTGTGCGTCAGCGGGAGACGGCGGCCGGCGCGAAAGGCGACGCGGCGAAGCGGATCGAGGCTCAGGTCGCCGTACGCGAAGCGGGGCGGCGACGTCGGCGGGCGTCGGCCCACCGCTCGGATGCGGGCTACGAGCTCGGCGAACTCGAACGGCTTGGCCAGGTAGTCGTCGGCCCCCAGGCCCAGGCCCTCGACGCGATCCCTGACGGTGCTCGCGGCAGTCAGCATGAGAACGCGGCTCGCCGACCTGTCCGCAGCCAGAGTCCGGCAGATCTCGTCGCCATGCGTGCCGGGCAGGTCGCGGTCGAGCACGACGACGTCGTAGTCCGTGAGCGCCACGCGGGAGAGGGCGTCGTCGCCGTCGAGGGCGACGTCGACGGCCATCCCTTCCCGGCGCAGTCCGACCGCCACCGCCTTCGCGAGCGCCTCGTCGTCTTCGGCTACCAGCACTCTCATGGAATTCGCGACCCTTCTCCGGCGGGCTAACGATGACACGGCGCAGGTAACAGCCAGGTAATAAGCCGCGTCACCGGCATGTCACCCGCCGCTTCCTACAACTGCTCTCATGCTCCGCGGGGCCGCAACGCTTCTTCTCTTCTCGGCGGCCGCGATCGCGCTCGCCGGCTGTGGCGGCTCGAAGGCGTCCGCGGTCGCGAGCCTCGGGACGACGTCGTCGACCCACGCTGCTGCGAGCGCGACGACGATCGCCGGCCGCACGAGCGGCTCCGGTCCGGCCGCGAGCCGAGCGCAGCTGCAGGCAGACCTGCTCCGGTTCGCCGCCTGCATGCGGTCGCACGGAGTGCCGAGCTTCCCTGATCCGATCGCTCCCGGCGGCGCTCGCGCAGGCGGTGTCAGTAGCTTCCTCGGCAACGGCCCCAACCCGAACAGCTCGCCGAGGTACCGAGGCGCCTCCGCAGCCTGCCGGAAGTGCGCGGTCGCAGAGCCGGTGACCCCGGCCGGGGCCGCCCTCGTCCTGGCCGAGCAGCTCCGCTACGCCAGCTGCATGCGCGCGCACGGAGAGCCGGAGTACCCCGATCCGAGCGCCTCCGGCGGATTCACGATCCCCAAGTCGATCGACGAGAACAGCACGGCGTTCCTGGCCTCCGCGAGCAGGTGCAGGAGCTTGCTGCCCGGCGCGACGGGCCCACCGGGAGTCGGTGCGGGCTGAGACCGGAACGCGAGCAGAAGGAGCCAGAGATGAGATGGAACCACCTGCGGTCCGGCGCGCTCGCGCTCCTCGTCGGCGTCGCCGCGAGCGTGCTGAGCGCGTGCGGCGGCTCGAAGGCACCCACGGTCGCCACCCTCGAGACGACGACGTCGGGGCCCGCCGCGGCCGCCACGACCACGGGCGGCGCCGCGGGCTCGTCCCCGAGCCGGGCGCAGCTGCAATCCGACGCGCTGAAGTACTCCCGCTGCATGCGCGCCCATGGAGTCCCCGACTTCCCCGACCCGAGCTCCAGCGGCGGCTTCACTTTCCAGCCGGGCAGCGGGCTCAACCCGTCCTCGCCGGCCGTGAAGGCGGCGCAGGTCAAGTGCGAGAAGTACATGGGCGGCGCCCTCGGCGGGCTAGCCCCAGGCACGCAGACCCACCCCTCCTCGCAGTGGCTCGCGCAGATGGTGCAGGCGGCGGCGTGCATGCGCCGCCACGGCTACCCCGACTTCCCCGACCCTCGGACATCGATTCCGTCCAACCCGTTCGGCGCGACGGGCGGCAACGGCGTGATCAGCAACATCGACGGCGTGATCTTCATCTTCCCGAGCTCAATCGACACGACGTCGCCGCAGTTCTACCGGGCGGCGGACAAGTGCAAGTTCCCGGACCACGACCACTGACGGAGGGACTCAAGCCTCGATCGGAAGCCGGAGCGAGAAGCACGCTCCGCTCGCCGAGTCGTCACAGGTGAGGTCTCCGCCGTGCTGCTGGGCGATGCGGCGGGCGATCGCGAGGCCGAGCCCGTGGCCGGGCTTGCTCGGGTCGAGCCGGACGAAGCGCTCGAAGATGCGCCGGCGCTGATCCTCGGGCACGCCCGGGCCGTCGTCCCGGACCGTCGCCTCGAGGTGCCCGTCGATCCGGTGCAAGCCGACGTCGATCCGGCCGGTGGGCTGGATCGCGCCCAGCGCGTTGTCGATGAGGTTGCGAAGGACGCGTTCGAGCGCGTCCGGATCGCCGCGCACGATCACGCCGTCATCGGCATTCAAGGTGATCTCCGCCTGCGCTGCGCGGGCGCGGGCGTCTTCGACGAGCGGCGTGGCGATCTCCCCGAGGTCGACGACCGTTCGGGTCAGATGCGCTTCGAGGCGAGCGAGCCCGAGGAGGTCGTCGACGAGGCGGCCGAGGCGCTCGCTGTCGCGGGCCACGGCGGCTTCGAGGCGGTCGCGCTCGGGCCGTTCGGGCTGCTCGCGCAGGAGCGTCTCGACGCTCGCCTGGACGGCGGCGATCGGGTTGCGGAGCTCGTGCGAGGCGTCCGCGAGGAAGCGGCGGGTCGCGGCGTCGCTCGAGCGCGCTTCCTCGATCGCCGTCTCGAGCGCGTCGACCATCTGGTCGAAGGCGGCGGCGAGGCGGCCGAGCTCGGTATCGGTGCGGCTGGGTTCGAGGCGCAGGTCGAAGTCGCCGTGCGCGATGCGCGTCGCGGTCTCGATCACGGCGAAGAGCGGCCGGAGGGCGGTGCGCGTTCCCTGGATGACGAGGAGGCCGGCGAGCGCGAGGGCCGCAGCCGCGACGAGCAGCTCGACGAGGAGCAGGTTCGTCACGGAGCGGCCGATGCTCGCGCTGCTCGCGCTGAGGGTGATGGGCGTTCCGTCGGAGAGGACCTCGTGGATGCTGAGCAGCGACCCGTGCAGCGGCCGGATCGTCGAACGGCTCGTACGCGGCTCGGTTTTCGTGGGAACGCCCGACCCGGCGGGCTTGGCCGGCGCTCTGGAGCCGATCCTCGCGGCGATTCCCTCCCGTGCCAGTCCCGCCAGGAGGAGCTTGGCCTGGCCGGCGGAGCCGGCCCGCTCGACGAGAGCGCCCGCCGCGCTGAGCCGGTTGTCGAGATCGCTGTCGAGCCGAGCGCGGTAGACGAGCGTGACTGCGGTGACGACGACGGCGAGAACGACCGTCAGCAAGGCGAGCGTGGTGAAGGTGACGCGGGCGCGGAGCGAGCCGGTGTTCATCGCGGGTCGAGCCGATAGCCGAGGCCGCGGACGGTGTGGAGGATGCGCGGACCGTGCGCTTCGAGCTTGCGCCGCAGCGCGCTGACGTGAACTTCGACGACGTTGGGTTCGTAGGCGTCGTAGCCCCAGACCTGGGTGAGCAGCTGGTGCTTCGAGAGAACCAGACCTCGCTGCCGGACGAGGTAGGCGAGCAGGCGCAGCTCCGTCGCAGTCAGCTCGAGCGGCGAACCGGCCCGAGTCGCCAGGCCGACCTCCTCGTCGACGACGACGTCGCCGGCTTCGATCGCGGCGCCCAGGCGGCCCGTTCGCCGCAGCACTGCACGCACGCGGGCGAGCAGCTCCTCGAGCGCGAACGGCTTGACCAGGTAGTCGTCGGCCCCCAGCTCGAACCCGCCCAGCCGATCGTCGACCGCGTCGCGCGCGGTGAGGAAGACGATCGGCAGGTCGCGTGCGGCGCGCAGCTCGCGCGCGAGCTCGAACCCGTCACCGCCGGGGAGCAGCACGTCCAGCACGGCCAGATCGGGGGCAGCGGCGAGGACCGGCTCGGGCCCGGGATAGTCGGAGAAGCCGGTGACGGCGATCCCTTCGCGGCGAAGCGCAACCTCGACCGCCCGGCGGACGGGTTCCTCGTCCTCGACGAGCACCACTCGAGGCGAGTTCGCGCTCACAGAGCAAGTATCGCCACGATCCTGAGCGGTAGCTGAAACCGGCCCCATCTTCAGGGCCGGCACAGCAACGGCGGGCACGCTTGCAGACGGTGATCAACCGCTCCCCTCTCGGATCGCTCATCGCCGCCGGAGCTTCCGTGCTTCTCGCCGTCGGATGCGGCGCCGGCGGGAGCTCATCCTCTGTGGCCCGCCTCGGCACGACAGCCGCGAGCACGAGTACCGCGCCTCGGTCGGCCGGGCAGAGCGGCGTCCGCTTCGCCTCCTGCATGCGAGCGCACGGCCTCTCCGGCTTCCCCGACCCTCCGCCCGCTGTCGCGCTCGACATCCCCAAGGGCGTCAAGCAGGAGCCCCAGTTTCAGCCGGCCTTCCAGGCCTGCCGGAAGGACCTTTCGGGTTTCGACCACCCGGCCAAGCACATGAACCTCCCCGAGGAGCTCGCCTTCTCCCGTTGCATCCGCGTCCACGGGATCACCGACTTCCCCGACCCCATGCCGGGCGGCGGATGGAATCTTCCCGCCGACAGCGACTCGCCAGAGTTCGAGGCGGCCGCACGCGCCTGCCAGTCGACCGGAGTGCACTGGAACGCGGCCCCATGAGCCTGAAAGCGGCGACCATGAGAAGCGTCGCGATCGTCTCCGGCGCGGCCGGCCTGGCGCTTCTGACGGCCGGATGCGGGGGCTCGTCGGGAAGCCACGTGGTGCAACTCGGCTCCACAGCCACAACGGCGACACGGGGAAGCTCTTCGAGCACCACGGACAAGCTCACCTCGGCTCTCGCCTACTCGAGCTGCATGCGCTCGCACGGCGTGCCCGGCTACCCCGACCCGAAGCAGGTCGGAGGCTCGATCCAGTTCCCCGGCTCGCAGTCGGGAGTGAACCCCGACTCGCGCACATTCGTCACCGCCCGGGAGTCCTGCCGGCGCCTGCTGCCGAACGGCGGCGAGCCGAGCAATGCCGGCAAGCAACGAGCGCTGACGCGAATGCTCCGCATCTCGCGCTGCATGCGGGCGCACGGCATCTCCGGCTTCCCCGACCCGACGCTCTCTCCCCCGTCCGACCGGGCCGGCTACAGCGACATCATGAGCAACGGCGTCGCCTGGCTGGCGATCCCCGGCTCGATCGACGTGCAATCGCCGGCCTTCCGCCGTGCAGCGGCAGGATGCAAGCTCGGGCTGTCTTGACGGCGATCGCGCGGACCGCGGGTGCGCTGATCGCCGTGGCCGGCTTGACCCTCGGGGCGGCGGCGTGCGGCGGCTCTTCGGGAAGTCACGTGGCGCAGCTCGGCACGGCAACGACGAGCGGCCAGCCGCCACCGGGCGCGGGAACGTCTGCGAGCTCGCGCTCGGCCCTCGCGTACTCGGCCTGCATGCGCTCCCACGGCGTATCGAAGTACCCCGACCCCACCAGCGGCGGAGAGCTGCCGAAGGTCGGTCTGCAGCAACTCGGCGTCAGCAGCCCCCAGTTCAGCTCGGCCCAGGCAGCCTGCAGAAGCTTCTACCCGACAGGTGGCTCGCTGCAGCAACAGGAAGCCCAGTGCGGACGAAACGACGATTGCTCACCCGCTCTCGTGCAGCAGTGGATGAATGCCGACCGGAAGCTCGCCCGGTGCATGCGCTCTCACGGGATTGCGAACTTCCCGGACCCCACCGGAGGCGGCGCCAGCGGCCCCTACTTTCCCATCTCCAAGACCGGGATCTCGGACGCCGCGTCGCATGCTCCCCAGTTCATGGCCAAGCTGAGCGAATGCGGGCGTCTCGTGGGAGACAACGCCCCGGAGTCGTTCGGATGAGGGAGCCAGCCGCGACCCGATCCTGGGCGTCGACTGAAGAACGCCCGTCTTCAGGGTCAACACAGGAACGGCTGCGACGCTCGTGGGCGTGCGAAGCGCAGCCGTGATCGTCACCACTGCCTTCCTCGCGCTGTCGGCCTCGGCGTGCGGCGGCTCGGCGAGCAACTCGACGACGACGTCCGGGCAGGGCCGCTCGCTCGCCCTCGAGTTCTCGGCGTGCATGCGCGCACACGGGGTCTCGAAGTTCCCCGACCTCACCGACAGCAGCCGCGTTGCGGGCCGGCTGCCCAAGCTCACCGTCAGCCTCGAGCAGCTCGGCGTCAGCAGTGCCGCGTTCCAGACGGCCGAGAACGCGTGCCGGCACCTGCTCCCCAACGGTGGCCGGACGACCCCGGCCGGATCGCAGCAAGACCTCGACGCCATGCGGACCTTCGCCCGCTGCATGCGCTCCCATGGGGTGCCGACCTGGCCCGACCCGACCAATGGGCCGGCCGGCTGGGGGTTCAACCTCCTCGACGTGCACGGCTTCGATCCGAGCTCGCCGCAGATCGACGACAAGATGAGCGCATGCCAGCGCCGTCTGCATCTGTCCGCGGGCATGGGGATTCCGTTGAGTCGTCCGTGAAGGCGAGGCCGGGCTCCGGAAGCGAGCATCTCACGAAGCGTTAAGCCGGCTCTCCTAGGCTTCGCCGGTGACTGAGGGCCGGGGCGGGCGCGTGCTGGTCGTGGACGACGATCCCGACGTCCGCGACGCCGTCGAGACGGCACTCGAGCTCGAGGGCCACAGGGTCACGACCGCGGCCGACGGCCTTGCGGCGCTGAAGCGGCTCGGGCAGGCGGAGTTCGACGCGGTCGTGCTCGATGTCCTGATGCCGAACCTGGACGGCTTCGAGGTCTGCAGACGCTTGCGAACGGCCGGTAATCGGATTCCGGTCCTGATCCTGACGGCGCGCGACTCGGAGGAGGACACGATCCGCGGGCTCGACCTTGGCGCCGACGACTATCTCGTGAAGCCGTTCGCGCTCGGCGAGTTGCTGGCCCGCGTGCGGGCGCTGCTGCGGCGGACGCGTCCCGCGGGCGAGGACGCGCCGCTCTGGTTCGCCGGGCTCTCGCTCGACCCGCGGACACGGGAAACCTCTCGCGGCGGTCGCGCGCTCGAGCTGACCCGCACCGAGTTCGCGCTGCTCGAGCTGTTCCTGCGCAATCCGCGTCAGGTGCTGACGCGGGAGCTGATCATGGAGCGGATTTGGAACTACGACTTCGGGCCTACCTCGAACCCGCTCGAGGTCTACGTCAGCTACCTGCGGCGGAAGACCGAGGCAGACGGGGAACCCCGCCTCATCCAGACCGTGCGCGGCGTCGGCTACGCGCTGCGAGAGCAATGACCCTGCGCACGCGCCTGACCGTCGCCGGCGGGGGCGCCGTGGTCGTCGCCCTCGCGATCGCCTCGCTCGTCATCTACTTCGACGTGCGCTCGAAGCTGCAGGACCAGGTCGACGTCTCGCTGATCCAGGCGGCCCAGAAAGCCGCGGCTGCATGGGTCGGCTCGCAAGCCTCACCGGCGATTCGGCCCGCGAAGAAGGATCACCTCTTGTTCGGCAAGACCGCCGACGGCCTCTTCCACGTGATCCCGAAGGTGAACGCCGACACGAAGCGTGGGCAGCCGATGCTTCTACCGTTCAGCGCGCGCGACGAATCGGTCGCGCGCGGGCTCACACCGCCCTACTTCCGGGACGGTCGCCTCGGGGGCGTGCTGATGCGGATGTACACGATGCGCCTGCCCTCCTCGAGCGACGGGCTCGTGCAGACCGTCCGCCCGCTGACCGAGGCGAACGAGACGCTCGCCCGCGTCCGGCGGTTGCTGATCGGTCTGACCATCGGCGGCGCGCTCGCGGCGGCGCTCCTCGGATGGTTGGCGGCGAATACGGTGCTGCGCCCGGTCCGCGCGCTCGCCGGGGCGGTGAGGGGGGTCACCGCAACGCGCGATCTCGATCGGCGCATCCCGGTGAGCGGACGCGACGAGCTGGCGACTCTCGCGGCCGACTTCAACGCGATGCTCGGCGCCCTCGACGAGTCGCAGCGGGCGCAGCAGCAGCTGATCGCGGACGCGTCCCACGAGCTACGGACGCCGCTCGCCGCGCATCGGGCGAACATCGAGCTGCTAGCCCGCCCCGATCTCCCCGCCGAGCTGCGGCAGCGCGTTCTCGGCGCAGCCGTCCGCGGCATCGAGGAGCTCTCGACCCTGGTCGCCGACCTGATCCAGGCGGCGCGGGATGGTCGAACCGTCGATACACGCGAGCCGCTCGCCCTCGACGAGCTCGTAGGCTCGGCGGTCGAGCGCGCACGGCACAGGGCGCCGGGATTGCGCTTCGAGAGCCGGCTCGCGCCTTACAGCGTCGTCGCCTCCCGCTCGCGACTGGAGCGGGCGGTCGACAACGTCCTCGACAACGCGATCAAGTGGAGCCCGCCCCACGGCACCGTCGACGTGCGGCTCGATGACGGAGCGCTCACCGTCTGCGATGAGGGGCCCGGCATCGCCGAGGCCGACCTCCCGCACGTCTTCGACCGCTTCTACCGGGCCGCCGCAGCCCGCGCCCAACCCGGCTCCGGGCTCGGGCTCGCGATCGTCAAGCAGGCCGTCGACGACCACGCCGGCAGCGTCAACGTGACCAACGCGGACGGTGGAGGGGCGATCGTCACGATCCGGTTCGACCCGGAGAACGGCGCCTCTTAAGGAAGGTCTCAGCAACCTCTCAGCCTCACGGCCTGCGCGTTCAGGTTGCGCTGATGAGCTTCCCCCGTGAACCGCCGCCCTCGACTCGCCCTCGCCTCGGCCGCCACGGTCGCCGCGCTCTCACTCCTCGCTGCCGGCTGTGGCGGAGGAGGCTCTCCGGGCGTCGCGAGCGTCGGCTCGTCGACGGCCCGCACGACGACCGCGCAGAGCGGGCTCGTCGCCTATGCGGACTGCATGCGCTCCCACGGCGTCGCGAACTTTCCCGGTCCGGACAGCAGCGGCCAGATCCCGAAGCTCCAGGTCGTTGCCGCAAGGGAGAGCGACCCCAACCGATTCGACGCGGCCGACAACGCCTGCAGCCATCTGCTTCCGAACGGAAGCCTCGGAACGCCGGAGACGGCCCAGCAGAAGCACGAGCAGCTCGACGACGAGCTGTCCTTCGCCAGGTGCATGCGCAGCCACGGCGTGACGCGCTTCCCCGATCCGACCGCGCAGGGTGAGCTGACGGTCGCGATGGTCGAGGCACAGGGCATCGACGTGAGCTCGCCGGTAGTCCTGCGGATCGTGCAGAGGTGCCTGCCCGCGTCACACGGAGCGCTCACTATGGCGAAGGTCAGAGAGGCGCTCAGGAATGCCGGCGGCTGAGCGCTGCCCGAGCACGGCACGCCTTCAGGGTCAGTACAGGAACGGCTGCAAGGCTCCTTCCGTGCGAGCCTGGGTCATGAGCGCGCCGCCGCCGGGAACTCGACCTCGATGTCGAGGCCGCCGTCGCGCGGAGCCGACGCGGTGAGCGTCGCGCCGTGAGCTCTCGCGATCGCGTCGACGATCGAGAGGCCGAGGCCGAATCCCTGTCGCTCGACTCGCTCGTCCTCGAGGCGCTCGAACGGCTCGAACAGGCGAGGAACCTCCTCCGGGCGGATCGGCCGGCCGGTGTTGGCCACACGAAGGACGACCGCCCCGTTGCGGCGGCCCGTCTCGATCGTCACGCTGCCGCCCGGCAGATTGTGGTTGACGGCGTTGCCGATCAGGTTCGCGGCGAGCCGCTCGAGGAGCCGCGGGTCTCCGGTCGTCAGCGCGGGCTCGAAGGAGGTCTCGAACGCGAGCCCGTCGCGATCGGCGGCGGCCGCGGCCGCGGCGGTCGTGGCGGCGAGATCGACGGGCTCGTGCCTGTCGAGTCCGCGCTGGCTGCGCGAGAGCGTCAGAAGCGCCTCGATCAGCCGTTCCTGCTCCTCGCCGACCGCGAGCACCTGCTCGCAGGTCTCGCGCAGCGAGGCGGCGTCCGCCTCAGGGTCGCTGAGCGCGAGCTCGAGCAGGGCGCGTTCGAGTGTCAGCGGCGTCCGCAGCTCGTGCGAGGCGTTCGCCACGAACTGGCGCTGCGCCGCGAAGGCGGTCTCGAGCCGCTCGAGGAGGCCGTCGAAGGTCGTACCGAGCTGCTTGAGCTCGTCCTCCGGACCGTCGAGCGCGAGGCGGCGGTGCAGGTTGTTGGCCGAGATCTCGCGGGCTGCGTTCGTGATCGTGCGCAGCGGCCTGAGCGCGCGTCCGGCGATCAGCCAGCCCAGCCAGATCGAGAGGACGGCCATGATCGCGAGCGCGATTCCGGAGTCGACGAGCAGCTTGTGCAGCGCGGCGGCGGACTGCGCATTCGCGGCGAGGAGGGCGACATGATTGGCGCCGCCGATCGTCTGCCTGCTCACGGTCAGGCCGTGCTGCCGGCCGGAGCCGGTTCCGGTCCGTACGACCGCGTTCTCGCCCGAGCTGAAGAAGAACCGGCCGGTGTAGTCGTGGCGCAGGAGAAAGTACGTGATCGCCAAGAGCACCGCGCCGGAGGCGAGGAAGAGCGCCCCGTAGGCCGCGGTGAGGCGAAGCCGGATGGTGGGAGAAGGACGCGCGAGCATTCGTCAGCCGGCAATCCGGTAGCCGTTGTGGGCGACGGTCTCGATCACGGGAGGATCGCCGAGCTTTCGCCGCAGGCGGCTGATCGTCACCTTGACGACCTTGCCGTCGGAATCGACGTAGCCGTCCCATCCCTTCGCGAGCAGCTCCCGGGTCGAGAGCGGGGCACCGTCGGCGGCGAGGAGCAGCTCGAGCAGGGCGAGCTCCTTCGGGCTGAGCGCGAGCCGCCGTCCGTCGCGGGTCGCCACCCGCCGCACCGTGTCGAGCGTGACGCCGGCTCCTGCGAGCACCGGCGGCTGCGCCGGCGCGTTGCGGCGGCCGAGAGCGCGGACCCGCGCGACGAGCTCTGCGAAGGCGAACGGCTTCGGCAGGTAGTCGTCGGCGCCGAGCCCGAGTCCGTCGACGCGGTCCTCGATCGTGTCGGCGGCCGTGAGCATCAGCACGCGGGCCGTAGAGCCGCGGACGACGAGAGCCCGGCAGACCTCGTCGCCGTGCCGCTTGGGCAGGTCCCGGTCGAGCAGGATCACGTCGTAGGGCTCGCGGGCGCTCTGCCGGAGGGCCTGCTCGCCGTCGAAGGCGATGTCGACGGCCATTCCTTCGCGCCGAAGCCCGACGGCGATCGTCGCCGCCAGCTCCCGGTGGTCTTCGACGACAAGGACACGCATCTGCGTTCTGCGGGCGAAGGATGCCCGAGAACGGGTAACCGCCAGGTAACAACAGCCGTATCCCCGCTGTTACCGAGCTCGGGCTATCTCTGTGTCGGAAATGCGGTCACCCGTCGCTCTTGCGCTTCCCTTCCTGATCCTCGTCGCCGCCGGTTGCGGCGGCGGAAGCTCCCCGTCGGTGGCGAGCCTCGGCGGCACAGGTTCGACGACCGACTCGGCTGCGACGGGAGCTTCGTCCGGCTCCTCGCCCGGCAGCTCGGCGGGGACCGGCAACGGCGTGGGCTTCCTGATTGGCGGCGGCTCCAACGGGCTCAGGTTCTCGCGCTGCATGCGCTCCCACGGCGTGTCGAGCTTCCCCGACCCGAACAGCCAGGGCGGAGTCGAGATCGGGCCGAGCTCCGGGATCGACCCGGGCTCGTCGTCGTTCCAGACGGCGCTACGTGCCTGCCAGAGCCTGGTCGGCGGCGGGAAGGGCCCGTCGCATCTCGGCCTGGCCCAGCAGGCAAAGGCCCGGCAGCAGGCGCTCGCCTTCTCGGCCTGCATGCGCGAGCACGGCGTCCCGGGCTACCCCGACCCGACATTCCTCGACGGAGGTGCTGTCGTGAAGATCACGCCGCAGGCCGGCACCAATCTCGACTCCGCCTCGCCGACCTTCCAGGCGGCACAGCAAGCCTGCCGGGGTCGGCTTCCGAAGGGCGCCAAGGCGGGCGGCTTCTCGACGGGGGGTCCGAAGTGAGGCCGGTCGCCTGCACACTCCTCACCGCCGGCGCGCTGCTCGCCGCCGGCTGCGGCGGCGGCACGAAGTCGCCTTCCGTTGCGAACCTCGGAACGACCACCTCGAGCGGCGCCGGCACCACGAGCGGCGGCTCGCTCGCCTTCTCCGCACCGCCCGGCGGCTTCGGAGGCTTCGGCGGGAGCATCTCGATCACGGTGCCCAGGGCGGCCGGCGCCAGGTACGCCGCCTGCATGCGCTCCCACGGGGTGCCGAACTTCCCCGACCCGGACTCCACGGGAACGATCACGCTCACCACCTCGCCGTCGCTCGATCCTGCCGCACCGCACTTCCAGAGCGCAGAGCGTGACTGTTCGCATCTGATCCCGGTCGGGAAGGGGCTGAGCCCGGCCCGGCAGCAGCAGATGAAAGCGCGCCTGCTCGCCTTTGCCGCCTGCATGCGCTCCCACGGCGTGCCGAAGTACCCCGACCCGACCTTCTCGAATGGAGGCGTCAGCCAGGGATACGGCCCGGACATGGGCATCGATCCGCACTCGCCGATCTTCCAGAGGGCGCAGCGGACCTGCCAGGAGCAGACCCAGCAGAAAGGCGGCTCGAGCTCGGGTGGCTAGGACATGAGCCACATCCGCTTCCGTCTCACCCGGACCCGTCTGCTCGCAGTCGCGGCCGCCGTCGTCCTCGTGGCCGCGATCGGCGTGGCGGTGGCCGACCCGTTCGCCGGCAACGCTGCATCGCCTCACTCGAGCCTCGACAACGGCGCGCCGACCGCGACCCGCCGCATCGTGCGGACATCGCTCTCCTCGCAGTCGGAGCTCAGCGGAACCCTCGGGTATGCCGGATCGTGGACGGTCGCGGTGCCGGCGGGAACCGCGCAGTCGGCGCTGCTCCAGGCCCAGCAGCAGCTCGCGTCCGGGCAGGCCGGGCTGTCGACGGCGCGGGCCACGGCTTCGGCCGACGAGCAGGCACTCGCGGAGGCAAAGGCGGAGCTGCATGCCGCAGCGCTGCAGGAATCCTCCGATTGCGCCGGCACAGGCGCCGCCGGCAGCGCCGGCTCCGGGTCGGCGGGCTCGGGCTCGGGCGAGACCCCGAGCCCGTGCGCGAACGCGATGCAAAACGTCTCCGCCGATCAGACCTCCGAGTCGGCAGCGGAGCAGAAGGTGAGCGCCGACGAGACGCAGGTGTCGAGCGCGCGTGCGACACTCGCCTCCGCGCAGCAGGCGGTCGCGGATGGCCAGTCGTCGGCGACTCCGTACGGCAGCTTCGCGAGCTACACGATGCTGCCCACTCCGGGGAAGGTCGTCCGGCGCGGCCAGGCGCTGTACGCGATCGACGGGTTGCCCACGCTTCTCCTCTACGGCGGCACTCCCGCATGGCGGGCGTTCAGGGCCGGGATGTCGTCGGGCCGTGACGTCGCGGAGCTGAACGCGAACCTGGCGGCGCTCGGCGACGGCGACCCCGGCGGCGACGTCTTCACGAGCGCGACGGAGCAGGCGATCGTGGCGCTGCAGCGCGCACACGGCCTCACGCCGACCGGGACGCTCGCGCTCGGCGCGGTCGCGTTCGAGCCGGGCGCCGTGGTCGTGACGACGGTGGCCCCGACCGTCGGCGCGGCGGTGCAGCCGGGCGCCGTCATGACTGTCAGCTCGACCCGGCAGGACGTCTCGATTCAGCTCGACGCGGCCCAGCAGTCGGAGGTCCACGTCGGTGACCGCGTGACGGTGACGCTGCCCGACAACAGCACGACGGCTGGTGTGGTCAGCTCGGTCGGCAAGGTGGCGACGACGCCTTCGAGCGACCAGGGCGACGAGGGCGGCGACCAGGGCGGCGGCTCATCGAGCCCGACGATCGACGTCGACGTTCGCCTGCTGCGCGCCTCGGCGGCGGGGACGCTCGACCAGGCGCCCGTCAACGTCTCGATCACCGACCAGAGCGTCCACGACGTGCTCGCCGTCCCGGTGAACGCGCTCGTCGCGCTCGCCGGCGGCGGCTACGCGGTGGAAGAGGTCGAGGCGAGCGGCGTGCACCAGCTGGTCGCCGTCACGCTCGGCCTCTTCGACGACGCGCGGGGGCTCGTCGAGGTCTCCGGCAGCGGCCTCGCCGTCGGCCAGCGCGTGGTGGTGCCGGCCGAGTGACCGCCGAGGCGCCCACTCTCCGTTCCGCGCGGCGGCCGCGGCAGGGCCGCGTGCCCGTGCTCGAGCTCGAGGACGTCACGAAGACCTACGGCACCGACCCGCCGATCCCGGCTCTCCAGGGAGTCAGCTTCCGCGTCGATGCCGGCGAGCTCGTGGCCGTCGCCGGCCCCTCAGGCTCCGGCAAGTCGACGCTGCTCCACCTGATGGGGACGCTCGAGCGGCCCACCTCCGGACGGGTCGCGATCACGGGCCTCGACATCGACGAGCTCGAGGATCGCGAGCTCGCGGCTGTCCGGGCGACCCGGATCGGGTTCGTCTTCCAGCAGTTCTTCCTCGCAGAGCACTCGACGGCGCTGGAGAACGTCGCCGACGGGCTCCTCTACGCCGGCGTGCCCGTGGCGGATAGGCGCGAGCAGGCGGCGGGCGCGCTGACCGCGGTCGGCCTCGGCGAGCGGCTGGCGGCGCGACCGACTCAGCTCTCCGGCGGCGAGCGGCAGCGCGTCGCGATCGCGCGCGCGCTCGTCGGCGTGCCGGCGATCGTGCTCGCGGACGAGCCGACCGGGAACCTCGACAGCGCGACCGGCGAGCAGATCATGGCCCTGATCGAGGAGCTCAACGCCAACGGAGCCACGATCGTCGTGATCACGCACGAGCACGCGATCGCCGATCGCTGCCCGCGCCGGATCCAGCTCCTCGACGGCCGGGTCGTCGCCGATGTGACCGCTGACCGAGGGAGTTCACCGCGATGAGACGCCGCTTCTTTCTCACCGTGCTGCTGGCGGCGGTCGCCCTCGCGCTACCCGCCGGCGGAAGCGCCGCCGGCCCGGCCGCCTCGATCGCCGCCACGAGCGGCTCCGGGCAGGTCGCGACCGTGAACAGCGAGTACGGGCAACCGCTGCAGGCACGCGTCACCGACTCCGGCGGCAACCCCGTGCAGGGGGCGACGGTCAGCTTCGACGTCGTCCCCGGTACGACCGGCGCCGCCGCGAGCTTCCTCGGCGGTCAGGCGATTGCGACGACCGACGCCAACGGGCTCGCCACCTCGCCGCTGCTGGTCGCGAACGGCACGCCCGGTACCTTCACCGCTGTTGCCTCGGTCGACGGAGTATCCACGACCGCCGACTACTCCCTCGACAACCGCGCCGCCGTTACGACGATCGCTCCGGTCACGACCGCGGCGCTGAGCGCGACCGTCGCCACGAGCTACCGCGACCGCCTACGGGCGCGTGTGCTCGATGCGAGCGGGCATCCGCTCGAGGGCGCCGCGGTCAGCTTCGCGATCGCCGCCGGGTCGGCCGGCGCCACGGCCGGCTTCCTCGGCGGAGGCGTACAGGCAACCGAGCTCACCGACTCGAACGGCATCGCGACCTCGCCGGAGCTCCAGGCCGGCACCACCGCCGGCAGCTTCTCCGCCACCGCCTCCGTCGACGGTGCCACCGACCCCGCGACCTTCATCCTGCGGGCCGCCGCCGGGAAGCCGGCCACGATCGCCGCCGGCGCCGCCTCCGGCGAGTCGACGCCGACCGGGATGCGGTTCCGCGTGCCGCTCGCGGTCACCGTCACCGACCGTTACGGGAATCCGGTCGCCAAGGCATTAGTCGTCTTCGCCGCGCCCCGTCGCGGCCCTAGCGGCTTCTTCCGGAAGCGGCACCACGCCACACGCGTCGTTCGCGTGAAGACGAACGCGAACGGCATCGCGGTCGCCCCGCGCTTCGACGCCAGCCGGGACGCCGGCGGCTACCTCGTCCGCGCCACGGTCAAGGGCTCTCGCGCGCACGCATCGTTCGCGCTCGTCAACAACCCGCGCTGATGGAGACGCAGCTCGCCTCGCCGCGGCTCGGCTTCGCCGACCTGGCCCGCGTCGCCAGCGTCGGCCTGCGCACGCGTCGCGTCCGCGCCGCGCTCTCGGCGCTCGGGATCGCGATCGGGGTCGCCGCGATCGTCGCCGTGCTCGGGCTCTCGTCCTCGTCGCAGGCCGGGCTGCTCGCGGAGATCGACAAGCTCGGCACCAACCTGCTCACCGTCACGAACGGCCAGACCCTGTTCGGCCAGACGGCCGAGCTGCCGCTCGCGGCGCCGGGGATGATCCGCCGCATCGGCCCCGTCCAGCAGGTCCAGTACACCGGATCGACGAGCGCCACCGTCTACAAGAGCCCCTATATCCCCAGCGTGAACACGAACGGTCTCGCCGTCGAAGCGGCCAGCCTCGGCCTTCCCGAAGCGGTGGGGACGACGGTCGCGGCGGGCAGCTATCTGAACGCCGCCACCGCCGGAGAGCCGGTCGCGGTGCTCGGTGCCCAGGCGGCCAGCCTGCTCGGCGTCGACCGCATCTACCCGGGCGAGCGGATCTGGCTCGGGAACATGTGGTTCTACCTCGCCGGCATCCTCAAGCCCGCCGTCCTCGCCTCCGAGATCGACGACTCGGTGCTCGTCGGCTTCCCCGCAGCCGAGCGCTGGCTCGGCTTCGACGGCCACCCGACCGAGATCTATGTCCGCAGCGTCACGAGCCAGACCGCAGCCGTCCAGTCCGTCCTCGCCGCCACCGCCAACCCGGAGGCGCCGAACGAGGTCGACGTCAGCCAGCCCTCCGACGCGTTGACCGCGCGCGCCGACGCACAGGGCGCGCTGAATAGCCTCTTCCTCGGCCTGGGCGCCGTCTCCCTCCTCGTCGGTGCCGTGGGCGTCGCGAACATCATGCTCATCGGCGTCCTCGAACGCCGCTCCGAGATCGGCCTCCGCCGCAGCCTCGGCGCCACGAAAGGCCAGATCCGCATCCAGTTCCTCGCCGAGGCGATCCTCCTCGCCCTGCTCGGCGGTGCCGCAGGGGTTGCCGGCGGCGCCATCTCGACTGTCGTCTATGCGCACATCAAGCATTGGACGGCGGTCGTCCCGACGACCGCCTGGGCCGGCGGACTGGCCGCCGCGATCCTGATCGGAGCCGTCGCCGGACTCCTACCGGCCATCCGTGCCGCCCGAATGTCCCCCACAGAGGCCCTACGGACGGTCTAGCGCACCGCCGGCAGCCATCCCGGCGAGCGCGGCCCCTCACGGCGGCCGCAGCGCTCGCGGCCGCGGCGACGATCGCAGGCTGCGGCTCTTCCGGCAAGCTCCCGGCCCGCGCAGCGAACGATCACGCGCTGGGGCTCGAGTTCGCGGCCTGCATCCGCCAGCACGGGGTCCCCAGCTTCCCCGACCCGGAGACCAGCGCCTCGATCCAGATTCCCGTCGCTCTCCTCAAGAATCCCTCGCCGGCATTCACGTCCGCCATGCAAGCGTGCAAGTACCTCGTACCGGCCGACACGGCGCCGCCGCTCGCGTCCGCCGGCCAGAGGGCCGCCGCACTCAAATTGGCGCAGTGCATGCGCGAGCACGGCGTCCCGAACTACCCCGACCCTACGTACAAGGACGGGCGCGAGATACCGCCGTCTATCGCGGACCCCGCGATCGACCCCGCCTCACCGGCGTTCTCGGCCGCCTCGAAGACGTGCCGATCGCCGTAAGCGCGTTGACCGTGCGAGCCGACGCAGCTCCACCGTCGTCTGTGCGCACGTCGAGCATCGGACCACGGCCGCCCCGGTTCCCCTCAGGAGTAGGTGTGCTGGTCGCGCCACGTTCGCCACATGGCGAAGAGCGAGCACGCCAGCACGGCGACGAACGCGAGGATCTCGTAGCCGCTCGCGCCGCCGTACCAGTACACGCCGATGTCGGCGACCGCGAGCACGGCGCCGCCGTAGAAGGCGGTCCGGGCACGCGCCGGCCACATGGCGATTCCCTCCCGCTGCTCGCGCCAGATCATGTAGACGAAGAAGGCGATCGCGAGGATGAACGCGACCTTGGCGAGGATGAGCGCCACCGTCAGCGCCCGCTCGAGCTGGAGCGCGACGATGATCCCGGCGATCGCCGCCAGGACGAGCAGGCCCCTGATCGTCGGGTTCAGCCGCGAGAAGAAGCTCATGTCCCCGTCATGTACGCCCGCACGGCCAGCGCTCCTGCGACGAGGGTAGCGCCGGTGAACCACGCCAGGCGGGCGCGGCGCTCGGCAGGCGCGTAGAGCCAGGGCGAGAGGACGGCGAACAGGGCGAGCCCGCCGTACAGGTAGTGGAGCCTGTCGGGCGCGCGCCGGTGATCGGAGAGCAGCAGGAGCCCGATCCCCGCCTGCGCGATCAGGAGCGTCTGCGCGAGCGCGAGCAGGTGCGTGAGGAATCCGCGCGGCTCGCTCCGGCGAACGTACGCCCATCCGCCGCTGGCCGCCGCGGCGAAGCACGTCGCGATCACCGCGAAGGCGACCGCGTGATGGACGCTGACCATCGGCGGGCCAGCGTACCGGCGCGCGATCGCGTCCAGCGAGCGCTACAGGCGGCGCCGGCTCGGTCTCGGCGCCGCCTGCGAGTGGGACTCACACCGCCGCCGGCTGCTCGGGCTCCGTCTGCAGCTCCGCCCCTCGATGCGGCGGGATGACGAGCACCGGCCGGCGTGCCGTGTGACAGAGCGCCCGTGCGACGCTGCCCATGAGCGCCGCCGCCAAGCCGCCGTGCCCGTGGGTGCCGACGACGATCAGGTCGGCGCCGACGTCGTCGGCGGCCCGGGAGACGAGCGTGGCGACGTCCAGGTTCCCGGAGCGGATCTCCAGGCGCGCATCGAATCCGGCGTCCTTGAGCTCCGCGACCTGGCGTGCGATCTTCTCCCGCATGTCGGGCTCGTCCGCGAGCAGCGGGGCGCCGCCGAAGCGTCCGCTCAGCAGCTCGTTCGCGTGCACCGCGACGATGTGCGAGGAGTGGGCACTCGCGAGCTCCCGTACCTGCTCGAGCGCGCGATCCGCGAGCTCCGAGCCGTCGGTCGCCCACACGATGGTCTCGAACATGGCCGTCCTTTCTTCGACTGGTGCAGCATCGGAGACCGTGGACGGCGGCGCATCGGTCGGCCCGCGGAGCCGCGTCGGGGTATTCCCGCACGTTTCTGCGGCGCACGCCCGGATGCTCCTCCGCGGTCCCACCCACGACACTGGATTTGTCCGCAAGGAGGACCACAGATGAGCGATACGAGACCGATCATGCTCGCAACCGACGGGTCGCCGAGCGCGGCCGGCGCGCAGCGGGAGGCGCTCGAGCTGGCGCGCCTGCTCGACGCGCCCCTGCTCGCCGTCACCGTCGAGCACACCGTTCTTCCTGCTGTCGGCTACAGCGCCTACGGCTTCTCGCAGGTGGTCGCCGAGCTGACGGAGGCGGAGCGAAAGCGCGCGGAGCAGACGGCGAAAGCCGTCGGCGCGGCGGCCGACCAGGTCGACGTGCGATGCGACACGGTCGTCGCCGAAGGCGCGGTGGCCGACCAGCTCTGCCTGATCGCGAAGAAGCGGGACGCGCGAATGATCGTCGTCGGCTCCCACGGCTGGGGCGCCGGCAAGCGGCTGCTCTTCGGCAGCGTCTCGGCGGCGCTCCTGCACCAGGCGCCCTGCCCGGTGCTCGTCGTCCGCGGCGAGGCGCCCGAGCTGGTCGAGCACCCGGCGGCCGCGTAACAGCATGGCCGCAACCGAGCTCGAACCGATCGACGTCATCCTCCGCGACGGCTCGACGCTGCGCCTCCGGGCGCCTGTGACGGAAGACGCCGACGCGCTGCTCGACTTCTTCTCGCGGCTCTCCGAGCACAGCCGCTACCTCCGCTTCCACGGCTTCCCAACGGCCGGCCCGTCGCTCGTCGAGCCTGTGCTCGACCCCGACTGGGGAGAGCGCGGGGCCCTGATCGGCTGCCTCGACGACCGGATCGTCGCGCTCGCGAACTGGGTGCGGCTGCGCGACCCGCGCGCCGCGGAGGTGGCGTTCACCGTCGACGACGACTATCAGCGGCGCGGCATCGGCACGCGCCTGCTCGAGCAGCTCGCCCTCCGCGCGTCCGGTGCCGGGATCGAGGAGTTCGTGGCCGAGGTGCTGCGCGAGAACGACGTCATGCTCGCGGTGTTCCGGGACGCCGGGTTCGACGTCACGCGCGCCGCCGACGGCGGCGAGCTCGAGATCCGCTTCCCGCTCGCGCCGACCGACCACTACCGCGATCAGGTGGCGACGCGCGACCATCTCGCGGTGCAGGCCTCGCTCGAGCCGCTCTTCCGGCCGAGCGCGCTCGCCGTCGTCGGCGCGTCGAGCCGGCGCGGCTCGATCGGCGGCGAGCTCTTCCGCAACGTCATCGACGGCGACTTCGCCGGCTCGGCGTACCCCGTGAACCGCGGCGGCGATCCCGTCGCCGGAGTCCATGGCTTCCGCGGCGTCGGAGAGATCCCCGAAAAGGTGGAGCTCGCGGTGATCTGCGTTCCCGGCGGAGGCGTCCTCGAGGCCGCCGAGGAGGCGCTCACCGCCGGTGTTCGCGCGCTCATCGTCATCTCCGCCGGCTTCGCCGAGACCGGCGCCGAGGGCGCCGAGCGCCAGGAGCGGCTGCTCGCGCTCGCGCGGGCCCACGGCGCGCGCCTGGTCGGCCCCAACTGCCTCGGCGTCTCCTCGTCCGCCGTGAGCCTCAACGCGACGTTCGCGCCGCGCGCCTTCCCCGACGGGAAGATCGGCTTCTCGTCACAGAGCGGCGCGCTGGGGCTCGCCGTGCTCGAGCGGGCGAGCGCACGGGGGCTCGGCCTCACGTCGTTCGTCTCGATCGGAAACAAGGCAGACGTCTCCTCGAACGACCTGCTCGAGTGGTGGGAGGACGATGAGGCGACCGAGATCGTGATGCTCTACCTCGAGTCGTTCGGCAACCCGCGGGCCTTCGCGCGGATCGCGCGCCGGCTCGCCCGCAGGAAGCCGATCCTCGCGATGAAGGGCGGCACGACCCGTGCCGGGAGCCGCGCGGCGAGCTCCCACACCGCTGCGCTCGCCGGCTCCGAGGCGGCGATCGACGCCCTCTTCCGCCAGGCCGGCGTGATCCGGACGGCCACGCTCGACGAGCTCGTCGACGTCGCCGCCCTCCTGTATGCCCAGCCCGTGCCGCGGGGCCGGCGCGTCGCGGTGCTGACGAATGCGGGCGGCCTCGGGATCCTCGCTGCGGACGCCTGCGAGTCGCTCGGGCTCGAGCTGCCGGCGCCGAGCGAGGAGACGCGTGCCGCGCTCGCCTCGTTGCTGCCGGAGGAGGCGAGCAGCGCGAACCCGATCGACATGCTCGGAGGCGCGAATGCGCAGAGCTTCGCCACCGTCCTGCCGCTCGTGCTCGCCGATCCCGGCGTCGACGCCGTGATCGTCCTCTTCGTGCCGACGGTCGGCGTGGACGAGGACGAGGTGGGAGCGGCGATCAGTGAGGCGGCCGCCACGGCGAACGGCAAGCCTGTGCTCTGTGCGTTCCTCAGCGCGCGCGGCGCGCCGGCGACGTTGCGCAGCGCCGCGCCGGTGCCCGCATTCGACTATCCGGAGGCGGCGGCGCGCGCCCTGAGCCGGGCGGTGGAGCGCGGCGAGTGGCTGCGCCGGCCGGCGGGCACGGTGCCCGAGCTCGACGTCGACCGGGCAGCGGCCCGCGAGGTCGTGAACGGGGCCGACGGCTGGCTCGACGCGGCTGCGACCCGCACGCTGCTCGCTGCGTACGGGATCCCGGTCGTGCCCGAGCGGGTCGTCGACTCCGTCGACGAGGCTCTCGCCGCGGCACGGGAGCTCGGCTTCCCCGTCGTGCTCAAGACCGCCCTTGCCGGAGCGCACAAGACCGAGAGCGGCGGCGTCGCGCTCAACCTCGCCGACGAGGCGGAGGTGCGGGCGGCCGCCGAGCGGATCGGCGCGCCGTTGCTCGTCCAGCCGATGATCCTGGGAGGCGCCGAGCTGCTCGCGGGCGCGGTTCAGGATCCCGTCTTCGGCCCGCTCGTCGCCTTCGGCCCCGGCGGAGTCCTCGCCGAGCTGATCGGCCAGGCGCAGTTCCGGCTCGCGCCGCTCACCGACCTCGACGCGCGCGAACTCGTGCGCGGCGGCAAGGCCGGTCGCCTCGTCGGCGGCTTCCGCGGCGCCGCGCCGGCCGACGAGGCGGCGCTCGTCGACCTCGTGCTCCGCCTCTCGCTGCTCGCCGACGAGGTGCCCGAGGTGGCCGAGCTCGACCTGAATCCGGTGCTCGCGCTCCCCGACCGGTGTGTCGCGGTCGACGCGCGGATCCGGGTCGCCGCCCCGGCTCACCTGCGCCGCGCGAAAGCCTGGTAGGAATACGAACGGCGTCCCGCAAGGGACGCCGTCCTGGTGGATGCGCCGGAGCCTGTATTTCGGCCCGGGTATGTGAATCCAGCCTCGCGACCTGCCTCCCGCCGCGCATCAGCGTCTGCCCGCAACGCCGCTGCGGGTTCCCCGCGACCGCCGCCGCGCCTGCCCCGATGACCGGCCCCGCACGTGCGGCGCACGATGGGTTGAACAGAAGAGGGAGGATCTGCCGTGAAGGTCGCAGACGTGATGACGACGGACGTCGTGACCGTCCATCCGGACACGACGCTGAAGGACGTCGCGCGGACGCTCTCGGGGCGCGGGATCTCGGGACTGCCCGTCGTCGACGACGAGGGCCGGGTCCTCGGCGTGATCAGCGAAGCCGACATCCTCGCGAAGGAGCGAAGGCCGCGCGAGGAGACGCTGCGCGAGCGGCTGCTGCACGAGCGGCGCAACGGCGTCAAGCGCGAGGCGCGCACGGCAGGCGAGGCGATGACGTCTCCCGCCGTGACGATCGCCGCCCACCGCTGGCTCGACGGCGCCGCGGCGCTGATGCTCGACTGCGGGATCAACCGGCTGCCGGTCGTGGACCGCGCCGGCAGGCTCGTGGGCATCGTCACGCGAGCCGATCTCGTCCGCGCGTTTGCAGCGGGCGACGAGCGGATCGAGCGCGAGATCGTCGACGAGGTCCTCCGGCGGGAGCTGTGGCTCGACCCTGCCGCCTTCGAGGTGACGGTGCACGAGGGCGAGGTCGAGATCGCCGGCGAGGTCGACTCCGAGGCGCAGGCCGAGCTGCTGCGCAGCCGCGTTCGGCTCGTCCCCGGCGTCGTCTCCGTCGCGATCCGCGAGCCGGCGGCGCGCTAGAGTCGCGGTAGGTGCACGCGTTCGGGATTCGAGAGCCGCTCGAGCGCCTGCGTGCGGCAGGCGGCGGCTACGAGATCGTTCACGAGTCGACGGGCGTCGAGCTCGGCGTCTACGTCCTCGTCGCCCCCGAGCCCGACCGGCAGCAGCCGCACTCCGACGACGAGGTCTACGTCGTGCTCGAGGGGCATGGCGTGCTCGAGGTCGGTGGAGAGAGCGTCCCCGTCGACGAGGGCGACGCGGTCTTCGTCGAGGCGGGCGCCGACCACCGCTTCACCGCGTACGAGCAGCTCGCCGTGCTCGTGATCTTCGAGCGCAAGCCCTAGAGGGGCTGCCCGGGCCGGCCTCCTAGCCCGAGGATGCGGCGGCTTCCGGCCGCCACGTCCACCCTGCCACCTCGGGCGCGTCCTCGCCGTGCTCACGCGCGTACGCGCGGGCGCGCAGCCGCGCGTCCTCCATCTCCTGGCGCAGCCAGCCGGCACGGCCGGCGATCTCCGGCAGCCGGTCGACCACGTCCATCACGAGGTGGTAGCGGTCGAGGTCGTTGAGCATGACCATGTCGAACGGCGTCGTCGTCGTCCCCTCCTCCTTGTAGCCGCGCACGTGGAGGTTGGCGTGGTTCGTGCGCCGGTAGGTGAGGCGATGGATCAGCCACGGGTAGCCGTGATAGGCGAAGACGACGGGCCGCCCGGCCGTGAAGAGCGAGTCGAACTCGCGGTCCGAGAGCCCGTGCGGGTGCTCCGTCTCGGGCTGCAGGCGCATCAGGTCGACGACGTTCACGACGCGCACCTTCAGCTCCGGCAGCCGCTCGCGCAGGATCGAGACGGCAGCCAGCGTCTCGACCGTCGGGACGTCGCCGCAGCAGGCGAGGACGACGTCCGGCTCCTCGCCGCCGTCCGACGACGCCCACTCCCAGATGCCGATGCCGCGCGTGCAGTGGAGGATCGCGTCCTCCATCGGCAGGAACTGGAGCGCCGGCTGCTTCCCGGCGACGATCACGTTCACGTAGTTCCGGCTGCGCAGGCAGTGGTCGGCCACCGAGAGCAGTGTGTTCGCGTCGGGCGGCAGGTAGACGCGGATGATCTCCGCCTTCTTGTTCACGACGTGGTCGATGAAGCCCGGATCCTGATGCGAGAAGCCGTTGTGGTCCTGGCGCCACACGAGCGAGGAGAGCAGGTAGTTGAGCGACGCGATCGGGCGCCGCCACGGGATCTCACGCGTCACCTTCAGCCACTTCGCGTGCTGGTTGAACATCGAGTCGACGATGTGGATGAAGGCCTCGTAGCAGTTGAAGAGGCCGTGCCTGCCCGTGAGGAGATAGCCCTCGAGCCAGCCTTCGCACTGGTGCTCGGAGAGCATCTCCATCACGCGCCCGGTCGGCGCGAGATGCTCGTCGACCGGCTCGACCAGGGCGTCCCATTGCTTGTCGGTGACCGCGTAGACCTCGTCGAGGCGGTTCGACGCCGTCTCGTCCGGTCCGAAGATCCGGAACGAGTCGGGGTTGGCGCGGACGACCTCCGTGAGCCAGCGGCCGAGCACCCGAGTCGCCTCGGCATTTTCCGCTCCCGGCTGCTCGACCTCGACCGCGAAGTCGCGGAAGTCGGGCAGCTCGAGGTCGCGCAGCACGAGCCCGCCGTTCGTCTTCGGGTTCGCCGACATCCGGCGCCCGCCCTCCGGCGGGAGGGCGGCGAGCTCCCCGCGAAGCCCCCCGGCTTCGTCGAACAGCTCCTCGGCCCGATAGCTCCGCAGCCACTCCTCGAGCAGGCGCAGGTGGTCGGGCTTCGTCCGCACCTCGGCGAGCGGCACCTGGTGGGCCCGCCACGTCCCCTCGACCTGCAGCCCGTCGACCTCGCGCGGGCCCGTCCACCCCTTCGGCGTTCGGAAGACGAGCATCGGCCAGTCCGGCCGCCCCTGCAGCCCTTCGTGGCGGGCGCGGATCCGGATCTCGTCGATCCGGTCGAGCACCGTGTCGAGCTGCTCGGCGAAGCGCCGGTGGATGGAGAGATGATCCTCGTCGTCGAAGCCTGCGGTGAAGACGAAGGGTTCATGGCCGTAGCCGCGCAGCAGCTCGAGGAGCTCGTCGTCGCCGATCCGCGCGAGCACGGTGGGATTCGCGATCTTGAAGCCGTTCAGGTGCAGGATCGGCAGCACCGTCCCGTCGGTCAGCGGGTCGACGAACTTGTTCGAGTGCCAGCTCGTCGCGAGCGGGCCGGTCTCGGCCTCCCCGTCGCCGACGACGCACGCGACCGTGAGGCCCGGGTCGTCGAGCACGGCGCCGTAGGAGTGCGAGAGGGAGTAGCCGAGCTCGCCTCCCTCGTGGATCGAGCCCGGCGTCTCCGGCGCCGCGTGGCTCGGGATGCCGCCGGGGAACGAGAACTGCCGGAACAGCTCGCGAAGCCCGTCCACGTCGCGCGTCACGTGGGGGTAGAGCTCCGTGTACGTGCCCTCGAGGTACGCCTGCGCCACGACCGCCGGCCCGCCGTGGCCCGGGCCGCAGACGAAGATCGTGTCCAGCTCGCGCTCCTTGATCGCCCGGTTGAGGTGGACGTAGAGGAAGTTGAGCCCGGGCACCGTCCCCCAGTGCCCGAGCAGGCGCGGCTTCACGTGCTCCGGCCGAAGAGGCTCGCGCAGGAGCGGGTTGTCGAGCAGGTAGATCTGCCCCACCGAGAGATAGTTCGAGGCCCGCCAATACGCGTCGAGCGCGCGCAGCTGCTCGTCAGTCATGAGAATCCCTCCGATGGACGTCCTCGTCGTGAATGCGGGTTCGACCAGTCTGAAGCTGCATCTCGTGCATGGACACGAATCTACGCCCGTCGACGACTTCGTCGCCGCAGACGCCGTCGGGCATCGGGTCGTTCACGGCGGGCCGCGCCTCACCGAGCCTCGCCGCATCGACGTCACCGTCATGCGCGAGCTCGACCGGCTGGAGACGATCGCGCCGCTGCACAACAAGCCCGCGCTGACCGCGCTCTTCCGGGCGCAGGAGGCGCTGCCGGACGTTCCGCACGTCGCGGTCTTCGACACCGCCTTCCACCGGACGATGCCGCCGGCAGCCTCGACCTACGCGATCCCGGCGCGCTGGCGGGAGGATTGGGAGGTCGAGCGGTACGGCTTCCACGGCATCAACGTCCAATGGGTCGCGTCGCAGGTGCGCGTGCCGCGGCTCGTCGTCTGCCATCTCGGCGGCGGCTGCTCGGTGACGGCCGTGCGCGACGGACGGTCGGTCGACACGACGATGGGCTTCTCGCCGCTCGAGGGAGTGCCGATGGCGACCCGCTCGGGCTCGGTCGACCCGGAGGTGCTCGTCTACGTCCAGCGCGAGCACGGCGTGACGCTCGAGCAGCTCTCGGAGGCGCTCGAGCACGAGTCCGGGCTCGCCGGCCTCTCCGGCGGCGGCTCGGGCGACATCCGCGAGGCGTCGCCGCTCGCGGTCGACGTCTTCGTGCACCGCGTCGCGGCCGCGATCGGCTCGATGGCGGTCGCCTGCGGCGGGCTCGACGTGCTGGCGTTCACGGGTGGCATCGGCGAGAACGCCGCCGAGGTGCGGCAGCGGATCGTCGAGCGCGTCGGCTTTCTCGGAGAGCGCCGCGTCGAGGTGGTCGAGGCGCACGAGGAGCTCGTGATCGCGGGCGAGACTGTACGGGTGCTCGCCGGCTGAGCCGGAGGGTCAGGGCCGCGCGGTCAGCGGCACGAGCTGCTCGGCGAGCTCGCTGATCGTTCCGAGGCCGTTCACGCCGGCGATGCGCAGCGGCCCGCCGACCGCAAGGTCGAGGACGAGCGCGGGCCTGCCGCCGATGCGCTCGTTCGGACGCCGTCCGATCCTGACGCCGTGGATGTCGTCGTAGTAGACGCGATGGACGCGGCCGGCGCGCCCGCCGCGGACACCCTCGAAGCGGAGCCCGACGGGCTCGAGCTCGAGCTTTCCGGCCTCGATCTCCCAGGCAGGCTCGCTCCAGAGGACGGCGTAGCTGCTCACGCCCCCATGGTCGGCTCTGCCGGACACGGCGTAATCGGTGAGTGCGCCGTATCCCGGTGCGGGAAAGCCCTTAGTCGCCGTCGTTGGCGGGGTCGAGCAAACCCTGATGGAGCGCGTGCCGGACGAGCTCCGCACGCGTCGAGAGGCGCAGCTTCTGCATCACGTGCGCCCGGTGCGTCTCGGCGGTGCGGACGGAGATGTAGAGGAGCTTCGCGATCTCCTGATTCGTGTGGCCGAGGGCGAGCAGCCGCAGCACCTCGCGCTCCCGCTCGGAGAGTGGATCGGCATCCGCGCGCGCCTTCGCCTCGGCCTCGGCGGCGGCGAGCCGCGCGCCAAGGATCGGATGGACGTACCGCTTGCCCGAGGCGACGTCGCGGACGGCCTGGACCAGCTCGTCGTCGGCCGCCTCCTTCAGGAGGTAGCCGATCGCCCCGGCCGAGAACGCCTGGCGCACGTAGCTCGGGTCGTCCTGCATCGACAGGACGAGGATCTTCGCCTTGGGCGCGGCGGCGAGGATGTCGCCGGCGGCCTCGATCCCGCTCCGCCCGGGCATGACGACGTCGAGCAGGATCACGTCGGGCTTGTGGAGGCGCGCAAGGCGGACGGCCTGCTCCGCGTCTGCCGCCTCGTCCTCGACGACGAAGCCGTCCTCCGCTTCGAGCAGGAGGCGCAGCCCCGAGCGGACGAGCGTGTGGTCGTCGACGATGAGGACACGGATCGGCGCCGTTGCGGCCGTGTGCTTGGTCTTCTGCGCGGTAGCCATGAAGCCAATTTCGCGGCGCGGGGTCTGGGCGGAATCCGCGGTCGCGCGTCAGCGGCGTACGTAGTTTCCCGCACCCCTCGGCACGGCCGGTAGGCTCACGTCGTGGTCGACGAGGGCAAGCCGGCACCCGACTTCACGCTCGAGAGCGACGCGGGCGAGAGCGTCTCCCTCTCCGATTTCCGGGGGAAGCCTGTCGTCCTCTACTTCTACCCGAAGGACGACACGCCGGGCTGCACGACGCAGGCGTGCGGGATCCGGGACGCGTACGCCGAGTTCGAGCGCGCGGGCGCGGTCGTCCTCGGGGTCTCGCCCGACAGCGTCGCTCGCCATGTGAAGTTCCGCGAGAAGTACGGGCTTCCGTTCACGCTCCTGGCCGACACCGAGCACGAGGTCGCCGAGCGGTACGGCGTCTGGGGCGAGAAGAAGTACATGGGCCGGACGTACATGGGCGTCGACCGGTCGACGTTCGTGATCGCGCCCGACGGCGGCGTGACGAAGGTGATGCGCGGGGTGAAGCCGGCGACGCACGCCGACGACGTGCTCGCCGCTCTCGACGGAAGCTAGCGTCCGCCAAATCCCCCATCCGAGGGATCCGCTGTGCCCCGTCCGGGTGGTGCTCAGAGGATGCCGGTACAGCAACGATCACATATGCGGCAAATGAAGCTCCTACTGCGGGATCCTGCCTATACCGATCGTCTTGCCTCCTTCCTGAGGAGTCTCGGTCAGACGCCGGTGGTGTGCGCGCCGGACCGGGTCGAGCTCGCCGAGAACGGCGACGAGACGTCACGGCTGGAGGTCGAGATCTATCTGCGCGTGTGGCGCGTGCTCCATCCCGACGCCGAGGTCGAGCTAGCGGCCTAGTAAGAGGCTTGTACCGCGCCGCCGGGCCTGCTAGAGAAGTCGGGTGCGTCTGCGCCGCCGCCGCGTCCGCTCGTCCGCGATTCTCGAGGCCGAGGCCTACGCGCGGTGCCACGGCGAGCGGAGCGGAGAGATCGTGAGCGTCGCGCGGCTCGAGCGGAAGCCGATCCCGCGGCGAACGGGCGACCTGACCGGAGAGCTGCTCCGGCGCGCCTTCGAGGCGCGGCTCGACGCGCGCAGCCACGCCGCCGAGCCTTGACGCCGGGCGACCCGCCGGGGCGGTAGCGGCTACTCCTCGGAGACCGCGGAGGCCCCGGCGTCTGACTCCTTCTGCACCGCCTCGCCTCTCTGCTGAGCCCACGGCATCTCTTCTCCCGACGCGCGCATCTGCGCGACCGCGGCCGCGACCTCGACGATGCCGGCGATCAGCGCCAGGTAGATGCCGTATCTCGCTCCGACGCCGATGCCTCGATAGCGGGGCAGGGTCAGCCAACGAATGATCACGAGCAGCAGCCCCAGACCGGAGACGCCGGCGACGAGCACCGACGGACCGATCCCAACCGACGGCAGGCCGGCTCCGAAGCGACGGAGGACCAGGAGCACGCCGGCGGCCGTCAGGAGCAGCGTCCCGGCCCAGGCGGTGAAGCCGGCGGACCAGCCGCTGACGGACACACTGAAGAGCCCGACACTGGCGCCCCACCAGGGCAGGAAACCCGCAATGAACGCGACGCCCGCGCCCCCGGCGATTGCACGGTCGAGATTGCTCAAGCGCTTCCAGTCGAACGACATGCCGCCTCCCTCCAAAAACCTCTCCCGAAGCCCCCGAGCCGAACGATCGTGACCGGTGCAACCATCGAAGTCAAGTGCGTACTCGACTCCCCTGCCCCGGCCTCCACCGCCCGTCGCAACCGGTCACTGTTCCGAGCAGTCCGGGAAGGGCTGCTGATCCGTCCCTGCTGTCCTGCCTCTGCGCCGGATCGAGCCATGAAGGCTGCTCGGCTCGGGATGCTGCTGCATCACATCGCCAAGAGCACACGCGCAATACGCAGCATCCGCCACGCCGCCGCACGCGCTCATGAAAGCCCCCTGCTGGCCGGCAGACCACGAGCCGCCCGGGTAGGGCACCGCGCCGCCACCGGCCGACTGTGCGCCCCCACACCCGGCAAGAGCCACCACTGCGACGAGTACCGCAGCTGGTCCGATGAGGCGCCTGCGCACCACGCAGAGAATAGAAGACGGCCTGCATGGCCGGATCTGCGTGCATCCGCTCCATGCTGGTCTCGACTCGCTCTCGTTCGGGCCTCGCATGTAGCTGCCGAAGCTCTCGCCGAGCTCGCGCAAGATCTCGATCGAGCGCTCCGGACCGAACTCGGCTCAGCCGCTGCAGGAACTCCCCGCCGGACTTGAAGAACTCGCCCGTATGGAAGCCATCTTCGCCCGTGCAAGCCCCGACTGGTCTGCGTCGACCTCGACGATCGCGGTGTCTCGTGGGACTAGCGATCCGAAGCGGCCATAGGCCGTCCCCACCTACGCACCTTGTGACCCGACCTCGTTGATCTCGACGCTTCCATCGTCAGGGCAGCCGTCGCGGCCACGACGTCCACCTCGACACATCCGTACACGCCAACGCCAGTCCAAACCGCCGTATAGACCCGCGTCACACCCGTACCCATCCGTCCAGCGGCGGCTTGACTGTGCGGTTTCGCCGGTGGGAGAGTCGTCGGAACCACACGAGCCCGAGGGGAGTAGCCATGCAGAAGCGTCGCTTGCGGCTTCCGAGTCCGGCCCTTGTCGTGTCGCTGATCGCGTTGTTCGTCGCGCTCGGCGGTACCACGTACGCCGCGACGGGCCTGGCGCGCAACAGCGTCGGCACAAAGCAGTTGAAGAGAAACGCAGTCACGAGGGCGAAGATCGCCGGCAATGCGATTACGAGCGCCAAGGTCAAGAACAACTCACTCACCGGCGCCGACATTCTCGAGTCGAGCCTCAGCAAGGTCCCGTCCGCGGCGTCAGCGGAAACTGCCACAACGGCTGCGACGGCGACGAACGCGAACGAGCTCGGCGGCATCGCCGCCTCCGGTTACCAGCAGCGCGTGACCGGAACCTGTCCGATCGCGATCGACGCGATCGGTTCCACCGGCAGCGTGTCGTGCGAGAACCTCGTGTTCGCCGAGAGCGTGACCCCGCTCGTACCTCTGGGCAACACGACGTTTGTGAACGCCACTTGCCCGGCCGGTGACACGCTGGTGGGTGGCGGCGGCGGCTTCGTCGTTCCGGCGACCTCCACGAGTCCTCCGGAATGGGTGGACTCGGCGA
>DATIZN010000015.1:0-19959 GCA_035517075.1 Gaiellaceae bacterium | reverse complement strand
CCAGAGCAGGCAGTACGCCGCGAACCGTCCGTCGGGCGCCTCGACGACGCAGTCGAGGGAGCCGCGGTACGGCCAGCTCGCGCGGACGTTCGCGAAGCTCGACTCCGTGACGCGCGACGGCGCCCAGACCTCGCGGTGGATCGCGACGCGCTCGCCGAGGTCGCCGTCCGCGACCGTGCGGTAGCGGAAGCCTTCGGGCAGTGGCGGCGGCTCGGGGGCCTCGGGCAGGTCGAGCGCGAAGAAGTGCATGAGCGGACCCTGGCGGTTGACGTTCGCCTCGGAGCGCTTCGTGAACCCGTGCCGCTCCAGCGCGGCCCGTACCTCGGCGTCGTCCTCGAAGCAGACCGCGGTGCGCGCCCGCGGCTCGGCGAGGATCTCGTCGAGCAGGTCGAGCCGGTTGCGGCGGACGTCGAACTCGAGCAGGTCGCGTTCCCCGTCTTTCAGCCACGACCAGGCGGCGACGCGGCCGTCGTCCTCGCGCCAGACCCGGATCGTCCACTCGTCCTCGCGCCCCTCGTGCTGGCGCAGCCCCCAGGTCACGTCGCCGACGTGCCACGGCGCGCGGACGCCGAGCTCGCGCCGCTGCTCGAGGGCGAGCTCCTGCATCGCTGCGATGATCTCGGGCGTGAGTCGCACGTACGGCGAGCTGGAGGTCGGGGCGGTCTACCGGAGCCGCCACGGGCGCACCGTACTCGACGCAGACAATGTCTGGTTCACGCTCCTGACGATGAACACGAACCCGATCCACTTCGACGCGGAGTACGCCTCGGCGACGGAATGGGAGCGGCCGCTCGTCGACTCGACGTTCACGCTCGCGCTCGTGACGGGGCTGTCGGTCGAGGACGTGTCCGAGCGCGGCGTCAACCTCGGCTGGCGCGAGGTGCTGCTGCCGGCGCCCGTCTTCGCCGGCGACACGATCCGCGCCGAGACGGAGGTGCTCTCCAAGCGCGAGTCGCAGTCGCGGCCGGGCTTCGGGATCGTCACGGTGAGGACGCGCGGGCTGAACCAGCGCGACGAGGTCGTGATCGACTTCGAGCGCTCGATCATGCTGGCCCTGTGATCGAGACGGAACGCCTTCTCCTGCGGAAGCCTGCCGCCGCCGACGTCGAGGATCCGCCGCTCTTTCTCGCCGATCCCCGCGTCATGGACTTCCTCGGCGGCGTCGAAGAGCCGCACGGCGTCGTGCAGCAATGGTTGAAGGAGTGGGAGACGTACCCGGCCGGGAAGTTCATCGTCGAGACGTCGGCAGGCGAACGGATCGGCAGGGTCGGCGCCAACTTCTACGATCCCGTCCGGTGGGTCCGCTCGGCCTCGCCGGACGCAGAGCTCGAGCTGACGTGGGCGCTGGCACACGAGCATTGGGGACACGGGTACGCGACGGAGGCGGCCCTGGCCGTTCGCACGTGGCTCGACGCGCCGCGTGTCTTCTCCCTCATCACGGCGGCGAACGTCCGGTCACAACGGGTGGCGCATCGGCTCGGCGCACGTCCCGGGCGAACGATCGAGCTGCCGGGCTACGGGCCTCACGTCGTATGGACGCATCCCCTGTGATCGAGACGGAACGCCTCATCCTGCGGAAGCCGACGCTCGAAGACGGCGAGGCGCTCCTGGCCATCCACACGGACCCGGTCGCGATGGAGTTCATCGGCGGCGTCCATCCCGAGATCCGGACCGATCCGGAGTGGCCGATCCGTCGCTGGCTCGCGCGCTGGGAGCAGAACGGCTTCGGGCCGTTCATCGTCGAGCGCACCGCCGACGGGTGCGTCGTCGGGCGGACCGGCTTCCTCCTCTGGGACTCCCGCGACTGGCACGTCTCCTCGGTCGCCGAGGCGGGCGAGCACGCGCAGCCCGAGCTCGGGTGGGCGTTCGTCCGCGAGCACTGGGGCAAGGGCTATGCCACCGAAGCGGCGCGCGCCGCGCGCGAGTGGGGCCACGCGCAGGGGATCGAAGGGCTCATCTCGCTGATCGCGCCGGCGAACGTCCGCTCGGCGCGCCTCGCCGAGCGGCTCGGCTGCACGGCCCGCGAGACGGTCGAGCTCTTCGACACCGGCCCGGCCGTCGTGTGGGAGCATCCGCGCTGATGGAGCTGCGGCCGCTCGACGGGATCCGCGTCGTCGACGTCACCTCCTCGCTCGCGGGGCCGACCGCATCGCAGCTCCTCGCCGCGCTCGGCGCGGATGTGGTGAAGGTCGAGCCGCTCCCCGGCGACCACGCCCGGGCCTGGGGACCGCCCTTCTGGGGCGGCGAAGGCGCGATGTTTCTCGCCTCGAACGCGGGCAAGCGGTCGCTCGCCGTCGAGCTCGGGGACGACCGCGGCCGAGACATCGTGCTGCGCCTCGCCGACCGGGCGGACGTCTTCGTGCAGAGCCTGCGCCCGGGCGCGGCCGAGCGGCACGGACTCGGGCCCGACACCTTGCGCGCCCGCAACCCGCGGCTCGTGTACTGCACGATCGGCGCGTTCGGCGCGCGCGGGCCGCTCGCCTCGCAGCCCGGGTACGACCCGCTGCTGCAGGCGGCGAGCGGGATCATGAGCGTCACCGGCGAGGACGACCGGCCGCCGGTCCGGGTCGGCGTCTCCCTGATCGATCTCGGCACCGGCGTCTGGGCCGCGCTCGGCGTGCTGGCGGCGCTCTACGAGCGCGAGCGAACCGGCGCCGGGCGGACGCTCGAGCTGTCGCTCTACGAGACGGCGCTCTCGCAGCTCTCGTACCAGCTCGTCGGCTATCTCGGCACCGGCGTCGTTCCCGGCCGGGAAGGGAGCGCGTTCGCGCAGATCGCGCCGTACCAGGTGTTCCCGACGCGCGACGGGGAGCTGATGATCGTCGCCGGCAACGACAAGCTGTTCGCCGCGCTCTGCCGTGAGCTCGGCGTGCCCGAGCTCGCCGACGACGAGCGCTTCCGGACGAACCCCGACCGCGTCGCGAACCGGCCGGCGCTGCTCGCGCTACTCGAGGAGCGGACGCGCGAGCGGGAGACGGACGAGCTGCTCCACGCGCTGGTCGCCGCGGGCGTCCCGGTCTCGCCTGTGCACGATGTCGGCGAGGCGGCCCGACACCCCCAGACGGAGGCGCTCGAGATGCTGCAGACGCTCCCGGGCGGAGCGGTCGACGCGCTCGTGACGGTCGCGGCGCCGCTCTCGGCGGACGGCGTACGGGTGCGGTACCACCTCCCGCCGCCGGCGCTCGGCCAGCACACCAGCGAGATCCTCACCGAGCTGGGCCACTCGCCGGAGGAGATCGACGCGCTCGCAGCGGCGGGCGTCATCCGCCTGGGCTGAAGAGCCATGTCCGGGGTCAGACCCCGTACATGTCCGTTCGGGCCGATGTGAACTAGGCCGGCCAGGGGCCGGCGCGGTAGAGCTGGCCCTCGAGACGGCGGCCCAGGAGGCCCTCGAGCCACTCCGACACCTCGACGAGCGCGGCGAGGTCGACGCCCGTCGCGACGCCTTCGCCCTCCAGCAGGTAGACGAGATCCTCCGTGGCGACGTTGCCCGTCGCCCGCGGCGCGTACGGGCAGCCGCCGAGGCCGCCCACGGACGCGTCGAGGAGCCGCGCCCCTGCCTCGAGCGCCGCGAGGCAGCTCGCGTAGCCGGTGTTGCGCGTGTTGTGGGCGTGGAAGCCGTCCGCGCGTGTGCGCTCGAGGAGCGCTCGCACCGGCGACGGCGTCGCGACGCCGATCGTGTCGGCGAGGACGACCTCCGTCCGGCCGGTGAACCGCGCCGCCAGCTCGGCCACGACGCCCGGGTCGACGCGCCCCTCGAAGGGACAGCCGAAGCTGCACGAGATCGTCACGGTGGACGGCGTTCCGGCCGCGGTCGCGAGGGCGACGATCTCCTCGACCCGCGCGACCGCCTCCGCGAGAGTCGCGTTCCCGTTCGCGCGGTTGAAGCTCTCGGTCGCGGCGAAGGTCGCGTTGACGCGGTCGAGCCCGGCGGCCGCGAACCGCTCCCACCCGCGCTCGTTGAGGACGAGACCGGACAGCTCTACGCCGGCCCGTCGCTCGACGCGCTCGACGACCTCCTCGGCCGCGGCCATCTGCGGCACACGGTCGGGACGGACGAAGCTGACCGCCTCGATCCGGCGCAGCCCTGCCGCCGCGAGCCGGTCGACGAGCTGCGCCCGCGTCTCGGCCGGCAACACGTCGGACTCGTTCTGGAGCCCGTCCCGCGGCCCGACCTCGCATACCGTGACTTCCACGGGCGACAACGTAGTCGCTGCGGATGCCGCCGGGGGCCCGCACGACGTAGCCTGCAGTTGTGCATCCGTCCGCATCGTTCAGCGCCGCGATCCGCGTGCGCATCGAGAACCGGCCGGGCGCCTTCGCGCGTCTCGCGGCCGCGGTCGGCGAGGCCGGAGGATTGCTCGGCGCGATCGACCTCGTCCGTGTCGAGGGCTCGACGAAGATCCGCGATGTCAACGTCCTCGCCGACGACGAGAACCATCTCGAGGCGATCGTCCAGGCCGTCCATGCCGTCGACGGCGTCGAGGTCGTCCATGTCTCCGACCGCGTCTTCCTCGCCCACCTCGGCGGCAAGCTCGAGGTGCGGCCGCGCTCGCCCCTGAAGACGCGCGACGACCTCTCGATGGTCTACACCCCCGGCGTCGCCCGTGTCTCGCGCGCGATCGCCGACGATCCGGAGAAGGTCTGGAACCTCACGATCAAGCGCAACACGGTCGCGGTCGTCAGTGACGGCACGGCCGTGCTCGGTCTCGGCGACATCGGGCCCGAGGGTGCGCTGCCGGTGATGGAGGGCAAGGCGGTGCTGTTCAAGGAGTTCGCGGGCGTCGACGCCTTCCCGATCTGCCTCGCGACGAAGGACGAGGACGAGATCGTGCGGACGGTGGAGGCGATCGCGCCCGCCTTCGGCGGGATCAACCTCGAGGACATCGCAGCCCCGCGCTGCTTCTCGATCGAGCGGCGCCTGCGCGAGAGCCTCGACATCCCCGTCTTCCACGACGACCAGCATGGGACGGCGATCGTCGTCCTCGCCGCCCTGCTGAACGCGCTCCGCGTCGTCGGCAAGCGGCTCGAGGACGTCAAGGTCGTCACGACCGGCTGCGGCGCGGCCGGGATGGCCGTGACCCGGACGCTGCAGCACGCGGGCGTGCGCTGGATCGTCGGCTGCGACGAGGGCGGCGCGCTCTACCGCGGCCGCGACGGCCTCAACGCGGCCAAGCAGGAGTACGCCGAGACGACGAACCCGGACAACCTCGAGGGCACCGCAGACGAGCTGCTCGAGGGCGCCGACGTCTTCATCGGCGTCTCCGTCCCGGGCGCGATCACGGTCGAGGGCGTGAGGCGGATGGCGCCGCGCGCGATCGTCTTCGCGATGGCGAACCCGAATCCCGAGGTCGACCCGGAGACGATCGAGGGCCTCGCCGAGGTGATCGCGACCGGCCGCAGCGACTACCCGAACCAGATCAACAACGTGCTCGCGTTCCCCGGAGTCTTCCGAGGCGCGCTCGACGTGCGCGCGACGGCGATCAACGCCGAGATGGAGGTCGCGGCGGCGCGGGCGATCTCGTCGGCGATCGCCGACGACGAGCTCTCGGCCGACTACGTGATCCCGAGCGTGTTCAACCGCGCGGTCGCCCCGGCCGTGGCGGCAGCGGTGGCCGAGGCGGCGGAGCGGAGCGGGGTCGCACGGCGGACAGGCGCGCAGTCGGCGGTAGTGCCGCTGCCCCATCCGTAGTTAGGGCTGATGACGATACGCGGGCCCGGCGGGACCATGGCGCCATGCTGAGCAGGTCCAACGAGCGCACGGACCTTCCCGTCCCCTTCGCGGAGGCGATGGTCGGCGACGCGATGAGCCCCGGCATCATCAGCTGCCCGCCCGAGACGCCGTTGCGTGTCGTCGCGCGGATGATGTCCACGTTCAGCGTCCATGCCGTCTTCGTCTTCGAGCATCAGGACGAGGACGACGAGGCGCACCGCCTCTGGGGCGTCGTCTCCGATCTCGACCTCGTCGCAGCCTCGCGCCTCGACGTCGATTCGCTCACCGCCGGGGCCAGCGCGGTCACGCCGCTCGTCACGGTGACCGCCGAACGCCCGCTCGGGGAGGCGGCGTCGCTCATGGCGCAGCACGGGATCGCCCACCTCGCCGTAACCGACCCGCTGACGCGCCGGCCCATCGGGGTCGTCTCGACGCTCGACATCGCCCGCTCGATCGCCACCGATCACGGCGCCCGCGAGACGCAGCCGAGCGCCTAGGAGTGAACCACACGGGAGAACCACCCAACCGGTGATGGATGAAGCGGTGGCCGATCCGCGATGCTGAGCCGCATGGCCCACCTGATGAACCTCCTCACCGCCTCGGTCCTCTTCTACGCCGCGGTCACGCGCGGCGGCCTCGTCTTCGCCCGCGTGCTCGAGCGCCTCGTCCGCGCACGTAACTAGCGGGTCCCGAGCTCCATCCCGAGCAGGCGCGGCAGTGCGGCGACGGCGCGCGCGGCGAGCGGCGGCGTCCGCTCCCGCTCCTCGGCCTCCTCGCAGGCCATGATCGCGCGCCGCACGAGCCCGCCGCCGAGCCGCCGGAGCGGCTCGCCCGGCAGGCGCGGCACGTGTCTCGTCGCGAGCGGGAGCCGCGTCCACTCGTCGTCGGCGCCGAGCGCGAGAGAGGCGAGGATCCGCCCGCCGAGCCAGCTCGGACCGACGCCGTGGCCGGAGTAGCCGGCGCCGTAGTGAACTCGCGTCCCGGGCTTCGTCGCGAAGAACGGCAGGTGATCGGCCGAGACGTCGATCGGCCCGCCCCACGCCCGCTCGACCCGCGCGCCGGCGAGGCCGGGCAGCAGCCGCCGCAACCCCGCCTCGGCCCGCGCCGCCGTCGGACGGTCGCGCGAGAAGCGCTCGTCGACGCGTCCGGCGAAGCCGATCGGGCCGCTGCCGCTGCCCATCAGCACACGTCCGTCGTTCGTCGTCCGGAAGTAGTGGACGAACATCCGGGCGTCGACGATCGCCTCGCCGCCCGTCCAGCCGATGTCCTCGATCGCCTCCGGCGCCGGCTCCGTGAGGACGACGTACGAGCCGAAGTTCGTGAGGCTCCGCGAAGCGGGCGACCAGCCGGTGAGGAAGGCGTTCGTGGCGAGGACGACCTCCGGCGCTCGCAGGGTCCCGCCCGGTGTCGCGAGCTCGTTGGGGCTGCCGGCGACGAGGCGGGTGACCGGCGTCTGCTCGTGGAGCGTCACGCCGGCGTCGAGCGCCGCCCGGCGGAGCGCACGGACGAGCAGCCCGGGCTGCACGGTCGAGCCGTCGGGGAAGAAGACGCCGCAGCGGAAGACGGGCGAAGAGACGCGCTTCGCCAGCTCGTCCCGCGAGAGCGGCAACGCCTGCTCGGGGCGGCCGACGGCGGCCGCCGCCGCGACCGCCTGCTTCACGGCCGCATCGTGCGCGGGAGCGGCGGAGACGAGCAGCATCCCGGATTCGCGCAGCCAGACGTCCTCCCCGCGCGCCTCGGCCCAGGCGCGGATCCCCGGCACGACCTGCTCGCCCGCACGCGCGAGCGCGAGCGCCTGCTCCTCGCCCAGGAGCGGGACGAGGGATCCGAGCGAGGCCCAGTAGCCGTGGCAGAAGCCGCCGTTCCGGCCGCTCGGGCCGTGGCCGCAGATCTCCGCCTCGAGCAGCGTCACGCGCAGCTCGGGCGCGCGCTCGCGGAGCGCGAGCGCCGTCCAGAGCCCGGTGTACCCGCCCCCGACGACCGCGACGTCTGCGCTCGCGTCACCGGAGAGCGCGGGCGCCGGCGGCGGATCCCCCTCCACCGCCAGCGCCTGCTCCAACCACCACGAGGGGAGCCTCGGGTCGACCGACGGCTCGATCGCTCCTCCTATGGCGAGGCCACCGCCGTCTCGACGTCCGTCGGCAGCTCGAGCACCGCGGTCTGGGCGCGCACCGGCGCCGCCGCGATGTAACCGGCGATCCCGACCGCGACGATCACCGCGAGCGTCCCGAGCGTCAGCAGCTCGAACTCGCCCTGCCCGACGCCCCAGCTCGCCTTGAAGTCGTACCCGACGCCGAAGAGGCGCTCGAGCGTGTCCGGGAACACGGCGACCCAGGAGCCGAGGAGGATCCAGAGCGTGACGAGGGACGTCGAGATCCACAGCCCCGTCATCCCCCACGGGTGCACGTACGGCCGGTGGACGTGCGGGTGCGTGTAGCGGAGCTTCAGCACCGCCGGGAAGATCCAGAGGTACGAGATGAGGGTCGTCGAGACCGCGATGTCGAGCACGACGCTGAACGCGTTGGCCGTGCTCGCGTTCCGCAGCAGGTAGATCGCGGCGATGCAGAACGCCGACGACGTGATCCCCGACATGACGTTCACGCGTACGGGCGTTCCGAAGCGCCTGTTGAAGATGCCGAACCACGGGAAGAACGCGCCGTCGTAGGCGGCGACCGCCTGGATCCGGTCGGAGCCCATCATCCAGACGGCGCCCGAGGTGACGAGCGCGCCGATGAAGCAGAGCGTCATGACGACGAGCAGCCCGTGCGCCGCGCCGCCGTAGACGCCGTTGAAGGTTGCCGTCACGGCCGCGATGAAGCCGCCGATCCCGGTTACCTGCTTCGCCGGCAGGACGACGAGGATGCAGAGGATCGGGACCGCGTACATGACCACGCCGGTGATGCCGCTGCGCAGCACCGAGAGCGGGACGTCGCGCTGCGGGTCCTCCATCTCCTCGGCCGCCCCGTTCTGGAGCTCGAAGCCGACGTAGTTGAAGAGCAGGAGCGGTACGAGCGCGAAGAAGATCCCGCGGGTCGGGCTCACGTGCCCCCACTGGAAGCCGGCGAACCCGTGCTTCACGCCGTAGATGATCGTCGTGATCGAGAAGAAGCCGAGCACGATCGCCCGCAGGATGGCGCCGAAGTTCGGGATCCACTTCCCGTGGCGGAGGGAGATGATCGCGACGCCGATCGAAATCCAGATGAAGGCCAGCTTGAAGACGTAGTCGCCCCACGTCGCGCTGCCGATGCCGGAGATGTTCGCGTTCCACGAGTCGTGCGCGATGAACGCGAGCGAGCCGCCGACCCAGAGCGGGTTCGTGACCCAGTAGAGGATCGCCGCGGTGCCGCCCTGGAGGCGACCGAAGGCGATCTTCGACCACTCGTACGGGCCGCCCTCCTGCGTGAAGGCGGAGCCGACCTCCGCCATCAGGAGCATGTACGGCGCGACGAAGAGGAGCGCGAGCACGATCAGCCAGAGGAACCCCTGCGCACCGTTGCTCGCGACCGTGCCGAGCGTGTCCAGCCCGACGAGCGCGCACACCGTGAAGAACCACATGTCGAACCGCCGCAGCGACTTGATCAGCTTGCCCTTCTCCTCGAGGGCGAGCTTCGTCGTCTGCTCGAGCTCTACCGACGCATCTGCTCCCATGCTTCCTCCAGTACGTCCCCCAGGATTCCGGTCATCTCGTCGAACTGGGCCTGCGCGGCGACCAGAGGCGGAGAGATCTGGACGACCGGGTCGCCGCGGTCGTCGGCTCTGCAGATCAGTCCCTTCTCGAACAGCCGGTGCGAGAGGAAGCCGCGGAGGAGGGTCTCGCACTCCTCGTCGTCGAACGTCTGCCGCGTCTCCTTGTCCTTCACGAGCTCGAGCGCGTAGAAGAAGCCGGCGCCGCGCAGGTCGCCGACGATCGGGAGCTCGAGCAGCTGGGCGAGCGTCTCGCGGAACGGCTCCTCGTTGGAGAGGACGCGCTCCATGATCCGCTCGCGCTTCATGATCTCGATGTTCTTGAGCGCGATCGCGCTCATCACCGGATGGCCGCCGAACGTGATCCCGTGCGAGTACATCGACGTCTCGCCGAGGAACGGCTCCATCACGCGGTCGGTCGCGACGACGGCGCCGATCGCCGCGTACGAGGACGAGAGGCCCTTCGCGGAGGTGACGATGTCGGGCCGGATGTCGAAGCGCTCGGACGCGAACCAGTGGCCGAGCCGCCCGAAGGCCGTGATCACCTCGTCGGCCGAGAGGAGGATGTCGTAGCGGTCGCAGAGCTCGCGGACGCCGTGCCAGTAGCCCTCCGGCGGCATGAACGCGCCGCCCGCGTTCTGCACCGGCTCCATGTGGACGAGGCAGACGGTCTCGGGGCCCATCTCCTCGATTGTCCGCTCGAGCTCGTCGAGCAGGAAGGCGGTGAACTCCTCCTCGGTCTCGTCCGCCGGCCGGTGGTAGCGGTTCGTGTTCGAGACGTGCCGCACCTCGGGGACGAGCGGCTCGAACGGCGCGCGGAGCTCCTTGATCCCGTTGATCGAGAGCGCGCCGAACGTCGTGCCGTGGTAGGCGATGTCGCGCGCGATCGCCTTGTAGCGCGTGCCGGGGGCGAGGCCGTCGCGGGCGGAGTAGTACTGGCGCGCGAGCTTCCACGCCGACTCGACCGCCTCCGAGCCGCCCGAGCAGAAGAAGACGCGGTTGAGGTCGCCGGGCGCGAGCGATGCGACCTCCGCGGCGAGCTCGATCGCGCGCGGATGCGCGTACGTCCAGTTCGTGTAGAACGGCAGCTCGCGCATCTGCTCGTGCGCGGCCTGGCCGATCTCGTCGCCGAACCCGTAGCCGAGGTTGACGGAGAAGAGGCCCGCGAGCGCGTCGAGGTAGCGGTTGCCCTCCGCGTCCTCGAGGTAGCAGCCGTCGCCGCGCACGATGATCGGCGGCTCGTGGCCGCCCATGCGCGTGAAGTGGAGCCAGAGATGGTCGCCGGCGAGCTGCCTCAGCTCGCCCGCGCCGGTCGCGCTCTGCGCGCTCGTCATTCGGATCCTCCGTTCCGTGCGCCGCTCCCCCAGTCGTAGAGCTGCTTCCACATCTCGAGGTAGACGAAGGTCTCGGTCGAGGCGACGTCGGGCAGAGAGCGCAACCGGTTCGTCAGCTCGAAGAGGTGCTGCCGGTCGGTGGCGACGACCTCGACGACGACGTCGAACTGCCCCGCGGTAACGATGACGTAGTCGGCCTCCGGCCACTGGGCGATCTGGTCGGCGATCCGCCCAGGCGGCCCGAAGGTCTTCATGCCGACGAGCGCCTGCTCGTAGCCGAGCCCGAGCGGGTTCGTGATCCCGACGACCTGGAGCATCCCCTCCGCCGTCAGCCGTCCGTAGCGCGCGCGAACCGTGGCCTCCGAGACTCCGACGCGGCTCGCGATCGAGCGGAACGACTCGCGTCCGTTCGCCTGCAGCTCCTCGATGATCTTGCGGTCGAGGTCGTCGAGCCGGTGCGCGGGGGTGACCGCTCCGCGAGGCTGGGTACCGGCGAGTCGGAGCGGCTGGGCGTTCTCTCTGCGCAACGCGAGGGATTCCTAACAGGAATCCACGCATTGCGTCAATCCGCAGGCCGTTCTTTCACGCGTCGCGCGGCTCGGGCGATCGCGTTGTCGAGCGCCGCCGCAGGCGCGCGGACGGCGGGCCCGTGGCCGACGGCGAGGAGCGCGGGGTCGAGCGCGCGCAGGCTGCGCGCCGACTCGAGGTTGAGCGGCTTGTCCCACGTCGCGACCGCCGCGAGCGGGAAGGGGAACGAGGCGTAGCTCGTGACGGCGGCGCCGCCGTACGTCGTGAAGACGTCCCCGGCGAGCAGCGAGCGGTCGCGCGTGTCGAGGAACGCGACGTGGCCGGGGGTGTGCCCGGGCGCCGGGACGACCTCGAGGCTGCCGACACGGTCGCCGCCGTGGAGGAGGACCTCCGGCTTCGTCCGGATCGCCGGCCACGAGCCGGGCAGCTTCCCCTCGACCACCTGCTCGCCCGCATGAATGCGCGCGTCGGTCTCCGGCATCGAGACCTCGACCTCGCTCCCGAGCCGCTCGCGCAGCTCGTCGAGCGAGCCGACGTGGTCGCCGTGCCCGTGCGTGAGCGTGATCCGCCGAATCGTGGCTCCGGCGGCCTCGGCGGCCGCGATCAGGCCGGCGGCGCCGCGGCAGCGTCGTGTCGACGAGCGTGAATCCGTCCTCCTCCCGAACGAGGTACGCGTTCACGAAGCGCAGCCGCGTGAGCTGGATCAGGTTCGGCGTGAGTTGACGTGTGCGCACCGGCTCCCCTAGTCTGGCGGAGTCCCGTTCCCGGCGAGAGGAGGATCGAACAATGAAGCCTGTGCCTGCCGCCTCCTCGGCTGACCTCAGCTAGCGCCGAGCGCTCCTTCTTTCGGGACGCACGGCGTCCCACTGACGAAGGAGCTTTGCGTTGCCTGGATTCGACCTGGGCGAGCTGGGATGGAACGACAAGCTCGCCGAACAACTGGAGCCCGGACTCGTTCCGGGCCGCATCGCCGCCGCCCACCGGGGCGCGTTCGACGTCTGGACGGAGTCCGGCTCCGTCCGCTCGCGCCTGCCGGGACGGCTGCTGTACGAGCAGCTCGACGTCGCCGTCGGCGATTGGGTCGCGATCGATGAAGGCCTGATCCGCGGCGTCCTGTCGCGCCGGAGCGCGATCACTCGCACGGCGGCGGGGCTCACCACGACGGCCCAGACGCTCGCGGCGAACGTCGACGTCGCGTTCGTCTGCACCTCGCTCGGCCCCGACCTCGAGCCGCGGCGGATCGAGCGCTACCTCGTCACGATCTGGGAGAGCGGCGCCTCGCCCGAGGTCGTGCTGACGAAAGCCGACCGGCTCGGCGATCCGTGGCTGCTCGTCGCGGAGGTCGAGGCGGCGGCGCCGGGCGTTCCCGTCCACGTCGTCTCGGCGCTCACCGGCCAGGGCTGCGACGCCCTTCGCGCGCGGATCTTGCCGGGCGCGACGGCGGTCCTGCTCGGCTCGTCGGGCGTCGGCAAGTCCACGCTCGTCAACCGCTGGCTCGGCGACGAGGTGATGGCGACCCGCGAGACCCGCGAGGACGACGACGAGGGCCGGCATACGACGACCCATCGCCAGCTCCTCGTCCTCCCCGGCTGGGGCCTCGTGATCGACACGCCCGGCCTGCGCGAGCTGCAGCTCTGGGACGTCGGAGCGGCGGCGCTCGACGCGACGTTCAGCGACGTCGACGACCTGGCCGCCGACTGCCGCTTCGGCGACTGCTCGCACGCGCACGAGCCCGGCTGCGCCGTGCTCGAGGCGGTCGAGACCGGCGGCCTCCCCCGCGACCGGCTCGAGAGCTGGCGGAAGCTGCAGCGCGAGCTCCGCTCGATCGCGATGAGGCACGACGCCCTGCTTCGGAGGGAGGAGCTCCGCAAGTGGAAGCTGCGCACCCGTGAGGGGCGCGCCCGGACGAGGCACCGCTAGAACACCGGCATGCGCCTCTTCCCCCCGCCGCGCATCGCTGCGGCCGCCGACGCCGCGGCGATCGTCGTCTTCGCCGTCGTGGGCCTGCTCTCGCACCACGGCGCGGTGAGCGGGAGGGGCCTCGCGCGCGACGCGCTGCCGCTCCTTGGCGGCTGGTTCGCGGCCGCGCTCCTCTTCCGCCTCTACGCGCGGCCGGCGCTTCGGCGGCTCGCAGCGACCTGGCTGCTGGGGATCACCGCCGGAGTCGCCGTCCGCGCCGCCATCCTCGGCCACACGCACGCGGGCAAGGAGGCGGCGTTCCTCGGCGTCGCCCTCGCCTTCACGCTGCTGTTCGTGCTCGCCGCGCGGGCCGTTACGGCCTGGGCGCTGCCGCGAGCACGCCGTCCGGCGCGTCCGGGTGCTTCTTCGTGAAGTCGTCCACGAACATCCGAGCGAGCTCGCGCGCCTTCCGGTCGTAGGCCTCGGGATCGGCCCACGTCGAGCGGGGGTCGAGCAGCGACTCGTCCACGCCCGGCGCGTGCGTCGGCACCTCGAAGCCGAAGACGGGATCCCTCCGGAACTCGACCTGCGCGAGCGAGCCCGAGAGGACGGAGCCGAGCAGCGCACGCGTGGCCTGGATCGGCATCCGGTGGCCCTCGCCGAACGGCCCGCCCGTCCAGCCGGTGTTGATCAGCCAGACCTGCGCGCCGTGCTCGTCGAGCTTCTCGCCGAGGAGCTCCGCGTAGACGGTCGGCAGCTGCGGGAGGAACGGCGCGCCGAAGCACGTCGAGAAGGTCGGCTGCGGCTCGGTCACGCCGAGCTCGGTGCCGGCGAGCTTCGACGTGTAGCCAGCGAGGAAGTAGAAGAGCGCCTGCTCGCGGTCGAGCTTCGCGATCGGCGGCAGGATGCCGAACGCGTCCGCGGTCAGGAAGATGACGTTCCGTGGATGGCCCGCGCGCTTCGCCGGCAGCGCGTTCGCGATCTCCTCGAGCTTGTACGCGGCGCGCGTGTTCTCGGTCTTCGAGTCGTCGTCGAGGTCGAGGACGCCGCGCTCGTCGGCGACGACGTTCTCGAGCACGGTGCCGAAGCTGTGCGCAGCCTTCCAGATCTCCGGCTCGGCCTCGGCCGAGAGCCGGATCGTCTTCGCGTAGCAGCCGTCCTCGAAGTTGAAGACGCCCTCCTCGCCCCAGCCGTGCTCGTCGTCACCGATCAGCAGGCGCGAAGGGTCGGCGGACAGGGTCGTCTTGCCGGTGCCGGAGAGGCCGAAGAAGATCGCGACGTCCTCCCCGTCCTGCGAGACGTTCGCGGAGCAGTGCATCGGCAGGACGCCCTCGAGCGGCAGCCGGTCGTTCATCACCGTGAAGACCGACTTCTTGATCTCGCCGCCGTAGAACGTGCCGCCGACGAGGATCTCGCCGCGTGTCGGGTGGAGGCAGACGAAGACGCCGGTGCGCGTCCCGTCCTCGGCCGGATCGGCCTCGACCTCGGGCTCGTGGAGGATGAGGACCTCCGGGCTGAAGCCCTCGAGGTCGCGCTCGTCGGGCTCGATGAACATCGTCTTCGCGAAGAGCGCGTGGTACGGATGCGTCGTGATCACCCGCACCGAGAGCCGGTGCGCCGGGTCGGCGCCGCAGAACGCGTCGACGACGTAGACGTCGGAGCGCTCGAGGTGCGCGACGACCTTCGCGCGCAGCTGCTCGAAGTGCTGCTCCGAGAGCTCCTGGTTGACCTCGCCCCACCAGATCCGGTCCTCCGAGCCCGGCTCGCGTACGACGAACTTGTCCTTGGGCGAGCGGCCGGTGAAGCGGCCCGTATCGACGACGAGCGGCCCGCCCTCGGCGATCGCCGCCTCGCCGCGCCGCAGCGCGTCGGTGTACAGCTGCGCCGTCGTCGCGTTCCGGTGGACGCGCCCGGCCACGTGCAGGCCGTGCGCGCTCAGGCTTCCTTCGGTCGGGTCGGTGATCGTCAAGGCGTCTCCTCGGATCGACTGCGGACGCAAATCGTAGTTGTGACCGCGTTTGCGGTGGTCTAATCGGCAGAATCCGGCCGGTGACGCAGGCTGCCCAGGTGTTCGGCGGCTTCCCCGACGAGCACCGCGACTTCCTCGCCGCGATCGCAGAGGACACGACGTGGGAGGCGGTCAGCGCCCGCGCAGAGCAGCATCGCCGCGCGATCCACGAGCCGATGTCCCTGCTCGTGGCGGAGCTCGAGCCGGAATTCGGCCCGGCGAAGGTCTTCAACCTCCACCGCTCGCCGTCGCTGTGGGTCGAGCAGTGGGCCTACGCGAGCGTCACCGACACGATCGCCTTCGGCGTCTCGCTCTCGCTCGCGGGGCTGTGGGTGGAAGGAGGCTGGCTCCGCAGCTCGTCCGACCAGGTCGCGCGCTACCGGAAGGGCGTCGACCCGGCGTTCGAGTCGATCGTCGCCGGGCTCCGCGCAGAGGGCTTCGAGCTGCTGGGCGAGCGGCTCAAGCGCGCCGACTCGGAGCTTCTCGCGTACCGATCGCTCGTGGCCGGCCGCTCGCTCGGAACCGGCGCCTGGCTCGCGACGCGCCAGCCGGTGGAGCGCGTGCGAGCCGAGTGGCGGCGCCTGCGGCCGCTCGTCGGATGGCTCGCCGAGCACGTCGGCCCACGCGACGGCCGCGACTGAGGGAAGAAGCCGGCCCTGTGCTCCGTCTGGGGGAGCAAGATCCCTGACCCAAGGAGCGACCATGTCCCTCAGCACCGCAATCCTGCTCATCGCGCTGCTCGACCTCGGCGTCGTCCTCGCCGTCGCGGCGATCATGCTCGCCCCGCATCTGCTCGACCGGCAGAAGGACGAGGCGATCGTCACGGCGCTCGACGCGCCCGAGCCGCTCGATCTCGCTGCCTGACCGGCTGCCGCGGGGAGAGAGTCACCGAAGGAGGCCGCGGCACGCGGCCTCCTTCCTATTGCGCCGCATCGACCGCTTCGAGGAACGCGCGCACGCGCTCGCCGAGCAACGCGGCGGCGGCCGGGTCGTAGTCGGGGAGCGAGGAGTCCGCGAAGAGGTGCTGCTCGCCCGGATAGAGGAAGAGCTCGGCCCGGTCGGTCGAAGCGACGAGCGCCTGCGCCGCTTCGAGGTCTTCGAGGAAGAACGGGTCGGCGTCCTTGCCGTGGATCTGAACCGGGACTCCGTCGGGCCAGGCGGCTCCGAACTCCGAGACCGGCAGGCAGGAGTACATGAGCAGCGCGCCGCGCGCGCCGGGCCGGGTCTGTGCCAGCTGCTGCGCGATCATGACCCCGAACGAGAAGCCGGCGTAGACGACCTCGGGGCCGATCCCGTCCGCGGCTGCGACGCCACGCTGCGCGAGCGCCTCGAACCCTGCTTCCCGCGCGAACGCCATCCCGTCGTCGATGCCTCCGAACGTGCGCCCGTCGAACAGGTCCGGCGTGTGCACGGTGTGCCCCGCCTGCCGCAGCTCGTCGGCGAACGAGCGAACGCCGTCGGTCAGGCCCTGGACGTGGTGATAAAGAACGATCTCGGCCATCGCGAATCCTCCCTCATTGATCCGTAAAACTGGAACATTCCACGATGTTAGTCTGTTGAACGGTGGACGGCAACCCGCCCGACTACGAGCTCGCCGATCGGATCGCGCTCACCGAGCCGTCGCAGGTGAAGGCGCTGAGCCATCCCCTGCGCAACACGATCCTCGGCCTGCTGCACGAGCGGGCGGCGACGGTGAGCGAGCTCGCGGTCGTGCTCGGGCGGCCGAGGAGCACGGTCGCCCACCACGTCAGGGTGCTCCACGAGACGGGGCTGCTGCAGGTGGTGAGGACGCGACGGGTGCGCGCGATCGACGAGCGCTTCTACGGCCGCACGGCGCGCATGTTCTACGTCGGCGTCGAGCGGAGCGCCGAAAGCGGCGAGATGCCGCGGGACTTCAACGACTTCGAGGTCGCCGCACAGGAGTCGGCCGACGCCTACCGCGACGGGAAGCTCTGGGGCTTCATCCGGCACGCCCGCATCTCGGAGGAACAGGCGTCGGCGTTCTGGGAGCGGATGGCCGAGCTCGTCGCGGAGTTCGACCGGCTGCCGCGGAGCGGGGACACGATGTACGGATTCGCGATCGGCGTGTATCCCACGGACCAGCCGAGGCTTCCCGGCAGCGTCAGTCGCTAGGTCCGCCGGTACGCGATCAGCTGCGCGCCTTCGAGCGTGATCATCCCGGCGGTGAGCATCCCGTCGACGAGGGAACGAAGGCGCGCAGCCGCTCCTCGGTGTCCGCGATCTCGATCACGATGGGGATGTCCTCGCGGATGCGACGGTTGCGGGCGTTGTGGATCCGGGAGCTCGCTCCGAAGCCGCAGATGCCGTGCATGACCGTGACGCCGGCGAGATGCTCCTTGCGCGCACGCTCGACGATCTGCTGGTAGAGCGGGCGGCCGCGCCAGGTGTCGTCCTCGCCGATGTAGATCCGAAGCATCTTCCCGCCGGGGACGTCGCTGCGCATCAGTACGTATAGATGAGGTACGCCACGATGACGACGAGCAGGACGTAGAGCAGGTAGAGGTTCACGTCGCCGGACTGGATCGGCCGCACGAGATCGGCGAGCGTCTCGACCGCCCGGACGATCGGCTCGTAGAGGTAGCGCTCGAAGATCGGGAGCACCCGGAAGCGGTAGTGCACCGGCCCGGAACGGCCCGCCGGATCGTCCGAGGCGCGCTCGAGGTGGAACTCCGGCCGGTAGAGCTCGTCGAAGGTGACCCGCGTCGGATTCGCGTAGGTCGTCGCGGTGTACTGCATCGCGGCGCGGAACTCGAGGATCCCCCCGTCCCAGACGGGCACGACGCGGCTCGCGCCGCGTGGCCGTCCGGCGAGATAGATGAGCAGAGGCACGGCTGCGACGCAGACGAGGAAGACCGCAAGGTAGGTCGGGGAGAAGGCGGCGAAGTTCGTGTGCGCCGGAATCACGGTGAGCTGCGGCAGGAGGAGACTGGCGTGGATGTCGATCCCGCTGGTCGCCCGCACGACCCGGTCGAGGACGGTCAGCGCGAGCGGCGCGCCGATCCCGAGCCCGACGCACAGCACGGCCAGCAATCCGGGACCGGCGAGCGGCTGGCCGCGCTCGGAAGCCTCGGCGGCGCCGCGCGCCCGAGGCATGCCGAGGAAGGGGATCCCGAAGCCACGGGCGAAGGCCATGATCGCCAGGCCGCCGGTGAGGGCGAGGCTCGCACCGGCCACGACGATGAGGATCCCGATCAGGTTGCTGCCGATCCGGAAGCCCTGGAAGAGTCCCTGGAAGATCAGCCACTCGCTGACGAAGCCGTTGAACGGCGGCAGCGCTGCGATCCCGAGCGTCCCGACGAGGGAGATCACGGACGAGGCCGGCAGGCGATGGATCAAGCCGCCGAGCCGGTCCATGTCGCGCGTCCCGCTCGCGTGCTCGACGACGCCCGCCTCGAGGAAGAGCAGCGTCTTGTAGACGCCGTGGTTGACGACGTGGTAGAGGCCGGCGAGGAGCAGGAACGTACCGATCGCGCGCTGGCCATAGGCGTCGAAGACGAGACCGCCGCCGATTGCCGTGAGGATGACGCCGATGTTCTCGATGCTCGAGTAGGCGAGGAAGCGCTTCAGGTCGCGTTCCATCAGGGCGTAGAGGATCCCCAGCACCGCCGACAGGGCGCCGAGGCCCATCGTGAGCAGGCCCCACCAGGCGGGGCCGCCGCGCAGGAGCTCGAAGCCGAAGAGCGCGATTCCGAACACGCCGAGCTTGAGCACGAGCCCCGAGAGGAAGGCGGAACCATCCGCAGGCGCAGCGGGATGCGCCTCGGGCAGCCAGATGTGGAACGGCACGAGACCGGCCTTGAAGCCGAACCCGATGAGAGCGAGCACGAACGCGGCGTCGCGCCAGCCGGCCGGGACGCCACCGGCTCGCGCGGCGATACCGGCCAGGTCGAGGGTGCCGGTGTGCGTGGCGAGAATGGCGAAGGCGGCGACGATGAGGGCGAAGCCGACCTCGCCCAAGGCGAGAAAGAGGAACGCGGCGCGTCCGACGCCGGGCCGGCGGTGATGTCGGAGCACGACGAGGTACGAGAAGAGCGTCATCGACTCCCAGGCCACGAGGAAGACGACGGCGTTGCCCGCGACGAGCACCGCGAGCGAGGCGAAGAAGGCGAGGTCGAGCGCCGGCAGGTACCAGGCGCTGCCCGTCCCCGGCTCGTGGTAGCGCGGCGCGTAGAGGCCGATCGCACCCGCGACGACTCCCAGCAGGGCGATGAAGACGGCGGCGAGCGGGTCGAGCCGCAGCGTGACCGCGCCGACGACGTCGCCCGAGCCGATCGTGTGCACCGCCGCGCCGCCGTGGACGGCCACGAGCGTGCCGCCGACCGCGGCCGCCGCTCCGCCGGCCGCCGACGCCCCGGCAGCTGCGATCAGACCGGAGCGATGCCGCGCGAGCAAGCCGAGCGCGGCAGCGGCGAGCCAGAGCCCCGCCCCGGCGAGAAGGCATACGGCGGCCGCGTGGATCACGCGACCGCCTCGTCGCGCAGGTCGAAGCTGAGCGCCCGCACCCTCTCCTCGAGGCGGCCGACCGCGACGAGCAGTCCCTGCAGGAGCGCGAGCGGGCTCGGCGGACAGCCCGAGACGTAGACGTCCACGGGGACGACGGCGTCGACGCGCCCGTGCACGAGCTCGTCCTCCGCGAAGACGCCGCCGAGTGCGCAGGCGCCGACGGCAACGACGACGCGTGGCTCGGGGATCGCCTCGAGCGTCTTCAAGAGCGCCGTGTCCGCAGCACGGACGGCCGGCCCGCTGACGAGAAGCAGGTCGGCGTGGCGAGG
>DATIZN010000014.1:0-19610 GCA_035517075.1 Gaiellaceae bacterium | reverse complement strand
AACGGCTGGTCGTGGCCGCGGCCGAGCACGCGCGGCCCGAGCTTCTCGCTCATTCCGAACTTCATGATCATCTGCTTCGCCATCTGCGTGATCTTCTCGAGGTCGTTCGCGGCGCCGGTCGTCACCTCGTGGAAGACGATCCCCTCCGCGGCGCGGCCACCGAGCGTCATGCCCATCTGGTGCATGAGCGCCGTGCGCGTCGTCAGGTAGCGGTCCTCCGTCGGCAGCGAGATCGTCAGGCCCAGCGCCTGGCCGCGCGAGACGATCGTGATCTTGTGCACCGGGTCGGTGTGCTCGAGGAAGTGGCCGACGAGCGCGTGGCCCATCTCGTGGTACGCCGTGATCTTGCGCTCGTGCTCCGAGAGGAGGCGCGCCTTCTTCTCGGGGCCGGCGATCACGCGCATGATCCCTTCCTCGAGCTCCTCCTGCTCGATGATCTTCTTGCCGCGGCGGGCGGCGAGCAGCGCGGCCTCGTTGACGAGGTTCGCGAGGTCGGCGCCGGTGAAGCCCGGCGTGCCGGACGCGAGCGTGTCGAGGTCGATCTCGGGCGCGAGCGGCTTGCCCTTCGTGTGCACCTCGAGGATCTTGCGGCGGCCGAGCCGGTCGGGCCGGTCGACGACGATCTGCCGGTCGAAGCGGCCCGGGCGCAGCAGCGCCGGGTCGAGGATGTCGGGCCGGTTGGTCGCGGCGATGAGGATGATGTTGTCCTTCATCTCGAAGCCGTCCATCTCGACGAGCAGCTGGTTCAGCGTCTGCTCGCGCTCGTCGTGCCCGCCGCCGAGGCCGGCGCCGCGATGGCGACCGACGGCGTCGATCTCGTCCATGAAGACGATGCACGGGGCCGCCTGCTTCGCCTGCTCGAACAGGTCGCGCACGCGGCTCGCGCCGACGCCGACGAACATCTCGACGAAGTCGGAGCCCGAGATCGAGAAGAACGGCACTCCGGCCTCGCCCGCGACGGCGCGCGCGAGCAGCGTCTTGCCGGTGCCCGGCGGCCCGTACAGGAGGACGCCTTTCGGGATCCGCGCGCCGAGCGCCTGGAACTTCTTCGGGTTCTCGAGGAACTCCTTGATCTCCTGCAGCTCCTCGACTGCCTCGTCCACGCCGGCCACGTCCTTGAAGCCGATCTTCGGCGAGTCGGGCGTCATCCGCTTCGCGCGCGACTTGCCGAAGCTCATCACCTTCGAGCCGCCGCCCTGCACCTGGTTCATCAGGAAGATCCAGAAGCCGAACAGGAGGACGAACGGCAGGAGGCCGGTCAGGATCGACCACCACGGCGAGGAGCCGACTCCCTTCGAGTTGTACGACAGCTCGGGCGCGCGGCCGCTCGAGATGGCCGACTGCAGCGCCTGCTGGAACGAGTGCTCGTCCTGAGTCGACGCGTAGTTGACGACCGCCTTGTGGCCGTTGGCGAGCGTCGCGTCGATCTCCTGCTTCGTCGGGACGAACGTGACGTCGGAGATGCGCGACGGGTGGTTCAGCGCCATCTGGTAGAGACCGGAGAAGGTCTCCTTCTGCACCTGCGAGCTGTGGCCGCCGAGCGTGTTCAGCGCCAGCCAGACGAGCGCGGCGATGATGACGAGCGGGAAGAGCGCGCTACGGAAGAAGCGATTCACAAGATCTCCGTCGCTGAGGGTACCAGCGCCATGTCCTCACGACGGGTTTTCGAGGCCGACGGCTACGCGCCTTCCGGCACGAGCGAGGCGTCGAGAACGGCCACGTACGGCAGGTTGCGATAGCGCTCGGCGAAGTCGAGCCCGTAGCCGATCACGAAGCGATTGGGAATCTCGAAGCCCGTGTAGCGGACCGGGACGTCGATCTCGCGCCGCTCGGGCTTCGTCAGGAGCGCGCAGACCTCCAGGCTCGCCGGCTCCCGCGCCTCGAGGTTCCGCATCAGATACGAGAGCGTGAGGCCCGAGTCGATGATGTCCTCCACGACGAGCACGTGCCGGCGCTCGATGTTGATGTCGAGGTCCTTGAGGATCCGGACGATGCCCGACGAGTCGGTCGAGGCGCCGTAGCTCGAGATCGCCATGAAGTCGATCTCGCACGGCACGGTCAGCCGGCGCATCAGGTCGGAGAGGAAGAACACCGCGCCCTTGAGGACGCCGACGAGCAGGAGGTCTCGCCCCACGTAGTCGGCGGAGATGTCGGCGCCGAGCTCCGCGATCCGGCGCTGCAGCGTCTCCGCGTCGATCAGGACGTCGCTGACCGCCTGCTCCAGCTCAGTCGCGGACACATTGCACCTCCGGATGCTCGACGATCCCGGGCACGGCGACGACCTCGTCGCCGCGTACGACGAGCGGCCATGCCTCGCGCTCCGAGCGAGGCACCTTCGCGTCGACGAACACGTCCTGGATCTTCCGCCTCCTCCCGGCGAGCCGGTCGCCCGGCCTCCACCCGCGCACTCTAAGCCCCGCGAGACCGGAGCGGATGCGCCACTCGCCCCAGCGCACCTCGCCGGCGAGCTCGACCGGTCCGCGCTCGAGCCAGAGGCGGTCGTGCTCGCGCACCGCCTGGACGCCGCCGCCGAGGTCGAGCCGCTTCGACGCGACCGGTGCGGCGAGCAGCTCCGCGAGCGCGGGCGGCAGCGTCTCCCGCGTGTCGAGCGCGCGCAGGAGGTTCTCGTCCGCCGCCGGATGGAGGCGGCGCAGGAGCGGCAGGATCTCGTCGCGGATCAGGCCGCGCTTCGTGCCGGCGTTCGAGGAGTCGCTGCGGAAGGCGAGGCCGGCGGCTCGGCAGTACGCCTCCGTCTCCGCGCGCCAGACCGGCAGCAGCGGATGGACGAACCCGTCGCCCGAGCTCGGCGACATGCCCGTCGGCGCGCCTCGGGAGACGAGCCGGTAGAGGATCGTCTCGACCTGGTCGGAGGCGGTATGGCCGGTCGCACGCGGCAAGTTGCAATTTGCAACTTGCCGGCGCCGGTCGCGGAGCTGCGCCTCCGTCAGGCCTCGTCCGTCGGCCTCGACCACCGTCGCGCCGAGGGTCTCCGCGCAGAAGCGGGCGTCCTCGTCCGAGTCGGTGCCGCGCAGCTTGTGGTTCACGTGCAGGGCCGAGACCGCGTAGCCGAGCGCGCCGAGGACGTGCCAGAGGCAGGTGGAGTCGGCGCCGCCCGAAACGAGGCACGTCACCTCGCCGCCCGGCGAGATCAGGTCGTGCTCGCGGACGAACCGCTCGACGCGGGCACGCAGCTCCTCCATCCGCCGATTCTGCCCTAGAAGATGAGCGATCTGTAGGTGAGCTCGCGGGTCATGCCGATCGAGTCGTACAGGCGGAGCGCGGGCGTGTTCTCCGGGCGAACGAACAGGCACACGGCCGGCACCCGCGCGAGCAGCAGGCGGCAGAGGTCGCACAGGGCCCGTCGGGCATAGCCGCGGCCGCGCGCCTCGGGATCGACCCAGACCTGCTGGAGCTGCACCGCGGCCGGCGTCCAGGCCGATGCCTCGGCCTTGAAGAGGATGACACCGTCCACCTCCCAGAGCCAGGAGCGACCCTCCTCGATCTGCTGCCGCGTTCGCCAGCGAAAGCTCTCGGGATCGCGGCTCAGCGGGTCGATCCCGATCTCCTCGCGGTGCGCTGCGGCGCACGCCGGGACGAGCAGCGCGAGGTCGTCGAGCCGTGCCTCGCGCAGACCCGTCTCCCCCGGCTCGGGCGCGTCGCGCAGCGCGTAGACGGGCTGTCCCGGCCGGTCGTCGCGAGGCGCCGGCAGCAGGTCCCGCGCCTCCGCCCACAGCTCGCCCACTGCCCGCTCCTCGCCGATCACCATCCGCGCGCGGCTCTGGACGACGGCCTCGGCGAACGCGCCGCAGCCGCTTCCGGTCGGCACGACGTTCGCGCCGACGTGACAGAGCGCCTCGAGCCGCCCCTCCGCGACGACGGCAGAGAAGCGCCCCAGCCCGCGCCGCGCGATGTCCTCCAGGAAGACGCGCTCCACCGGCTCCTCGGCGCAGAAGCGGAGGATCTCGTCGAGCGTCGGCGCCGCCTGCTGCCCGCGCACGTGGGGATCATCCCACCGCGGCCGTGAGGATAGGGTTGCGCAATGCCGATCCACCTTCGGGGCGAGCCCGGCGACTACGCCGAGGCCGTCCTTCTCCCGGGCGACCCGCTGCGCGCCAAGTACATCGCCGACACGTACCTCGAGGATGCGCGCCAGGTGAACGAGGAGCGCGGCCTCTACGGCTTCACCGGCACCTGGGAGGGCAGGCCCGTCTCCGTCCAGGGCACCGGCATGGGCTGCCCCGGCGCGACGATCGTCTTCGAGGAGCTGATCCAGCTCGGTTGCAAGAAGCTGCTGCGGGTCGGCACCTGCGGCGGGCTCCAGTCGCACCATGCGCTCGGCGACCTGATCGTCGCGCTCAGCGCCGTCCCGGCCGACTCGACCGCGATGCACCTCGTCGGCAACGAGCCACACTGCCCGACCGCGTCCTGGGAGCTGATCCACGGCGCCGTCCACGCGGCGAAGGAGGTAGGCCAGCCGATGCACGTCGGCCCGATCGTCACGAGCGACGTCTTCTACAACCCGAACGAGGGCCAGTACGAGCGCTGGTCGGGCCGCGGCGTGCTCGCCGTCGAGATGGAGGCCGCCGCCCTCTTCACCGTGACGGCGATCGGCGGGATCGGCAAGACGCCGGACGTGCACGGCGGCTGCCTGCTCACGGTCTCCGACATCGTCGTCGAGGGCGTCTTCACCCGCATCTCGGACGACGAGCTGCGCGCGGCCGTCGACCGGATGACCCGCGTCGCGCTCGCGACCGTCACCGCCGATTAGCGCCGGCGCCGGCATCCTCTTCCTCGTCAACCCGGCCGCGAACGGCGGCGCGACCGGAAGGCGCTGGCCGGAGCTGCGGCGGCGGGCGGCCGAGCTGGGCCTCGTGGGCGAGCAGGTGCTGTCGCGGTATCCCGGGGAGCTCGCCGAGGCGGCGCGTGGCGCGTCCGGGCTCCTCGTCGTCGTCGGCGGGGACGGGACGATGAACGAGGTCGTCGACGCGGTTGCCGGAACCGGCGCCGAGCTCGCCGTGCTGCCGTCGGGAACGGGGCAGGACTTCGGGCGCACGCACGGGATCCCGTCCCGCTTCGACGACGCCGTGCGCATCGCGCTCGAAGGCGACGTGCGGGCCGTCGACGTCGGCCGGGTCGAGCACACCGGCGGCACGAGATGCTTCGCGAACGTCGGCTCCGTCGGCATGAGCGGCGCCGTCGCGCGGCGCGCGAACTCGATGACGAAGGCGCTCGGCGGGCGGCTGACCTTCTTCTACGCGCTCACGCGGGAGTTCCTCGCGTGGCGGAACACCGAGGTGACGGTGCGGCTCGACGGCGGCGAGGAGCGCAGCGGGCGGATGCACGACGTGATCGTCGCGAACGGCCGCTGGCACGGCGGTGGCATGAAGCTCGCGCCCGAGGCCGCCTGGGACGACGGCCTCTTCGAGGTCGTCCTGATCGGCGACATCGACAAGCTCGACTTCGCGACGACGGCTCCGAAGCTCTACAGCGGCCGCTACCTCTCGCATCCGAAGGTCGAGGCGCTGCGTAGCGCGAACGTCGAGGTCGCCGCGGCCGAGCCGCTCCCGATCGAGGTGGACGGCGAGCCGCTCGGCACGACGCCGGCGCGCTTCGAGGTCGTGCCGGCGGCGATCCGGCTGCGGGTGCCTCCTGCGTAGCATCGCCGCAGCGGCGGCCGCAGGCTTCGCGGCGCTCGCAGGCCTCGTTGCGTCGGGGGCGGCGAGCGGCGTCGACCGCTGGGCCGCGGCGCACGCGATGCCGCTCGCCGGCCGGCCCGGTGCGTCGCCCACCCTTCTCGACTCGGTCGTCCCGCTCCATCACGAGTCTTTCCATCCGGCGGGAATCGCCGCCGCGCTGATCGTGACGCTGCCGGGGCAGGTGCTCGTCTCGTTCGCCCTCGTCGCGGTTGCCGCCGCGGCGCTCTACGCGCGGGGACGGATCGCGGCCGCCCTCGCCTGGCCGTCGGCCTGGCTCGTTGCAACCGGGATCGAGGTGCTCTGCCGTCACGTGCTCACGCGGCCACCGATCTACCGGGACGGGTTGCACGCGGTCGGGTTCGACTCCTCGTGGCCGAGCGGTCACACGCTCCGCTGCACGCTCGTTGCGGCGGCGCTCGCCGCCGCGTGGCCGCGGCTGCGGGCGCCGCTTCTCGCATGGCTCGTCGCGGCGCTCGTACTCCTCGAGCTCGCCGGGTTCCACACGCCGACCGACGTGCTGGGCGGGCTGCTGCTCGCGACGCTCGCGGTCGTCGCCGTGGTCGAGGCGGAGCGGTCAGCTCTTCTTCGGCGTCGTGCGCCTGGCCGAGCTCGAGCGGGAGGTTGAGCGGCGCGTCGCGGCCTTCGGCTTCGCGAGCGCGTCGACGCGCTTCTCGAGCGCGGCCAGCCGCTTCTCGAGCTCCTCGACCCCGCGCACACGCCGCTGCAGCTCGTCGACGCGGTCGCGCAGCCCGTTCACGGCGTTGACGACGCGGTCGGCGCCGGGCGCGTCGGCGAGCCGCTGAATCGCTTCCTCGCTCAGATCGGCCAGGCGTCCGAGCAGGTCCTGTCTCCGGTCTGCCATCGCTCCTCCTCGTCGGATCACCCGACGATACCCGGCAACGCGTCCGCCAACCCGCGGAGCGTCTCTCCGGCGGCCGCGTCGACGGCGAGCTGCGCCCGCGCGTCCCAGGGCGTGACGCCGCGGTTGACGATCGCGAGCGCGCCGCGGGCGGCGAGCGTCTCCTCCGGCAGCGCAGCCACCGGGTAGACCTCGAGCGACGAGCCCACGACGAGCAGGAGACCGGCCTCGCGCGCAAGCTGCTGCGCGCGGTCGATCGCCGCCGCCGGCAACAGCTCCCCGAACATCACGACTCCCGGCTTCAGGACCTCGCCGCACTCGGGACACGGCGGCAGCGGCAGCGCGCCGACGATCTCGCCAATCGGCACGCGGACGCCGCACGCCGGGCATTCCGCCTCCCGCAGCGAGCCGTGCACCTCGACGACCTCGCGCGAGCCGGCGCGCGCGTGCAGACCGTCGACGTTCTGCGTCACGATCGCACGCACCCAGCCGCGGCCCTCGAGCTCGGCGAGCGCGCGGTGGCCGTCGTTCGGCTCGGCCTTTCCTGCGACGTCGAGGCGCAAGGCGTAGAACTCCCAGACCTTCGCGGGGTTGCGCCGGAAGGCGTCGACGTGCGCGTAGACCATCGGATCGAACCGCTTCCAGATCCCCTCCTGCGAGCGGAAATCGGGAATCCCCGACTCGGTCGAGATGCCGGCGCCGGTGAGGACGATGCACGGCTGGTGCGTGCGGACGAGCTCGGCGAGAAGTTCCGCGCTCATGTCGAGATACTGAACGCAGATGGAGGCCTTCACGTTCTCGACGCCGGTGCGGGTGCGCTTCGCCGACACCGACGCGCAGGGCATCGCGCACAACTCGGCGTACCTCGTCTGGTTCGAGGTCGCGCGGGTCGAGTATCTCCGCGAGTTCGCCGGCGGCTACCAGGCGCTGCGCGACCGAGGCGTCGAGGCGCTCGTGCTCGAGACGCACGTCCTGTACCGCGGGCCGGCGCGGTTCGACGACGAGCTCCTCGTCCACACCCGCTGCGTCGGCCTGCGCGGCGCCCGCTTCCGCTTCGAGTACACGATCGTGCACGGCAAGGACGTCGTCGCGGAGGGCCACACCCAGCACGCGTGCGTCGACGCCGCGACGTTGCGGCCGACCCGCGTCCCGGACTGGCTCGCCGCCGCGATCCACGCCGCCGAATCCGGCTGAGATCTACCATAGAGCCGTGGCGACTACGGCTCGGCCGACGGAGCTCGACCCCCGCGACTTCCTTGCGATCGACGCGCTGCTCGACGACGAGGAGCGGGCGATCCGCGACACCGTGCGGCAGTTCGTCCGCGAACGGATCCTGCCCGAGATCGGCGACTGGTTCGAGCAGGGCATCCTCCCGCGGGAACTCGCGCAGGAGATCGGCCGGCTCGGCCTCTTCGGGATGCACCTCGACGGCTACGAGCTGCCGGGGGCGAGCGCGGTCGAGTACGGGCTCACGTGCCTGGAGCTCGAGGCGGGCGACTCCGGCGTCCGCAGCTTCGTGTCCGTGCAGGGCTCGCTCGCGATGTTCGCGATCTGGAAGTGGGGCTCGGAGGAGCAGAAGCAGCGCTGGCTGCCGCAGATGCACGCCGGCGAGGCGCTCGGCTGCTTCGGGCTCACCGAGGCGGACGCCGGTTCCGATCCCGGCTCGATGCGCACGACCGCGAGGCGCGACGGCTCCGACTGGATCCTCGACGGCTCGAAGATGTGGATCACGAACGGCACGATCGCCGACCTCGCCGTCGTCTGGGCGCGCACCGAGGACGGCGCGATCAACGGCTTCCTCGTCGAGCGCGGGATGGAGGGATTCGAAGCGCCCGAGATGCACCACAAGCTGTCGCTGCGCGCTTCCGTCACGTCCGAGCTCGTGCTGCGCGACGTGCGCGTGCCCGAGGAGAGCCGCTTCCCCGAGATCGCGACGCTGCGCGGGCCGCTCTCCTGCCTGAACGAGGCGCGCTACGGGATCGTCTGGGGCTCGGTCGGCGCGGGCCGCGCGTGCTTCGAGGCGGCCCTCGACTACGCGAAGGAGCGCATCGTCTTCGGGAAGCCGATCGCGGCGTACCAGCTCACGCAGCAGAAGCTCGCGGAGATGGCGCTCGAGGTGAACCGCGGCACGCTGCTCGCCCTCCATCTCGGACGGATGAAGAACGAAGGGGCGCTGCGGCCCGAGCACGTCTCGATGGGGAAGATGTCGAACGTGCGCGGCGCGCTCGAGGTGGCGCGGTCGGCGCGCAGCGTGCTCGGCGGGAACGGGATCACCCTCGAGTATCCCGTCATCCGCCACATGAACAACCTCGAGTCCGTCCTCACGTACGAGGGCACGCACGAGGTGCACACGCTCTCGGTCGGCAAGGCACTGACCGGCGAGAACGCGTTCAGGTCCTAGGCGGACACGTCCGAGGCAGCCATGTACGGGGTCAGACCCCGTACATGTCCGTTAGAGACCCGGCCCGTCCGGCGGGGGTAGCGGGCTCTGGGGCAGATCGGGACGCGGGCCGCCCTCGTTGTAGACCGATGGCGCGACGTCGTTCGGGCCCGCGGGATAGAAGACGCTCGCGAGCCGCTGGATCTGGAGCCGCCCCGGCCCGAGCTCGTACTGGCCGCCGCCGTACATGCGAATCCCGCGCTCCTCGCACGCCTCGATCGTCTCCAAGAGGCTCCGCACCGTCCCGAAGCGCGACGGCTTCACGTTCAGCCAGCGCGGGGCGAGCGGCAGCGCGTCGAGATCGTGGAGCGAGTGGACGGGCGCGTCGAAGCTCAGCCTGTCCTCCGCCCCAGCCAGCGCCTCGCGGCAGCCGTCCTCGAGCCACGGATCCTCGAGCACGACGTCCGGCAGCTCCTCCGCGACCGCGCGGTAGAGCTGCGGATCCGGCGCGAGATCGACGCTCGTGCCGCGGTAGTACGCCTTCAGGTCGACGATGCGGACACGGTCGAGCTCGTGCAGCCGCCGCAGCAGCGCGCGGTCCCAGTCGCTCTCCGCATCGAGCTTGAACTCGAGCGCCGGCGCCAGCTCGAGCCACGGCTCGATGTCCGCGCGCGTCGAGGCGACGAAGCGGACGGGACGCTCCTCGCGCCCCACGGCCTGGCCGAGCCCGAGACCGGCCTGCCGCAGGGCGAGGTCGAGGGCCGCGCTCTCGAAGGCCCAGCGGCGGTACCCCTCGGCCAGCGGCGCTGCGTCGTCGAGCCGGTGGGAGAAGTCCTCGAGGCTCCAGGTGCCGGCGAGCACGAGATCGGCGGGCACGCCGTCGTGGAACGACGCGTCGTAGGTGACGTCCTCACCCTGTCCGAAGACGCCGTCTCCGCGGAGGACGACCGTCGTCGTGACCCGCGTCCACCCGGACTCCGTGGGAAGCTCGCGGCGTTCGAGCGCGTAGCCGTCGACGCCGGCCTCGAGCACCGCCACCTCGTCCCAGAGCGACATACTCCGAGCATATGAGGCGGAGCCTGATCGCGACAGCGCTCGCCGCCCTCGTGCTCGCCGCGCCCGTCGCGGCGGGCGTGCCGCGGCGCGGCGTCCTCGACCCGGGCCGCTCGCTCGGCGGCATCCGGCTCGGCGAGGCGCCGCGGGCAGTCCGGGCCACGCTCGGCTCGTTCTACGGCCTCTGCCGCGGCTGCGCGTCGCGCACGTGGTACTTCACCGTGCGCCCGTTCGACGAGCACGGGATCGCGGTGGAGTTCGTCCGCGGCCGTGTCTCCGCCGTCTACACGCTCTGGCAGCCGGCGGGCTGGCACGACACCCGCGGCCTCACGCTCGGCGCCCCGGCCGAGGAGGTCGAGGCGCGCAAGCTGCCGCTCCTGACCGTCACGTGCACCGGCTATACCGCCCTCGTCGCCGACGCACCGCACGCCCGCACCGCGTACTTCCTCTTCGACGACCGCCTCTGGGGCTTCGGCCTCTTCCTTCCGGGCACGGTGCCGTGTCGCTGATCGAGCTCGAGGACGTCGAGCGCGCGGCGCGGCGACTCGAAGGAGTCGCGCATCGCACGCCCGTCGTCACGTCCCGCACGCTCGACGAGCTGACGGGCGCGCGGGTCCACGTCAAGGCCGAGTGCTTCCAGCGTGGCGGCGCCTTCAAGTTCCGCGGCGCGTACAACAAGATCTCGTCGCTCGACGAGGACGCGCTCCGGCGCGGCGTCCTCGCCTACTCCTCCGGCAACCACGCACAGGCCGTCGCGATCGCCGCCGGGCTGCTCGGCTCCCACGCGACGATCCTGATGCCCGAGGACGCGCCGGAGGCGAAGGTCGAGGCGACGCGCGGCTACGGCGCCGTGATCGTGACGTACGACCGCTGGACGGAGAGCCGCGAGGAGATCGGCGCGCGCCTCGCCGCCGAGCGCGGGCTCGAGCTCGTGAAGCCGTACGACGACCCACTCGTCATGGCCGGCCAGGGCACCACCGCGCTCGAGCTGCTCGAGGTCGCGCCCGAGCTCGACCTCCTCGTCGCGCCGGTGGGCGGCGGCGGACTGATCGCCGGCTGCTCGACCGTCGCGAAGGCGCTCCGGCCCGGCTGCCGCGTCGTCGGCGTCGAGCCGGAGGCCGGCGACGACACGCGCCGCTCGCTCGCCGCCGGCGAGCGCATTCGGATCGACGTCCCGCGCACGATCGCCGACGGCCTGCAGGCGACCGAGCCCGGCGAGCTGACCTTCGAGGTCAACCGTCGGCGGGTCGACGAGATCGTGGCCGTGACCGACGAGCAGATCGTGGCTGCCATGACCTTCCTCTTCGACCGGCTGAAGCTCGTCGTCGAGCCGAGCGGCGCCGTCGGCGTCGCCGCCCTCCTCTACGGCAAGCTCGACGCCCGCGGGCGCACCGCCGGCGTCGTCGTCTCGGGCGGGAACGTCGGCGCGGCTCGGTTTGCCGAGCTCGTCGCCGCTACTCCGGCTGGCCGTTCTGCTCGGCCGGCGGGATCGGCACCACGTCCTTGACCGCGCCGGCGATCCGCCCGACCGCCTGCTGCAGGTCGCTCGGGATGATCCAGACCTTGTTCGCCTCGCCCTGCGCGATCTGCGGCAGCACCTGCAGGTAGCTGTAGGCGAGCAGGTCGGCGTCGGGCTTCCCTTCGTGGATGGCCTCGAAGACGGTCCCGATCGCCTTCGCCTGGCCCTCCGCGCGCAGCGCCATCGCCTGCTTCTCGCCCTCCGCCTCGAGGATCGACGCCTGCTTCTTGCCCTCGGCGGTGAGGATCTGCGACTGCTTCTCGCCCTCCGCCTGCAGGATCGCCGCGCGCTTGTCCCGGTCGGCGCGCATCTGCTTCTCCATCGCGTCCTTGATCGAGGCGGGCGGATCGACCGCCTTCAGCTCGACACGGTTGACGTGGATGCCCCACTTGCCGGTCGCGTCGTCGAGGACGCCGCGCAGCTCGGCGTTGATCTGGTCGCGCGAGGTGAGCGTCTTCTCGAGCGTCATCGTGCCGATCACGTTGCGGAGCGTCGTCACGGTGAGCTGCTCGATCCCCTGGACGTAGCTCGCGATCTCGTACGTCGCCGACTTCGGGTCGGTGACCTGGAAGTAGAGGACGGTGTCGATGTTGACGACGAGGTTGTCCTCCGTGATCACCGGCTGCGGCTGGAAGGAGACGACCTGCTCCCGGAGATCGATGAGCGGCCGCACGCGGTCGACGAACGGGACGACCATCGCGAGCCCCGGGGTCAGGGTGCGCGAATAGCGGCCGAGCCGCTCGACGACTCCGGCGCGCGCCTGCGGGACGATCCGGATCGTCCGCGCCAGGGTGACGAGGACGATCACGGCGACGATTCCGATAATGATCCAGGCTGCCATTGACCCTCAGCTCCTATCTGTAGACGAGCGCCGTGGCGCCCTCGATGCGCGCGACTTCGACCTGCGCTCCCGCGTCGAACACCTCGTCCGGCAGATAGGAGCGCGCGCTCCACTCCTCGCCGCCGATCCTGACGCGACCTCCCTGGTCGTCCACCCGCTGCAGGACGACGGCCTTCGCGCCCTCGAGCGCCGCGGTCCCGGTGCGGATGGCGTGCGGCATCGTCAGGTGCGCGCGGGCGATCGGACGGAGGAGCCCGAGCGACGCGAACGCACCGATTCCGAACACGAGCGCCTGCAGCCAGACGGCGGCGCCGATCGCCGACGCCACGGCGGCCGCGACCGCCGCGACCGCGATCGGGCCGAGGAAGAACAGGCCCGGCGTGAAGACCTCGCCGACGGCGAGGAAGACGGCCACGATCGCCCAGGCAACCCATGCGGGCATAGCCAAAGGTTACGCCGCGATGCCCAGAAGAGGAAGGAGCCCGGCGAGGGATTGGATCCGAGGCTCGAAATCCGGATGGCGCCCTTCCCGGTCGAGCAGGATCGCCCGCATCCCGAGCGCACGCGCTCCTTCGACGTCGTCGGCGATCGTGTCCCCCACCATCGCCGCCTCGGCAGGCTCTACGCCGAGGAGATCGAGCACGGCGTGGAAGATCGACGCGTGCGGCTTCGTCCGGCCGTGATGGAACGAGCTGATGCCTGCGTCGACCTCGAGGCCGTGATGGCGGGCGAACTCGCGGACGTCGCGAGCGGAGTTCGAGACGAGCCCGATCCGGATGCCTGCCGTTCGTAGCGCTGTGAGCGCCGGAAGAGCGTCGTCGTAGAGCTCGAAGTTCTCGTGCCGCTCCCAGCCGCGCGTGATCTCGACGGCGCAGTCGTACGCGGAGTCGGCGTCTCCGCCCATGCCGCGGACGATCGCCTCGGTGAAGCGGAACCAGGTCTCGTCGTCGTGCTCGAGCTCCGGGTGGTGGCGGAGGTGCACGAGCGCCGCATTCCGAGCCTCCTCGTAGCGGGCGGAGTCGAGGCGGAGCCCGTACCGCTCGCCCGCTCGGACGTAGCCCCGCGGTCCGAGCTCCGGGCCCGGCCGGGCGAGCGTGAAGTCGACGTCGAACAGGACCGCCTTGAGCGCCGTCACCGCCCGCTACCCTATGGCGCGGTCTCGGGGTGTGGCGCAGCCTGGTAGCGCGCTCCGTTCGGGTCGGAGAGGTCCCCAGTTCGAATCTGGGCACCCCGATTGGGAGAGCCGCGGGAATTCTCGCGGCTCGTTGCATTTCCGGCACGGTCGCGTCGAGAGTGGGGCCATACGCTCGACCTATGCCGAGGCCGTTGCGCGACCAGTCGGCGGGGATCCGGCACGTGACCTGCCGCGGCAACCGGCGGCAGCCGATCTTCCTCGACGACCTCGACAGGGAGTGCTACGTCGGCATCCTCGAACGTCTCGGTCGGACTCTCTCGTGGCGCGTTCTGGGCTGGTGCCTGATGACGAACCATGTCCATTTGGTGCTCCAGATCCCGGCCGAAACGATCTCGCGAGGGATGCAGCGTCTCTGCGGCGAGTACGCCCAAGAGTTCAACTGGCGCCACGAATACACCGGTCATCTGTTCCAGGGGCGGTTCCGCTCGGAGACCGTCACCGACGACGACTATCTCCGCGAGGTCGTTCGCTACGTCGATCTGAACCCCGAGCGCGCAGGGCTCGTCGCAGCGGCCGAACAGTGGCGGTGGAGCGGCTGCCGTGCTCATCTGGGCATCGAGCCGCCTCGTCCGTTCCACGACATCTCGTGGGCGCGGAGCTTCGGTGCTACGCCGGCCGGAGCCGCGAGGGCCTACGCCGAATACGTCCGGGCCGGTGCGGCCAACGCGTCGAAACCGGCCATGTACGGGGTCTGACCCCGGCCATGGCTGGATCAACCGAAGCCGTAGGTGCCGGGAAACCGCTCCGCCAGGAGGCGGACGAGGAGCGACGCCGGCAGGCCCACGACGTTGAGGTAGTCGCCCTCGACCCGCTCGACGAGGGACGCGCCGAGGCCCTGGATCGCGTACGCGCCCGCGCGTCCCTCCCACTCCCGCGACGCGACGTAGTGCCCGAGCTCGCGCGGCGTGAGGCGACGGAAGGTCACCCGAGTCGTCTCGCTGCGCACCTCCTCCCACGCCGCGGTCAGGAGCGCGAGCCCCGAGACGACTTCGTGCGTCCGCCCGGCCAGGCTCTCGAGCATCTCCTCCGCCTCCTCGCTGCCCGCCGCCTTCCCGTACACGCGCCCGGCGCAGATCACCTCGGTGTCGCAGCCGACGACCGGCCGCCCGTCCGCCAGCGCGAGCACCGAGCGCGCCTTCCCGACCGCGTGCGCCACGGGGTCGCCCTCCGTCTCCTCGTACGCGGGCGCGACTGTCTCGAACGGGATCCGCAGCTGCTCGAGGATCTCCCGGCGCCGCGGCGAGGTCGACGCGAGGAGCAGCGGCGGCGCGGGGGGAGCGCTCACGCCTTCCGGGCGACCCAGATGGACTCGCCCACGAGGCCGTTCGCGTGGAGGAGGCGGATCCACTCGCCGTAGCCGCGGTTGCACGTCGCGGCGCCATCATCGCCTTCGCCGACCCGGCGCAGCCCGAAGCACGGCCGCAGAGGAGAACGCGCGTGGTTCGAGAAGACGACGTCGAAGCTCGAGTCCGGCAGCGGGACGTCCTCCCAGGCCGCCCGATTCGCCGCGCTAGACACCGCCCGGAAACCAGAGCGCGAGCTCGCGCTCGGCCGACTCCGGCGAGTCGGAGCCGTGAACGAGGTTGTCGGGCATCGACATCGCGAGGTCGCCGCGGATCGTGCCCGGCTCGGCCTCGGCGGGATTCGTCGCGCCGATCGTCCTGCGTAGCGTCGCGATCGCGCCGTCGCCCTCGACCGCGAGCGCCCAGGTCGGGCCCGAGGTGATGAACTCGACGAGCTCACCGAAGAACGGCTTCTCGCGATGCTCGGCGTAATGCTCTTCCGCGAGCTCGCGGTCGACGACGAGAAGCTTCCCGGCGCGGATCTCGAAGCCGCGCGCCTCGATCCGGCCGAGGATCTCGGCCGCGAGGCGACGGCGCACCGCGTCCGGCTTGATCAGGATCAGGCTCCGCTCGACCGCCACGGCGGCCCACTATAGAGCGGCCCTGTGCGGCGTAGCGGCGCTACGCGTCGCGGCGCGGCGGGCGCTGCGTCCCCAGTACGGGCGGCCCGCCCGCGGCCGCCGCCGGCTCGATCGGCGTCTCGCAGTAGGGGCAGACCTGCCAGATCGGCTCGAGCGGAGCGTTGCAGCTCGTGCACGCCTGCCTCAGCTTCGTCGTGCACACCGGGCAGACGAGGAAGCTCGGGTCGATCTCCGCCCGGCAGACGGGGCAGCGGCTGTCGCCCGCCGAGAGCCGCTCCTCGATCGCCCGCAGCTCGAGCTGGCGCTCACGCACCTCCTCGAGATATTCGGGCGGCCGGAACAGCATGTAGACAAAGGGGCCGATGAACGGCAGCACGAGTGCGACGAGCACCGCGAGCGCGATCAGAAACGGGTCGTCGATCCGGCGTCGCGCGTCCTTGTACGTCCAGAACACGAGCGAGAGCCAGAACACGACGCCGACCAGGATGGCCGCGTTGCGGACGGCGAGCCCGGTTCCCGACGAAAAGACCCTCGCGCTCACAGGAGCAGTCTGCCGATCAGCCAGCCCGCTGCAAAGGCGCCGCCGACGACGACGACGAGGACGACAGCGGCGAAGACGAAGATCGACAGCCTGCCACCCGGGCTATGCGATGCCGTGGTCGCCATGAAGCTCGGCTAGAAGGTACAGGGAGCCCGTGACGACGACCCTGCCGCCGAGGCCAGCCCACTGGAGGGCGCGGGCTCGAGCGGCGTGGGGATCGGCAATCTCCTCCACCTGTGCGAAGTACGCCGACGCCGCCGCCGCGACTGCCGACGCCGGCAGCGAACGCGGGTTCGGCGACTCGGTCGCGACGAGCCGCGCCCCGGCCCGCGCGAGCCGCGCGAGGACTCCGTCGGCGTCCTTGTCGCCGAGGATCGAGGCGACGACGACGTATTCGCCCGCCTCCGGCAGCCGCTCGAGCAGCCAGTCGACCGCCTCCGGCGTGTGCGCGCCGTCCCAGACCTCGCGCCCGCGCACCTCGAACCGTCCCGGCAGCGACGCCTCCGCCAGCTCGACCTCACGCCCGAGGAACGCCGACGCCGCCTCCCGGGCACCGCCGACGCGCACGTCCCGACCCGCGACGAGATCCGCGAACTCCTCGTCCGGAAGGACGACGGTCGCGTCGGGGCCCGCAACGGCGAGCTTCTCGCGCGCGATCGCCTCGCGCGTCTCGCCGAGCACGTCGGTGTGCTCGAGCCCGATGTTCGTGAGCAGGACGACGCGGGCGCCGATCGTATTCGTCGCGTCGTAACGGCCGCCCAGCCCCGCCTCGATCGCCGCAGACCGCACCCCGCTCGCGGCGAAGTCCGCAAACGCGGCCGCCGTGAGGGTCTCGAACTGGGTCGCGCCGAGCTCCTCGGCCGCGGGCCGGACGCGCTCGACGGCGCGCGTGAGCCCCTGGGGATCGGTCTGGAGCCGCTCGTGCCAGCCCGAGACGTGCGGCGAGGTGTACGCCCGGCCGCCGATCGTCGCCGCGAGGCGGCGCGCGGCGGTCGACTTGCCCTTCGTGCCGACGACGTGGATCGCGTCGAACTCCCGCTGCGGGTCGCCGAGCCGCTCGAGGAGCAGGCGCATCCGCTCGGTGCCGAAGCCGTCGGCCGGCCACGGCGAGAGCGACTCGAGCCAGCTAATCGCGGAGGGCTTCGAGTTCGGCACGGTATTGCGCGAGCTTCCGGCGCTCGGCGTCGACCGCTTCGGGGGCGGCATTGGCGACGAACTTCTCGTTCGCGAGCATCCGCTCCGCGCGCTCGATCTCCCTTTCCAGGCGGGCGATCTCGGCGTCCACGGTCGTGGAGGGCGCGACCCGGTCGGGCTTGACGACGGCGTCGAAGATGCGCGCCTGCTCGGGATCGAGGCTGCCACGGACACCCGCGCGCCGAAAGACCTCGGCGGCGACCTGGATGCGCTCGAACCACGGCTGCTCCTCCGCGTAGCTCCCGTGGACGTCCGGCCACGGCGCTGCGATCAGACGCGACCGGCGTGCGGGAAGCTGCGACCAGATCTCCTCGGTCACGTGCGGCATGACGGGATGGAGGAGCTTCAGCAGTCGCTCGAGCGTGGCCACGGCCATGCCCGCGACACGCGCGTCCCCTTCGTAGAGCGCCGGCTTGATCGCCTCGGCATACCAGTCGCAGAAGTCGTCGAAGGTGACGTGGTACAGAGCGTCGGCCACCCGCGAGAACTCGAAGCTCGAAAGCCCGTCGATCACCTGTGCCTGTGCGGCGTCCAGCCGTGCTGTGATCCAGCGCTCCTCCGGCAGCTCGGCGCTGAAGGCGGCCGCCACCTCGGTCGCGCCGAGGACGAGGCGCGCGACGTTCCAGAGCTTGTTCGCCAGACGGCGCCCTTCCTCGATCGGCTGCGCCGAGAAGCGCACATCGTGCCCCGACGACATCTTCAGCAGCCCGTAGCGCGTCGCGTCGGCGCCGTGCTCGGCGATCAGGTCGAGCGGGTCGATGCCGGTGCCGAGCGACTTCGACATCCGCCGCCCGTCGGGGGCGAGGATCGTCGAGTGGATGATCACGTCCGAGAACGGGATCTCGCCCAGCAGCTCGAGCCCGGCCATGATCATCCGGTTCTCCCAGAGGAAGATGATCTCGCGCGCGGTCGAGTTGACGTTGCCCGGGTAGTAGCGGCGCAGCGACGGGGTGTCGTCGGGCCAGCCGAGCGTGGCGAACGGCCAGAGCGCCGACGAGAACCACGTGTCGAGCACGTCCTCGTCGCGCGTCAGGCCTCCGCCGCCGCACTCGGCGCACGCGTCCGGCTCGGTCTCGGCGCACGTGACGTGCCCGTCGGCGCAGTACCAGATCGGCAGCTGGTGTCCCCACCAGAGCTGGCGCGAGACGTTCCAGGGCCGGATCGCCTTCAGCCAGTCGAGCGCAACGCGGTGCTGCGAGGGCGGATGGAACGTGACGCGTCCGGACTCGAGCGCCTCGATCGCGCGCGCCGCCATCGAGTCCATGTCGACCCACCACTGGAGCGAGACGAGCGGCTGGATCCGGGTGCCGCTCCGCTCGCAGTGGCCGACCGCGTGGCGGTAGCTCTCGCGCTTCTCGAGCAGCTGCTCCTGCCGGAGCCAGTCGACGACGTACTCGGCCGCCTCCTCCTCGGTGAGCCCGACCAGCTTGTCCGGGATGTCGCCCGTCATGCGGCCGTCGAGGCCGATCACGGTCAGCTCGGGCAGGTCGTGGTCGCGTCCGATCTCGAAGTCCATCGGGTCGTGGCCGGGCGTGATCTTCACCGCGCCGGTTCCGAACTCCGGGTCGACGCGCTCGTCGGCGATCACGGGGACGCGGCGGCCCACCACCGGGACGACGACCTCCTTCCCGACGAGCCCGCTGTAGCGCTCGTCGCCGGGGTGGACGGCCACGGCGACGTCGGCGAGGATCGTAGCCGGGCGCACGGTCGCGACGGAGATCCCGCCGCCGCCCTCCGCGAGCGGATAGCGCGCATACGTGAGCGCGTCGTCGACCTCGATGTGCTCGACCTCGAGGTCGGAGATCGAGGTGCGGCAGTCGCTGCACCAGTTGACGATCCGGTTGTCGCGGAAGATCCAGCCGCGCTCGTAGAGGTGGACGAAGAAGCGCATCACCGCACGCACGTACGCCTCGTCCATCGTGAAGCGCTCCCGCTCGTAGTCGAGGGAGCAGCCGAGCCGCCGGAACTGGCCCATGATCACGCCGCCGTACTCGTGGAGCCACTCCCATACGCGCTCGACGAACGCCTCCCGGCCGAGCTCGAGCCGCGAGACGCCTTCCCGGCGAAGCTCCTTCTCGACCACGGCCTGCGTCGCGATCCCCGCGTGGTCGAAGCCGGGCTGCCAGAGCGTGTTGAAGCCGCGCATGCGGTGCCAGCGGATCAGCGCGTCCTGGATCGCGCCGTTCAGGGCATGGCCCATGTGGAGCGCGCCGGTCACGTTCGGCGGCGGCACGGCGATCACGTACGTGTCGCCGGGCTGCTCGGAGTCGGCGCGGTAGAGCCCTTCCTCCTCCCAGCTGCGCTGCCAGCGCTCCTCGACGCCCTGCGGGCGGTACAGCGGCTCCATCTCCATGGGGAGCCGATCGTATGCGGGATCAGGCAGCGACTATCCGCGGAACCCTAGCGGG
>DATIZN010000013.1:0-39158 GCA_035517075.1 Gaiellaceae bacterium | reverse complement strand
CCCGGCGAGGATCAGCGCAAGCAGGCGCCAAGGGCGAACCTTGACGATGAGCCCGATCAGTGCCGCGGCGTAGAAGACCCAGCGAGCATGGTCGGGCGTGCGGAGCACCTCCAGCAGCACGTTCACGATGACCGCGCCGATCACTACGCCCTTGACGCTGCCGATGCCGCCGAGGATGACCATCGCGTAGACCGTGATCAGGAGCGGGAACATGAACGTGTCCGGGAACACGCCCTGGTAGTAGGCGCCGTTCACCGCGCCGGCGAAACCGGCCACGCCGGCGCCTACCGCGAAGGCGAGCAGCATCAGCCACTTGACGGGCATGCCCATCATCTCTGCCGCGAGTGGATCGTCGCGGAGCGCGCGCCACGCGCGCCCCGTACGCGATCGGTTGACGTAGTGAAAGAGCACTGCAATGACCGCGAAGCCGCCGGCGGCGACCCAGACGTAGTCCGTGGGCCGGTTGTCGAGGACATGCCCGAAGACCCGGAACGGGTCGACGTTCGTGATCCCGGTCGGACCGCCCGTGATGTCGTGCGATGCGGTCAGCCCGAAGAAGTTCCACGCGTAGCCGTTGGTCGTGAAGTTGTTGAAGATCTCGAGGAAGAAGAGCGTGACGATCGCGAGGTAGTCGCCGCTCAGCCGCCGCGACGGCAGCGCGAGCACGAACCCGAGCACGATCGTCGCCGCGACGACGAGGGGGACGCTCTGCCAGGTCGGCCAGTGGAGGTCGTAGTGGCCCGACGACAGCTCGGCGTAGAGATAGGCGCCGAAGCCGTAGAAGGCGACGTAGCCGAGGTCGAGCAGGCCGGCCCAGCCGACCGCGACGTTGAGGCCGACCGCGAGCAGCACGTAGAGCATCGTGTCCGCGTCGACCCCGATGACATAGCCGTTCGAGGTCAGCTCGGGAATCCCGCAGGCGAGGGCCACGAAGGCGGCGAGAAGGAGGATGCGCGGCGTGCGCTCGGCGATCTGCACGCCCTTGCCGAGCAGCCCGCCGGGGCCCGTGTTCCGCTCGCCCGACCGCGCGACCCACTCGTCCGAGCCGATCTGGGGCGAGGTGCTCATACCTTCTGGAGCACCGGGGCGCCGCGAATGCCCGTCGAGCGGAAGAGCATGAAGACGACGAGGACGGAGAAGAGGATCAGATCCGAGAACGTCGACGAGAGGTAGCCGACGGTGAACGTCTCGGCGAGGCCGATCAGCAGGCCGCCGAGCATCGCTCCGCCGATGTTGCCGATCCCGCCGACGACGGCGGCGATGAACGCCTTCAGCCCGGCTCCGAAGCCCATGTACGGATTGAGCTGCTGGTAGACGATGCCCGTCATCACGCCGGCCGCACCGGCGAGGGCGGAGCCGAGCAGGAAGGTGACCGCGATCACGCGGTCGACGTCGATCCCCATCATCGAGGCCGCCTCCTGGTCGACCGACACGGCGCGCATCGCCTTCCCGGTACGCGTCCGCGCCACGAATTGCGTCAGCCCCACCATGAGCGCGATCGTGGAGAGGATCACGACGAGCTGCACGTTCTGGATCGAGAGGTTTCCGATCGTGATCGCGTTGTGGAAGAGCTCGCCCGTGCCGGACTTGTCCGGACGCAGGCTGAAGGTCTCGTACGAGCGCGGGTTGGCGCCCCACAGCAGCACGCCCGTCTGCTCGAGGAAGAACGAGACGCCGATCGCCGTGATCAGCGGCGCGATTCGCGGCGCCTTGCGGAGCGGCCGGTAGGCGAAGCGCTCGATCACGATCCCGAGCGCGCCGCAGCCGACCATCGACGCGGCGAAGGCGAGCAGCAGGAGCGGGACGATCGGCAGCACCGGCTTGAGCGGCGAGCCGAGCGCGTTGAGGACGAACCAGCCGATGTACGCGCCGACCATGTAGACGTCGCCGTGGGCGAAGTTGAGGAGCTTGAGGACGCCGTACACCATCGTGTAGCCGAGCGCGATCAGCCCGTACACGCTGCCGACCGCGACGCCGTCCACGAGCTCGGCGAAGAAGAAGTGCCAGTTGTAGAGCTGGAAGGCTAGGACGCCGCTCATTCGCTCGTTGTCGCCAGAGCCGTGCGGCCCGCCTCCGGGACGGGCCGCACGCTGCTCCTACACCGACGAGATCGCTACTTCTTCGGGTAGACCTGCTTGTACGCGCCGTTCGACTGGATGTGGAACACGGTCACACCCGCCGACGGGCCGTGCTTGGCGTCCGCCTTGTTGTTGAACGCCATCGAGTAGCCGAGGATGGTCGTCATCTCGTCGACCTTCGCCAGCTTCTTCGTGACGGCCTGCCGCGCGGACTTGATGCTCGACGGCAGCTTGCCGTGTGCCGCGGAGCACGCCTCCGAGATCGCCACGCCGAGCATCTGCGCGGCGACGAAGCTCGGAGCCCCGAACGGGTCGTCGGCCGACGTCTTGCCGTACTTCTTCAGGTACGCCTGACGGAACGACTTCGTGACGTTCGTGAGGCTCGGGCCGAAGAACGAGAGGTACGCGCCCGGGAACTTGAACTGCGTCGGGCTGACGCTCCCGTCCGTCGCCATGTAGCCACCGGTGTAACCGTCGGTCTTCAGGTCCTCGGCGAACGTCTGCGAGTCCGCCGCGTCCTGCGTTGGCGCATAGACGAGCTTCACGCCCTGGGCCTGGGCCTGCAGCGCGACCGGCGCGATGTCGGCCGCGAAGCCGGCGGCGCCGCCCGCGTTCTGGTCGGTCTCCTTCACGGACTCGCGAACAACCGTGATGCCGTGATTCTTGAAGACCTTCTGCGCGTCCCCGGAGAGGCCGATTCCGTACGCCTCGCCGTCGTCGACGATCATCACCTTGTCGCCCTTCTTGAGCTTGAGCGTGCTGATGATGTACGGGACACCCGTCCTCGCCTGCTGCGCGTTCTGCGGGACGACGCGGTAGAAGTGCGTCAGCTTCGGCTGGCCCTTCGCCCCGGTTGCGAGCGTGTCGAGCGTCGCCGAGCCCGAGACGTACGGGAGGTCGGCCGAGTCGAGCACGTACCCGCCGCCGAGCGTCTCGTTCGAGCCGGCGAAGCCGACCATGCCGAGAATCGACTTGTTCGCGACCATCGAGCGGGCAACCGTCGCCGCCTTGTTCGGATCGAGCGCGCTGTCGCCTTCGGCCGCCAGCTTCAGCTTCACGCGCGTGACGCTCTTCGCCACGCCGGGAATCGGCTCGCCGGCGTTCCAGTCCTTGATGAACAGCTTGACCCAGTTCGACTGGTCCGTCCCGAGGAACGCCGCGCCGCCCGAGAGCGGGCCCGCGAACCCGAGGCCGGCCGTCTTGCAGAGCCCGGTCGCCGTGTACTGCTTCTTGGCGGCCGAAGCCGTTCCACCCAGCGTCGCAGCGACGACGACGGCGACAACGCCCGCTGCCGCTGCGATTGCTCCTGCCCTCTTCAACATCCATCCCTCCTTGTGGACCGTTCCGACTAAGACGCCCACCTCGTGCCGAGGCCTGCGCCGCAGCGGGGACCTAGTCGCCGGACATTACTCCTCCCTCAGCTCTCGTTGCAAAGGAGGGCTGTATGTTCCCACCACCGTGCGCTACTGCATTCAGACGGAGGAGACGGGCGAGCCGGTCACTGGCCTCGTGCGCTGTCCGGAGTTCGAGCAGCGGCTGCTTCGGCCGGCCGGCGGCGAGGAGCGGCGGGACGACGGGCGCGACGAGGTCCTGTACGTGCTCGGCGGTCGCGGGACCGCGACGATCGACGGCGAGCGCCACGAGCTCGAGCCGGGAGCCGGCCTCTTCGTCGCCGGTGGAACGGCGTGGAGCGTCGACTACGCGCAGGATCTCCTGCTTCTCTCGGTGCTCGTCGAGGAGCCGCTGCCGGCGACCGCGAGCCACGCGGTGATCGCGGGCGGGGAGCGCGGGACGGCGACCGCCGGCCGGGAGTTCACCCTGCTCGCGCGCCCGGAGCACGGCTGCGCGTCGGTGACGCAGTTCGTCGGCTACATCCCGCCGGGCCGCGCCCCGGACCACTTCCACCGCTACGACGAGGTCGTCTACGTCCTCGAGGGCGAGGGCGCCTTGCACGTCGATGGCGAGACGGCGCCGTTGCGGGCGGGGACGTGCGTCCACCTGCCGGCCGGGCTCGTCCACTGCCTCGAGAACCTCGGGCCGGGCGAGATGCGCGTCCTCGGCGTCTTCCGTCCCGCCGGCTCGCCCGCGGAGGCCTACTACCCCGACGGCAGCGCCGCCGCGGTGCCGATCTCCTGCTGATGCCGCGGATCGAGCGCACCGCCCACGTCGGCTGGGACGGGAACGTCGCCCGCGGCGCCGGCTCGATCGACGCCGGCACGGGCGCGTTCTCGGGGCTGCCGTTCTCCCTGGCGACGCGGATCGGGCAGCCGGAAGGGAAGACGAGCCCGGAGGAGCTGCTCGCGGCAGCCCACGGCGGCTGCTTCGCGATGTCTCTGGCGGGCGAGCTGACGGGCGCGGGAACCCCGCCCGGGAGGCTCGACGTGACCTGCACGATCGTGATGGACGAGGTCGAGGGGCAGGGGCACCAGATCGTCGGCTCGCACGTCGAGGTCGAGGCGCGACTCGACGGCGTCGGCGACGCGGCGCTGCAGGCGGCGGTCGAGCGGGCGGACGAGGGCTGTCCGTTCTCGGCGTTGCTGAAGCGGGCCGGCGCCGACGTGCAGGTCGAGGCCCGCCTGGCGTGACGGTCGAGGAGATCGCCGCTGCGCGGCGGACGCACAAGGCGTTCGGACGGGAGCCCGTCCGGCGCGAGACGGTGCTCGAGCTGCTCGCGATCGCGAGGTTCGCGCCGACGCACCATCTGAACCAGCCGTGGCGGTTCCGCGTCCTCGGCCCCGAGACGCTCGCCGCGCTGAAGAAGGTCGCGGGCGAGAAGGAGGCCGCGAAGCTCGACCGGGCGCCGACGCTCGTCGTCGCCTCGGCCGCGCTCACAGGCGACCTCACGATGGACGAGGAGGACGTGTGCGCGACGGCGGCTGCGATCGAGCTCGTGCTCCTCGCCGCGACCGAGCGCGGGCTCGCCACGTACTGGCGCACGCCGGCGGTGCTGCGGTCGAAGCCCGGCCGCGAGGCGGTGGGACTTCCGCGCGGCGAGCGCTTTCTCGGCCTCCTCCATCTCGGGGCCGCCGTACGCGAGCCGTCGCCGCGCGAACGGGAGCCCGTCGAGGCGTACGTCGAGTTCCTCGACTGAGCGCCTAGGAGCAGGAGTTACAAGACGCGCACTGCAGGCTGTTCGTCCCGCTCGAGCGGGCTACGACACAGCGTCCCTGAGCGCCTGCGCCTCGGGCAGGTGCTCGAGCTTCTTCAGCGTGTTGTTCTCGATCTGCCGGATCCGCTCGCGGGTGACGCCGAAGGCGCGTCCGACCTCCTCGAGCGTGCGCGGCGGCCCGCCGAGCAGCCCGAAGCGGAGCTCGATCACCTGGCGCTCGCGCAGCGGCAGCGCGTTGAGGGCGTTCTCGATGTCCTCGCGGCGAAGGGAGAGCTGCGCGGTGTCGAAGGGCGACTCCGCCGCCTCGTCCTCGACGAAGTCGCCGAGGGCGGAGTCCTCCTCCTCGCCGATCGGCTTCTCGAGCGAGACGGGGAGCTGGGCCATGCGGAGGATGTCGCGCACCTCCTCGGTCGTGATCTCGAGCTCCCGGGCGATCTCCTCCGGGCTCGGCTCGCGGCCGAGGCGCTGGACGAGCTGGCGCTCGATGTGGACGACCTTGTTCAGCTTCTCGACCATGTGGACGGGGATGCGGATCGTCCGCGCCTTATCCGCGATCGCGCGAGTGACCGCCTGGCGGATCCACCAGGTGGCGTATGTCGAGAACTTGTAGCCCTTGCGGTAGTCGAACTTCTCGACCGCTCGGATCAGCCCAAGTGAGCCTTCCTGGATCAGGTCGAGGAAGGAGAGGCCGCGGCCGAGGTAGCCCTTCGCGATCGAGACGACGAGCCGGAGGTTCGCCTCGATCATCGCCGCCTTCGCCGACATGTCGCCGCGCTCGATCCGCTTCGCCAGCGTGACCTCCTGGTCGGCGGTGAGCAGCGGCACCTTGCCGATCTCGCGCAGATAGAGGCGGAGCGAGTCGAGGGACGGCTCGACCGAGAGGTCGAGCTTCGGCGTCGCGGGGACCTTCTCGTCTTCGGGCTGCGGCTCCTGGCGCGGCGGGGCCTTGTGCTGCTCCCCCTCGACGAGGTCGACCCCGTGCTCGCTGAGGTACGTGTAGAAGTCCTCGACCTGCTCCTTCGTGAGCTCGACGTCCTCGAGCCCGGTGACGATCTCGTCGTAGCTGAGAAAGCCTTTCTCCTTGCCCTCCGTGACGAGCTTCTGGAGCTCCTCGACTTCGGGAAGCGAGATCTCGACAGTGAGCAAGTCGCGAACCTCCCGGTCCTAGTCGTTGCACGACGGCGTTGGCACGGACGAACCGCTTGCCGGCCACCTCTCCGGCTCCCTCGAACCGAGCCGGATATTAGTCCGGCGTCACGGGTCCGTAAAGATCGTGTTCAGACACGGGCGGCGAGCTCGCCGACGAGGTCTCCGCGTGTGTTCCTCAGCGGGACGGCGGCGAGCTCCGGCAGCTCGATCCCGAGCTGCGCGAAGAAGGCGGCGAGCGCCGGCGGATGGGCACGGAACGCGCCGTCGGCACACTTCAGCGCAACGCCGATGCCGGGACCGGCGGCACACAGGAGACCTTCGGCGCCACCCTTCGCGAGCCAGCCGGGGACCGCCCGCATGAGGCGGTAGTCGGCGCCGTCGGGACCGCCGACGAGGTCGGGACGGGCGCGCATCGCCGCGGCGATCCGGTCGCCGCCGGGCAGCGTCTCGAGCCGCGAGTACGCGTGCGCCATGCGCTCGAGCGAGAGCGCGAACGTGACGACGCCGCACCCGTCCGTCCCGGTGGGGAGCTCGTCGGGGGCGATCTCCGCAGCCTCGGCGTGGACGGCACGGCACCCCTGCTGGACGGGATGCTCGGGCAGCCGGTAGCCGCGCGTCTCCCAGCCGCGAGCACGGCAGAAGGCGAGCATGCCGGCGTGCTTGCCGGAGCAGTTGTTGTGGATGCGCTCGGGCGGCCGTCCCTCCTGCAGCCCGAGCTCGAGATCGTTCTCCGTCACGCCCGCCTTCGCGAGCAGCGCCCTCACGGCGGCGACCTGCTCGGGGGTGTCGCGATGCGACGCGCACGCGATCGCGACCTCCTCGTCGCTCAGGTCGTCGCGCGCGCGGACGAGCGGCAGCGCCTGGAGCGGCTTCGAGGACGAGCGCATGAAGCATGTGAGCGACGGGTCCCCCGCCGCCGCGACGATCTCGCCGTCCCGCACGGCGACGGCGTGGAAGACGTGCACGGCCTCGACGACGCCGTTGCGGCGCGCCTCGATCCTGATCGGCTCCGGCACGCCGTGAGCCTACGGCGGGCGGCATACGGCCGGTGGCAGCTACCGCGCCCACGGCGTACGGCCGGTAGCAGCTACCGCGACGAAATCGTCACGAACCCGCAATCCTGCCGTCACTGCAAGGAAGACACAGTTCTCCCTGATGCCGCACCAACGGCGAGACACGGCAGAAGGGGCCTTCCACGTGTATGGACATTGTGTCTGGGCGGCGCCTGCCCTCTACAGGGACGATGTCGACCGAATCGACTTCCTCCGGCGTCTCGCGCTTGTGACCGACAAGAGCGAGTGGAGGTGCATGGGCTTCTGCCTGATGCGCACGCACTACCACCTCATCATCGCTGTGGGCGACGGCGTCCTATCGAGCGCGATGCAGATGCTCAATCACGGGTATGCATGCGGCTTCAACCGCCGGCACGGCCTCCGCGGTCACGTCCAGTCGCGCCGGTACGGATCGAGGCGGCTCGTCGGGCCAGAGGACCTGATCGGCACCTACGCCTATGCAATGAACAATCCGGTAGAGGCAGGCCTCTGCCCGCGCGCGAGCCTCTGGACCTGGAGCAGCTTCCGTGGAACTCTCGGTTTGAGTGAACGCAACTCCTTCGTCGACGACGGGCCGATCTTGGGCGTCTTCCGGCGTGAGCTCGACCCCCTGGTCGCCCTTCGGCGCACCGTTGAAGGATCTTGACCGTTCCGTTTCGGTAGCTGCCACCGGCCGGATCACGGGGGTACCGTTGGCGGCATGCCGGAGCTGCCGGAGATGGAGACGTGGCGGCGCCAGCTGGACGCACCCGTGTCGGCGTTCCCGATCGCACACGCCGGGCCGGCCCACATCGCGACGCTGAAGACGTTCGACCCGCCCCTCGCGGCCCTCGAGGGAAGGCGCTTCCGCGGGGCTGAGCGGCGCGGCAAGCGGCTGCTCTTCCCGACCGGCGACGGAGAGCTCGTCCTCCTCGTCCACCTGATGACGGCCGGAAGGCTCAAGCACGTCCCGGCCGGCGCCGCGGCGCCGAAGTCGCCTGCGTTCCGGCTCGAGTTCGAGCGCGGCGCCCAGCTCGTCCTCACCGAGGCGGGGAAGAAGAAGCGCGCCGGCGTCTGGCTGGTCACGCCCGAGGGCGCGGACGCGGAGCTCGCCCATCTCGGCCCGGAGGCGCTCGGCCTCGGCAGCGAGAAGCTCGCGGAGATCGTGCACCGCGAGTCGCGGCGGCTGCACGCGTTCCTGCGCGACCAGCGGCTGCTCGCCGGCATCGGCCGGGCGTGGGCGAACGAGATCCTCCACGCCGCCCGGCTCTCGCCCTACGCGCTCACGACCGACCTCGACGAGGAGGAGGTCGCCCGCCTCGCCGCCGCGATCGACGCCGAGCTGGAGCGCGGCCTCGAGCTACGGGAGCGCGGCGCCTCCGACGAGCAAACGTACCGCGTCCACCGCTGCCTCGGCCGGCCGTGCCACGTCTGCGGGACGCCGCTCGCCCAGGTCGATTTCGAGGAGCACACGATCTTCTACTGCCCGAGCTGCCAGACCGGCGGCCGGATCCTCAAGGATCGCCGCCTCTCGCGGCTCCTCAAGTAAAGAGGAGCCACCATGGGAGCCCGCCACTCCGGCAGCAGGCCGTCGCCACACGTCACCTCGCGGGCTCGGGATGCGGCGTCAGGCCGTGCCGAACCATTGCCGCGGCGAGCGCCTGGACGTCCGGCGGGCCTCCCGCTGCGGCGTCGAGAACGGCCGCCACCTCTCGGAAGAAGTCGGGGCCGAGCACGCCTGGAGTCACGATCGCGAGCGCCTTCGCGTCTGTCTCCGTCGGGTTCGCGAAGTGGTGGACAGCGCCGCGCGGAATCACGAGCGCCTCACCCGCACCCAGCTCAGTTGTCCTTCCGTCGATCGTCCAGGTCAGTACGCCCTCGAGGCCGTAGACCGTTTCCTCGTAGCCGTCGTGGCTGTGAGCGACGGCGATTCTCGCCCCGGCCGGCACGCCGAACTCGAACACCGCGACCCGACCGGCGGAGTCCTTCCCCTCGACGAGGAACCGGATCGACATCCCCTCGACCTCGATCGTCCCGACGCTCCGTGCTGCCGCAATCGCCTCCATCACGACCTCCGTTCGGTAAAGTCCCTTGATAATAGATGCGACACCCTCGTTCGTCAAATCACTTGACCAAAATGGCGGTGGAGCCGGAGCCGTTCGGGCCGCCGCTGATCGGGGCGCTCCTCCGCAACCCCTGGGAGGCGGTGCAGCGGCACATGCTCGAGCGACTGCACGAGCACGGGTTCCAGGACTTCGATGCCGCCTACCTGCCGGTGTTCGGCTATCCGGGCCCACAGGGCGCACGGCCGTCCGAGCTGGCGGGACGGTTGCGGATGAGCAAGCAGGCGCTCAACTACCTGCTCGGCAGACTCGAGCGTAGCGGCTATCTCGAGCGCCAGCCCCATCCCGACGACCTGCGCTCGAAACGCATCGCGCTCACCCCGCGCGGCGTTGCCGCTGTCAAGGTCATCCGCGACGCCGTATCCGAGATCGAAGACTCATGGGCGGAGCTTCTGGGGTCGAAGCGCTTCAGCCAGCTCCGCAAGCTCCTCCAGGATCTCGGCCGGCTCGCTCAACCTCCGCCCGAGGGAGGCGGAGGCCCAAACGGCGCGCTCCTTCCGTGATCCGGCCCGTCCCCGCCCGGCGCGAACACTGCCGTGGCGAGCGCGGCGACGCCTGCCCCTACTCCTTCGGCACGACCGAGGCCCAGGTGAACGCTCCGCATTCCGGACATTTCAGAAGCTTCAGGCCGCCGAACCTGTGCGGCGCGAGAGCCGCGGCTAGCGGCGACGGGCTGAATCTGTGCCCGCAGCGGCCGCACTGGTAGTCGTAGCCCTGGCTGAGCCTCCGCTGCCACAGGGTCGTGAGAACCAGGACGGCGACGACCACGAGCACCGGAGTGACGACGCTCGGCACATGCCGAGGCTATACCGCGGCAGCCCGCGATGGCATTGCCGGACGTCTTCGCCGGGCTAGAGTCGGACCGTGGACGACGCGGCAGCGGGAGCGGTCGAGGAGCCGCAGCGCCGGCTGACCGCCGGCCGCGCTCTCGGCGCGCTGGCGTTCGTGGCGGTGGCGGTCGTCCTCTGGGGAGGCTACGGCCGTGGCTGGCGGTGGACGGGCTTCGCGCATCGCGCCCTGCTGTGGGACTGGCTGCACGCCCTGCTGCTTCCGCTCGCGGTGACCGTCGCTCCGCTTTGACTCCGGCACGGCCACCGGCTCGGACGCTCGCGGCACCTACTGCTTCAGGGCGTCGTTGCCGGCTTCGTGGTTCTCGTCGTCCTCGGATAGTCGCTTCCGCTCCGCTGGACGGGCTTCCCCGGCAACACGTTGTGGGACTGGCTGGAGCTGCTCGTCCTGCCGATCGTCCTCGTTCCGTTCGCCGCCCGGTGGGCCAGCGCGGCGACCGGGCAGGGCGACGATGCGCCCCGCGGAGCGGCTCGGCGGTAGCGCGTTCACCCGCGCCTCTCGTGCTGCGTTAGTCTCCGGCCGTGGCAACGGTTGCCGAGGTGATGAACAGCGACGTGCTCACCGTCGACCCGGCGGCGTCGATCGGCGAGGCCGCGGACAAGATGATCGCCGCCGGCGTCGGCGCCGTCGTCGTCATGGAGGACATGGCCCGGATCGTCGGCATCGTCACCGAGCGCGACCTGATGCGCGCCGTCGCCTCGCGGGCCCGGGCGGCCGAGGCCCGTGTCCGCCAGTGGATGACGGAGAGCGTCGTGACGATCGAGCCCGAGACGCCCGTCGAGGACGCCGCGAAGATGATGTTCGAGCGCAACTTCCGCCACCTGCCGGTGATGAAGGACGGGCGCCTGCTCGGGATCGTCAGCCTCCGCCGCCTCTCCCAGTGGGAGTTCGAGCACGGGAAGTAGCCGACGGGCTCCGTCGGGTCCGACCACTAGGGTCGGAACCCGTGATCAGGCTCTTCCCGGAACGCGGCGGCTGGCTCGAGGTCATCTGCGGCCCGATGTTCAGCGGCAAGAGCGAGGAGCTCATCCGCCGCCTGCGCCGCGCGGAGATCGCGGGGCAGCGCGCGCTGATCGTGAAGCCGCGCATCGACGACCGCTACGACATCGGCCACGTCGTGAGCCATGCGGGCGCGCGGATGCGCGCGGTCGCCGTCGACTCCCCGGCGGACATCCCCGGCCTCGTCGAGGGGTACGACGCGATCGGCGTCGACGAGGTGCAGTTCTTCGGCGTGGAGATCGTCCTCGTCCTCGACGCGCTCGTCGAGCGCGGGCTGCGCGTGGTCGCATGCGGACTGGACCAGGACTTCCGCGGGCGGCCGTTCGGCGCGATGCCCCACCTCCTCTGCCGGGCGGAGCTCGTCGACAAGCTGCAGGCCGTCTGCCACCGCTGCGGCGGCCCCGCGACGATGACGCAGCGACTCGTCGACGGCGCGCCCGCGCCGGCCGACGGCGCGACGATCGTCGTCGGCGCCCTCGAGCAGTACGAGGCGCGCTGCCGGAGCTGCCACGAGCTCGCCACGCCGGCGCTCGCCGCCGGTTGACCTCAGGCGGTCTTGCCGACGATCTCGACGAGATTCCCGTCGGGGTCCTGCAAGAGCGCGCTGCGGTTGTCGTTTCCCCTGTCGTGCGGCTCCTGGAGGACGGGAACGCCGGCCGACCGCAACCGCTCGAACGCGTCGTCCACGTCGTCCGTCCAGAGGACGATGACAGCCGCCGGGGCGCCGGGCGAGGCGTCGACGCCGTGGACGCGTTTCGCGGCCTCGACCGTGCCGAGCCCGAGCATGAAGCCGTCGAGCCTCAGCTCGACGTGCGTCGGAGTTCCCTCCTTCGGGGTGCGGAAGGTCTCCCTGAAGCCGAGAAGGTCGCGGTAGAAGCGCAACCCCGCCTCGATGTCGGCCGTGTAGAGGTTGACGAATCCGTCGACGAACACGGTCAGGGCAACCTGACCCGAAGCGTCTCGCCCTCGACGGCGAGCGAGCCGCCGAGGCGGGCGACGAGCCGCGCCGCAACGGCTGCACCGAGGTCGCGGAGGTCCTCGCCGAGGACGACCGGAGCGGCGGCGGCCGTCACCGGCGTGACGCGGACCTCAGTCCCCGCGACGGCGACATCGACGCTGTCGAGCCCGCCGTGGCGGAGCGCGGACTGGATCAGCGCCGCGACTCCACGATCGACGGCTTGAACGTCCGTCTCGATCACCGCGCCCTCGCCGGAGACGCGGACGCGCTCCTCGCCGAGCCGCGCCGCGGCCGAGTGCGCGAGCTCGAGCGTGTCGATCTCCCGCAGCGTCGGGTCGTAGCGATCGCCCTCGATCCGGGCGGCGAGCGAGAGCTCGTCGAGCAGCTCGGCGAACTGGCCCGACGCGGCCTCGATCACCTCCACGTAGCGGTCGGCCGGCGGCTCCAGGCCGGCGCTCTTCGCGAGCGTGGTGGCGAAGCCGTGGACGGTCGCGAGCGGCGTCCGCAGGTCGTGGCAGGCGAGGGAGACGAGGCGGGAGAAGTCGTTGTCGTCGCTCACGGATCTAACCTTGTCAGATGCCACGCAGCAAGACACCCGATCTGCAGGCGACGGCGCCCGAGATCGCGCTCGGCCTCTCGCGCGCCGGCGTGACCGGCGTGCAGAAGGCTGTGCGGATCGGGCGGGGCAAGCGCGAGAAGCTCATCGCCGCGACGATCGACTGCACGGTCGACCTCGATCCGCGGCAGAAGGGCGTCCACATGTCCCGCTTCCCCGAGCTGTTCGAGGAGGCGATCGAGGGAGTCGTCGACGATGAGGCGTTCCTCGTCGAGGATCTCGCCGAGCACGTCGCCCGCCACATCGTCTCGCGCCAGGAGGCGCTCCTCGCCGAGGTGCGGATCACGGCGCGCTACCCGTACGAGCGGAGGACGCCGGTGAGCAGGCTCTCGACGCAGGAGATGGTGTCGCTGCTCGGGATCGCCGCCGCCTCGCGCGAGCGGGTGCGCCGCGTCGTCGGCGTCGAGGCGACCGGCATCAACGCGTGCCCGTGCGCGCAGGGCCTCGTCCGCGGCGCAGCGACCGAGCGGCTGCTCGAGGCGGGCTTCGCCGGTGACGAGGTCGAGCGGATCCTCGAGCTCGTCCCGCTCGCGACCCACAACCAGCGCGGGCGCGGCACGCTCCTCGTGGGCACCGCGGGCCGGCTGAACGCCGAGCGGCTCGTCGAGATCGTCGAGGGCTCGATGAGCTCGCCGATCTACGAGCTCCTGAAGCGCCCGGACGAGCTCTTCGTCGTCGAGCACGCGCACCTCCAGCCGCGCTTCGTCGAGGACTCCGTCCGCGTCGCGCTCAAGGGCGTGCTCGACGAGCTGCCGGAGCTCGACGACGGCGACTTCGTCCTCTCCCGCCAGCTCAACTTCGAGACGATCCACGCGCACGAGGTGGTCGCCGAGCGCTACGGGACGGTGGGCGAGCTGCGCGGCGAGCTCGAGAACGGCGGGCACGGCCCCACCGCGCACACCGACCTCAGGGGCTGGCTTCGCTCGTAGACGCGCCGCGCCGGAAGCCGCGGAACCGGTTCTCCTCTCCCCGCCGCAGCCGCGCGATGTTGGCGCGATGGAGGAAGACCACGCCCGCGCCGGCGGCGCCGCCGAAGGCGATCACCGGCCACGGATAGCCGAGCAGCCACGCCCAGAGCGCGAGCGAGGACGCGGCCGTCATCGAGGCGACCGAGGCGTAGCGGGTCAGCCCGAAGACGAGGATCCAGACGCCCGCTCCCGTCAACCCGACGAGCGGGGCGACGCCGAGGAAGGCGCCGCCGGCGGTCGCGACCATCTTCCCGCCGCGCTTGAAGCCGAGGAAGAGCGGCCGCCAGTGGCCGAGCATCGCCGCCGCGCCGGCGAGGACGCCGGTGCCGTGCCCCACGACGAGCGTGCCCACGAGCGCCGGCGCGAACCCCTTCGCCGTGTCGAGCAGCATCGCCGGCAGGCCGAGCTTCACGCCGTACACGCGCCAGACGTTCGACGCGCCGAGGTTGCCGCTGCCCTTCGTGCGGATGTCCTCGCCGCGGAAGATCCGCACGAGCCAGTAACCCCACGTCAGCGAGCCGGCGAGGTAGCCGGCGACGACGAAGACGGCGGTGAGCACGCCGCCGGTCTAGCTCGGAATGCCGTACTGCTCGATCCAGCCGTTCACGATGTCCCAGTCGAGGTTCGCGAAGAACGCCTCGATGTAGGACGCGCGGTCGGTCTGGTAGTCGAGAAAGTACGCGTGCTCGTAGACGTCGAGCGCGACGAGCGCGGTCGCGTTCCAGACGGGGAACGTGTTCTGTGCGTCGCCGACGTAGTTGAAGAGCCGTCCCTCGTCCCAGTCGTACGCCGTCCAGGCCCAGCCGCGACCGGCCATCCCCGTCGCTCTCAGATCGGCGCGCCAGGCATCGACCGAGCCGAAGTCGCGGGCGACGAGCTTGCCGAACGCGCCCTCGGGGGCGCCTCCTGCGCCGCCGAGGTGGCCGAAGTAGAGCTCGTGGTTCTTGATCCCGCCGATCGCGAACGTGAGGTCGACCTTCAGTGCCCGCAGGTCGGAGAAGGTCTGGCTCGCGGTGGCGAGATCGACGTCGGCGAGCCGGCCGAGGATCTCGTTCCGCTTCGCGACGTACCCCTCGTAGAGCTTGTAGTGGGCCTCGATCGACGCGCGCGAGATGCCGTCGAGCTCGTACGCCTCCGGGCGCAACGGCCGCGGGGCGATCGCCTCGAACCTGAAGGCAAGCGTGGACACGAGCGCGGAGCATATCCTCCGTTCGAGAGACAGAGTCGCGAAAGGAGCCCACGAGATGGCCTTCGAAGTCCCGGATCTGCCGTACCCCTACGACGCGCTCGAGCCGCACATCGACGAGGCGACGATGCGCGTGCACCACGACGCCCACCACGCCGCCTACGTCAACAACGCGAACGCCGCCCTCGCAGGCACCGAGTGGGCCGACGCCTCGGTCGAGACCGTCCTCTCGAGCATCGATGCGATCCCCGAGGACAAGCGCACGGCGGTGCGCAACAACGCCGGCGGCCACGCGAACCACTCTCTCTTCTGGACGATCATGAGCCCGGACGGCGGCGGCGAGCCCGGCGGCGCGCTACGCAGCGCGATCGACGACGCCTTCGGCGGCTTCGACGACCTGAAGAGCGCGATCAACGACGCCGGCGCGAAGCGCTTCGGCAGCGGCTGGACGTGGCTCGTGCACGACGGCACCGGGCTCGAGGTCTACTCGACGGCGAACCAGGACTCTCCGATCATGGAGAGCCACGCGCCGCTGCTCGGCATCGACGTCTGGGAGCACGCCTACTACCTCAAGTACCAGAACAAGCGGCCCGCCTACCTCGAAGCCTGGTGGAACGTCGTCAACTGGCCGGAGGTCGAGCGCCGCTACGCGGAGGCGACGGCCAAGTAGCGGTTGCGCTCGAGCGTCTGCGCCTGCTGCAATCCGCGCGAGGGCCGGGATGCGTAGAACCAGACGCGACATGGAATTGGCGATCGATGCACCACACCTGCGCGCCGTGGGCGCGGACGAAGCCGAGCCGCCGACTCTCGACACGCCCGACGCGGAGCTTCTCGCGCGGATCGCGGGCCGCGACCGCGGCGCGTTCGAGCTCCTCTACCGGCGCTACGTCCGCTCGGTCTTCGGGCTCGCTCTGCGGCGGCTGCGCGACCGTAGCAGGGCCGAGGATGCGACGCAGGAGGCGTTCGCCGCAATCTGGCGGGCGGCGGGAACCTACCGTCCCGAGCGCGGGCCGGCAGCCGGCTGGCTGTACGCCGTCGCGCGGAACGCGATCGCCGACCGCTTCCGCGTCAGCGACTCCTCGCTCGTCGCCGACGTGCCAGACCTTCCCGCGGGCGGAGCCGGTCCGGCCGAGCAGGCGGAGGACGCGTACGTCGCGTGGCGCGTGCACCGCGCGCTCGAGGAGATCCAGCCGCGCGAGCGCGAGGTGATCGAGCTCGCCTACTGGAGCGGGATGTCGCAGAGCGAGGTGGCGGGCTACCTCGGCCTGCCGCTCGGAACGGTCAAGACGCGGACGCGCAGCGGCCTCGCGCGGCTCGCGTCGCTGCTCGAGGGGGAGTTGCGATGAACCCGACGCCCGACTTCGACGAGCTCGTCGGCGGGGAGCCGCTCGGCGGGGAGCGCGAGCGGCTGCGCCGCGCGCACGAGCTGCTCGTCGCAGCCGGCCCGCCGCAGGAGCTGCCGCCGGCGCTCGGCCGGGGGCCGGACTCGGAGCGGTCGCAGACCATCCGCCGCCGCCAGGTCAAGCGGCGCGTGTTCCTGCTGGTCGCCGCGGTGGTCGCCGTCGCGGCGGTCTTCTCCTCGGGCTATGCCGTCGGCAACCGCCACTCGACGGACCTGGCCGGATTGCTCGCGCTCGAGGGCACGGCAGCCGCGCCGCACGCCCGCGCGACGCTGGAGATCCTGCCCGCGACGGCCGGCAACTGGCCGATGAAGCTCACCGTGCGCAACCTCCCGGCTCTGCCGGCGAATGCGTACTACGACGTCTACCTCGTCCGGAAGGGCGACCGCTATCTCTCCTGCGGGAGGTTCGTGACCACGGGCGGGAGCGCGCCGTTCACCGTGCCGCTGAACGCGCCGTATCGCCTCGGCCCGGGTGACAAGTGGATCGTGACGCGCGAGTCGCCGGGAAGCAGCGACCACGGAACGACCGTCCTCCGGCCGGTCTAAGCCGCCGACCTCAGCCGGCTCGAGGTTCGTTCCGCATCTCGCTGAGCAGCCGCTCGAGGCGAGGCTCGCCCGAGTCGTCCACGAAGGTCATCGCTGCGGCGACGTTCGGGTGGACGGCGGCGATCGCGTCGCGCATCTGGAGCGCGACCGCCCGGTAGGAGGGATGTCCCTCCCGTCCCGAGCGCAGCTCGATCAGGTGCAGCGCCTCGCGGGCGTCGAGCTCGAGCACGAAGCGGATCCGGTAGGCGAGGCAGAGCGCGTACGGCGCCTCTTCGGCGAGGCCCTCGCCGCGCAGCCGCTCGTACTCGGCGCGCGAGACGTCGAGGGCGCGCGCGTAGTCGTCGCCGAGACCCGCCTCCGCGACCTCGTGCGGCACGTCGGCGCCGAGCGCCGGCGAGAGCCGCTGCCACTGGCACGTCAGCAGGCGGTGGCGCTGCAGGTCGCGGAACGCGCCGTAGTCGGAGACGATCTCGAAGCGGTACGAGAGGGTCTCGAAGCCGCGGCCGGGACGATGCCGCCGGTTCTCGCGCTCGCCGACGAGCTCGCGCAGGAGCTCCGCCCGCTCGGCCTCGGAAAGCCGTCCCACCGCTGCGAGCGCGGCCTCCTCGCCGGCGGCCGACGCCTCGTAGAGGAGGGCCGCCAGCAGCTCCTCCTCGCTGCCGTGCGCGCGCAAGAGCCGCACCGAGGGCGCAGCCGCCGCCTCGGCCTCGCCGAGCCCGAGCCGCCGGGCGGCCGCCGTCGCGGCCCCGTCGCGGGCGCGCAGGTACTCGATCCAGCGTCCGCCGCGGTCGGCGCGCGGCACGCGGGCGACGAAGCTCGGGATCACGGCCTGCAGCTCCTCGAGCAGCATCTCGCCGTAGGCCTGCGCCTCGGCGAGCGGGTGCGCGAGGAGGCGGAGGACGAGCTGCTCGTACGCCTGGCCGCTCGCGTAGATGCCGACGTGGGAGAGGGACGCCGCCGGCAGCAGGCCGCGGACGAGGTCGAGCGCCTTCGCCCGCACCGCGCGGCGGTGGGCGGCCGGCGACTCGCCCTCCGCCGCCTGGAAGCGCTCGCCGGCCCAGTCTGCGACCCCGGCCAGCAGGCGGGAGTACGTCGCGAAGAGATCGTCCATCGCCGCCTCGTATGCGGGCCCGAAGCGAGGGTCCCGGTGGTAGCGGTAGCCGAAGCCCGCGACGTCCTTGTCGTAGGCGATGTAGCGGGTCGACTGCTCGAGATACGCGGCGAGACGCGGCCGCTGGAGGATCTTCGTCAGGAGGTTCGACGTCCACTCGCACGCGACGTGCGCGCCGCCGAGCTGCGCGACGGAGTCGTCGCCGTAGCCGAGGAAGATCGTCTCGTAGAGCCGCGCCGCCCGCTCGCCCTCGTCACCCTCCCACGGTGGGAGCTCGGGGACCGAGTCGGCGAACTCGTCGAGGAAGAGCCGTCGCAGCGTCCCCGCGTAGCGCGAGTAGCGGGCGAAGAGCGCGCCCTTGACGGTCTCGGGCAGGTTGACGAGCGCGAAGACCGGCCGGTCGAGGTTCGTGAAGTGGGGCGCGAGCCGCGCCCGCTCCTCTTCGGTGAACTGCTCGACCGGAACTGTCACGCTCTCCGCCGTGGCCAAGGGACCGCCCAGAATAGAGCGCGTCTCGGTCGGCACCTCCGGCTGGTCGTATCCGAGCTGGCGGCCCGGCTTCTATCCGGCCGGGCTCGACCCGTCCGAGTTCCTCGGCTTCTACGCCTCCCGCTTCGCCACCGTCGAGCTGAACACGACCGGCTACCGCCTGCCGGCGGAGGAGCAGTTCCGGCGCTGGGCCGGGCAGGTTCCCGACGGCTTCGAGCTCGCGCCGAAGCTCCCGGGCGAGCGGCTCGGCCGGCGCGGCGAGTTCGAGAGCCGCTTCCGGGCGCTCGGCGACCGGCTCGGGCCGGTGCGCGTCTCGTTCAAGTCGGCGCGGGACGAGGGCGCGCTCGAGCTCGTGCTCCGCTCGCTCGGCGGCGACCTGCGGCTCGCGTTCGACCTCGAGCACCCGTCGTGGGACGGGATCGAGCCGCGGCTCGCCGAGGCGGGCGTCGTCCGCGTCGGCGACCTCGTGACGCCGGCGCCGTTCCGCTACCTGCGCCGCCGCGAGCCGCCCGACGAGGCGTTCGCCGCGGCCGTCGCGTCGGCGCGGGAGCCCGTCTACGTCTTCTTCCGCCACGACGACGAGCCGGCCGCGCCCGCGCACGCGGCCCGGCTGCTCGAGCTGCTGGGGAGCTCGAGCTAATGGGAGCTCAGCTCGCGGCGGCCGCGAGCGCGCTCGCGCGCATCTGCGCGATCTTGCCGGCGGTCGTCGCGTCCTTCGACCAGAGCGGCCACGCGAACGGCGTGGTCGACTTCAGCGGGCAGCCCACGGTGCAGGCGAGCTTGGCGCCGCTCGGGGTCGTCGAGAACAGGCTGCCGAGGAGCCTCGCGACGGCGCCGGCGCCGTGCCGCTGCCGGACGACGGCGAGGATCTCCCAGTCCTCGATGCCCTCGCGGATCTCCTCGAGGCGCGCGCTCGCGACCGGGCCGTCCTTGCCGGGATAGATGAGGACGAAGGCGCCCGACTTGTCGATCGAGTCGAGCGGATTGCCCTTCCCGTACGTCGTCGTCCCCTGCCCGTAGAGGAGCCCGCTGATGCCCTCGAGCGCCGCCCAGTCGACGAACAGCCGGGGATCCGTGAGCGGCTCGGTCGCGGTGAAGCCGGGGATCTTCGGGTTCGAGTACGTGTACGTCCAGATCTCCTTGCCGCGATGCCGCGCCTCCTCGATCGGCTTCAGCCACTCGGTCGCGTCCGAGATTCCCTTTGCCGTCTGCGCCGGATTCGTGTACTTGCCGTAGTAGCGGCTCCCGAGCACGACCCAGGCGTCGACGTCGTCGCTGCCGCCGTTCCAGAGGTACTTGTTCTCGGCGCTCGGACGGCCGGTGACGATCACGTGGCTGCCCGAGAAGCACTCGTGGACGACCTTCGCCTGCTGCGCGACCGTCCTGAAGCCCGCGGCGCCCGGCTCGTCCAGCCCGTACAGATACGCGTAGGTGCCGCTCAGCCAGCCGTTCTTGTCCCAGAAGCTGTGGACCTTCCTCAGGTAGCCGCACCAGGCGTTCGGCTTGTACGGGGAGAGCCCCGCGATGTAGCCGCTCTTCGGCGCGCGATTGTTCGAGAGCGGAAGCGACATCGCCGCGAATTGCCTCGGGTCGCCGACGGCCTGCTCCATCTCCGCCGCCTTGTCGAGCCACCAGCGCCGGTTGCGCGTGTAGCCGGACTTGTACTTCGGCTCGCCGTAGCCCCAGTTGTTCGGCGAGAGCCGGTACGAGGAGAAGAACTGGAAGAGACCCTGCAGCGAGGTCTGGGCCGTGACGCCGTAGAGCTTGTCCACCTCGTTGCCGTACGTCTGCGGCGAGAGGTTGAACGCGGTCAGCAGGCTTCCCTGCACCTGGTTCGGCGCCGGCAGCGTGACCGCGGCGACGGTGACGCTGATCGGCACCGTCGTCGTGTTGCCGTCGGCGAGGACGTCCACCGAGCCGGTGTACGTGCCCGGAGCCGTCCCGTCCGGCACGGTCACCTGCAGCCAGATGGGCTGGTTCGTCTTCTCGGCCGCCCGCTGCGTCCCGTCCCACGGAAGGAGCGCATCGGGGACGGGCGTGCCGTCGACCGAGACGTAGTGCGCGAAGAGCGTGTTCAGCTGGAGCGGCGCCTCGATCGTCGGCGAGCGAAGGGCGACCTCCTGCGCGCCGCGCACGAGCACCACCGCATCGTCGACGCCGCCGATCGGCATCGCGAGCGAGGCCGAGCCGGCGGCACCGGACGGCGCGGCTCCCGCGGCGCTGAAGCTCGTGCCCGCCGGGTAGACCGCGACGGTCGCCCGCTCCGTGCGCGCATATCCGGCCCCTGCGGTGAGAAAGAGCAGAACGAGAATGACCGGAACCCGCCGCACGACCCCATGCATCGGCCGGCGATTCGTGTCACTTGAACGTCAGAAGGGGGTGGTCGCTCCCCGATGCCGCTCGTATGCCCCGCGCGCGACGATGTCCGCCAGCTCGGCCACCGCGTGGCGCACCTCGTCCTCGCTGTTGAAGAAGTGCGGGCCGAGGCGCACACCGCCGTGTGGATCCGGCCGGAAGTCGCAGATCACGTCGCGCTCGGAGAGCTCCTTGTGCACGGCGGCGTGGTCGGGGGTCGAGACGGTGACCGTGCCGCCGCGGCGGCTCGGGTCTCGCGGAGAGACGATCTCGAGGCCCGCCTCGTCGCAGCGGTCGAGCAGCAGCCCTGTCAGGGCGAGCGAGCGCTCGCGGATCCTCGGTACGCCGACCTCCTCGATCACGTCGTAGCCGGCGGTCGCCGCGTAGAGCGCCGGCACGTTCGGCGTTCCCGTGAGGAAGCGGCGCGCACCGGCCGCGTACTCGAGCTCCGGCTCGAACGCGAAGGGACGCGCGTGGGCCTGCCAGCCGACGAGCGTCGGCTCGAGCCGCCCGGCGAGGTCGGGCCGCACGTAGAGCCAGCCCGCGCCCGGGCCGCCGCAGAGCCACTTGACGCTGCCGCCGACGGCGAAGTCGACGCCGAGCTCGGTCAGGTCGAGCGGGACGATTCCGGCCGACTGGTAGCAGTCGAGCACGACCCGGGCGCCGCACTCGTGCGCCCGCCGGACGATAGGCACGACGTCCTGGATCTCGCCGTTCTTGAAGAGGACATGGCTGATCGGGACGAGGAGCGTCCGCTCGTCGATCGCGTCGACGATCGCTCGGTCGTCCTCGACCGCGACGACCTCGAGCCCCGGCTGCGCCTGGTAGAGGTAGCGCACCGAGGGGAAGTTCGCCTCCTCGTAGACGACGCGGTTCCGCGCTCCCGGCTCGCGGAAGCACGAGAGCACGACCGCTTCCGCGACCGTCACGTTCTGGTGCATGACGATCGAGCCGGACGGGGCGCCGAGGATGCGCCCGAGCTGGTCGCCGACCGTCCAGGCCGTCTCCCACCAGCCCTCGCCCCAGCTGCGGATGCCGCGCTCGCGCCACATGCGCGCGTACTCGAGCAGCCGCTCCTCCGCTGCCGCCGGCATCGCCGCGAGCGAGTGGTTGATCAGGTACGTGCAGGTCTCGAGGATCGGGAAGCGGCCGCGGTAGGCGAGCAGGTCGTCGCTCACGAGCGCGAGGCTAGCTCGGCGTCCTCGGCGGCGTAGTCGAAGAAGCCGCCGAGATACGAGTCGCTCCAGTCGCGGCCGCGCTCGAGCTCCTCCACGATCCACGCGCACGCCGGGCCAACGGCCTCGGGGTACGCCGTCACGGCCCGGTAGCCGAGCTCCCGCTCCGCCGCGGACATGTCGAGCACGACCGGCGCAGGGGTCGCCCACGGGTTGCCGAGCTGCGGTCGCTCGAACTCGCTCTCGTCGATCGGCACCGGCTCGAGGCCGGCGTCGAGCGCCGCGGCGATCGCCCGGCAGATCTCGGTCGTCGTCGGCGGATCGGGGTCGCCGGCGTTGAGGAGACGGTCGCCGGGCCGGGCGGCAGCGAGGCGAACGAGCTCGCCGATGTTCTCCGCCGAGACGGTGTGGAAGCGACTGGCGCCGCCGGACACGAGGACGACGCGCGTGCGGCCGTCGAGGATGCGCTTGACGAAGAAGAGCTCGCGCGGGAGCGGCGACCCGGGCCCGTAGATCGCGCCGGCGCGCAGAAGCGTCGCCGGCAACGGCCCTCCGAGAAGCGTCTCCTCGAGGGCGACCTTGCCCCTCGCGTAGTCGCCGTCGCCGGCCTCCACCGTCCGCTGCGTCTCGGGGATCGGGACCGGAAACTGCGGGAAGGCGCCGAGCGTCTCGGCGCCCGTGAACGCGCGCCCTTCGTCGTCCGTGTACACGGCCGCGCTCGAGATCGCGACGAGCGAGCCCACGCTGCCGGCGAGGCCGTTCAGCTGCTCGCCGTGCGCATGCGTGTAGGCCACGCAGTCGACGAGGACGTCGGCGCCGCCGCCGAGCGCCGCCCGCAGCTGCTCCCCGTCCTCGCGGTCGGCGGCGACCGCCTGCACGCCGAGCTCCGCGAGCCCTGCCGGCACCGTCCCCGAGCGTGAGATCGCGACGACGTCCCAGCCGTCCGCGGCGAGAGCGCGGGCGGCCGCCCGGCCGATCTGGCCCGTCCCGCCGACGAGCACGGCCCGCGCCACTACGCGAGGCTTCCGGTGCGCGTCCTGCGCGCCACGAGGAGGGCGACGAGAGCGGCCGCGAGCACGATCCCTCCCGCGATCTCGAGCGCGAGATGGACGCCCCGGCCCGCGTAGGTCTCCGCGGCGCCGAGGATCTTCGCCACGAGCTTCTCGTGGCCCTTCGCAGCCGGGTTGTTCTCCGCCGAGGTCAGGTTGCCGCCGGTGGTGACGAAGTTGATCACGATCTCGCGGTAGCTCGCGGGAATCCCGAGCTTCACGAGCCTCGCCGTGAGCCCGCTCGTGAGCTGCGCGTTGACGACCGAGCCGAGCACGGCGACGCCGAAGACCCCGCCGAGCTCGCGGCTCGTGTTCACCGTCGACGCGGCCATTCCCGACTGCTCGGGAGGGACGAGGGTCAGCACCGCCGCGGTCATCGTCACGAGCGCGATCCCGAAGCCGAGCCCAGCGATCGCGAGCGGCCAGACGAGCGCGGGGACGGTCGTGTTCGCCGTCAGCTTCCAGTCGACGAGCAGGAGACCCAGACCGGCGAGCGCGCAGCCGAGCGCCATCGGCACGCGCGGCCCCACGCGCGCCGTCCACTCCCCCGCGAGCGGCCCAGAGACGATCATCGCCGCCGCGAGCGCGGTGAACACGAGCGCGATCTGGAAGCCGGAGAAGTTCGAGATGAGCTGGAGGTAGAGCGCGGTGAAGAAGAACACCGAGAATACGGAGAGGTTCGTCGCGAAGGCGACGACGTTCGCCGCGGTGAAGGTCGGGTTGCGGAGGAACTGGATCTTCAGCACCGGGTCGGGCGCCCGCTGCTCGACGAGGACGAAGACGACGGTCAGGACGGCCGCGGCCGCGAAGAGCACGTCGATCCACCATCTCCCGTAGCCGCCGTTCTCGCCCTCGATCACGGCAAACGTCGCCGCGAGGATCGCCGACGCGCCCGTCGCGAGCCCCGGAATGTCGAGCCGCCGGCCGGCCGGATCGCTGTTCTCGGTCAGCGTCACGGCTGCAACCGCGAGGGCGAGGGCGCCGAAGGCGAGGCCGAACCAGAAGATGCTCCGCCACCCTTGCCAGGCGACGAGCACGCCGCCGATCACCGGCCCGAGCGAGAGCGCGAGCCCCGACACCGCCGCCCAGACGCCGAGCGCGACCGCCCGCTCCTCGCGCTCCGGATAGATGTGCCGGATCAGGGAGAGCGTTCCCGGCTCGGACGCGGCGGCGCCGACCCCCATCACGATCCGGCCGGCGATGAGCAGCTCGCTGCCGGGGGCGACGGCGGCCATGACCGAGCCGGCGCAGAAGACCGCGACGCCGGCGAGCATCACCCTCTTCCGCCCCAGCAGGTCGCCGAGCGTCCCGCCCGTGAGCATGAGCGCCGCGAACGCGAGCATGTACCCGTCGACGATCCACTGCAGCCCGGCGACGCTGACGCTGAGCGACTCCTGGATGTTCGCGAGCGCGACGCTGACGATCGTGTTGTCGAGGAAGGTCAGGAAGAGGACCGCGCAGACGGCGGCGAGGGCGACCTCGCGGGCGTGCTGCTCGCGGAGGGACCGCAGCCGGTCCACGGCCTAGCCGCCGAGGTTCTTGCAGGCCTTCGGCGTGCTGCCGCCGAGCGCGACGAGCGCGCAGAAGCTCGCGTCCCCGACCTGCCACGTCCCGTTCTTGCGCACGGCCGTCCCGTTCCGGTTCTTGAGGCCGGGAATCGCGGCGCCCGCGATCTTCACCGTGTAGACGACCTTCGCCTCGTTCGCTCCCTGCAGCGTCACCGACGAGACCTTCGCGCTCGTGTCGCTCGCGAGCGGGTTCTTCGCGAGGGCGGAGATCTCCGGCGCGAACTGCCGGCCGTTCTCGAGCAGCGAGATGCGGGTCGCGGTCGGCGTCTTGCTCGAGAAGAACTTCTCGTACGCGCTCGTGATCTGAGCCTGCGCGGCAGCCGGGCTCGACGTCGAGGAGCCGGTCGTGGGCGTCTTCTTCCCCGAGCCGCCGCACGCGGCGAGCGCGGTGACGACGACTAGGGCGAGGAGCGAGAGCCGCTTCACGGGCGGAAACACTAAACCTCCTGCAACGCCCGCGCCGCCGGGCCGACGTACCGCGCCGACGGCCGGAACAGGCGGCCAGTGCGCTTCTGCTCGAGGATATGAGCCGACCAGCCGCCGACCCGCGAGCAGGCGAACATCGCAGGCGCAACCGGCGGCGGCACCTCCGCGATGTCGAGGACGAGCGCCGAGTAGTACTCGACGTTCGTCTTGAGCGGACGGTCGGGCTTGCGCCGCTCCAGCTCGGCCAGCGCCGCCTCCTCCAGCCGCTCGGCGATCTCGATCTGGGGAGATCCGAGCTCCCGTGCCGTCCGCTTCAGGATCCGCGAGCGAGGATCTTCGGCGCGGTAGACGCGGTGGCCGAAGCCCATGATCCGCTTGCCCGAGTCGAGCGTGTCGCGGACCCACTTCTCGGGATCCCCCATGGCGGCGACCTCTTCCAGCATCGGCTTCACGTAGGCGGGGGCGCCGCCGTGCAGCGGCCCCGAGAGCGCGCCGACCGCGGCCGAGAGCGCCGCCCCGGCGTCGGCGCCGGTCGAGGAGACGACGCGCGCCGTGAACGTCGAGGCGTTCAGGCCGTGCTCGGCGGTGCAGATCCAGTACGTGTCGATCGCCCGCACGGCCTTCGGGTCGGCGTGACCGCGCCACTGGAGAAGGAAGCGCTCGGCCGCCGTCCGTCCCTCGGCCACGACCTCGTCGGGCACCTCGTCGTCGTGCCCGTCCGCGAGACGGGCCGAGCGGGCGACGATCGACATCATCTGCGCCGAGATCCGGCCGAGGTCCTCGCGGGCCTGCTCGTCGGAGATCTCGTTCAGCTTGCCGAGCCCCCAGAGTCCGGACAGCCGCGCGGTCTGCGCCTGCAGATCGGCGGGAGCCTGACCGGTGAGGCCGACCGGCTCGAACGGCTCGGGCAGCGGCATCTTCGAGTCGATGTCGCCGTCGACGAGCAGGCCCCAGACGTTCTCGTACGGGTACTCGCCGATCAGCGGCTCGACGTCGATGCCGCGGTAGCGGAGCATCCCGCCCTCGCGGTCGGGCTCCATGATCTCGGTCTCGACCGCGACGACGCCCTCGAGACCGGGGCTGTATTCGCTGCTGCTCATGCGCGGGTCTCCTCCACCTCGATCTCGAGGCCGGCGCCGCGCGTGCGGGCCGCCGCGAGAACGAGCGCCGCTGCGGCGAGGTCCTGGACGGCGACGCCGACCGACTTGTACAGGGTGATCTCCTCCTGCGAGGTGCGGCCGGCGGCCGCGCCGGCGATCAGCTCGCCGAGCTCGACAACGCCGTCGCGGCCGCGCGGGTCCAGCTCGGGCGCTCCTGCCGGAAGCGGCGCGAACGCCGAGTCGCGCTGCTCGACGGCGACGAGGTCGGCCCGGCGGACGATCTCTGGATCGAGCTCGGAGCCGCCACTCCCGTAGCCGACGGAGCTGACGTGCACGCCGGGGCTCAGCCAGTCGAAGCGGACGACGGGATCCCGGGCGGCCGTCGCGGCGTGGACGACGTCGGCGCCGCGGACGGCCTGCTCGAACTCGCCGCGGCCGGCGACGCGGATCTCCGCGAAGTCGCGCACGCGCGGGAACAGCTCCTGCGCCGCGCGCGACTGGACGCCGGTGCCGAGAATCGCGAGCACGCGGGCGTCGGGGCGCGCGAGCAGCCGCGTCGCCAGCGCCGCCGCCGCCGCCGTGCGCATCGCCGTGATGTACGTTCCGTCCAGCAGCGCGACCGGCGTCCCGTTTTCCGCGTCGAAGAGCGCGATCAGCGCCTGGTGCGTCGGCCGGTCGCGGTTGCCGGGAAAGAGCGTCACGAGCTTGCAACCGAGCCCTGCCGACGGCGCGTACGCGGGCATGACACCGAGCACGCCTGCCTCGCGGGCGAATGCGCCGACCCGCGGCACGAGCGACGCCTCGCCCGCCGACAACTCGGCGTGCGCGGCGGCCAGCGCGTCGAGCAGGTCGTCGAGGTCGAGCAGCTCCTCGACCTCGGTACGGCTCAGGACGAGCATCTCATCGCCTGACGCTACTCACTGCTGCGCGTGCTGCGACGCAGCGGCCGGCGGCCGGTAGCAGCTACCGATACGAAACTGCAACACGGGGTAACGAGCTGACCGCGCATCCGGCTCTCTACAGCCGAAAACCCGCCGTTACACATACGTGCAGTACCTGCTACCGGTCGTCCTCAGCCGACGAGGGTCAGCCGCCAGTCGGGGCGGTGCTCGCCGTCGAGCGAGAAGACGAGGATCCGCTGCCACTGGCCGAGACAGAGCGCACCCTCGGAGACGGGAACCTGCTCCGAGCGCGGCCCGAGCAGCATCGCCAGCAGCCGCTCGCGCGCCTGCGTCGACGCGGGAACGAGGCGCTCGAGCAGGCACTCGAGATCCTCGAAGAAGCCGGTTTCACGCTCCTGCACGCGCACGAGAGACATGCCGTGCGTCGCGTGGAGGTACGCGATCCCGGAGTCGACGCCCGACTCGGCGACCTCGCGCGACACGTCGTTCGTGATGTCCATCACGGCGAGCGAGGGAAGCGCCGCGGCGATCGAATAGGGAACCTCGATGCTCGTCATGCGCGTGCGACCTCCTTCGGGAGCCTGAAATGGACGTCCTCCTTCGCGACCTCGATCTCCTCGGGCAACGCGTAGCCGGCCTCGGCCAGCCGCGCCGCGGTCGCCCGCACGAGCTCTTCGGGCGTGGAGGCGCCCGCGGTCAGCCCGATCGTCTCGTGACCGTCGAGCAGCTTCGGGTCGAGCCTGCTCTCGCCGTCGACGAGCGTCGCCTCGGCGCCCGCTGCCTGCGCGACCTCGACGAGCCGCTGCGCGTTCGAGCTCGTCTCCGACCCGATCACGAGGACGAGCGTCGCGCCCTGCGCGACCATCGCCTTCACCGCGTCCTGCCGGTTCTGCGTCGCGTAGCAGATGTCGTCGGCGTGCGGCCGCCGCAGATCGCCGAGATGGTCCTCGAGCGCGTCGACGATCGGCGCCACGTCGTCGAGCGAGAGCGTCGTCTGCGTGATCACGGCGACGGGCTTGTCGGTGACGAGCTCGCGCGCCTGCTCGGGCGACTCGATCACGACCGTCGACTCGGGGCGCTCGCCCATCGTCCCGATCACCTCGACATGGTTCTCGTGACCGACGAGCGCGACGAGATGGCCGCTGTCGGCGTAGCGCCGCGCCTCGGCGTGCACCTTGTTCACGAGCGGGCACGTCGCGTCCACGATCCGCAAGCCGCGCCTCTGCGCCGTCTCCTTCACGGACGGAGCGACCCCGTGGGCGGAGAGGACGCAGATCTCGCCCTCCGGAATCTCCGACTCGTCCTCGACGAAGACGGCGCCGAGCGCCTCGAGCCGCCGGACGACGTGCTCGTTGTGGACGATCTGGTGGCGCACGTAGACGGGCGGGCCGTGCTGCTCGAGCAGCCGCTCGACGATCTCGATCGCGCGATCGACGCCGGCGCAGAACGAGCGCGGAGCGGCAAGGAGGACGCGGCCCCTCACGCCACCGCCTCCTGCAGCGCGCGCAGCGCGCGCAGCGCGTCGCGCATCGAGCGGAGCGCGTCGCCGCGGCGCGAGACGATCCAGCGCGCGAGGCCGAGGACGTCGGTTCGGCCATCCTCGTGAACGGTGCGATCGACGCCTTCCACCATGCTCGCGGCATCGTCCGAGATCGCCCGGACGACCCCGGCCAGCCGGCCGCTGCGGGCGAGAGCGCCGCTCTCCATGTCGACGGCGTCGGCTCCGCTCGCGGCGCGCAGGCGGGCGCGCTCGGCTGCGTCGTGGACGAGGACGTCGCCGCCCAGGACGACGCCGTCGCGCGCGCCCCGCACCCCGAGCCCGGGCCCCTCCCAGAGGACGGCGCCCGTCTCGTCGACGACGCGCGTCGCGTCGAGCACGTCGCCGACGCGGAGCTCGCCCAGCGAGCCGGCGAGCCCGAACGAGACGACGTGCCCGTCCGGCACGCCGTTCGCGACGCGCACGCCGACGCGCGCCGCGTGCAGGCCGGCCCGGCGCGCCACCCGCTCCTCGGCGGTCGTCGCGCACGCGAACGTCAGCCCGTCAGCGTCCATGCCAGGCTCCGCACCGTCTCCTTCAGGCTCCTCGACGCCTCGTACGCGGCCGACGGCTCGAAGCCGCAGTGGATCCCGCAGTGCTCGCAGCGCGGATCGTTGCCGGGGCCGTACGCCTCCCACTCCATCCCCTCGAGCAGCGCCTCGTAGGTCGGGAAGATGCCGTCCGTGAGCAGGTAGCACGGGCCCTTCCAGCCGTACGGGTTGCGTGTGATCGAGCCCCACGGGGCGCACTCGAGCCGGCGATCGCCGGTGAGGAAGTCCTGGTAGATCGGCGAGGCGATCCAGCGATAGCCGCCTTTGCGCGTGGCGGCGCGGATGGCGCGGAACTTCTCCTCGTGCTCTTCCCGCGTCATCGTGAGCGCCGGGTCGATCTGGGAGTACTGGTAGCCGGGCGCGATCATCATCCCGTCGATGCCGACCTCGTGCGTGAGGTAGCGCATCATCTCGATCACGTCCTCGACCTCGGTCTCCTTGAAGATGGTCGTGTTCGTCGTGACGCGGAAGCCGCGCGCGCGCGCCGTGCGGATCGCGTCGACCGCGATCTCCCAGAGGCCCGGGTAGTCGCAGACGTAGTCGTGGATCTCGCTCATGCCGTCGAGATGGACGACGAAGCTGAGGCGGTTCGACGGCTCGAACCAGTCGAGGCACTGCTCGAGCCGGAGCGCGTTCGTGCAGAGCTCGATCGTCTTGCGCAGCTCGAGGACGCCGGCGACGACCTCCTCGATGCCCTTGTAGACGAGCGGCTCGCCGCCGCAGATCGAGACGACCGGCGCCGGACACTGGACGGCCGCGTCGATGCACTCCTCGACCGAGAGCCGCGCGCGGTTCGACTCGTACTCGCGGATCTTCCCGCACCCGATGCAGGCGATGTTGCACGCGAGCGTCGGCTCGAGCATGAGGACGAGCGGATACCGCTCGCCTTTCCGCTGCTGGGACGCGACGTACTTGCCGATCTCGACCGTCGATTGGAGCGGAAACTTCATTCACCAAGCCTTTCTCTCAGCCGTCCGAGGGCAAACAGGGGGAACGTGATGCGGTAGAGGTGGTACCGGATCATGAAATCGAGCGGGAATCCCGTCCCCGTGAAGTGCTCCTCCTCCCAGTCGCCGTCGGCGCGCTGCGCGGCGCACAGATAGTCTGCCGCCCTGCGGGCGCCGGAATCTTCAGCGTTTCCTGCGGCCACGTACGCGAGCAATGCCCACGCGGTCTGCGAGGCCGTTGCGAACTCGCCGCGCCCGCGCCACTTCGCGTCGGCGTAGGAGCGGATGTCCTCGCCGAAGCCGCCGTCCTCGCGCTGCACCGAGTCGAGCCAGGCGACCGCGCGCCGCATCGCCGGATGGTCGTGCGGGAGCCCGCACGCCTCGAGCCCGGGCAGCGCCGCGCCGGTGCCGTAGAGATGGTTCACGCCCCAGCGCCCGAACCACGAGCCGTCGGCCTCCTGCTCGGCGAGCAGCCAGTCGACGCCCCGCCCCGCCGCATCGCCGTGGACGCCGAGCGTGCCGAACGTCTCGAGCGTGTGCCCGGTCACGTCGGCGGTCGGCTCGTCGGTCACCTTGCCGAAGTCGCAGAACGGGATCTTGTAGAGCCACATCGCGCTGTTGTCGACGTCGAAGGCGCCCCAGCCGCCGTCGCGCGACTGCATCCCCGCGAGCCAGCCGATGCCGCGCTCGATCGCGTCGCCGCCGATGCCGAGCTCGTGGAGCGCGAGCGCGACGACCGCGGTGTCGTCGACGTCGGGGTAGAGGTCGTTCTCGAACTCGAACGCCCAGCCGCCGGCGGCGACGTCGGGACGGCGGATCGCCCAGTCGCCTCTCGCCGTGACCTCCTCGCCGAGGAGGTAGCCGCCGGCCTTCGCGAGGGCGGGATGGTCGGACGAGAAGCCGCACGCGCGCAGGGCGAGCGCGGCGAGCGCCGTGTCCCAGACCGGAGACTGGCAGGCCTCGGGGCGGAGCCGGTCGCCGTCGTCGACCATGAAGCCCTGCCAGCCGGCGACCGCCTTGCCGAGGGTCGGGTCGTCGAGCCCGTGACCGAGCGCTGCGAGCGCGACGATCCCCCACACCCACGGCGGCTGGATCCCGCCCCACGAGCCGTCGGCCTCCTGGCGCTCGCGGATCCAGCGCTCGGCGACCGTCAGCGCACGGCGACGCACGGCGGTCGGCCGCCTCGGCGGGCGAGTCCGGCCCGGAATCGCGCCGATCGAGCGCAGGTCGACCTCCGCCGGCCGGACGGGGCGCAGCGACTGCGCCACGGCGAGCGCCACGAACGTCTGGCGCGCCCAGCACGAGAAGTCGTAGATCGAGAACGGCGACGTCGGCGGCAGCAGGACGAGCTCGGGCGGGATGGGCACCATCCGCTGCCACGGCCACTGGCCGAGGAGCGCCATGAAGCACTTCGTGAAGAGGCGGCTCCTCGGGATCCCGCCTTCACCCCGGATGTACGCGAGCGCCTTCGGCCCCGGGTCGACGCCGGCGAGCCGGCACGCCGCGTACGCTTCGATCGAGGTCGAGAGGTCGGGCGGCCCGTCGAACCAGATCGACCACGTACCGTCCTCGCGCATCCGCGCCACGAGCTCGTTCGCGATCCGCCGGTCGAGCTCGGGTGTGCGCAGGCCGAGGAAGTGGTTCCAGAACAGGTGCTGCGCCGTCATCGTCGCATTCGACTCGAGCTCGCCGACCCAGATCCCGTCGGGTCGCTGGAGCTCGAGCAGGCGGCGCGTGCCGCGCTCGATCGCGGCGTCGAGGCGGGTCAGCTCTTCCGTCGCGGTCACGCGGTTACTTTGGCGGAAGCGGCCCTCAAGATGTGCTGAGCCGCCCGGCGGCCGCTGCGGATCGCGCTCTCCATCGTCACCGGCCAGCCGGTGTCCGTCCACGCCCCAGCCCGTGCGACGTCCGGCCGTGACGTCTCGACGGCGGGCCGTACGACACCCGGGCGCAGCGCGACCGTCGCATACGGCTCGCGGCTGACGCGCGACCAGAGGAGCTCCGCCTCGCCGAGCCGGCCGACGAGCTGCCCCGCGATCCGGTCGACCAGCTCGCGCCCGCGCACGTCGAGCAGCTCGGGGACGCCGCTCGCCACGACGGTGAGGTACTGGCCGCGCTCGGGCTGGTGCCCGGTGAGCGCGCCGCGGTCGAAGACCCAGTGCGCGTCGGACGAGAGGAATGCGGCGAGCGGCCACCGCAGCAGCTCGCGATCGAGCCAGAGGTGGACGCTTACGATCGGCGAGTCCTCGAGCGCAGGCTCCGGCTCGCCGAGGAGGCGCGCGCTCTCGCGCGGCGGCACGGCGACGACGACGGCATCGGCGTCGAGCTCCTCGAGCGAGCCGACCCGCGTGTCGGTGCGGACGCTCCCGCCCGCCGCCTCGAGCGCGCGGCCGGCGGCGTCGCCGTGCATCCAGCCGAGCGGCTTGAGCGGAAGGACGAGGTCGCTGTTCTCGCGCGGGCCGAGCAGCGCGGTGCGGACGGTGAAGAGGCCGGCCTCTGCGTCCGCCTCGTCGGCCGGCAGGTTGAGCGCGGGCCGGACGAACACGTCCCAGAAGCATTCGACGGATTCGCTCGTCTCTCCGAGTCGCCTGAGCAGCCTTCCGAAGGTCTCGTTCGGCTGCGCCCGGGCGGAGCGCAGTCGCAGGAGAGTGGCCGGGATCCTGACACGCGCCCGGAGCGGAAGATGGCCGTAGCCGAGCACACCGGCCAGGCTCGGTCTGATCTCCGCCGCTCTCCCGTCCTCGCCGATCACCGGCAGTGCGAGCCGCCGGCGCAGGACGGAGCCGCCCTCCCCCACGCGATCGAGGAAGCGGAGGTACTCGACGAAGCAGCCGAGAGCGATGTGCTGCCCGTTGTCCGGCGGCGGCTGCGGGTCGCCCTCCCGCTCGGGCAGGGTCTGGACGGCGCCGCCCAGCGTCGGGCGCGCCTCGAGCAGCGTCACGTCCTGCCCGGCGTCGACGAGGTCGAGGGCGGCGGCGAGACCGGCCAGCCCGCCACCGACCACCGCGACCCTCACGGCAGCAACCCTCGTGCGACGACGGCGAGCTTGCGCGGCGTCGAGAGCCGGGTCTGGGCGCCGAAGACGTCGAAGCCGCGCGCCTCGATCTCCTCGAGCGTCGCCCGGTAGAGGCCGGCGAAGGTGCCGACGCAGAGGGCGCTGCGGCGATCGAGCGTCTCGAGCAGCCCGAGCCCTTCCTCGAGGTGCGCCCGGGCCCGCGCCGCCTGGAACGCCATCAGCGCCCGCCACGCGGGGGTGACGCGGCCGTGCGCGATGTCGTCCTCGACGATGCCGTACGACGCGAGCTCGTCCTGCGGCAGGTAGATGCGGCCGAGCCGCCAGTCCTCGGCGACGTCACGGACGATGTTGATGAGCTGGAGCGCGATGCCGAGCGTCCGTGCGCGCTCGACGTCGGCGCTGCCGTAGACGGCGATGCAGGCGACGCCGACCGCGCCCGCGACCTTCTCGCAATAGCCGCGCAGGTCGTCGAAGGTCCCGTAGGTCTTCCGGTCGAGATCCTGCAGGCCGCCGTCGACGAGCAGGGACAGCGGCTCGCGCGGGATGCCGAACCGCTCGCGCGCGTCGGCGAGCGCGACCATCACGGGACGGTCGCTCCCGTCGAGCTCGGCGCGGAGCGCCTCGAGCCGTGCCCGCTTCTCGTCCGGTGGGAGCTCCCCGTCGGCGAGGTCGTCGACCTCGCGGGCGAACGCGTAGACGGCGGCGATCGCCCGCCGCTTCGGGCGCGGGAGCACCATGATCCCGTAGGCGAAGTTCTTCGCCTCGCGGCGCGTGACGCGCTCGACCTCCGCGTACGCCGCCTCGACGGACGACGTGCTCATCTGACGAGGACGAGAGCCGCCTCACGGGCGAGCCGCGCCCTCGACGGCTTCGGGCGCTGCGTGAACACGTCCCAGCCGGCCGCCTCGAGCGCGTCGAGCGCGGCGAGCCCGCCGCGCGCGAAGAGCGCGACCGCGCGGCCGAGCCGCCCGCCGATGCGGGCGCGCAGCACCTCCCCGGCCGCGAGCAGCTCGGCCGCCCGCGCCGATTCGAAGGCGAGTAGCGCGCGCAGCTCGTCGCTCGGCCGGTCGAGCGACGGGTCGCCGAAGCGGCGCCGGTCCTCCGCGGGCAGGTAGATCCGGCCCAGCTCGAGGTCGCGTGGGACGTCCTGGAGGAAGTTCACGAGCTGCAGCCCGGTGCACACGTCGTCGCTCGCCGCGACGAGCTCCGCGTCGTCGAGCCGGCGCAGCACAGCGAGGACGAGCCTGCCGCAGGGGTCGGCCGAGTGGACGCAGTAGTGCTTCAGGTCGGCCCACGTCTCGTACTCCGAGATCCGCTGGTCCATCCGGTTCGCCTCGATCAGGCGGAGGAACGGCTCGCGCGGCAGGTCGAACTCCCGGATCGTCGGCTCGACGTTCCGCAGCACCGGCCAGGTCGCCTCGCCGGCGAACGCCGCCTCCACCTCCCGCTCTAGCTCGTCGAGGGCGGCGAGGCGGTCGCCTTCGTATGCGTCGCCGAGCTCGTCGACGAGCCGCGCATAGCAGTAGAGCGCGCGCACGTGCCCGCGCAGCGGGCGCGGGAAGAGCACGGAGCCGACGGGGAAGTTCTCCCCGGCGGCACGCGCTGCGACCTCGGCGACCTCCATGGCGTCATTCTCACAGCCGCCGGAGTTACCCGGTCGTCGCCGTCTCGCCCGAGGTGGTCGTGGACGTCGTGGGATAGGTCGGGTAGTAGCCGGGCGCGTAGCCGTACGTGCCGCTGCCGCTGACGTACGTCCCGCTGTAGCTCGTCGGCGTCGGGAAATTCTCGACCTTGAACGGCGCGACCGCGGGCGCCATGAAGTCGTGCCAGATCTCCGCCGGGAGCGTCCCGCCGAACATCTCGGGCACGCCCTCGATGTCGTACATCGGGATCTCCGCCTTGGGATAGCCGATCCAGACACACGTGGCGAGCTGCGGCACGAAGCCGCAGAACCAGGCGTCCTGGTAGTTCTCCGCCGTCCCGGTCTTGCCGGCGGCGGGCCGGTCGAGCGCCGCGGCGGTGCCGGTGCCGTGCTGGATCACGCCCTCGAGCGCCTGGATCAGGAGCGCATCCTCGTTCGGCGTCAGGACCTCGTCGCCCGTCGTGTCGATCGTTCCGATCACGCGCCCGTTCGGCGCGCGCACGGATTTGATCGCCTGCGGCGCGTGGTGGACCCCGCCGCCCGCGATGGTCGCGTACACGTCGGTGAGCTCGAGCGGGGTGAAGCCGACCGCGCCGAGCGTGATCGCACAACGCTGCGGCAGGTTGCGGCCGGTGCTCGTGATCCCCATCCTGTGCGCCATCGCCACGACGTTGGCCACGCCGACCTTCGCGATCAGCTGCGCGAAGATCGTGTTCACGGAGAACGCCGTCGCGTCGAAGAGGTTCATCGTCCCCTCCGACTCGTCGGCGTTGTTGTGGACGTCCCACGGGCCGCCGTTCGTCTGGCACTGCGGATCGGTGATGTAGAGCTCGGACGGCCCGTAGAAGCTCGAGTACAGCGAGTCGCCCTGGCTCAGCGCGGTTGCGAGCGTGATCGGCTTGAACGCGCTCCCGGTCGAGCGGTGCCCCTGCGTCGCGAGGTTGAACTGCATCTTCCGGTGGTTCGGAAGGTAGTTGACCATCGCCCGCACCGCGCCCGTGCGCGGGTCGATCGCGACGACCGCGGCCGCCGGGTCGCTGGGCGTCTTCAGCACGGTCCGGGCCGCCTGGAGCGCGAGGCGTTGCAGGCGCGGGTCGAGCGTCGTCTGCGCGTCGAGCCCTCCGGCCGCGACCTCGTGCTGGCCGAAGCGCTCCGCGAGCTGCTGGGTCGCCCAGCCGGAGAAGTTCGGCTCGCGCTGCGCCGTGTAGAGCGTCCCCGGGTGGAGCCCGAGCGGCTTCTCGCGGGAGAGCAGGTAGCGCGCTCGCGAGATGTAGCCGCTCCGCCACATCGCCGCGAGCACCTCGTTCCGCCGGCCCAGCGCGAGCCGTGGGTCGACGAGGGGGTCGTAGTTCGTCGGCGCCTGCGGGAGCCCGGCGAGGAGCGCCGCCTGCGGCAGGGTCAGCTTCTCCGCGGTCGTGGAGAAGTACGTCTGCGCCCCGGCCTGCGCGCCGTAGGCATGGCGGCCGTAGAACACCTCGTTCAGGTATGCGGCGAGGATCTGCTTCCGCGTCATGCGCTGGAAGAGCTTCTCGGCGAGGCACGCCTCCCGGAGCTTGCGCGCGAACGTCCGCTGCGGGTTGCCGATGTAGAGGTTGCGGACGAGCTCCTGCGTGATCGTCGAGCCGCCCTGGACGATCTTGCCCTGGGAGACGTCCTCGTAGAGCGCGCGGATGATCCCGTGATAGTCGAGGGCGCCGTGCTGCCAGAAGCGGCTGTCCTCGATCGCGACGGTGGCCTCGGGCAGCCACGGCGACATCTGGTCGAGCTCGACGGGCTGGCGGTTCGTCGACGACGGGACGACGCCGAGCAGGCTGCCGTCGGCGTTGTAGAGGAAGGAGTTCTCGCCGAGCGAGAGCGGGCTCAGGTCGTCGAGGCTGCACCCCGAGGCGAGGAGCCGCGGGCCCGTGAACGCGACCGCGGCGAGAACGAGCGCTAGTACGACGGCCAGGACGAGCGCGGAGAAGCGCAGCAGGCTGCGCGTGTGCCGCGCCCGCCGGCGCAGGCGGGCGTGACGCACGGCGAGGAGCCGCTCGAGCTCGGGGTCGAGACGGGGCGGCCGCATCCGGCGGCCGTTCGGCCCATTCCCGTGACGACCGCGATCGTCTCCCACGTGCGCCAATTCTGCTCCTTCGCCGCGATTCCGAAAACCGTCAGGCGGCACCGACGAGGAGGCGGACCGCGAGCGCGACGAGGGCGAGCGCGAGCGCCTGCTCGATGTGCTTGCCGTGGATTCTTCGCGACAGAAGCGCCCCTGCCTGCGCGCCGACCACGACGCCGGCCGAGATCGCGAGCGCGCGTCTCACGCCCGTCCCGCCGGCGAAGCTCCCTGCTGCGATGTGCGTGATCGTCCCGACGCCGGCCATCCAGGCGAGGACGTAGTGGGAGGTCGCGGTCGCGACGTGGGTCGGGAAGCCGAGCGCGCGGACGAGCAGCGGGACGTGGATGACGCCGCCGCCGATCCCGAGGAAGCTGGAGACGAAGCCGACGCCGAGGCTGTAGAGCGCGCCGCGCCAGATCGGGACGTCGTACTCGTAGACAAGCCCTTCCCGGTCGCGGAGCAGCCGGCGCCTGATGCCTCGCTTCGGCGGCTGCGGCCGCATGCGCTCGCCCGAGAGCAGCCACGCGGCGAGCACGGCGAGCACGACGCCCATCAGTACGTCGAACAGCCGCCGGGAGACGACGCCGGTGAGGAGCGCGCCGCCGACAGCGCCTGGGATCGTCGCCGCCGCGAACAGCGAGCCGCTCCGCACGTCCACCCGCCGCTGGCGCAGGTACGCCGTCGAGCCGGAGGCGGCGTTGAAGAAGACGGCCGTGAGGCTGATCGACGTGATCGTCTCGGCCGAAGTGTGGGGATAGAGCAGCAGCAGGATCGGCGTGAGGACGAAGCCGCCGCCGGCGCCGACGACCGTGCCGAAGGCGCCGACCGCAATGCCGAGCAGCACGAGGAGCACGGCCGTCTCGGCGTCGAAGTGCACTCCTCAGCCCACGCCGGCCCGGAGGCGGTAGAGCACGTGCTGCCGCAGCCAGTTGCCCGGCGCCACGCGTGGATGGTCGAAGTCGTCGGCCGAATCGTGCGTCATCCCGAGCCGTTGCATGACGCGGATCGACGGCTCGTTCACCTGCGAGGTGAAGGAGACGATCTCGTCGAGCCCGAGCTCTTCGAACCCGAACGCGAGGGCGGCGCGGCCCGCCTCGGTGGCATAGCCCTGTCCCCAGTGCGCGCGATCGAGCCGCCAGCCGACCTCGACCGCCGGGGTGAACCGCGCCTCGAAGCTCGGACGCGAGAGGCCGACGAAGCCGACGAACGGCGCGCCGCCGGCGACCTCGACGGCCCAGAGCCCCCAGCCCGCCTCGTCGATGTGCGTACGCGCCCGCTCGGCGAGCGCGTCGCTCTCCTCGCGAGGGAGCGGCGCGGGAAAGAAACGCATCGTCTCGGGGTCGGCGTTGAGCGCCGCGAACGGGTCGAGGTCGGCGTCTCGCCACTGCCTGAGGAGGAGGCGCTCCGTCCGCAGCTCGACCACGCCGCGATCGTACTCGCGCGCCATCGAGCGTGAGGACGGCGAGCCCGCGCGAGCGGAACGTTTGCCGGTCGTCGCGGCCGCGCGGCGCCGAGGCGTCCTTCGAAGGGAACGCCCGTCCGCACGTCCTCAAGGGAAGGCCGTGGACCCGGATCGTGCCCCGTGGCCACTCCGCGGGACGGAGAGCGAGCCACATCGCGGGAATCGGCATCTCGATCGAGCCGCCGGGTTGATCGATCCATACGGGGAAGAGGAGGCGCTCGTAGCCCCGCCGCCGCGCATAAGAGCGGCAACAGCTCCTGCTCGCGGAAGAGCTATGGCCCGATCGGGGCCCCATCCGCTCCTCGAGGGCCCGCAGCCGATCCATCAGCTCCCAGGAGAGTCCCCGGCCGCGCATGCTCTCGTGAACGATGAGCGCCCCAACCCCCACCACCTCGAACCCCCGCAGCGCGATCTCTCGGCTGGGCCAGTCTTACCGACCCCTGACGGAGTGCGGTAGGGCAGTGCCTCGCACTCAGGGGCCTGCCCCGCCCGCGCTGTTCGCTACGAGATGGTCTCGTGAACTGGGAACTCCTTGATGTCCGGCGGACCTTGCATCTGAATTCCGGAGGCTGCAATGCCTTCCTGAATCCGGCTCTGAAAAGCATCGAAGTCCGCTCGCGACTCCCAGAAGTCGATGACTCCCCAACCGCCCTCGATCGGGCCGGACGCGTGATACAGCATCCCTTCGGGAGGCGTCCGATCGGGATTGATGTGGT
>DATIZN010000012.1:0-3087 GCA_035517075.1 Gaiellaceae bacterium | reverse complement strand
CGCGGCAGGTTGTCGAGGTCGAGCTGAGTCGGAGTCGTGAGCTCCTCGTCGATGATCTCGTTGCAGAGATCGATGCACTCGTCGCAGATGTAGACGCCCGGGCCGGCGATGAGCTTCTTCACCTGCCGCTGGCTCTTGCCGCAGAAGCTGCAGAGGAGCTGTTCGTTTCCGTCTGTCGCGCGGGCCACGGTCTTCTCCTTGTACCTCAGTCCGGTCGATTCGTCTACGTCAGCGGTGCGCGATCACCTGGTCGACGATCCCGTACTCGTGCGCCTCTTCGGCCGTCATGTAGTAGTCGCGCTCCATGTCCTTCGAGACCTTGTCGACGGGCTGATTCGTGTGCTGGGCGATGATCTCCTCCAGGCGGCGCTTGAGGTTGATCGTCTCGCGCGCCTGGATCTCGATGTCGGTGCCCTGACCCTGGAAGCCTCCGGACACCTGGTGGATCAGGATCTTGGAGTTCGGCAGCGCCGTCCGCTTTCCCTCTGCGCCGGCGCCGAGAAGCAGCGCGCCCATCGACATCGCGATCCCGATGCACGTCGTCGCGACGTCGCAGCGGACGAACTGCATCGTGTCGTAGATCGCGAGGCCGGCGTACACCGAGCCGCCGGGCGAGTTGATGTAGACGTTGATGTCCTTGTCCGGGTCTTCCGACTCGAGGTGGATCATCTGCGCGATCACGAGGTTCGCGACCGTGTCGTCGATCGGGGTGCCGATGAAGATGATCCGCTCGTTGAGCAGCCGCGAGTAGATGTCGAAGAAGCGCTCCCCGCGCGAGGTCTGCTCGATGACGGACGGTATGACGAGATTGGAGGGGTTCATGTTCGGGCTGCTCCTTCGCCGGGGGTCCAGAGTTTCGTCTCGGTCGGTGGCTTTTCCTTGTCGGGCGTCCAGATCGACTCGCGCGCGTCGGCGAGGTCCTGCGGGATGCGCTTCACCTCGGCCGCGACGCGGTCGAGCGCGTCTCGGAGCCGGAGGTCGTCGCGGAGCGTCTCGAACCGGCCGGTCTCGCGGAGGGCGGCGAGCGTCTGCTCGACGTCGTCGCCGAGCGCCTCGCCCTGCTCCCGCACGAGCGCCTCGACGTCCTCGTCGGAGACCTCGATCCCGAGCTGCTCCGCGACGGCCTCGAGCACGAGCTCCCGGGCGACCGAGCGCTCCGCCTCGTCGCCCAGCCGGGCGACCAGCTCTTCGGGCTGCTGGCCGCTCATCGCGAGGAAGGTCTCGAGCGGGACGCCGCGCGACTCGACCTGCCGGGCGAAGCCGCGGAGCAGCTCGCGCGTGCGCGCCTCGACGAGCGGTCCCGCCGCCCGGACGTTCGACGCCGCTACGAGCGCGTCGGCGACATCGGCCCGGAAGCGGGAGTCGATCTCGGCCTCGAGCTGCTCGCGCAGCCGGGACTCGATGTCCGCGCGCAGCTCGCCGACCGTCTCGAACTCGCTCGCGGCGCGCGCGAGCTCGTCGTCGACCGGCGGCAGCACGTTCTCCTTGATCTCCTTGACCGTCGCGGACACCGTCTGGGTCGACCCGTCGGCGAGCTCGAACGAGAGCTCCTTCGCCTCGCCCGCGTTCAGGCCGACGAGGCCGCGCTCGATCTCCTCGACGACGGCGCCGCGTCCGAGCTCGATCACGTAGTCGCGCCGAGCGTCGCCGTCCGCGCCGATCAGGTCGACGACCACCGTGTCGTCGGGAGCGACGGGACGCCCCTCGACCGGGACGAGCTGCGCGATCGTGGCGCGCAAGGCGTCGAGCTCCGCCTGGACGAGCTCCTCCGGCACCTCGGCCTCGGCCCGTCCGACCTCGAGCTCCTTCCAGTCGGGCACGTCGGGCTTCGCCTGCACGGCGACGGTCGCGGTGAACTGCCAGTCCGAGTCGTCGGAGGCCGGCAGCTCGAAGTCGTACTCCGGCGCGGCGACGGGGCGAACGCGCGTCCTGGCCGCCGCATTCCAGAACCAGCTGCCGATGTGGCTCTCGACCGCCTCGGTCATCAGACGCTCGCGGCCGACGCGCTGCAGGAGCACCTGGCGCGGCACCTTCCCCTTGCGGAAGCCCGGGATCTTGACGCTCTGCGCGAGGTCCGAGGCGGCGTGCTCGACGGCGTGGTGGACGTCGTGCGACGGCACCTGCACGGTGAGCCGGACGCGGTTCTCCGGGAGCTCTTCGACCTCGGTCTGCACCGGATCATTCAAGCAGGGGACCGTCCTCCGAGGTCGAACGATCAGGCGCCCGTTGGACCCGTGGACACTCATCCTCCTCGGCAGCGCCGCCGCGATCTGGGCGGCGATGCTCCTGGGGATCGCCTACGCTGCTCGCGCCTGATGCGGGCGAGAGGACTCGAACCTCCAAGGGCCTTCCGGCCCAGCGGGACCTAAACCCGCCGCGTCTGCCAGTTCCGCCACGCCCGCGCCGGAACAGGATAGGTGCGACACCCGCCGGCCCAGCCGTTTAGAGTCACGCGCAGATGCCGGGGATGCGGCCCCACGACGTCTATGCGGTCACGCGCGCTTCCGATCCGCGGCTCTCGCCGGACGGACGCCGCGTCGCGTACGTCGTCGACTCGGTCGAGCGGGAGGAGAACCGCTATCGGGCGGCGATCTGGGTCGCACCCGTCGACGGCTCCGAGGAGCCGCGGCAGTTCACCTCCGGCCGGCGACACGACGCTTCTCCGCGCTGGTCGCCGGACGGACGTTGGCTCGCCTTCGTCTCGGACCGGGAAGGCGAGGACGAGAAGGCGCCGGCACAGCTCTTCGTCCTGCCTGCCGACGGCGGCGAGCCGCGCCGGCTGACCGACGGCGACGAGAGCGTCGAATGGGTCGCGTGGTCCCCGGACTCGCAACGGCTTGCCTTCTCACGCCGCGTCCGCGACGCCGCCTACGAGGAGGAGGACGAGCGGAAGCGCCCGCCGCGGCGGTTCACGCGCGTCTTCTACAAGCTCGACACGGTCGGCTGGACGGGCGACCGGCGGAAGCACCTGTTCGTCGTCGGGATCGACGGCGCCGGCGAGCGGCAGCTGACCGACGGAGACTGCGAGAACGACCAGCCGGCCTGGTCGCCCGATGGTCGCCGCATCGTCTTCACCTCCCTGCGCGG
>DATIZN010000011.1:0-37856 GCA_035517075.1 Gaiellaceae bacterium | reverse complement strand
CGCGGCCGCCCGAGCAGGCGCGGCACCGTGCCGATGTTCGCCTCGACGGTCATGTGCGGGAACAGCCCCACCTGCTGGATGACGTAGCCGATGCCGCGCCGGAGCTGGACGACGTCCTGGTCGAGGATCGAGACGCCGTCGATGCGGATGTCACCGCTCGTGAGCGGGATCAGCCTGTTGACGAGCTTGAGCGCCGTCGTCTTGCCTCCGCCCGACGGGCCGACCAGCACGCAGATCTCCCCCGCCGGCACGGTCAGCGAGAGCTGTTCGACCGCCGCTCCGTCCCGGCCTGGGTAGATCTTCGTGGCCTCGTTGAAGACGAGCTCGGCCGCCGCGGTCGGCATGGGGGAATCTTCTACGAGATCAGCGTCTCCAGGCCAATGGTGAGACCCGGAGGGAGCTCGTCGAGCTTCGCGAGCGCGAGCAGGACGCCGTCGGCGAACGACTCGCGGCCGGTCGTGTCGTGGCGGATCGTCAGGAGCTGCCCCTCGCCGCCGAAGATCACCTCCTGGTGGGCGACGAGGCCGGGCAGGCGGACGGAGTGGATCGCCGGCTCGCCGCCCATAAGCACGGCCGTCGCCTTCGCGGTTCCCGAGGGAGCGTCCTTCTTCGCCTCGTTGTGGAGCTCGACGATCTCGGCACGCGGGAAATGCGCGGCCGCCTCGCGCGCGAAGCGCATCATCAGGACGGCGCCGATCGAGAAGTTCGGCGCGACGAAGAGCCGGAGCCCGCGCTCCGCAGCGATCGCGCCGAGCTCGCCCGGATCCCAACCCGTCGTGCCGACGATGCAGGAGACCCCCTGCTCGAGCGCCGCCCGGACGTCGAGGGGCGCGGCCTCGGGCGTCGTGAAGTCGACGGCCGCGTCGCAGCCCGCGACGTCGGGCTCGTCGCCGAGCTCGAGCTCCCGCACCTCGTGGCCGGCGGCCCGCAGCCGCGAAACGATCGCGCTGCCCGCCTTCCCCTCCGCTCCGAAGAAGGCGATGTTCACGCGGCGGCCTGCTCGCCGAGAGCCGCGCTCGCGCGCGCGACGGCGGCACGGAAGCGGGCCTCGTCCGGGCCGACGCCGGCGGCGGCGAGGCGCTCCGGGGCGAGGAGCGCGACGGCGAGCTCGGCGAGCTCGTCCCCGTCGACCGCGTCGATCTCGGCCATCACGCGCTCGAGCGTCAGGAGCTCGGTGTCGGTGACGAGCGACTTCCCGAGCCGGCTCATCCGGTTCGAGGTCGACTCGAGCGAGAGGACGATCCGGCCCCTGAGGTTCTCCTTCGCGCGCTCGAGCTCGCCCTTGCGGAGCCGGCCGGCGGCGATCTCGCCGATCTGCTCGACGCAGATCTCGACGCAGGCCGGGAGGTTGTCCTCCCGCGTGCCGACATAGATTCCGATCACGCCAGTGTCGGTGTACTGGGCGCCGAAGCTGTAGACCGAGTACGCCATGCCGCGCTTCTCGCGGATCTCCTGGAAGAGCCGCGACGAGGCCGAGCCGCCGAGGATCGAGTCGAGCAGCGAGGAGGCGAAGCGGCGGCGGTCGGAGCGCGAGATCCCGATCGCGCCGAGGCAGAGGTGGTACTGCTCGGTCTCCTTGCGCTGGAAGCGGAGACCCGGCTCCGGGAGCTGCGCGAGCGGGCGCCGGACTCGCGTGCCCGCGCTCGCAGGCGCGCCCGCATGGCGCTCGCTGCGCTGGAGGAGCGCGACGAAGCGGTCGTGCTCGATGTTTCCGGCCGCGGCGACGACGACGTTGCCCGGGGCATACGCCGTGCGATGGTAGGCGCTGAGCGCGCGACGGCTGACCGTCGAGATGACCTCGGCCGTGCCGATCACCGGCCGTCCGAGCGGGTGGCCGGCGAAGACGGCCCCGGAGAACAGGTCGTGGACGAGCTCCTGCGGTGTGTCCTCGTACATCGCGATCTCCTCGAGCACGACCTCCCGCTCCTGGTCGACCTCGGCGAACGCGGGGGCGAACACCATGTCGGCCATCACCTCGAGCGCCGTCTCGACGTGGTGGTCGGGAACGCGTGCGTAGACGACCGTGTTCTCGCGGGACGTGGCCGCGTTCAGCTCGGCGCCCATCGCGTCAAACGTCTCGGCGATCTGCTGCGCGTCGAAGCGACGGGAGCCCTTGAACAGCAGGTGCTCGATGAAGTGGGAGACCCCGGCGCGGTCGGCGCGCTCGTCGCGCGATCCGACGTCGATCCAGAAGCCGAGCGCGGCCGAGCGGACGCCCGATACGCGCTCCGAGATCACGCGCTCGCCGCTGTCGAGCTCGCTCAGGACGACCTTCTGCACGCACGGATCGTACGTCCCACCCGGACCTGTCCGGGGTCAGACCCCGTACAGGTCCGCAAGGGACGGTGAGGCTAGGCGCGCGCGACGAAGCGCAGGCCGGAGCCGTTGCGCTTCGCGGCGTAGAGCGCCTCGTCGGCGAGGCGGAAGAGCGTGCTGGCGTCGGTCGCGTCCTCGGGACAGGACGCACAGCCGAAGCTCGACCGGAGCTCCGGGAGCCACGGCTCGTCGCCGTGATCTTCCTCGAGCAGCGCCTGCACACGGCGCACGACCGCGACCGCGTCGTCGTCGCTCGCCTCCGCGAGCAGCACCGCGAACTCGTCGCCGCCGATGCGGAAGGCGGCGTCGGGCTTCCGCAGTGCGAGCTCCAGGACGCCCGCGAAGCGGATGAGCGCGGCGTCGCCGGCCGAGTGGCCATGCCGGTCGTTCAGCTGCTTGAAGCCGTCGAGGTCGGCCACGACGAGACCGAAGGAGCGCCCGTAGCGGGCCGCCCGGGCAACCTCGCCGTCGAGCCGCTCCACGAACGCGCGCCGGTTGAGCAGGCGGGTCAGCGGGTCGTGGTCGGCGAGGAAGCGGAGCTCGCCGAGATGCCGTCCCGAGACGAGCGCGGCCGCCGCGTCGTTCGCGAAGATGCGGAGCGCCTGCAGCCGTTCGGGCGACGGAACGAGGCGGTCGTGCGGGTTGTCGACCCAGATGACCCCGAGCAGCCCGCCGTCTCCGTCGCGCAGGGGGACGATCAGCCAGTGCCGGTTCCACGCCCACGGCCCCCGTCCGTTCAGCTGCGAGGGATAGACCTCGACGCTCTCGTCGAGGCGCTTGCGGGCCTGCTCGTTCGTCAGCAGGTAGCAGCCCTCCTGCAGCACCTCGTCGTCGAGGAGCGGCTCGATCTGCGCGACCGTGGCGTGCGGTCGCGACACGAGCTCCTCCAGATCCCAGCCCGCGGCCGCATGCGGGACGACGGTCCCGGTCGCGGGATCGACGAGCGCCGCGCAAACGTTGCGGAAGTCGAGTGCGTCGTGGATGCCGGTGCATACACGGCGGAGGATCTCGTCGCCCGACGTCTCGCCGGTGATGCGCGACGAGACGGCGAGCAGCTCCTCGAGCGCGCGCTGGTGCCGCCTCGCCTCGGTCGCCTCTCGCACGCCCTCGACCGCGAGCGCGGCGTGATCGACGAGCGCGACGAGCACGTCGAGCTCCTCGTCCACCGGCCGGCGGCCGCTCAGCGGCTCGTCGACGGAGATGATGCCGAGCAGCCGGCCCTGCTGGTCGCGCATCGGGGCGAAGAGGGCGTCCTCGGGATCCCACGCCTCCGGATCGACGGGCCGCTCGCCGCGCGGGATGTAGCTCGGCCCGAGCGCGTCCCAGTCGACGGCGCCGCTCGGCACCGCATACGCGCCCCGCCGCTCGAACCGCTCGGACAGGAGGACGCTCCAGTCCTCGGTCGGCCGGATGCCGCCGAGCAGCGCCTCGCGAGCCTCGGCGTTGCCGTAGACGGTCGTGACCTCGAAGTCGTGCCAGGCGGGGCGGTAGAGGTTGATCGCGACGGTCCGGTAGCCGAGGGCCTCGCCGATCGTGCGCGCGATCGCTTCGAGCAGACCGGGGAGATCCTCCCGCGTCCGCAGCAGACGGGTCACCTCGACGAGGCCCCGCAGCGGTGAGATCGACTCGTTCGCCAACTTCGCTCCTTCAGGGACTCATCGGCAGCCCGGATGCCGCGGGTGAGTGACACTTACCCCTTTTTTACGGATCCGCAGGGGCGGCGGATCGGGACGGACGGCCCCGAGGGCCGCCCATCCCCTGCCGCCGCTACCTACTCGCCGTCGTCGCGGCGCGGGCCGCGCCCGCGGGCCCCGCGGCCGCCGCGCCGGTCGCCACGCGGCCGCTCCTCCTCGGGCGGCCGCGGCGGAGCGTTCTTCGCCCGCTCGATCAGCTCCTCGGGCTGGACGAGACCGCCGTTCTCGTGCTTCGCGACGAGCTTGAGGCCGATCCGGCCCCGCGCCTTGTCGACCTCCTGCACGATCACGTCGACGACGTCACCGCGAGACATCACGTCCTCGATGTGGGCGACACGGCCCGGGCCGACGTTCGACACGTGGAGCAGCCCGTCGGTGCCCTTCTTGAGCTCGACGAACGCCCCGAACTGGGTCGTCTTCACGACCTTCCCGGTGTACGTGTCGCCGACCTCGGGCTCCTTCGTCAGCGCCTGGATCGCGGCGATCGCCGCCTCGGCCTGCGTGCCCTCGGTCGCATAGATGAGGATGGTGCCGTCCTCCTCGATGTCGATCTGCACCTCGTAGTCGGACTCGAGGCCGCGGATCGTCTCGCCGCCCTTGCCGATCACCATGCCGATCTTCTCCTGGTCGATCTTGACCGACGTGATCCTCGGGGCGTTCGCCGCGAGCTCGGAGCGAGACTCGGGGATGACCGCGAGCATCTTCTCGAGGATCTCCTCGCGGGCCCGCCGGGCCTGTGCGAGCGCGTCGCTCATGATCTGCTGGGTGACGCCGGTGATCTTGATGTCCATCTGGAGCGCGGTGATGCCGTTCCGCGACCCCGCGACCTTGAAGTCCATGTCGCCCAGGTGGTCCTCCGCGCCCTGGATGTCGGTCAGGATCGTGTAGTCGTCGCCCTCCTTCACGAGCCCCATCGCGATGCCGGAGACCGGCGCCGTGATCGGCACGCCCGCGTCCATGAGCGAGAGCGTCGACCCGCAGACCGATCCCATCGACGACGAGCCGTTCGACTCGAGCGTCTCGGAGACGATCCGGATCGTGTACGGGAACTTCTCGGGCCCCGGGATGACCGGCTCGAGAGCCCGCTGCGCGAGCGCGCCGTGGCCGATGTCGCGCCGCTTCGGGCCCCGCATGAAGCCCGTCTCCCCGACCGAGAACGGCGGGAAGTTGTAGTGGTGCATGTAGCGGCGCTCCTCCTCGAGCGAGAGGTCGTCGATCCGCTGCCCCTCCTTCGCGGTGCCGAGCGTGAGCGACGAGAGGATCTGCGTCTGCCCGCGCTGGAAGAGGCCGGAGCCGTGCGAGCGCGGGTTGACGCCGACCTCGATCTCGATCGGCCGGATCTCCTCCGTTCCGCGCCCGTCGGGCCGGCGCTTCTCGACCGCGATCTTCTGGCGCACGAGATCCTTGTAGATCGAGTCGGACGCCTTCTTGACGTACGAGCGCGTCAGCGAGTCCTTGGCGGCCACGGCCGGATCGGCCTCGTCGACTCCCTCCCCGCTCGCGCCGCCGGCTGGGAACGGAAGCTCGACCTGCTCGACGATCCGGTCGAAGAGAAGCTGCCGCTTGGCCGACTTGAGCGCCTTCGAGTCCTGCTCGGCATCGGTCAGCGCCTTCAGCTCGGAGCCGAACTGCTCGCGCACCGGCCCCTCGACGGCGACCGTCCGCTGCTTCTCGAGCAGCATCGCGAGCGCCGAGCGGACCTGCGTCTGGCGCGTGACGTCCTCGTCGCTCGACTCCATCGTGATCGGCGGGGAGAGCTCGGCGACGAGCTCGTCGACGAGCGCGCCCGCCTCGCGGACGCCGACCTCCTGGATCCGCTGCCAGATCGCATGACCGTGCTCGCTCTCGAGCTCGGCGAGGAGGTCGAGATCGAGCCACTTCGGCTTGCCGGCCTGCCGGCGCAGCTCCTCCTGCGCCTCGCAGAGCTTCGCGATCTCGCCTTGGGCGAGCTCGAACGCCTCGAGGATCGTGGCCTCGGGGATCTCGTTCGCACCGGCCTCGACCATCGTCAGCGCGTCCTTCGTGCCGACGACGATCAGGTCGAGCTCCGAGTCGTCCTCGCTCTCGCGCAGCGTCGGGTTGAGGGCGAGCTGTCCGTCGATCAGGCCGATCCGGACGGCGCCGACCGGCCCGAGGAACGGGAGCGGCGAGAGCATCAGCGCCGCCGAGGCGCCGTTGATGCAGAGGACGTCGTGCGCCGTCACCATGTCGGCGCTGAGGACGGTGCAGATCACCTGCACCTCGTTGCGGAAGCCCTTCGGCCAGAGCGGCCGGATCGGGCGGTCGATCATCCGCGCGGTCAGGATGGCGCGCTCGGTGGGCCGCCCCTCGCGCTTGAAGAAGCCGCCCGGGATCTTGCCGGCGGCGTACATCCGCTCCTCGACGTCGACGGTGAGCGGGAAGAAGTCTGCTCCCTCCCGCGCCTCGGCGCGGCCCTGGGCGGTGGCGAGCACCATCGTGTCGCCTGAGCGGACGACGACGGCGCCGTCCGCCTGCTTCGCGAGGTGGCCGGTCTCGAAGCCGATCTCCTGGTTCCCGATCTGAACGGAGACCCGAGCCCGGCGCTCGGTCGCGATACTCATTCGATTGTCCTCCACTGTGCTTGTGGAGGGCGGGAGCTCGAGCCAATCCCTGCCGGTGGATTCGCTCGAACTTCCACCCTCCCGGTTGCGGAGCTAGCGGCGCAGGCCGAGCTCCTTGATCAGGGCGCGATAGCCCTCGAGGTCGTTCCGCTGCAGGTAGTTGAGAAAGCGGCGGCGGCGCCCGACGAGCTTGAGCAATCCGCGCCGCGAGTAGTGGTCGTGCTTGTGCGTGCGCAGGTGCTCGGTCAACTCGTTGATCCGCTGCGTCAGCATCGCGATCTGCACCTGCGGCGAGCCCGTGTCCGCCGCGCTGCGACCGTGCTTGCCGATGATCTCCTGCTTCGCTTCCTTGGTCAGGGCCAACCCTCGCTCCTCTCTGTCGGCTCCCGAGGTCCCGCCCGCGGCGCCAAGGAAACGCTGCGCGAGCCGGGCCTGGGTCGCGCGTAGGGTAGCGGAAACCGGCTCGCCGAGCGGGGTTTCTGCGCCTCAGCTGGGCCGTGAGCCCTCTCGGGCTCGCTCCACGTCGCGGCCGATCGCCGCGACGAGCTCGTCGAGCGAGTCGAAACGGGCCTGGTCGCGGAGCCTCGTCCACAACTCGACGACGAGCCGCTCGCCGTACAGGTCGGCGTCGAAGTCGAGCAGGTGCGCCTCGACCCGCCGCTCGACGCCGTCGAAGTGCGGGTTCGTGCCGATCGAGACCGCCGCCCGCCGCCCGCCCGCCCAGCCGGCGTAGACGCCGTCGGGCGGGACGAGCAGCTCCGGCGGTACTCGGAGGTTCGCGGTCGGGAAGCCCAGCGCGCGACCGCGACCGTCGCCCCGGACGACGATCCCCTCCACTTCCGGCGGGCGCCCGAGCAGCGCGGCGGCCTGCTCGACCTCCGCCTGGTCGAGGAGATGCCGGATGTGGCTCGAGGAGATGCTCTCCACGAGCGGCACCCGGCGCACGTCGAAGCCCATTCGCTGCAGCAGCGCGAGATCGCCGGTCCGTCCGCGTCCGAAGCGGAAGGTCGCCCCCGCGACGATCGCCTCCGCCCCGCTCCCGCGGAGCACGCGCCGGGCGAACTCCTCCGCCGGGAGCGCCGCGAGCGCAGCGTCGAAGCGCAGCACGAGCACGTCGTCGACGCCCGCCGCCTCGAGCAGCTCGAGCCGGCGTTCGAGCGTCGTGAGGAGCTCCACGGGGTCGCCGAGCACCCCGCGCGGGTGCGGGTCGAAGGTGACGATCGCCGTCCGGAGCTGCGTGTCGCGGACCGCCTCGATCACCCGCAGATGCCCGCGGTGCACTCCGTCGAACGTCCCGATCGCGGCTGCGCGGCGTGCCGGGTCGAGCTCCGAGACGTCCCGGGCGACGTTCACGGCCTCGGCACGCCCCTCGCCTCCAGGCGTTCGAGCACGGCCTCCGCCGACAGGAGCCGCTCGGGCGCGAACGCCTCCGGCGAGACGGCGTCGGCGACCGAGAACGGCCCGACCTCCGTTCGCCGCAGCGCGACGCAGTGCCCGCCGAGCGCCTCGGCGATCGCGCGGACGTACGTCCCCGAGCTGACGAGCAGATCGAGCGTCACCCGCTCGCCCGTATACGCGATGAGGTCGAGCGACCGCACGGTCGAGCGCCGCACCGGCATCTCCACCTCGATGCCGCGCCGCGCCAGCCGGTAGGCCCGCTCACCGCCGATCTTGACCGCGGACGCGGCGGGGATCGGCAGCTCTACGTCGCCCCGGAGGCGCTCGAGCCGCTCCGCGAGCGCGGGCTCGGACGGCGCCGCCGAGCGGGCCGTGACCTCTCCCTCGGGGTCGCCGGTCGACGTGCGAGCGGTCAGGTCGATCTCGGTGAGGTAGCGCTTGTCGAGCCCAACGAGCCATGGGGCCAGTCTAGTTGCCCTTCCGGACAACAGCAGGAGCAAGCCGCTCGCGAACGGGTCGAGCGTGCCGGCGTGCCCGGTCCGCGCCCCGGTCATGCGGCGGATGTGCGCGACGACGGCGAAGGAGGACGGCCCGCTCGGCTTGTCGACGAGCGCGACGCCGGCGGGCTCAAGCGCGCGAGGCGGCACGTTGCTCGAGGAAGCCGGCGCGGATCCCCTCCACGATCTGCGCGAGCGGAGCGTCGCTCGAGAAGCCGGCGGCCTGACGGTGGCCGCCCCCGCCGAAGCGCCGGGCGATGGCGGAGACGTCGAGCTCGTCGATCGACGACCGCAGCGACACGCGGTGCACCGGGCCGTCGTCGCGCGGCGGCTCGCGGATCAGGACGGCGAGCTCCGCTCCCTCGACCGCCCGCAACGAGTCGATCAGGCCCTCCGCGTAGGGCTCCGCCGCACCGACCGCGGCGAAGTCGCCGCGCAGGAGATGGGAGATGACGATGCGGCCGCCCTCGAGCACCTCCGCACGCTCGAGGACGCGCGCGAGGAGCTTGAGCTTCGCGAACTCGACCGACTCGTACACCTGCTGGAAGACCGCGTGGATGTCGGCGCCGGCCTCGACGAGCTCTGCCGCGAGGCGGAGCGCCTTCGGGGTCGTGTTCGCGTATTGGAAGCGGCCGGTGTCGGTCACGAGCGCGATGTAGAGGGGCTCGGCGAGGTCGGGAGTCACCTCGACGTCCAGCTCGCGGAGCACGTCGCGCAGCACCTCGGCGGTCGAGGAGGCGTCGGCGACGATCAGGTTGAGGTCGCCGAAGCGGGTGTTGTCGTGGTGGTGGTCGACGTCGAGGACGAGCGGTGCCCGCTCGACCGCCCCCGCATCGCCGATCCGCTCCTCCTTCGCGCAGTCCACGGCGAGGAGGACGCGATCGGCAGCGTCGGCCGGCGGCTCGCGGACGAGGTCGTCGAGGGGCATGAAGCCGTACTCCTTGGGCAGCGGCATGTCCCCCGCGAGATACATCACCGCGTCCTTGCCGAGCTGCCGGAGCGCGAGCGCCGCGGCGAGGAGCGAGCCGAGCGCGTCGCCGTCGGGATTCTCGTGCGTGACGACGAGGAACCGGTCGTGGCCCCTGAGCGCGTCTGCGATCGCCTCGAGATCAGCTCTCGTGTCGGTCATCGTCCCCGTCTGGCGCCAGCTCGTCGATGAGACGGCTCATCCGTACGCCCCGCTCGACCGACGGATCGTACTCGAAGGTCAGCTGGGGAGTGCGCTTGAGCCTGAGCTGCCGGGCGAGGCGGGCCTGGAGAACGCCGTGCGCGGCCGCGAGGCCCAGCAGGCTCGTGCGGCGCTTCCGTCCGGAGCCCAGGACGCTCACGTAGACCGTCGCGTGACGAAGGTCGGGCGTCGTGTCGACGCCGGTGACGGTGACCAGGCCGATCCGCGGGTCCTTCAGCTCGGGAAGCGTCTCCGCGAGGACCTGGCGCACGGACTCGTTGACGCGTCGCATGCGCTCGCTCATGCGCCCTATTGAAGCGGGTCAGTCCTCGGGATCGACGACGAGCCGCTCCGCGAGCGCGACCTCCCAGGCCTGCGCACGCAGCCACCGCTCGGCTTCGTCGAGCAGCCGCTCGACCTCTCGGTGCTCGCGAGCCACGCACGCCGCGGTGATCCGCGCGCGCTGCCACACGTCGTGGTGGTCGACCTCGGCGACGGGGGCGCCGACCCGGTTCTGCAGCTGCGCCTTCGCCGCCCGCAGCTGCTGCCGTTTCTCCTTCAGGGAATGCGCCTCCGGGAAGTGGAGCTCGCAGGTGAGGATCCCGATCCAGCCGCTCGGCACGCGGCGCCTCGCCCGCGCTACGCGGCTGGCTCGTCGAGCGACGTCCGCTCGACCTCGCGGGTCTCGAACGCCTCGAGCACGTCTCCGACCTTCACGTCGTCGAAGTTCGCGAGATGGATGCCGCACTCGAAGCCCTCGGCCACCTCGCGCGCGTCGTCCTGGAAGCGCTTGAGCGAGTCGATCGTCGTCGTGTAGACAACCGTGCCGTCGCGGATGACGCGCACCTGGGCCCCGCGCCGCACGACCCCGTTCGTGACCATGCAGCCTGCGATCGTCCCCACGCGCGACGCCCGGAACGTCTCGCGCACCTCGGCCTCTCCGAGCGCCTCCTCCGTCGTGACGGCGGCGAGCATGCCGACGAGCGCCTGCTCGATGTCCTCGGTCAGCTTGTAGATCACGTCGTAGGTCCGGATCTCCACGCCTTCGCGCTCCGCCAGCCCGCGTGTCTCGGCGTTCGGCCGCACGTTGAAGCCGATCACCATGCCGCCCGACGCCGACGCGAGCATCACGTCGTTGTCGGTGATGCCGCCGACGCCCTGGTGGATCACGTTGACGCGGACCTCCGGATGCTGGATCTTCGCCAGCTCCCCGCCGATCGCCTCGACCGACCCCTGGACGTCGCCCTTGAGCACGAGGTTGAGATCCTGCACCTCGCCGGCCTGCATCGCCTCGTAGAGGCTCTCGAGCGAGACGCCGCCGGAAGGGCGCACGGACGCGAGCTGCTCGCGCCGGAGGCGCTCCGCCCGCTTCTGCGCCAGGTCGCGCGCGACCCGCTCGTTCTCGACGACGCGGGCCAGCTCGCCCGCGGGCGGCGGGCTGTCGAAGCCGAGGATCTCGACCGGGTCGCCCGGCCTCGCCTCCTTGAGCTTCTCGCCCTTGTAGTTGAACAACGCCCGGACGCGCCCCCACGCGTCGCCGGCGGCGATCGCGTCGCCGACCGCGAGCGTGCCGCGCTGCACGAGCATCGTCGCGACGGGCCCGCGCCCGATGTCGAGCCTCGACTCGACGATCGGGCCGGAGGCCTCGGCCTTCGGGTTCGCGCGCAGGTCGAGCTCGGCGTCGGCCACGAGCAGGATCCGCTCGAGGAGGTCGTCGAGGCCCGTCTCCTGCTTCGCCGAGACGCGCGCCACCTGCGTGTCGCCTCCCCACTCCTCCGGCTGCAGTCCCTGCGCCGCGAGGTCGGCGAGGACACGATCGGGGTTCGCCGCGGGGAGGTCGACCTTGTTCACGGCGACGACGATCGGCACCTCGGCCGCGCGCGCGTGCGCAATCGACTCGAGCGTCTGCGGCATCACCGAGTCGTCGGCCGCGACGACGAGGACGGCGATGTCCGTCACCTTCGCGCCGCGGGCGCGCATCGCGGTGAACGCCTCGTGGCCCGGCGTGTCGAGGAACGTCACGCGGCGGCCGTCGACCGCGACCTGGTAGGCGCCGATGTGCTGTGTGATCCCGCCCGCCTCGGTCTCGACCACCTTCGCGTTGCGGATCGCGTCGAGCAGCGTCGTCTTGCCGTGGTCGACGTGGCCCATGATCGTCACGACCGGCGGCCGCGCCTCGAGCGCCTCCTCCGGGTCGTCGAACGCCTCGGGCTCCTCGTCCTCGTCGGCGGCGTGCTTGATCGTCACCTGGCGCCCGATCTCCGCGGCGATCAGCTCGACCTCCTCGTCGGAGAGCGACTGCGTCGCCGTCCGCGCCTGGCCGAGCCCCATCAGGAGCGTGATGATCTTCGGCATCGGCACGCCGAGCGCCTGCGAGAGGTCGCGGACGCTGATCCCCGACTCGACGGAGACCGGGCCGGTGGGCGGCGCGACAGGCTGCGGCCGCTGCTCGCGGCGCTGCCCGTCCTGGCGCGCCTGCCGCTGGTCGCGGGTCGGGCGCGCGGCCTGGTTGTCGATCACCACGCGGCGCCTGCGGCCGCCCTGGCCGCCGCCGCGTGGCCGCAACGGCCTGTTCGGTCTATTGCCTCCGTTCGCCATTCTCCCCTTCAGTGTAAAGACGCCGCAGCGCCGGATCGATTTGCAGCGGCTGCCGCAGGACGCGCGCGAACCCGTGCCGCACGACCGCGCGCTCGAAGCACTCGAGACGCCGGCACGTATACGCGCCCCGGCCCGGCGCCTTCCGCCCGTGAACGAGCTCGCCGTCGCAGGCGGCGAACCGGAGCAGCTCGCCCTGCGGCGCGCGCCGGCCGCAACCGGCGCACTGCCGCGTGGGCGTGTCTACTCCCCCTCCTCCGCCGGCTCGACCGGGATGCCGGCGGGGACTTCCTCCGGCTCGGCCCTCTCGGCCTCAGGAGCCACGGACGGCTCCTCGGGATCCGTCTCGGTCGGCTCCGGCTCCTCGTCTTCGCCGGCGGCGCTCGCGACATCCGGCGGCCCGGCGACGTAGTCGGTGCCGGTGCCCTCGAGCGCCTGGTGCGCCGGGACGCCGCAGAAGCGGGAGCCCGACAGCGCCGCGTTCGGGCAGCGCTTGCCGTTGGCGAGGATCGCGGCGCAGCGGCCGGAGAAGTCCTCCCCGCCCTCGCTTTCGCCGCCGCCGAACGCCGCCTCCGCCTCGGCCTGGGCGAACTCGGTGTCCGACTGGATGTCGATCTTCCAGCCGGTCAGCCGCGCTGCGAGTCGGGCGTTCATGCCTTCCTTGCCGATCGCGAGCGCGAGCTGGTCGTCGGGGACGACGACGGTCGCCTCGCGCGCCTCGTCGTCGAGATAGACCTCGCGCACCCGCGCCGGCGACAGCGCCTTCGCGACGAAGCGCGCCGGCTCCGGGTTCCACGGGATGATGTCGATCTTCTCGCCGCGGAGCTCCGACACGACCATGCGGACGCGGGAGCCGCGCGGGCCGACGCACGCGCCGACCGGGTCGACGCCCTGCGCGTGCGACTCGACCGCGATCTTCGAGCGGTAGCCGGGCTCGCGGGCGACGCCGCGGATCTCGACCAGCCCGTCCGCGATCTCCGGCACCTCGAGCTCGAACAGCGTCTTGATCAGCTCCGGATCGCGGCGGGAGAGGATCACCTGCGGGCCCTTCGTCCCCGAGCGCACCTCGGTGATGACGGCCTTGATCCGCGAGCCCTGCTCGTAGCGCTCGCCGTCGACCTGCTCGGAGCGCGGCAGCAGCGCCTCGACCTTGCCGAGGTCGACGAGGACGTTGTTGCGGTCGCCGGCCTGCTGGACGATGCCCGTGACGACCTCGCTCACGCGGTCGATGTACTCGTCGTACATCATCCGCCGCTCCTCCTCGCGGATCCGCTGCAGGATGACCTGCTTCGCGGTCTGCGCGGCGATGCGGCCGAAGCCCTCGGGCGTCACGTCCTCGCGCTTGATGTCCTGCTCGGGAACGTCCGACCAGTCGATGTCGAGGTCGTCGTCGGAGATGAGCGTGTGCTGGCGCTCGCCGGTCTCCTCCTCGAGCCGCTCGAGCTCCTCGAGCTTGCGCTCGCGGGCCTCCTCGAGCAGGCGCGTCTCGATGTCGCCCGGCAGCTCGACCGAGAAGACGCGGAACTCGCCGTCGTCGTGCATCTCGACCGTCGCGTGCCGCGACGCGCCGGGGGTCTTCTTGTAGGCGGCGAGCAGGGCGTCTTCGAGCGCGGCGACGAGCGCGCCCTCCTCGATGCCCTTGTCGCGCTCGATCTCGCGAACCGCCTCGATGATCTCCTGGCTCATGTCACGCCCCTTCGTCGATCAGGTTGGCCCTGACGATGTCGTCGTACGGAATCTCGGTCTCGTCGACCTGCACGTGGCTCGCGCCGGCGGCGACGACCTCGCCGCGCAGGCGACGGTCGCGCGTGCGCACCTGCACCCGTCGCCCGACGGCCCGCTCGAAGTGCTCGGGCTTGCGCAGCGGGCGCTTCGTGCCCGGCGAGGAAACGTCGACCGCGTACTCGCGGAGGTAGTCGCGGAGGACGTTCGTGACGCGCTCGCAGAGCGCGTGGTCGACGCCCGCCGGATGGTCGACGTAGACGGTGAAGTGGTCGGGGCTCTGCAGCTCGACCGCGAGCACGTCGACGCCCGGCAGGTCGCGCTCGACCCGCGGGACGATCTCGCTCTGCAGCTCGCGTTCTCTCTCGTACGTCGTCGGCATCTCTTGTCTCCGTCACAAAAAATGGGCCCGCAGGCCCATTTCTCCGAAGCGGTGAAATGTGGTGACAGGAGTGTAGCAGCGTCAGTCGAGCACGATCGTGACCGGACCGTCGTTCACGAGCTCGACCTCCATCCGAGCCCCGAAGACTCCGGTCTCGACCTGAGCCCCGAGCGCGCGAAGCTCGGCGCAGAAGTGCTCGTACAGCGGCTCCGCCTGCTCCGGCGGCGCCGCCTCGAGGAGCGTCGGACGGTTGCCCTTCGCCGTGTCGGCGAGGAGCGTGAACTGGGAGACCACGAGCGCCGCTCCGCCGGTGTCGAGGAGCGAACGGTCGAAGCGGCCGGCATCGTCGGGGAAGATCCGCAGCCGCGCGATCTTGCCCGCGAGCCGCGCGCCCTCCGCTTCCCCGTCGCCGCGCGCGACGCCGAGCAGGATGCAGAGACCGAGCCCGATCGACCCGCCGGGCGTCGCCTTCGCCCGCGAGACGCGCTGCACGACCGCCCTCACGCGACGGACGCTATTCGAGATCGAGAATGCGGGCGCGGTACTGCTCCGAGGCCGGCCGGAGGGAGCTCGCAAGCTTGTAGTGGCCGTTCGCCTCGGCGTCGCGACCCTGCTTCTCGAGGCAGCGGCCGAGCGCGTAGTGCGCGTAGTCGTTGACCGGCGAGATATCGAGCAGCTTCCGGAACTCCGCCTCCGCCTCGCTCCAGCGCCGGAGCCGGAAGTACGCGATGCCGAGGGCCTCGCGGATCGAGGCCTTGTCCGGCTCGCGCCGCTTCGCCTTCTCGAGCGGGACGGTGGCCTGCGCGGCCATCCCGTCGCGGAGGTGCCGCCGGCCGAGCTGGAAGAGGGTGTAGGTGCTCTCGCTCATGACCCCGCTCCTTCCAGTGAAGCGGACGCGTCAACCGTTGCGCGTGCGCCGAGGAGCGAGCGCAGGGAGAGCAGGCCGAGGAAGCGCTCGCGCCGGCTAAGCGAGCGGCGCGCGTCGGCGAGCAGGGCGCGGAGCTCGCGTCTCGCCTCGCGAGCGGCCGGCCCCGCGCGCTCGGCCGGCGCGAAGCGGGCGACGGTGGCCGCCGCGACGAACGCCTCCGGCTCGATCGCAAGATGCCGCCGCGCGACCTGACCGAGCTCCTGCAACGTCGCGCCGCCGGCCGCGTCGAGCTGCTGGTCGACCAGGAAGGCCACGAGCTCCTCGCGGCACGCGGCCGCCACCCGCCGCGGATCGCCCGCACGGCGCCCCGGGAGCTTCACGGCGAGCTTCGTCGCGGCGATGCCTCCCACGATCGCCCCCACGACGGCGAGCAGGATCACGAGAACGAGCGGCGCCCCCACGCCAGGCGCCGGCTCCGGCCCTCCCCCGCCGGCGGCCGCCCGGCCGAGGCCGTGGCGCCCGAGCGCGGGGGCGGCGTTGCGCGTCGTCTTCCCCGTGCGCGGCGTGGCGGTCCCACCGCGCGGCAGCCGTCCGGAGACCCCCGGGGTCGCTGGCGATGCGGACGAGACGGGCAGGCTCTGGGCGAGCGCCGAGCCTGGCACGGCCGGCGTGGGATCGAACGGCAGCCAGCCGTAGCCCCTGAACCACGCCTCGACCCAGGCGTGAGCGTCGTGGTCGGTGACGTCCCAGACGCCGTTCTTCGCGTCGTACGTCCCGCCCGAGAAGCCCACCGCTACGCGTGCGGGAACTCCGAGGTAGCGCAGCATCAGTGCCATCGCGCCTGCGAAGTACTGGCAGTAGCCGGCGCGCGTCCGGGTCACGAACCCGACCAGCGGCGGGTCGATCACCGGCGGGTGGTCGGAGTAGCCGAAGCCGCCCGTGACGCGGAACCAGCGCTCGAGGTCGACGACGGCGCCGTACGGGGTCCCCGCGCGTCCGCCCACCTGCTCGGCGAGACGAGCGAGCGGCCGGTACGGGTCGAGCGCCCGGTTCCGCGCGAAGAGCCGTTCGAGCCGGGCCGCCCGCTCCGGTGCGCCGAACCCGGGCGCGCTCAGCCCGTCGCCGACCCCGAGCATCCCGCCGGTGACGAGCTCCGCGGGGTAGTCCGGCGGGGACGACCGAAGCTCGGCAGCCGAGACCTGCGGCGTCCAGCTCCAGGCCGTGTAGCGGAAGCCGGGCGTCAGGCCGAAGGGCACGAGCGCGAAGCCGCTCGCGGGTGCGTCGAGGAGCGCGGTGCCGGCCGTGAAGCGGATCGGGATGCTGCCGCCGGCGAGCCTCGTTCCCGCCAGCGCCTCGACGGTGACGTGCTCCGGCGTCTCGTTCCGCGGCCGGACCGCCGCCGGCGGCTCGAGCGCGTCGGCGGGCCGGGCCGCGCCGAGCCTCCACGCGTCCTCGGAGAAGTCGTCGAGGACCGCCACGCGCAGATAGCGCGGCCGCCGCCGCGTCCGCACCTCGAGCACGACGGTCTGCTTCTTGGGCCAGTCGAGGCCGAGGTACTGCGCGTCCCAGACGAAGGACAGGTCGACCGGGGTCGCCGGCGCGCCGGCCGGATCCCACGACTCCCAGTGAACGAGGGCGCGGCCCGCCGCCGTCGCCGAGCCGATCCCCAGGGCTACGAGCGCCACCGCAACCGAGGCGGGAGCCGCGAGCAGCGGGACGCGCCGGGCGCCGAGCCCGGCCAGGAGCGCGAGCCCGGCGACGAGGATGGCCGTTCCGACCACGACGCCGCGGGCCGGGTCGAACAGCGTCGCAGGCCAGCCCGCGCCCACCACGAGCACGACGGCCGCGGCGAGCGTCCGGCGCGCGGCTGCGAGGACCACGAGCAGGAGGACGAATGCGAAGACCGCTCCGAGCACGACGCTTTCCATCCCGGCGTGGAGCCCGGCGTCGAACGGCAGCGGGACCGAGTAGAAGGCGAGAAAGCCGTTCACGAACCGCTCCCACGCGGCATGGAACGGAGCGCCGAGGCCGAATCCCGCGCCTGGGTCGAGCGGGCTCGGCGGCAGGAGCGAGACGCCGAACGCGACCCAGACGGCGAAGACCGTGGCCGAAGCGCCAGCGGCGGCGCGCCACCACGCGCGCGGGACGAGGCCCACGGCCACCGCGAGACCGGCAAGCGCCGCACCCCGCCACAGCCCGCTCTCCGGCCGCTCGAGGCGCAGCCAGGCGAAGGCGATCACGGCGGCGCCCGGCGTGGCGGCGGCGCACGTCCGGACGGCGCTACGCACGGGCCGCCTCCACCGCCGGACGGCCCGCGAGCACCTCGGCGAGGTCGTCTCCCTGCCGCACGACTGCAACCGGAACGCCGGCCGCTGCCAGTCGGAGTAGTCCGGGCTCGCGGCTGGGGGCGCGCCCCGCGAAGCTCGCGGCATCGACGTGGACGAGCGCCGACGGCCGCCGCGAGAGCATCCGTTCGATGAGCCGGTGGGCCAGCTCCGGCGTGATCCGCATCGTCACCACGACGAGCTGCAGCGCGCGGCCGGCCGCCCCTGCCCCGGCGGCGAGCAGGGCGGTGACCGGGAGGCGTGCGTCGGGCTCGGCCGCCGCGAGCAGCTCGAGGCAGCGGTGCCACTCCGGCCCCTCCGACATCACCGCCTGCGTCTCGCGCCGGCGGCTGTTGAGCGCGAGGACGCAGCGGCGGCCGCGGCGCGCCTGCGCGAGCACGATCGAGCCGGCCGCGCGAACGGCGGCGTCGAAGGCGGGGTCCGGCAGCGCGCCCGCAGGTCCGGAGGAGTCGCCGTCGAGCACGACGACGAGCTCGTCGCGGGGCGCATCGTGGAGCTCCTTCACCATGAGCGCGCCGCGGTGCGCGGTCGAGGGCCAGTGGACCCGCCGCAGCGACTCGCCCTGCTGGTGCTCGCGGACGCTGTGCAGCTCGAAGCCCGCGGGACGGCGAAGCAGGAGCCTGCGGCCGTCGCCGGCCACGCCGCCGCCGTCGAAGAAGAGCCGCCCGAGATCGGTGAGCCGCGGGTAGACGACGAGCGCGTCCTCCTCCCGCAGCGTCGCGCTGCCCTCGGCGAGCCCGAACGGGTCGGCGACCGAGATCCGCACGGGGGCGAACGCGTGCCGCCCCCGGGGAACGCCGTGGAGCACGTACTCGGCCCAGTAGCTCCCTGCGCCGGCGCGACGAAGCTCGACCGTCCGCGTGCCCAGGTTGCCCGGCAGCTCCTCGGCGAGCGCAGCCGGCAGCGGGACGACGGAGCCGGAGTCGACGAGCAGCTCGACATGGGCGTCGTCGCCCTCGGTCAGGTCCTGGACGGGGCGCCGCCGCCGCACGTGCGGGCGGCGGAGAGCGAGCCCCAGCCAGGCGCGTGCCATGAGGACGACGAGAACGAGGCCGAAGCCGAGCGGGTAGAGCGCGTGTGAGCCGAAGACGACGGCGACGACGAGGCACAGCGCACCGAGGGCCAGCGTCGCCCAGCCGCGGGAGGTCGTCCCGCGCCGGGTCATACGGGAGCGGGCGTCCGCGCCAGCGCCTCCTCGACGATCTCGGCAGCTGTGAGCCCGGTCGAGCGTGCCTCCGGCGCGAGGATCAGGCGGTGCCCGAGCACGGGCGCGGCGACGGCCTTTACGTCGTCGGGGACGAGGAAGTCGCGGCCTTCGGCGAGGGCGCGCGCCTTGGCGACGCGAAGCAGCGCGATCCCCGCGCGCGGGCTCGCGCCGAGGTAGAGCCGCGAGTCCACGCGCGTCTGGCGGAGCAGCGTGACGACGTACCGTCCGAGGCTGTCCTCGACGAACACGCCTCGGGCGGCGGCCGCGAGCCGGTGCACGTCGGCGGCTCCGGCCACCGGCGCGAGCGAGTCGAGAGGTCGCTCCGTCGTCTGCTCGTCGAGCATCCGCGCCTCCTCCGCCGGCGGCGGGTAGCCGAGCGAGAACCGCATCGTGAAGCGGTCGAGCTGCGCCTCGGGCAGCGGATACGTGCCCTCGTACTCGATCGGGTTCTGCGTCGCGATCACCATGAACGGCGGCTCGAGCGGGTATGTGACGCCGTCGACCGTCACCTGCCGCTCCTCCATGCACTCGAGCAGCGCAGCCTGCGTCTTCGGCGACGCACGGTTGACCTCGTCGACGAGGAGGAGGTTCGCGAAGACCGGGCCCGGCCGGAACTCGAACTCGTTGCGCTGCTGGTTGAAGACGTTGACGCCGGTGACGTCCGACGGGAGGAGGTCGGGCGTGAACTGGAGCCGCGAGAAGCGGCAGTCGACGGAGCGCGCGAGCGCCTTCGCGAGCATCGTCTTGCCGACGCCGGGAAAGTCCTCCACGATCGCGTGTCCCTCCGCCACGAGGCAGAGGACGACGAGCCGCAGCGTCTCCTCCGGCGCCCGGACGACGCGCCCGAGGTTCCCGGCGATGTCGGCGACGAGCTCGGCGGGATCCGGCGCGACCGCCCGCTCAGCCATCTGCCCGAGCGATGAGTTGCTCGACCTCGTCGAGGATCGCTGCCGCGATCTCCTCCTTCAGCGCCTTCGCGACCGCGCGCTGCTCCCCGGCGGTGACGAGCGTCACTTCGTTGTCGATCGCGTCGAAGCCGATGTCCCCCCGCGACACGTCGTTGTAGACGAAGAGGTCGGCGCCCTTGTGCGCGAGCTTCTCCCGCGCCCGCTCGAGCCCGCCTTCGCCGTGCTCGGCGGCGAAGCCGACGAGGAGCTGCCCCTCCCGGCGGCCCGCGCCGAGGCGGGTCAGGACATCGGCGGTCGGCTCGAGCTCGAGCGTCCACGCGGCCGACTCCTTCGGCCGCTTGGCGGCGGGCGCGGAGAGGGGACGGTAGTCCGCGACCGCAGCGGCCATCACGACGACGTCGGCCTCGGCGGCGCGCGCGAGCGCTTCCCGCTCGAGGTCGGCGGCGGTCGGCGTCTCGACCACGTCAACACCGGCGGGCGCCGCGACTGCGAGGTTCGCGGCCAGGAGCGTGACGCGGGCGCCGCGCCGCCGCGCCTCCTCCGCGAGCGCGACTCCCATCCGTCCCGACGAGCGGTTGCCGACGTAGCGGACGGCGTCGAGCGGCTCCCGCGTCCCGCCGGCGGAGACGAGAACGCGCCGGCCGCGCAGCCGGCTGCGGCCGTAGAGCACGTCGAGCGCGGCGGCGAGGACGTCCTCCGGCTCCGCCATCCGCCCCACGCCGAGCTCGCCCTCGGCCGTCTCCCCTTCGTCAGGGCCGACGAACGCGACCCCGCGCGCACGGAGCGCCTCGGCGTTGGCGCGCGTCGCCGGGTGCGACCACATGCGCGGGTTCATCGCCGGCGCGACGAGCACGGGGCCCCGGTGCGCGAGCGCCGCTTCGGTGAGGACGTTGTCGGCGAGCCCGTGCGCGAGCTTCGCGAGCGTGTTCGCCGTGCAGGGCGCGACGACGAGCAGATCGGCGCGCGTCAGGTGGAGATAGACGTCGTCCCCGGGCGGCCGGCGTGCGAGCGCGCGGAAGGTGTCTGGGCCGACGAAGAGCTCGGCGCCCGGCGTGAGGAGCGGGACCACGTCGTGGCCGTCCTTGACGAGGAGGCGGCACAGCTCGCACGCCTTGTAGGCGGCGATCCCTCCCGTCACTCCGAGGAGGACGCGGGCCATCTCCACATGATGCCCGCTATTCGCGCTTACGAGGTGTATTCGTACTCGAGCATGCCCTCGGAGACCTCTTCGAGGGACATGGTCAGATAGTTCTTCGACCGGCTCTCGACGAGCGGCGGCAGGTTGTCGCCGAACGTGCCCTCGCCGAGCTGGTGGTGGTAGTTGTTGATCTGCCGCGCGCGCTTCGCCGCCACGATCACGAGGGCGTACCGGGAATCGACATGGCCGAGGAGTTCGTCGACACGGGGATGGATCATCGCCGCGGCATGGTAGCTGCCGGGGCGAGCAGGCCGCCGACGATGCCCGCGAGCTCCGCCGACGCCGCGTCGAGGTCGCGGTTCTCGATCACGTGATCGAAGCGGTCGGCGACGGCGAGTTGCTCCCGCGCCACCTCGAGCCGCTCGCCGATCTCGCCTGCGCTCTCGGTCGCCCGCTCCCACAGCCGACGCTGCAGCTCGGGCAGGGGCGCGGTGACGAAGATCGTCACCGCCTCCGGCACCCTGTCGCCGACGGTGAGCGCGCCCTCCGTCTCGAGCTCGAGGACGCAGACCTTCCCGTCGCGGGCGACCCGCTCGATCTCGGAGACGAGCGTCCCCGACCGCTGGCCCCAGGAGAACTCGTGGTACTCGAGAAACTCGCCGGCGGCGAGGCGGCGGTCGAACTCCTCCGCCGAGATGAAGTAGTAGTGGACGCCGTCCTCCTCGCCCGGGCGCTGCGCCCTCGTGGTGGCCGAGACCGCGAGCTCGAGCTGCGGGAACTGCTCGAGCAACCGCTTGATCAGCGTCCCCTTGCCGGCCCCTGACTGGCCGGTGATGACGATGACCGGCAGGGTCGGGCTACCGCTTGAAGAGGCCAATCAGCTCCGTGCGCTGGCGGTCGGAGAGGCCGCCTACCGTCTTCGACTGGCTGATCCGGCACGTGTTGAGGAAGCGGGCCGCCTTCACGCGGCCGAACTTCGGCACCGCCATGAGGATGTCGATCACCTTCGCCGTCGAGACGTACTCGGGCGGGTTGCCGAGGATCTGCTCGATCCGGACCCGGCCGTCCTTGAGGTCCTTCTTGAGCTTGGCGCGCTTCACGCGCACGTCGTTGGCGCGCTTCAGCGCGTCCATGCGTTGGTCGAGGGAGCGCAGCGGAGCGTGCGCCTGCGTCTTGGCGGGAGACACGAGGCGCCGATCTTACCAAGGTGCCCGCGAGCTTCAAGCGGGGACTTTTCGCGAGTTTTCCGGGCTTTTTGCAATCCCGGTCGCGTCGTCCGACGAGACAACGCCTGCCTCCGCGCACGCTGCGTCGAGCTCGGCGCGCACGCGGCCGGGCGCGGACGGATCGGAGAAGAGAACCGTTCCGAGCGCGACGTCGCGCGCACCACAGGCGAGGAACTCGAGCGCGTCGCGGCCCGTCGTGATCCCGCCCATGCCGATGATCGGCAGCCCGGTGGCGGCGTGGCAGGCCGCGACGGCGTGGAGCGCGACCGGCTTGAGCGAGGGGCCCGAGAGCCCACCGCTGCCGCGCGCGAGCACCGGACGGAGGCCCCGGTCGAGCGCGAGCCCGCGCAACGTGTTGATCAGCGAGAGGCCGTCCGCTCCTGCGGCGGCGACGGCTCGCGCGACCTCGGCGACGTCCGGGTGGGCAGCGGAGAGCTTCGCGTACAGCGGCAGGCGCGTCGCCGCGCGACAGGCGGCGACGATCTCCGCGGCCGAGTCGGCCGCCTCGTCGACGTTCGGGCAGGAAAGGTTGAGCTCGACCGCCTCCACGTCGCCGAGCGCGGCGCACGTCTCCGCATAGTCCTCGGCGCAGAACCCGCCGACCGAGACCCAGAGCGGGACGCCGAGCTCGCGCAGCCGCGGCAGGTGGTCGGCGAGGAATCGCTCGCGGCCCGGATTCGCGAGACCGATCGAGTTGAGCATGCCGTGCGCGGTCTCCGCGATCCGCGGCGGCGCGCTCCCCTCGCGCGGCAGCGGCGTCACCGTCTTCGTGACGAAGCCGTCGAGCTCCCGTGCCACCTCCGGCGCCGCCAGCGCATCGAGGCAGCCGCTCGCGTTCAGCAGCCTCATGCCGCCACCCCGCCCCGGCTAGTTGCAAATTGCAACTTGCGCACGCGCGCCGCGTCGAGCACGGGCCCTTCGAGGCAGAGGCGCTTCAGAGCGCCGTCGATCTCGACGACGCAGCCGTAGCAGGCGCCGTACCCGCACGCCATCGGCGCCTCCCACGCGAGCTGCGAGTCGGGCCAGCGCTCGGCGACGACGTGCAGCATCGGCTCGGGCCCGCAGGCGAGGACGTCGTAGCCGTCGGGAACGAGGTCGGTCACGAGCTCGGGGCCGATGGCGACCTGCGCGCCGGGCAGGAGCTCGGCCGCCTCGGCATGCGCCGCGCTGCGGAAGCCCAGGAGAACCGGCGTGCCGCCGCCCAGCCGCTCGCGCAGGTACGGGAGCGGCGCGATCCCGATCCCGCCGGCGACGAGCAGCGGCCGCTCGACGTCGAGCCGGTAGCCGCTCCCGAGCGGGCCGAGCACCGCGATGTCGTCGCCGCGCTCGAGGGCGCAGAGGGCTTCGGTTCCCGGCCCGATCGGATCGACGAGGAACGCGAGCTCGCCGGGCGGCGCGAGGCAGAGCGAGAACGGCCGCGGCAGCAAGCGCCCCGGCGCCTCGAGCATGAAGAACTGGCCGGGCACGCCGGGATCGAGCGCGCCTCGCTCGAGCCGCAGCAGCGTGTACGGCCCCACGCGCTCCGAGCCGGCGACCCTGCTCCTGCTACGCCGGCTGGGCTGCGGCACGCTCGACATCGATCCGTTCCTGCAGGGAGAGCGCCTGCTCGGCGCGCGCGTTCGCGATCGCGTGCACGGCCGCCGCGGCGCCCGAGAGCGTCGTGATGCAGGGCACCCGGCGCGCGAGCGCGGCTTCGCGGATCGCGTAGCCGTCGGAGCGCGCGTTGCGACCGTCGGGGATGTTGACGACGAGGTCGCAGCGGCCGCGCCGGATCAGGTCGATCACGGTCGGCTCGCCGTCCGTCGACTCGCTCAGCTTGCGCACCGGCTCGACCGCGATTCCCGCCGCGGCGAGCGTTGCGGCCGTCCCCTCGGTCGCATAGAGCTCGAAGCCGAGGCCGACGAGGGTCGCGGCGATCGGCACCGCCTGCTGGTGGTCGGGCTCGCGGATGGAGATGAACACGGAGCCCGTCCGCGGCAGCCGGCGCCCGGCGGCCCGCTCGGCCTTGTCGAGCGCGGTCGAGAGGTCGCCGGCGCTCGCCATCACCTCTCCGGTCGAGCGCATCTCGGGGCCGAGCACGGGGTCGCTGCCGGGGAAGCGCGCGAACGGGAGCACCGCCGCCTTGACGCTCCACTGCCGCGGCGGCCGCTCCGGCGGCAGCGCGAGCTCGCCGAGCCGCTCGCCGAGCGCGAGGCGGCAGGCTGCGCGGACGAGCTCGACGCCGGTCGCCTTGCTCACGAACGGCACCGTCCGCGAGGCGCGCGGGTTCGCCTCGAGCACGTAGATCGAGCCGTCGCCCGTCACCGCGAGCTGGACGTTGAGCAGCCCGACGACGCCGAGGGCGCGGCCGAGGAGCTTGACGACGCGCGAGATCTCCTGCGCCTCCGCGAACGAGAGGCTCGGCGCGGGAAGGACGCAGGCGGAGTCGCCGGAGTGGACGCCCGCCTCCTCGACGTGCTGCATGACCGCCGCGACGTACGTGTCGACGCCGTCGCAGAGCGCGTCGACGTCGACCTCGACCGCGTGCTCGACGAAACGGTCGACGAGGACGCGGTCGAAGGCAGGCATCTCGCTCACCTCGTCGGCCGAGTAGCAGACGCGCATCGCGCGGCCACCGAGGACGTACGAAGGCCGGACGAGCACCGGGTAGCCGATCTCCTCGGCGATCGCAACCGCCTCGCCCTCGGACGATGCGATCCCCCACTCCGGCGAGCGCAGCCCGTGCGCGCGCAGGAGGCCGGCGAAGCGCTCGCGATCCTCGGCGAGATCGACTGCGTCGAACGGCGTCCCGAGGATCCGCCAGCCCGCGTCCTCGATCGCGCGTGCGAGCTTGAGCGGCGTCTGGCCGCCGAACTGGATCACGACGCCGTCCGGCCGCTCGCGCTCGCAGATCGCGAGTACCGACTCGGCGTCGAGCGGCTCGAAGTACAGCCGGTCGCTCGTGTCGTAGTCGGTCGAGACCGTCTCGGGGTTGCAGTTGACCATCACCGCCTCGTAGCCGAGCTCGCGGTACGTGGTGACGGCGTGGACGCAGCAGTAGTCGAACTCGATCCCCTGTCCGATCCGGTTCGGGCCCGAGCCGAGGATGACGACGCGCGGGCGGGCGCCGGAGGGCGGAGCCTCGTCGGCCTCGCCCCACGTCGAGTAGCAGTAGTTCGAGGCCGCCTCGACCTCGCCGGCGCAGGAGTCGACGCGCCGGTACGCGGGACGGACGCCGCAGTCGCGGCGCCGCTGCCGGACCGTCGCCTCCGGCACGCCGGCCGCCTCCGCGATCTGGGCGTCGGAGAGGCCGGCGCGCTTCAGGCGCAGCCAGTCTCCAGCGACGAGCGAGTCGAGATCGCCGACCGCGCCGAGCGCCTCCGCGATCCGCGCCAGCTCGCGCCCGAAGAACGGGTGGACGTCGCCGGGCACGTCGGCGAGCGTCTGCCAGGGCGTCGCGGCGCCCGCGTCGAGCTCGCGGGAGCGGAACGCCTTGAGGAACGCCTCGGCGAACGTCCGGCCGATGCCCATCGTCTCGCCCACCGACTTCATCTGCGTCCCGAGGGTGCGATCGGCGCCGGGGAACTTCTCGAAGGCGAAACGCGGGAACTTTACGACGACGTAGTCGAGCGTCGGCTCGAAGCTCGCCGGTGTCGTCCCGGTCAGGTCGTTCGGGATCTCGTCGAGCGTGTAGCCGACCGCGAGCTTCGCGGCGACCTTCGCGATCGGGTAGCCGGTCGCCTTCGAGGCGAGCGCGGACGAGCGGGAGACGCGCGGATTCATCTCGATCACGCGCACGTCACCGGTCTCCCGGCTGCGCGCGAACTGGATGTTCGAGCCTCCCGTGTCGACGCCGACCGCGCGGATGACCGCCGCCGCGGCGTCGCGCAGCTCCTGGTACGCGCCGTCCGAGAGCGTCATCTGCGGCGCGACGGTCACCGAGTCGCCGGTGTGGACGCCCATCGGGTCGAGGTTCTCGATCGAGCAGACGATCACGACGTTGTCGCGCCGGTCGCGGACGACCTCGAGCTCGAACTCGTCCCAGCCCCGCACCGACTCCTCGACGAGGACCTGGCCGATTGGACTCTCGCGCAGGCCGCGCTCGACCTGGCGAGCGAGCTCCTCCGCCGTGTTCGCGAAGCCGCCCCCGTGGCCGCCGAGCGTGAATGCGGGCCGTACGACCGCGGGCGTCTGCAGGCCCTCGAGCTCGTCGAGCGAGGTGACGACCGTCGAGCGCGGAACGCGCAGGCCGCAGGATTCCACCGCTTCCTTGAACTTCAGCCGGTCCTCCGCCCGCTCGATCGCGTCGAGCCGGGCGCCGATCAGCTCGATGCCCAGCTCGTCGAGCACGCCCGCGGTCGCGAGCTCGCGTGCGAGGTTGAGCGCCGTCTGGCCGCCCATCGTCGGCAGCAGCGCGTCGGGCCGCTCGAGGCGCAGCACCTCGGCCACCGCGTCGACGTCGAGCGGCTCGAGGTACGTCCGGTCGGCGAAGCCGGGGTCGGTCATGATCGTCGCCGGGTTCGAGTTGACGACGATCGTCCGGAAGCCGTCCTCGCGCAGGACCTTCAGCGCCTGGCAGCCCGCGTAGTCGAACTCCGCCGCCTGGCCGATCACGATCGGGCCCGAGCCGACGATGCAGATCGACTCGAGGTCGTCTCTACGCGGCAAGCTCGTTCACCCAGCCTTCCAGCAGCGGCCAGGCGTCGTGCGGGCCGGGGCCGGCCTCGGGGTGGAACTGGAGCGAGCGGGCACGCTCGGCCGGCAGGTCGAGGCCCTCGACCGTCCCGTCGTAGAGCGAGACGTGGGACGCCTCGGCCGCATCGCTCGGGCGGACGGCGAAGCCGTGGTTCTGACTCGTCACGAGGACGCACCCGCTCGCGCGCTCGAGCACCGGATGGTTCGCCCCGCGATGGCCGAACGGCAGCTTGTACGTGTCGTGGCCGGTCGCGAGCGCGAGCAGCTGATGGCCGAGGCAGATGCCGAGGATGCGCGTGCGGCCGAGCAGCTCGGCGACCGTCTTCGCCTGCGCGGCGAGCGGCTCGGGATCGCCCGGTCCGGGCGAGAGCAGAACGCCGTCGTAGCCTGCGAGCTCGCCGGCGTCGACGTCGTGCGGGTACACGGTGACCGCCGCCCCCGCCTTCGCGAGCCGGCGCAGCACCGAGTTCTTGACCCCGTAGTCGACCACGGCGACGCGCACCCGTCCCTCCCGGGCGTACTCGAACGGCGCGTCCGCCGAGACGCCGGCGACGAGCGCGCGTCCTTCCATCCGCGGCTGTGCGGCGGCGAGCGCGACCGCCTCCTCGACCGGCAGGCCGGCCGCAACGGCGATCCCCGGCGCCGATCCCGCCCGGCGCAGCTGGAGGACGAGGCTGCGCGTGTCGATCCCGGTGAGCGCGACGACGCCATGCTCGCGCAGCCAGTCCGTCCAGTCCGGCCCGCGCGCCTCTCGCATCAGCACCGCGCGCGCGTGCGTCCGCGCCGACTCATCGCGGTCGGGCGCGACGCCGTAGTTGCCGACCATCGGCGCGGTGAAGCAGACGAGCTGGTCCTCGAAGCTCGGGTCGGTGACCGACTCCTGGTAGCCGGCCATGCCGGTCGTGAAGACCGCCTCGCCGAGCGCGTAGCCGTCGACGCCCACGGACTCCCCGTGGAAGACGGTCCCGTCCGCGAGCGCGAGGTAGCCGGTCACGCGAGCTCCTCTGCCGCGCGCTGCAGGAGCTCGTGGACGCGCGACTCGTTGGCGGGGCAGGGGAGCGCGTCGTGCCGGCAGCAGGCGACGACCGCGTCCTTCTCGGCGCGGCTCAGCGAACGGCCGACCGCCGCGACGACGTCGAGGTCGCTCCGCCCGGGCACGTGGTCGCCGCGCCCGCCGGAGCCGACGAGCCAGACGCCGAGCAGCGCGTCGGAGAGCGTCCTCCGCAACCGCGTCGCGAGCTCCTCGGCGTACGCCGCGGCTGCGGCGTCGAGCTCTGGGACAGCCGCGATCACTCGTGGACCACCGCGCCGCCGGCGAGCGTCATCCGCACCGCGCCGCGCAGGGTCGAGCCGAGCAGCCAGGAGTTCCCCGAGCGCGAGCGGAACGGCTGCTCGCCGACCCGCCACTCGCGGTCGAGATCGAGCAGGACGAGGTTCGCGCGCGCACCCGCGGCGACGCGAGGCCGCTCGAGCCCGAAGATCCGCGCCGGGCCGGCCGACATCCGCTCGAGCAGCGTCGCGAGCGGCAGCAGCCCCGGCTCGACGAGATGCGTGTAGAGGGCGGCGAACGCCGTCTCGAGGCCGGTGACGCCGAACGGCGCCGCCTCGAACGGGACGTCCTTCTCGTGCTCCGCGTGCGGCGCATGGTCGGTCGCGATCGCCTCGATCGTGCCGTCCTTGACCGCCTCGAGCAGCGCGAGCCGGTCGCGCTCCGCGCGGAGCGGCGGATTCATCTTCACGTTCGGGTCGAGCGAGCGGACGGCGTCGTCGGTCAGGACGAGGTGGTGGGGCGTCGCCTCGCCGGTCGCCGCCACCCCCGCCTCCCGCGCCCGCCGCAGTGCCTCGACCGACTCGGCCGCGGAGAGATGGAGGACGTGGACGCGCCCGTGCTCGTAGCCGGCGAGCGAGAGGTCGCGCTCGACCGCGACCGACTCGGCGACCGAGGGATAGCCGGCGAAGCCGAGCTCGGCGGCGACGCGGCCCTCGTGGACGTGCCCGCCGTGCGAGAGCGTCGGCTCCTCGCAGTGGAGCGCGAGCGGCCGGCCGGTGATCGTCGCGTACTGGAGCGCCCGCCGCATCAGCCCGGCCGACGCCACGGGCACGCCGTCGTCGGAGAAGGCGACCGCGCCCGCGTCGGTCAGCTCCGCCATCTCGGTGAGCTCCTCGCCCTGCTGGCCGCGCGTGATCGCTCCGAGGAAGCCGACCGGCACCTCGGCCTCGCGCCGCGCCGCCTCGACGAGCGAGCCGAGCGTGGCCGCGGTGTCGACGACCGGCTCGGTGTTCGGCATCGCGAGAATCGCGCAGTAGCCGCCGGCGGCCGCCGCCGCCGTCCCGCTCGCGATGGTCTCCTCGTCCTCGCGGCCCGGCGTGCGCAGGTGGACGTGCGGGTCGACGAAGGCGGGCGCGAGGACGAGTCCGTCCGCCTCGACCACCCGGTGCTCGTTCGCGTCGACCCGCTCGGCGACGGCGACGATCGTCCCGTCGTCGATCCGGACCTCGAGCCGCGCGTCGATTCCCTCCGCGGGATCGACGACGCGCGCGCCGCGTACGACGAGGCTCGCGCCCGGAAGCTCCCGCTGCCAGAGCATGTCGGCCATCACGCCACCTCCGCGGCCGCGAGCGCCCTGACGCCGACAGGCCCGCCGGTGAGGACGTCGTAGAGGACCGCCATGCGGACAACGAGTCCCGAGCGCACCTCGTTCGTCACGAGCGACTGCGGCGAGTCGGCCACGCGCGGGTCGATCTCTACGCCCCGGTTCATCGGCCCGGGGTGCATCACCCGCTGCCCCGGCCGGAGCCGCTCGGGCGTGATACCCCACCGCGCCGAGTACTCGCGCAGGCTCGGGACGTAGTTCGCGCCGGGCTGCATCCGCTCGTTCTGCATGCGGAGGACGTAGACGACGTCGGCGTCCGCGATCGCGCCGATGTCGGTCGTCGCCTCGGTCGGCAGCTCGCGCGGCAGGAGCGCCGGCGGGCCGACGAGCGTCGTCCGGATCCCGACGAGCGCGAACGCCTGCAGCAGCGAGCGCGCGACACGCGAGTGGAGGACGTCGCCGACGATCGCGACGTGCAGGCCCTCGAGCCGGCCGAGCTCCTCCTGGAGCGTGTAGAGGTCGAGCAGCGCCTGCGTCGGATGCTGGTGCTTGCCGTCGCCGGCGTTGACGACGTGCGCGTCGGTCACGCGCGCCACGAGCTGCGGCGCGCCGATCTGCGGGTGGCGGATCACGATCACATCCGGGTCGTAGGCGCCGAGCGTGAGCGCCGTGTCCTTCAGCGACTCGCCCTTGTCCACCGACGAGCCGGCGGACTTCACCGTGAGCGTGTCGGCCGAGAGCCGCTTCGCCGCGAGCTCGAAGCTCGAGGACGTCCGCGTCGACGACTCGTAGAAGAGGTTGACGACGAGATGGCCCTTGAGGGTCGGGAGCTTCTTCACGTGCCGCTCGAGCGAGGCCGCGAACGTCCGCGCGGTGCCGAGCAGCCGCTCGACGTCGTCGCGCGTGAGGTCGGCGACCGAGAGGAGATGCCGCTTCGGCGGCGCTCCGGGCGGGCGCAGATCGTCTTTGACGAGGCGGATGCTGGTCACCGGTTCTCCTCCTCCGGAGTCGAGACGAGCAGGACGGCGTCGACCTCGTCCACCTCGACGAGCTGCACCTGGATGCGCTCGCCGCGCGAGGTCGGCAGGTTCTTCCCGACGTAGTCGGGACGGATCGGCAGCTCGCGGTGGCCGCGGTCGACGAGGACGGCGAGCTGGACGCGGGCGGGCCGGCCGTAGTCGAAGAGCGCCTCGATCGCGGCGCGGATCGTGCGCCCCGTGTAGAGGACGTCGTCGACGAGGACGACGGTGCGCCCGTCGAGCGGGAAGTCGAGCTGCGTGGCGCGGACGAGCGGCTGCGGGGCGAGCGGCGCCTCGCCGCCCCGAACCGTGACGTCGTCGCGGTAGAAGGTGATGTCGACCGCGCCGAGTTCGGGCACGTGCCCCGTGCGCTCCTCCATCAGCCGCGCGAGCCGCTGTGCGAGCGGGACGCCGCGGGTCTGGATCCCGACGAGCGCGACCTCGGTGAGCGAAGGGTTGCCCTCGATGATCTCGTGGGCGATTCTCGAAAGGGTCCTCGCCAGCGCTTCCGCGTCGAGCAGAACTTTGCCCTGCGTGGGGGCGTGCGTACTCATCCGACTCCTTTCCGGCCTCGCTGGACCGGCTTAAAGGGGTGCGTGTCGCGAACACCATACCTCCGGCCGCGGACGACGGTCGCTCGTTAGGGTGGGCCGCCGTGGACCCGGAGCTTCTCGACCGCTACGCCGACCTGATCGTCTCCTTCGGAGCGAACGTCCAGCAGGACCAGGTCGTGGCGATCGAGGCGCTGCCCGAGGCGCGGCCGCTCGTGCTCCGCATCGCCGAGCGCGCGTACGCGCGCGCCGCCCGTTACGTCGACGTCTCCTACTTCGACCCGCTCGTGAAGCGGATCCGGGTGGAGACAGCGGACCCGGACTCGCTCGACTGGGTCCCGCCGTGGCTCGGACGCCGCGTGCTCGACCTCGGCGAGCTCGACGCGGCGCGCATCGTCCTCGTCCCGCTCGTCCCGCCCGGCCTGCTCGACGGAATCGACCCGGCGCGGGCCGGACGTGACCGGCTGCCGACGCTCGCAGAGACCTTCACGCTCGTGACCGATCGTTCCGTCGCATGGACGATCTCGCCCTTCCCGACCGAGGCGTGGGCGAGCGTCGTCTATCCGGACCTCGAAGGCGGAGCCGCCCTCGATGCCCTCTGGACGGACATCGCCCACGTGTGCCGGCTGGACGAGCCCGATGCCAGGGCGGCATGGGCGGAGCGGATCGAGGAGATCTGGCAGGTCGCCACACGGATCGACGCGCTCGATCTCGACGCGCTCCGCTTCGAGGGGCCGGGCACCGAGCTCACCGTCGGCCTCCTCCCGAGCTCGCGCTTCGCGAAGGAGGGCGGCGCCGCGACGACCCGTACCGGTATCCGGCACGTCCCGAACCTGCCGACGGAGGAGCTGTTCACGACGCCCGACCCCGAGCGCACCGAAGGGGTCGTCTCGGCGACGAAGCCGCTCGACGTCGGAGGGTCGGTCGTCCGGGGCCTCAGGGTCCGCTTCGAAGGCGGGCGCGCAGTCGAGATCGACGCCGAGTCGAACGCAGAGGCGCTGCGAGCCCGGTGCGCGACGGACGACGGCGCCTCCCGGCTGGGCGAGGTGGCGCTCGTCGACCGCGAGAGCCGGATCGGCCGTCTCGGGCGGACGTTCTACAACACGCTGCTCGACGAGAACGCGGCCAGCCACATCGCGCTCGGCGACGGCTACGCGATGCCCGTGGCCGACCCGGCCGACCTGCCGCGCGTGAACGACAGCCGGATCCACATCGACTTCATGATCGGGTCGGACGACGTCGCCGTCACCGGCGTCAGCCGCGGAGGCGACGAGGTTGTGATCCTCCGCGGTGGAACCTGGCAGGTCTGATCCGTACGCGACTGCCGCGTGCTACTACGCGTGCGGGCGGCTCCCGTACCCTCGGGCCCTCGTCGACTCGCTCCGCGAAGAGCTGAGGCTCGACGGGAAGGGACGGCTCCTCGACGTCGGCTGCGGGCCCGGCTCGATCACCCATCTGCTGGCGCCGCTCTTCGCGGAGGCCGTCGGCGTCGACGCGAGCGGAGCGATGATCGAGGAGGCGAAGGCGCACGCCGCGCCGAACGAGCGCTTCGCGCATCTCCGCGCCGAGGACCTGCCGGCAGGGCTCGGCACGTTCCGCGTCGCAACGCTGGCGCAGTCGTTCCACTGGATGGACCAGCCGCACGTCGCGCCGATCCTGTCCGGGATGCTCGAACCCGAGGGAGCGCTGGTCCATGTCGGGGCGACGACGCACCGCGGCGACGGCGACGTTCCGCGCGAGGAAATCGACGCGCTCATCCGGCGCTACCTCGGACCGTGGCCACCGGGCCGGTCCGACGAGCGGGCGAACCTCGCCGCGGCCGGCTTCGACGAGCCGGTCGAAATCGAGGTTCCGCGCAACGAGGTCTTCTCGAGGAGCGAAGACGACGTCGTCGCGTCCGTCTACTCCCTCTCCTATGCATCGCCTGCGCGGTTCGGGGAGCGCCGTGAGGCGTTCGAGCGGGAGCTGCGGGCGCTGCTCGCCGGCCGCACGTTCACCGAGCGGCCCCGCGCCATCACGCTGCTCGTCTACAGACGCTGAAGAGGGCGGCCCACTGGCGCGCGTCGAGGTCGCGCGCCCGCGCGTGCGGATCGAAGCCGTGCGCATGCGCAACGGCGTGGACGGAGCGTCGCGGCAGAATCCTGTCGAGCGGCGCCTGTCCCGCGAAGCCGCGGCGGACGAGCGCCTCGTACTCCCGCGCCTCACGCACGGGGACGAGCGGCTCCGTCCGTCGCACGGCGCGGAGCAGCGCCGCGTCGACGCTCGGCGGCGGCGCGAAGCACGAACGCGGCACCCGCCGGACGAGCGAGAGCTCGTAGCGCGCGCCCCAGACGCACGCGAGCAGCGTCGACGGCCACACCGCCGTCCGCTTGGCCGCCAGCCCCCACTCCACGATCGCGTCGAGCTGCGCGAGCGAGAGGCCGGGGTCGCCCAGCAACCGCCGCAGGATCGCCGTTCCCGCCGCGAAGGGAAGGTTCGCGACGACGGCGAAGGGCTCGCGCGGCAGCGGAACGGTCGTCGCGTCGGCTCGGCGGATCTCGACCCGCGGCTCGCCCGCGAAGCGGCTTCGGAGCGTGGCGAGCGCGTGCGCGTCGAGCTCGACGGCGAGGACGCGCGCTCCCGCATCCACGAGCGCCCGCGTGAGCATCCCGGCTCCGGCGCCGAGGTCCAGGACGAGCGTCCCGGGCAGGACGCGGGCGTCGTGGACGAGCTCTTCGGCGAACGCGCGGCTACGAAGTGCGTGCCGGCCGCGCGGCCGCGCCGCGGCTGCGACGCGCCCTGACACGGACCATCACCGTCGTCATGGCGCCCATCCTACGGCTCCGCGATGATGTCGTCGGGCTCGGTGAGCGCCTCGATCGCGTCCTGCGCGCTCTCGAGCTCGGTCTCCGGGACGAGCACGCTGACGGCGTCGTCCTCGTCCGACTGGGAGATCGTCGACTCGATGCCCGCGTCGCGGAGGATCTCCTGGAGCTCCTCGGCCTCGGCGACGTCGCCGGCCGTTGCGACCTGAACGAACCCACTCATGCGCCGTCGATCATAGGCACTTCGGCGACCTCCGCGGGCGCTTCGCCGCGCGGCGGCCTCGCGCCGCCCTGTACGAGCCGCGGCGCCCCGCGTTCGGGGAACGGCACCTCGACCACGTCGAAGTCGCGCGGGACGATCGTCTCCGGGAAGATCTTGCATGCCTCCTCCGCGAGCTCCGGGCCGAAGTAGCGCGGCGTCACGTGGGTGAGCGCGAGGACGTGCACCTGCGCGAGCCGCGCCACCTCGGCGGCCTCCGCCGCGGTCGAGTGGAGCGTCTCGCGGGCACGCTCGCCCTCCCCGGCGAGGAAGCTCGCCTCGTGCACGAGCAGATCGGCCTCGTGAGCAGCCTGCACGGTCGCCGGCGAGGGCGCCGTGTCGCCGGTGAGCACCAGCCGGCGGCCGGGGCGCGCCTCGCCCAGCACCTCGTCCGGTGAGACGACGCGGCCGTCGGGAAGCGTGACCGTCTCGCCGTGCTGGAGCAGGCCGCGTTCGGGGCCGGACGGGACGCCGAGCGCGTCGGCCGCGGCGACGTCGAAGCGGCCCGGTCGCTCCTCCTCGACGAGGGCGTACCCGAGCGCGCCGCGGCCGTGGTCGACCGCGAAGGGCTCGATCGTGTAGCCGACGCGGGCCAGCGCCTGGCCCGGCTCGAGCTCGACGAGGTCGAGCGGATATGGAAGCCGGCCGAGGAACGGGCGCAGGCTCGCGAACAGCTCCCGGAGCCCGTGCGGCCCGTGCACGGTGAGCGGCGTCTCGTCGCGGCCGCGGAGCGCGAACGTCTTCAGCATCCCGGGGAGGCCGAGGAAATGGTCGGCATGGAAGTGGGTGAGGAAGATCTCCTCCAGCTCGGGCAGGCCGAGGGACGAGCGCTGGAGCTGCCGCTGCGTCCCCTCGCCGCAGTCGAAGAGCAGGCGCTCGCCGCCCCTGCGGACGAGGATCGCGGGCGGGTTGCGCCGCGCGGTCGGCATCGAGCCGGCGGTGCCGAGAAAGACGAGGTCGAGGTCCACGCGGCGATTGTAGGAGCGCCCGCGCAGCCCTCCTTCCTACGGCAGGACGAGCTTCTCGCCGGGAACGATCGTCGCCGAGGCGAGGCGGTTCCGCTGCTCGAGGTTCCAGACTCCCTCGCGAGGGTCGCCGGAGTACGTCCGCTCGGCGATCGTCCAGAGCGTGTCGCCCGGCTTCACGACGTACGTCCGCTTCGGCCCCGCGCCCGGGGAGGTGCGCGCGACGAAGCCGACGAGGAGCGCCGCGCCGAGGAACAGGATGACGAGCTTGCCGAACATGTGTTCGCACCATACGACGAACACGTGTTCGGTGTCAAGGGTCCAGGACGACGAGCTCGGGACGGATCTCGCCGTCGTCGAGCTCGAGCACGAGCATCGTGTGCGTCGGTGCACGGCGCCGCTCGGTCGGCGAGCCGGGGTTGAGGATCCAGACCGTGCCGGCCCGCGTCACGTCGGGCTCGTGCGTGTGGCCGTAGACGACGGCGTCGCAGTCGGGGAACCTCCCCGCGAGACGCTCCTCCCTGCCGGCGCGCGGCCCCGGGTCGTGGACGATCCCGATCCGTGCACCGCCTGCCTCGACTACCTTCGACCGCGGCAGGAGCGAGCGGAGCTCGGCGTCGTCCATGTTCCCGTGGACGGCGTGCACGGGCGGGCCGAGCGCCCGCAGCTCGTCGAGCACGGGCAGCGCGACGAGGTCGCCCGCGTGGAGGATCAGGTCGGCCGCGCGGAGCCGGTCGAGGCACGCGGCCGGCAAGGCCCGCGTCCCACGCGGCAGGTGCGTGTCGGAGATGACCGCGACGTTCACGAGGGCAGGGCCGCGAGGACGGCGTCGACGAGCCTCGCGGCGCCGAAGCGCACGGGGTCGTCGGCGGGCAGGCCCGTCTCCTCCTCGGCCGCGACCACGGCGGCGTGCGCGGCGGCCTCGTCGAGGCTCCGCGTGTTGAGGGCGATCGCCGCGACCCGCGCCGGCCGCGCCGGCAGCGCGAGCTGCTCGTGCAGCTCGGCGAGCTCGCGCAGCGGCGGGATCGTGTGCGGCCCGCCGCCTGCGCCCTCGATCTCGCTTCGGCCGGCCTCGTGACAGAGCACGAGCAGGTGCGGGACGCTCCCGTGGTAGAGCCCCAGCGTCACGCCCGAATAGACCGGGTGCAGGATCGCGCCCTGTCCCTCGACCCAGAGCAGCTCTCCCCCGCGCTCGTGTCCCTCGACGACGAGCCGCTCGGCCGCACCCGCGATGAAGTCCGCGACGACGGCGTCGACCGCGATCCCCCAGCCGGCGATCGCGATGCCGGTCTGCCCCGTCGGGACGAAGAGCGAGCGAAGCCCGCGGCGCCTCGCCTCGAGGTCGAGCTCGAGCGAGACCGTCATCTTCCCGATCGCGCAGTCCGAGCCGACGGTGAGGACGATCGTCCCGGGCACCTCGAGATTCGCGCCGGTCGCCGTCGAGAGGTCGCGCGGCGGACGGCGGAGGTCGCGGAGCTCCACGCCGCGCTCGGCGGCGAGCGCGCTCAGCTCGGGGTCGTCGGCGAGAAAGACGTGGAGGCCGTTCTCGACGTGCAGCCCCGCCTCGACGCACTCGCGCAGGATCTCGAGCCACGCGGGCGGGAACCGCCCTCCCTGTGTCGCGACGCCGACGAGCGCCGTCGTCGGCTCGAGCGGCAGCGCCTCCTCGACGCTCCCGACGACCGGCAGACCGGCGTCCGTCTCCCCCGCCCGCGACGAGTCGAGGATCGCGACGACGTCGTCGCGGCGGTAGCGGAGGACGCCCCGCATCGTCTTCCCGTAGTGCGGGTCGCCGGAGAAGCCCTCAGCGAGCAGGAGATAGCGCGTGGACACCGAGCCCCGGCTCCTCGGGGGGCAGCTGGACGCCGTCGACGAACTGCACGCCCGGGCACGGGTCGTGCGCGAGCAGGAGGTTGCCGTCGAGGTCGACGTGGTCGAAGACCGACGCGACCTGCGCGGCGGCGGAGATGCCGAGCCCCGACTCGACCATGCAGCCGAGCATGCAGCCGAGACCGAGCGCGCGCGCCGCGTGCACCATCGCCAGCGCCTCGCGCATCCCGCCCGACTTCGCGAGCTTGACGTTGACGCCGTGCGCGCGCTCGACGCAGCGCGGAACGTCGGCGAGCGTGTGGCAGTCCTCGTCGACGTAGATCGGGAGCGGCGAGCGTGCCTTCAGCTCCGGGCCGCCGGGATCCCCGGCCGGAAGCGGCTGCTCGCAGTACGCGACGCCGAGCTCGTCGAGGCGCGGCAGCGCGTCCACCGCCTCGTCGAGGCTCCACGCCTCGTTCACGTCGACCTGCAGCGGCAGCTCGCCGGCGACGCGGCGCACCGCGCGCACGCGCTCGACGTCGAGCCCGTCCCGCCCGCCGAGCTTCAGCTTCAGCCGCCGGAAGCGGCCGAGCGCACCCTCGGCCCGGCGGGCCATGTCGTCGGGGTCGCCGAGCCAGACCGTCCAGCTCGTCGGCGGGCCCGCCCGGCGCAGGCCGAGGAGCCGCCAGACCGGCTGGCCGAGCAGCTTCCCTTGGAGGTCGTGGAGCGCCGCGTCGAGCGCGCAGCGCGCGGCGAACTCGCGCGCGGGCAGGCGTTCCATGATCTCCTCGAGCGCGAACGGGTCGTCGCCCAGCGCGCCTGCCTGCTCCTCCACGTAGGCCTGCGCGGACACGGCCGACTCGCCGTAGCGCTCGATCGCCGCCGCCTCGCCGAAGCCCGAGACGCCGGAGTGGCGCAGCTCGACGACGAGGACGTCCGCCGTGTCGCTCGCCTCGCGCGAGATGACGAACGTCTCCGCCAGCTCGAGTGTGACGATGCGGGCGGAGACCTCCACGCGCGGAACGTACCAACGCGCGGGCGCCGGTATGCTGGCTGTCCCGAGCGCCCGTAGCTCAGGGGATAGAGCGCGCGCCTCCGGAGCGCGAGGTCGCAGGTTCGATTCCTGCCGGGCGCA
>DATIZN010000010.1:0-8453 GCA_035517075.1 Gaiellaceae bacterium | reverse complement strand
GAACCCGAAGAAGTACACGAACCTGGGCGGCCGGATTCCGAAGGGCGTCCTGCTCGTCGGCCCGCCCGGAACCGGCAAGACGCTCCTCGCGCGCGCCGTCGCCGGCGAGGCGGGCGTGCCGTTCTTCTCGATCTCCGGCTCCGACTTCGTCGAGATGTTCGTCGGCGTCGGCGCCTCGCGCGTGCGCGACCTCTTCGAGCAGGCCAAGCAGAACAGCCCGTGCATCATCTTCATGGACGAGATCGACGCCGTCGGGCGTCACCGCGGCGCCGGGCTCGGTGGCGGCCACGACGAGCGCGAGCAGACGCTCAACCAGCTGCTCGTCGAGATGGACGGCTTCGAGATGAAGGACAACATCATCCTGATCGCCGCCACGAACCGGCCCGACATCCTCGACCCGGCGCTGCTGCGCCCCGGCCGTTTCGACCGCCAGATCGTCGTCGACCGTCCCGACCGGAACGGCCGCCGCAAGATCCTCGAGGTGCACACGAAGGGCAAGCCGCTCGCGCCCGAGATCGACCTCGACACGCTCGCCTCGGGCACGCCGGGCTTCACCGGCGCCGACCTCGCGAACCTCGTCAACGAGGCTGCGCTGCTCGCGGCGCGCCGCGGCAAGAAGATCATCGAGCAGGAAGAGCTGGAGGAGGGGATCATGCGCGTCGTCGCCGGGCCCGAGAAGAAGGCCCGGCTGCTCTCCGAGCACGAGCGCAAGATCACCGCCTACCACGAGATGGGACATGCGCTCGTCGGCCACTTCCTCGAGCACACCGATCCCGTCCACAAGATCACGATCGTCTCGCGCGGCCAGGCGCTCGGCCTCACGATCTCGCTGCCGACCGAGGACCGCTACCTGACGACGCGCACGGCGCTCATGCACCAGATGGCGATGACGCTCGGCGGCCGTGCGGCGGAGGAGATCGTCTTCCACGAGGTCACGACCGGCGCGGCGAACGACCTCGAGAAGGTGACACAGACTGCGAAACAGATGATCATGCGCTTCGGGATGAGCGAGAAGCTCGGCCCGCGCGTCCTCGGACGCGGCCACGACCAGCCGTTCCTCGGCCGCGACTACGGCGCCGAGGCCGACTACTCCGAGGAGATCGCACGCGAGATCGACGACGAGATCCGGCGCGTGATCGAGGAGGCGCACGAGCTCGCGCTCTCGGTGCTGCGCGAGCACATGGACGAGCTGCACAAGATCTCAGCGATCCTGATCGAGCGCGAGACGATCGACAAGGAGCAGTACGAGCGGCTGCTCGCCGGCGAGGACGAGGGGAGCGTCTTCCCCGAGGAGGCTCCCGAGGCGCCGGAGCTGCCGCAGCCGCAGGAGGAGCCGCGCCGCGAGCGCCAGCCGCGCCCGCGCCCGTTCCCGCTGCCGGGCTCGGCGATGCAGCCGCCGCCGCCGGATCCGGCGAAGAGCTGACGGACCGAGAGCTCGCCGGCCGCAGTCCGGCACGTGAGCCTTGGCGCTGTTATGCCGCGGAGTGCCCGAACAACGGCGAGCTCGTCCGTGCCCCGCCCATGACCAGCACGAGCGCGACGGTCGCCGCGCACGCCACGATCGCAGCGAGCGCGATTCCCGCGTAGGCGGGCCAGAGCGTCGCGTGGATCTGGACTGCGGTCGCAGACGTCGTGACCGAGGCCGAACCGCCGAGCGCACGGGCCACCGTGAAGCCGAAGGCGCCGAGGCCGAGCAGCCCCGTCGTCAGGGCCTGCGCCGGGGTGACGGCTCCCTCGTGGCGGAGCGGCCGGATCATCGAGATGAGCATCGCGATCGTGAAGAGCCCGGCAGCGGTGCCCAGCTGGCCCCATCCGCTCGCGCTCGCGTCGATGTCGACGATGCCGACGACGGCGACCTTGACGTTGTACCAGCCCGCGCTGAGGGCGGCGAGGAGCAGCACCCCTGCGCCCGCGGCCACGACGGCCGCGACGTCGCGAATGGTTCTCCTGTCCATGGTCTCACCCCCGTGAGTGCTCGCATCGAACGCCCCGAGTCTCGCGCCGTGGCGGGGATCGCGGCATCCGTAACTCTTCGGTACCTGCCGGTCGCGCTCCCTGTCTCCCGACTGTAACTCCCCGTGCACGGAACCGACCCCCACCCGCCGGCTCTCCGGCGTGAGAGTCGGGACGCCGCAGTCCACGCACGACAAGGGAAGGGAGTGAAGTTCCCCGCGATGAACGACAGTCCGATCTCACACTGCCCGCGCCGCCGTAGAAGGGCGCTCGGGCTCGCCGCCGCGCTCGCGCTCGCGGCCGTCCTTCTCGTGACAGCCTCGGCCGGCAGCTCGTCGGCCGGCCCGTTCGGCTGGTTCGGGCACGGGGGCCACGAGACTCGCGACGGCCTCGGCATCCAGCCCGGGAAGATCAAGCACGTCTGGCTGATCATCCTCGAGAACAAGTCCTACGACGCAACCTTCACAGGGCTCAACAACAACACGTATCTCTGGCACACGCTCCCGTCGCAGGGTGTGCTGCTGAAGGACTACTACGGGACGGGGCACTACAGCCTCGACAACTACATCTCCCTGGTGAGCGGCCAGGCGACGGAGCCCGACACGCAGGCCGACTGTCCGTACTACGACACGTTCGGGGGGAGCCTCGACAAGTCGGGGTCGCTCTTCACGAACCAGGACTTCGGCCAGTTCGTCTCGGGCGCGGGCGTCAACGCGGCCGCCGGCTCGAACGGCTGCGTCTACCCGTCGAGCGTGCAGACGCTCTTCAACCAGCTCGACGCCGCCCACGTGAGCTGGAAGGGGTACGCGCAGGATCTCGGCAATCCCGACGCGTCGTCGTCGGGCACGCTCCAGAATCCGGGCACCGGCCAGTCGCACGACGCCGGAATCCAGTACTGCGGCGCTCCGTACGCGTCGCCCGGTCCGACCGGCAGCACGGCGTATCCCAACCCGGGCGCCGCGAATGCGACGGACCAGTACGTGCCGAAGCACTTCCCGTTCCCCTGGTTCGAGTCGATCCTCCAGTCCGGCGACTGCAACTCGCAGCACATCGCCAACCTGTTCGACCCGGGCAACGGCCTCTACCACGACCTGCAGCACGCGAATACGACGCCGGCGTTCAGCTGGATCACGCCGGACAACTGCAGCGACGCGCACGACGCCGTCTGTCACGGGAACAACCTCTCGGGCGGCTTCTCGGGCCCGAACACGCCGAACCCGCCGATCAACTACACGGGCGGGCTGTACGCGTCCGACCTCTTCCTCGAGCACGTCATCCCCGAGATCGAGGCATCGCCCGCGTTCAAGGAAGGCGGTTTGATCGACATCACGTTCGACGAGGCGTTCCCGCCGTTCACGTACACGGGCAACAGCTTCGCGAACTCGACGAGCGTGCCGCCGACCGCGGCGACCTCGATCGCGTCGGATTCCGCGGCCGAGACGCTGTTCGGTCACGAGGTCAACTGGGAGCCCGAAGGGCCGAACACGCCGCTCAAGGTCGACGCGAGCGGCGACCAGCTGTGGCCCGGCGACGGCGACAACGCGTACATCGACCGCGACACGTCGATCTCCGGCCTGGTCCTCGGGGGCGGCGACCCGATCGGCGGTAGCTCGACCGGCGGCGCGCGCAGCGACAGCGCGTCCGGCAACACCGGCTCGTCGATCATCCAGGACAGCAAGGTCACGCTCACCGACGTCGGTCGCAGCGTCACCGACACGACGGATGCGGGCAGTCCGATCCCGGCGAACTGCGTGGTCGCGAACGTCGTCGACACGCCGACGACGGCAACCAGCCCGTCTCAGTCCGGCGGGAGCGTCGACACGGGGCAGTTCACCCTGACCTGCAACGGCGTGGCGACCGACCCGACCGGCGCCGTGACGAAGATCAACCTCGGCCCGGAGACGGCGTCGAGCGACCCGCTGTACGACCGCACCGACCCGACGATGGGCGGCGGCGACACGGGTAGCGTGCTGATCAGCCCGTACATCCGGCCGGGCACGGTGAGCACGCGGTACTACAACCACTACAGCTGGCTGCGCACGATGGAGGATCTCTTCGACGTCGGCCGCGCCTCCCGCGGCATCGACGGCCAGGGCCACATCGGCTACGCAGCGCAGCCGGGTCTCGCGCCGTTCGGACGCGACGTGTTCAACAGGCCCCAGGGCCCCTGGGGGCATTGACACTCGCTCGTCCGTCAGCGGGACGCGTTCGCGGGAGCCGGGCCTCCGGGCTCGGCTCCCGCCGGCTTCTCCTCCTCGCCGCCGGCCTCGTGCTCGCGGCCGGCGGCACGACGGCGGGGTTGCTGCTGACGCGCGGGAGCGGCCCGCCGGCGGCCCGCTACGGCGGGCTGCCGAGCTGGCTGCCGAAGGCGACCGTCCCCGTCGGGCGCGTCGCCACGGCGAGCGAGTCGCATCCCTGGCTCGCGATCGAGGGAGACACGGTCTCGGTGCGGCTCCCTCACGGGCGCGTGCTCGCGACGGCGGTCGGGCCCCAGGTTCCCGAGGAGGGGAAGGTTCCCGTCCCGCCCACGAGCCGCTGCACGTTCGTCGTCACGCTCGCGCGGGGTGCGGGGACGATCCCCCTCGCCGCGGGGGCGTTCACGATCCTCGACGAGCTCGGGCGCCTGCACCATCCGCGTGTGACCCTGCTCGGCGGCGGAGGATTGCCCGGGCGGCTGCATCCGGGCAAGCCGCTGTCGCTCCGAATCGAGGACGTCCTGCCGACCGGGAGCGGCACGCTCCGCTGGACGCCCGCCGGCGGCAAGCCCGTGGTCTCCTGGGACTTCGACGTCGAGATCGACTAGATCCATCTCGCTGCCCTCGTGCGAAGATGCGTCCATGGCGGACGCCGGAGAGCCGACCGTCACCGTCAGAGGCGACGGCTTCGCGCGCGCGGAGCCCGACGAAGCCGTCCTCTCGATCACGCTCGACGCGCTCGAGCCCACTCCCGGGGACGCGCTCGCCGGCGTGTCCGCCCGCGGCGCGAAGCTCGTCGAGCTGCTGGAGGCGCTCAAAGTCCCGCAATCGGATCGGTCGACCGCGGGCATCACCGTCCAGGAGGAGTTCGACCACACGGAGCAGGGGCGGCAGTCGCTCGGGCACCGCGCGACGTCGCGCCTGGAGGTGCGCCTCACGGGCGTGGAGCTGATCGGAAGGCTCGTCTCCGACGCGACCGAGCAGCTCGGCGCGCACGTCGACGGCCCGCGCTGGACGATCGCGCCCGACAACCCGGCCCGCCTCGAGGCGGCGCGGCACGCGGCCGCTGCCGCCCGCCGCAGGGCCGAGGCGTACGCGGGCGGGGCCGGCGTCGAGGTCGGCCGCCTGATCCAGCTCGTCGAGCCGGGAGCGCCGGAGCACCGCGTGCGCAGAGCGGTCGCCCTTTCGGCGGGCGCCGGGGCGATGCCGGTCGAGCCGGGCGAGCTCGAGATCGCTGCCACGGTCTATGCCACCTACGCGCTCGTTCTCCCCGAGTAGGACGTCTCGTGCTTCCGATCGAGGAACGGTTCCCGCGGCCATCGGTGATGGGCGTGCTGAACGTCACGCCCGACTCGTTCTCCGACGGCGGCGTCCATCTCGATCCCGACGTCGCGGCGGCGGCGGCGCGGCGCATGGTCGGGGAAGGGGCGGCGATCGTCGACGTCGGCGGCGAGTCGACGCGCCCCGGCTCGGCCGGCGTCACGGCCGAGGAGGAGCTGCGGCGCGTCGTGCCGGTGCTCGAGCGGCTCGCCGGCGAGGTTCCCGTCTCGGTCGACACGTCCAAGGCTGCCGTGGCCCGCGCGGCGCTCGAGCGCGGCGCCGTCCTCGTCAACGACGTGACGGCGTTGCGCAGCGATCCCGGGCTCGCCGGCGTTGTAGCCGAGGCGGGCGCCTACCTCTGCCTCATGCACATGCAGGGAGAGCCGCGGACGATGCAGGCCGCACCCCGCTACGACGACGTCGCCGCTGAGGTCGCGGCGTTCCTCGAGGAGCGGCTCGCGTTCGCGGTTGCGCAGGGGATCGCGGAGGAGCGGATCTGCCTCGACCCCGGGATCGGCTTCGGCAAGACGGTCGAGCACAACCTCGAGCTCGTCCGGCGCCTCGACGTCCTGCTCGCGCTCGGGCGTCCCGTCCTCGTCGGCTTCTCGCGCAAGAGCTCGCTGCGGAGGCTGACCGGCTCGGACGACCTCCTCGGCGCGAGCGTCGCCGCGGCCGTGGCGGCCTTCGAGCGCGGCGCGACGATCCTCCGCGTCCACGACGTCGAGCCGACCGTCGATGCGCTGACGGTCGCGGGCGCGATCGCATGATCACGGTCGAGGTGCGCGACCTGCGCGTCTTCGGGCACCACGGCGTGCACGCCGACGAGCGGGAGCTCGGCCAGGACTTCCTGTGGGACGTCGAGCTCGACGTGGGCGACCGCGGCACGACCGACCTGCTCGAGGACGCCGTCGACTACGTCGCCGTGGCGCGAACGGTGCAGGAGGTGTCGGACGGGTACCAGTTCGCGCTGCTCGAGGGGCTCGGGACGGCGGTCGCGAACGAGCTCGAGCGGCGCTTCTCGCCGGAGCGGCTCTCGGTCCGCGTGCGCAAGCCGGCGGTGCGCGCGGCCGGGCTCGACGGCACGGTAGGCGTTACCGTCACGAGACCGTGACCCGGGCCTACGTCGGGCTCGGCGCCAACCTCGGTGAGCGCGAACGGACGATCCGCGCCGCCGTCGAGGCGCTGGGCCGTGAGCAGGGGGTCGAGGTCGTCGAAGTCTCGGCGCTCCGCGAGACCGAGCCGGTGGGCGTCGTCGGGCAGCCGCCCTTCCTCAACGGGGCCGTCGCGCTCGAGACGACGCTCCCCGCGCGGGAGCTGCTCGCCCGATTGCTCGCGATCGAGGAGCGCTTCGGACGGCTCCGCGTCCCCGGCGAGCACGGACCGCGCACGCTCGACCTCGACCTCCTGCTCTACGGCGACGACGAGATCGGCCAGCCCGGGCTGACCGTCCCGCACCCGCGCCTGCACGAGCGCCGGTTCGTCCTGGAGCCGCTCGCGGAGCTGAATCCCGAGCTCCTCGTCCCTGGTCGCGGCCCCGTGAAAGCCCTGCTTGCGGCGGTACACTGAGCGCGATGTCGCACCTCGACGAGCTGGACGAGTACGAGGCCGAGCTCGAGCTCGCGCTGAAGAAGGAGTACCAGGCGGTCTTCGGCCTCTTCCGCTACTGCCTGCTCACGCAGGACGCGACGTACCTCTGCAACAAGCTCGACGTCCAGCAGTCGGCGAGCGGCCAGCCCGGCCTCCCGTTCTTCCAGCTCGAGCTCGAGGACGTCTGGGTCTGGGACAAGAACCGGCCGACCCGGATCATCCCGCGGGCCAAGGTCTTCACCGCCGGCGACGTCACGATCGAGGAGCTGCGCGGCGAGGGCGACGAGCCGACGCTCACGGCCGAGGCGCTCGCCGAGCGGATCGGCGAGCCTTTCCGCCTCGAAGACGAGTAGGTTCCCCGCCGCGATGCTGCTCGCGGTCGACGTCGGGAACACGCAGACGGTCTTCGGGCTCTACGACGGGCCGAGGCTCGGCGAGCGCTGGCGCATCGCGACCGAGGCGCACCGCACGGGCGACGAGCTCGGTGCGCTGCTCGGCGACTTCCTCGACCTCGCGTCGATCCGCGGGATCTGCCTCTCGTCTACGGTGCCCCGCCTCGTCCCCGAGTACGAGCTGCTCGCCGAGCGGTGGGCGCACGCGGAGCTGCTCGTCATCGGGCCCGGTGTCTCGACGGGAATCGCGATCCAGTACGACGACCCGCGCGAGGTCGGGCCCGACCGCATCGCGAACGCGATCGCGGCGAAGGAGCGGTACGGGGCGCCGGCGATCGTCGCCGACTTCGGCACGTCGACGAACTTCGACGTCGTCTCCGCCGACGGCGCCTACGTCGGTGGGGTGCTCGCGCCGGGCATCGAGATCTCGATGGACGCGCTCTTCGAGCGTGCCGCGCGCCTCGTCAAGATCGACTACGCCGAGCCGCCGCAGGTGATCGGCAAGACGACGGCAGGGGCGCTCCAGTCCGGGCTCGTCTACGGCTTCGCCGGACAGGTGGACGGGATCGTCGACGCGATCCGGCGCGAGCTCGGCGCCGAGGCGCCGGTGATCGGAACGGGCGGGCTCGTCGACCTGATTGCCCCGCACTCCCGCACGATCGGCCACGTCGAGCCGTTCCTCACGCTCGAGGGGCTCCGCATCGTCTGGGAGCGGAACCGCTAGAGAGGTGTGAGATGACGCGGTACCTGATTTCGTTCCCCAGTGACGCGATGGACTCCATCCCCGAAGAGGAGATGTCCGACGTCGACGCCGCAGCACACGCGGTGGTCGACGAGGCCAAGGAGGCAGGCGTATACATCTTCAGCGGCGGACTGTTCGACGACGTGGCTCCCGTCATGGTGGCCGGGGACGGGACGGTCTCGACCGCCGCCTATCCCCAGACGAAGGACTTCCACGGAGGGTTCACCATCATCGAGGTGCCCTCGCGGGAGACAGCCTTGGAGT
>DATIZN010000009.1:0-94377 GCA_035517075.1 Gaiellaceae bacterium | reverse complement strand
GAGCGGCGGCGGGCGACGCTCGAGGAGGGCGGAATCGACTGGGGACAGGCCGAGTCGCTGGCCTTCGCGTCGCTGCTCGTCGAGGGGATCCCGATCCGGCTCACGGGCCAGGACACCGAGCGCGGGACGTTCTCCCACCGGCATGCCGTCCTCCACGACGTGAGGACGGGCGGGACGTATACGCCGCTCCAGCATCTCGACGACGCGTCGGCGGCGTTCGAGATCTACAACTCGCCGCTCTCGGAGTACGCCTGCGTGGGCTTCGAGTACGGGTACTCGGCGGCGGCGCCCGAGGCGCTCGTGCTCTGGGAGGCGCAGTTCGGCGACTTCGTCAACGGCGCCCAGATCGTGATCGACCAGTTCATCTCGGCGGGGCTCTCGAAGTGGCGGGAGACCTCGCGGCTGACGCTGCTGCTGCCGCACGGCTACGAGGGGAACGGCCCTGAGCACTCGAGCGCGCGGCTCGAGCGCTTCCTCCAGCTCGCCGCGCAGGAGAACCTCCGCATCGCGAACTGCACGACCTCGGGGCAGTACTTCCACCTCCTCCGCCGGCAGGCGCTCGACGCGACGGCGCGGCCGCTCGTCGTGATGACCCCGAAGGGGCTGCTCCGCCTCAAGCAGGCGGGCTCGACCCTCGACGACCTCGCGCGCGGCGAGTTCGAGCCCGTGCTCGACGACGGGGCCGCCGATCGCGAGCGAATCGAGCGCCTCGTCCTCTGCCAGGGCAAGGTCTACTACGACATCGTCGGGCACGAGGAGCGGCAGCACGCGCCGTCGGTGGCCGTCGCCCGGATCGAGCAGCTCTATCCCTTCCCGGTCGAGCGGGCCAAGGCGCTCCTCGCCGGGTACCCGAACCTGCGCGAGGTCGTCTGGGCGCAGGAGGAGCCGCAGAACATGGGCGCCTGGCGCGCGATCAGGCACCGGCTCGAGGAGTCGAAGCCGGAGGGCGTGCCGCTCCGCTACGTCGGCCGCCCCTGGCGCGCGAGCCCGAGCGAGGGCTACCCGACCGCCCACCTCCGCGAGCAGGATCGCATCGTCAGAGCCGCGCTCGGCGTCTAGCTACCTCTTGCGCGTCGCCTTGTAGGCCTTCGCGGCGAGCTTCGGCCCGTGCTTGCGCGCGAGCGCGAGCGCCTGCTTCCGCTGCTTCGGGGGCAGGCGGCGCCAGACGTCCCAGGCGGCGATCGCGATCGCCCACGGGCCGGGGCGGAGGTTCTTGAGGCGTGACGCCATGCGCCCATCCTTCCACACGGCGCGCCGTTCAGGCCTGTCGGGGCGCGTTTTCACCCTCTCGGCAGGGAAAATGGCCGCGGACCCGGCTATCATCCCGCCCGAGGACGAGGAGCAAGTCCAATGGGAGGAAGGAAAGCCTATGCCGGTTGAGACACCGTCCCTGTTCGCTCAGGTGATCCGTGAGCACCTGGATCTCAAGGAGAAGAACTCGCGGCTCGACGACACGATGCCGATCGACCGCTACCTGATCGAGGATCCGTTCGACAACCACCCCCTGTTCAAGAGCGAAGAGCAGGCGCGGATCGAGGAGACCATGGACGGCGTCGAACCGGACTTCAGCGACGCGAGCCTCGAGAACGCAGCCGTCTGGCCCGGCGCCGACCAGGCCGAGGCCCCGACCGCCGAGACCGTCGCGGCGCCGCAGGAGGACTCGGGCTTCTGGGGCTCCGGCGAGGCGCGCGACTTCGACTGGGGCGACTGAGGACTGAGCGAGCGCGCGGACGCTTCGCGTCCGCTCGCTGGAAGAACGGAGCTCGTGCCCGTATACGGCGGCGGACGCGGCCACGGCAGGCGCATTTCCCGCCTGCGGCCCGCCTGACGCGTCCCTCGATCGATTCACCCGGCAGAGGGATACGTCGCCTCCACCCTCTACCGATGCTCTGTCCGTCGCTGCGATCCAAGGGGGACGCAACCTCTTGTCCTGGCATAGCGCTCGCTCGAGGCTCCGGTGATAGTCCGTTCCTCCCATCTCCGTCTGCTCGACGGGAGGGATCCGCTCGGCGACTCGACCCTCGTCGAGTCCTACCGGCGACTCGCGGACGTGTTCCACGCCGTGCTCGCGGAGCAGAGCCTCGACGCCCTCCTCGTGCGCATCGCCGACACGGTCGGCGCTCTGATCCCGCACGAATCGCTCACGATCTACCAGGCCGACGAGGCGGACGAGACGCTCACGCCCGTGCTCTCGAGAGATCAGTACGAAAAAGAGATCATGAGCACGACGGTGAGCTTCTCGCAGGGCATCACCGGCTGGGCGGCCACGAACCGCGAGGCGGTGCTCGCGAACCAGGCGCACCTCGACCCCCGCGTCCGCACCGTCCCCGGCACGCCGACCGAGCCGGAAGCGCTCATCTCCGTGCCGCTGATCGCCCGCGCCCGGATCAAGGGCGTCCTCAACATCTACCGCGAAGGCGAGGACGCCGGCTTCAGCGACATGGAGTTCGAGGTCGCGAAGCGCTTCGGCGACGCAGCCGCGCTCGCGCTCGACAACGCCGAGATCCGCGCACGGCTCGAGCATCAGGCGCGCACCGACTCGCTCACCGGCCTCTTCAACCACAGCGTCTTCCACGAGCAGCTCCTGCTCGCGCTTCACCAGGCGAGCCGGGACCACGTGCCGATCTCGGTGCTGATGCTCGACATCGACGACTTCAAGCGCGTCAATGACATCCACGGGCATGCCGTCGGCGACGAGGTGCTGCGCATGCTCGCGGAGTCGCTCCGCTCGTGCGTGCGGCCCGAGGACGTCATCTGCCGGCTCGGTGGCGAGGAGTTCGCCATCGTGATGGCGGGCTGCGCGGGCGAGGACGCCGTCGCGGTCGCGAAGCGCATCCAGGACCGGCTCGCGGAGGACGAGTTCCCGGCCGTCGGTCGCCTCAGGGTCTCGGCCGGGCTCGCGTTCGGGCCCGAGCACGCCATGAACCCTCGCGAGCTCGCAGCCTGTGCGGAGGCGGCGATGATGACTGCCAAGGCGCAGGGCAAGAACCAGATCGTGCTCTACGCCGAGCAGGAGGCACAGCGGCCGGAGTCGCCCGTCTACGTGCGCTCGCTCGCGCACATGAAGCTGCTGCAGAGCCTGACCGGAAAGCTCAACCGGCTCAACGACGTGCGCATGATCGGGGACGAGATCATCGCCGAGCTCCGGTCGCTGATCGACTACCACAACTGCCGCGTCCTCGTGGTCGACAACGACGAGCTGATCCCCGTCGCGTGGCGCGGCGAGCTCTCGACGAGCACCTCGATGCTCTCGCTCGACCAGCTGCGCCGGCCCGTCGGCTACGGCGTCACGGGCCGTTGCGCCGAGATCGGCGAGTCGATCCTCGTCGGCGACGCGGCCAACTGCGAGTTCGGCCGCCAGATCCCCGGCACCGAGCCGATCGAGGAGTCGCTGCTCGCGGTGCCGCTCCGCTACGGATCGCGTGTCGTCGGCGTCATCGTCGTCTCGAAGCTCGGGCTGAACCAGTTCGACGAGGACGACGTCCGCCTGCTCGAGATCCTCGCCGGCCACGCAGCCGTCGCGGTCGAGAACGCCCGGCTCTACGAATCGGCTCGGCGCGAGGCGGAGAGCGCGACCGCGCTGCTCGAGTTCGGCCGCGAGCTCGCGACGCTCGTCGAGCTCGACGACATCTTCGAGCGCGTGACGACCCTCACCGCGGAGATCCTCGCCACCCCGCAGACGTCGTTCTGGTTCGAGCACGACGGCAGGCTCCACCTCCGCGCCCAGTGCGGGCACACGGCGGAGTGGGCGGCAGCGCTCGAGGAGAAGACCTTCGCTCCGGAGTTCGCACACGCGGGCGAGCCGTACGTCGTCGACCCCGCCGAGTACGCGCATCTCGTCGAGGAAGCGCCGGTTCCGGGCGGCCGGTACGCCGTCGCGCCGTTCGAGGTCAACGGCCGTCTCGGCTGCATCGTCGCGCTCGTTCCGGGCGAGGAGTTCGGCGAGCGGGAGCTGCGACTGTTCGGCGGGCTCGCGCACCAGGTGCGCCTCGCGATCGCGAACGCCTCGAGCTACGAGCGGCTGGAGCGGACGTTCGTCTCCACCGTGGAGGCGCTCGCGAACGCGCTCGAGGCGAACGACGAGTACACGTCGACGCACGCCCGCTGGATCAGCGACCTCTCGCTTCGAGTCGGCCGCGAGCTCGGGCTGGACGAGCGCACGCTGAAGCGCCTCGAGCTCGGCGCCCTCCTGCACGACATCGGCAAGATCGGCATCCCGAGCGACGTCCTCTCGAAGCCCGGCCGCCTCACGGCGCAGGAGCGATCGATCGTGCAGACGCACCCCGAGCTCGGCGAGCGGATCATCGCCCCGATCGACCGGTTGCAGGCCGTGCGGCCGATCGTGCGCCACTGCCACGAGCGGTGGGACGGACGGGGCTATCCGGACGAGCTCGCCGGCGAGCAGATCCCGCTCGAGTCGCGGATCATTTTCGTCTGCGACGCCTACCACGCAATGACGACCGACCGGCCGTACCGCAAGCGGCTCAGCCACCGCGAAGCCGTGCGCCGGCTCGCCGAGGGCGCGGGCAGCCAGTTCGACCCAAACGTCGTCGAGGTCGCGCTGCCCGTCTTCGAGCAGCTGCGCGACGAGCCGAGCCTCGAGCTCTTGGCCGAGGCCTAGCCCGCCGCGAGGAGCTCGGGCTCGCCGCCGTCGAGCGTGTGAGCGAGCCGGCGGAAGGGTCCGTCCTGGGCGAGCAGCTCGCGCTCGCTGCCGCGCTGGACGATCCGGCCGTTCTCGACGACGAGGATCTCGTCGGCGCGGCGGACGGTCGAGAGCCGGTGCGCGATGATGATCGACGTCCGGCCCTTGAGCAGCCGGTCGAGGGCGCGCTCGATCAGCACTTCCGTCGGGCGGTCGATGTTCGACGTCGCTTCGTCGAGGACGAGGATCCGCGGGTCGGCGAGCAGCGCGCGGGCGATCGAGATGAGCTGCCGCTCGCCCGCCGACAGGCCCGCGCCGCCCTCGCGCACGGCATGCTCGAGGCCGCCGGAGAGCCGCGCCGCGACGCGGTCGACGCCGACGGCGGCGGCGGTCGCCGCAACCTCCTCGTCGGTCGCGTCGGGCTTCGCGAAGCGGATGTTCGAGGCGATCGTGCCGCTGAAGAGGAACGGATCCTGGAGCACGACGCCGAGCTGGCGGCGGTACGAGCGGACCTCGACGTCGCGCAGGTCGTGGCCGTCGACTCGGATCGCGCCTTCGTCGGGGTCGTAGTGGCGGCCGATCAGCCGTGCGAGCGTCGACTTGCCGTGGCCCGACTCGCCGACGAGCGCGAAGCAGCCGCCCGGCGGGACGCGGAACGAGACTCCGTGCAGCACCGGCTCCCTGCCGTACGCGAAGACGACGTCGTCGATCTCGAGATCGCCATCGAGACGGGACAACGGCTTCGCGCCGGGCCGGTCGCGGACCTCGGGCTCCTCGTCGAGGATGCTCGCGATCTTCACCATCGCGGCTGCGGCCGACTGCAGCTGGCCGTACACGTCCGAGAGGTCCTGCAGCGGCTGGAACACGAGCTGCAGGAGGTAGATCGCCGTGATCAGCGTGCCGATCGTGAGCGCGTCGCTCGCGTAGAGGTGCGCGCCGACGTAGAGGACGGCGCCCATCGCGAGCACGCCGAGGAACTCGATCGACGGGAAGAAGACGGAGAAGATCCGCTGCACGTACGTCGACTGGGCTCGGTTCGCCTCGTTGAGCTCGTCGAACTCCGCCTGGAAGCGCAGCTCGCGGTTGAAGGCCTGGACGACCGCCATGCCGGCGACGGACTCGGCGATCTGCGCCGTCACCGCCGCGATCCGGTTCCGCTGCTCGACGTTCGCGGTGTGCGAGACGCGCTGGAACCAGCGCGAGAGGACGAGCGCAGGCGGCAGCACGGCGAAGGAGACGAGCCCGAGTCGCCAGTCGGCGATCAGCAGCGCGGCCACCGCCGCGGGCAGGAGAATGACGCTCGAGACGAGCGTCGGCATCCCTTGCGAGAGCGTGTCGGAGACGGCGTCGACGTCGCTCGTCAGGCGCGCGATGATCCAACCCGCCTTCTGCTGCGAGAAGTAGCGGAGCGAGAGGCCGGTGAGATGGTCGAACAGGTCGCGCCGGAGGCCGATGACGATCGCCTGGCCGATCGTCGCGAGGCCACGGATCAGCGTCGCTTGCAGCACCCAGCCGCCGGCGGCGACGCCGAGGTAGATGGCGACGACGATCGTCAGGTGGTGCTCGTTGCGGGCGACGATTCCCTCGTCGATCGCGTTCCGGACGAGCAGCCAGCCGCCGGTCTGGGCGGCCGCGTTGCCGACGCCGACGAGGATCATCAGCGTCGCCGTCAGCTTCCGGCCCTCGAGGTACCTCCACAGTCTCCTCACGCGGCGATCACCTCCTCGCCGAAGAGATCTGCAAACGGGCCGCCGGCCGTGAGCAGGTCGCGCGGCTTGCCGGACTCCACGATCCGTCCGTCGACCAGGACGACGGCGCGGTCGGCGATCTCGACCGTCGACAGGCGCTGCGTCGCGACGAGCGCCGTGCGACCGGCGAGCGCCGGCCGCAGCCGCGCGACGAGCCGCCGCTCGGTGAACGTGTCCACCGCCGAGAGCGGGTCGTCGAGCACGACCACGCGGGCGTTGGTCACGAGCGCGCGTGCGAGCGCGACGCGCTGCCGCTGTCCGCCCGAGAGGTTGACGCCGCGCTCGCCGATCAGCGTGTCGTAGCCATCGGGCAGGCTCGGCGCGAAGCTCGCGACGCCGGCCGCCTCGCAGGCGGCGAGCACGTCGTCCCAGTCCGCATCCTCCCGGCCGGCGAGGAGGTTCTCGCGCAACGGGACGGAGAAGAGGACGGGACGCTGCGTGACGAGCGCGACCGACGCGCGCAGCTCCGCGATCGGCACGTCCCGTGTGTCGACGCCGCCGACGAGCACGCGCCCGCCGGTCGGGTCGTAGAAGCGCGGCAGGAGGCTGAGCAGCGACGTCTTGCCCGAGCCGGTCGGGCCGCACACGGCGACGATCTCTCCGGGCTCGACGACGAGGTCGAGGTCGTGGAGCACATCGGCCTCGCCGCCATAGGCGAACGAGACCCTCTCGAAGCGGACGCCGAGCGGGCCCGGCGGCAAGTGCACGGGCTGCGCCGGCTCGGGCAGCGGCTCGATTCCCTCGAGCCAGGCGAAGGTGCGCCCGGCGGAGGCGAGCGCGCGCTGCGCGAGGTCGAGGATCCAGCCGATCGCCTCGAGCGGCCAGACGAGTTGCAGGAGCAGCGTCTCGAAGAGGACGAACTGGCCCAGCGTGAGGTGGCCGTCGATCACCTGCTTCCCGCCGAAGAACACGACGGCCGCGATCGAGAGCGCCGGCAGGTAGTACAGGCCGGGAAGGTGGCGCGACTCGACGCCCGCCTGCCGGAGCATCTCCGTCCGCACGCCCTCGGCCCTGTCGCCGAAGCGCTCGCGCACGTCGTCCTCGCGCCCGAAGGTCTGCACCATCTCGATCCCGACGACCGCCTCGTCCGCGGCCTCGGTCACGTCGCCCTTGCGCGCCTGCACCCGGCGCGAGATCGGCGAGACGCGGCGCGCGAAGCGCAGGGCGAGCACGGTGATCGGCGGCATCGCGACTGCGGTGTAGAGCGCGAGCCGCGCATCGACGATGACGAGGACGATCGTCGCCGCGACGATCATCATGATGCTCTGGATCCCCTGGACCAGGCCCCAGCCGATGAAATACCGGATCGGGTAGAGGTCGTTCGTCGCGCGCGAGAGCACCTGCCCGGTGGCGTGGCGGTCGTAGAATGCGCGCGGGTAGCGGAGGTACGCCTGGTAGAGGAGCTCGCGCATCCGAGCCTCGATCCGGATGCCGATCCGAGACGTGGCGAAGCGCCTGTTCACGTTGATCACCCAGCGGACGGCGGCGAGCCCGGCCACCGCGGCGAGGTACGGCCAGAGAGGCTGCCGGTGCTGGTGGTGGCTCGTGTCGATCGAGTTGTCGATCGCCTCCTGGATGAGGAACGGGATCGTCGTCGAGATCAGCGTGTAGAGGAACGAGCACGAGAGACCGAAGACGCCCAGGCGCCACTGCTCGCGCCACAGCCGGAGCAGCCTGCGGCCGGTCGGCAGGAGGCCGAGGTCGGGCGGGTCGACGGGGTTCGCATACGCAGGCATGGCGAGGCAGCCCGCCGCTGCAGCTGTCTTTCGCCCCTCGGCGACGGGCAACCGGCGACGATACCAGCGGCCGCCGCGGTTGCGTGAAGCCGGCTTGCGCGGAGGCCGCTAGCGCCGCCGCGTGTGGTGGAGCTGCTGGGCCGCGGGCTCGAGGTCGGGCGCGATCGGCGGTTGCGGCAACGGCGTCGGCGGCGCCGGCTCCGGCTCGGCATCGGGCTCCGGCTCCTCGGCCGGCGCTGGAGGCGGCGGCTCCGGGGCGTTGCCCCCGAGTGGGGACTGCCGTTCCTCGAGCGCGACGCGGAGGCCGGCGAGCTCTCGCTCGACCTGGTGGATGACGCGTTCGCGCTCGTCGAGCCGTTCGCGCTCGGCCTGGGCGAGCGCCAGCTCGGCGGCGGCCTCACGCTCGCGGCGCTCCGCCTGGCCGAGAGCCTCGACGAGCGCCCGCTCGCGTTGCTCGAGCTGCCGCTCCCGCGCGTCGAGCTCCGCTCGGTCCGGGCCGCGCCGCGACTTGCCCCCGGCCCGGCCGAGCTCCTGCTGCAGGCGCTCGCGCAGCTCCTCGAGCTCGCGCTCCCGCTCGGCGACGCGCTGCGCGCGCTCGCGCAGCTCGCGCTTCATCTCCTCGACCGACGCGAGCAGGTGCTCGTGCGGCGACCGCATCTCGGGCCATTCGCCCATGACGAGAGTGTGGCCGTCTTCGCGGGTTCTGGCAACAGGCGTCTCGTTCTCTCCCGACCCCTCTTCGACCCCGTTGACGACGGGGTGGCTGCGGTTCATACTCGCGGCCACGCCGTTCATCCCGGGGGTTGTCCGATGCGAGACGCGTGGGAGCGATTGCGATCGACTCTGCCGGCGGCAGCCGCGACGGTTGCCTGCGCCGGCGCGATGGTCGTCGCAGTGCCGGGCGCGTCCGCCGGTGTCGATCCGAACTGGGCGGCGGGCCAGGAGGTGACGCTTCCCGCGGATGCGGGGACGAATCCGGATGTCTCGCTCCTCGGAGTGTCCTGCGGCGCCCCGGGCAGCTGTACCGCCGTCGGCGATTACCACGACGCCGGCCTCTTCCTGCGGGCGCTGCTGGCCGACGAGTCGTCGGGAGCATGGGGAGGCGGGTCGGAGGCGACGCTTCCTGCCGGCGCGAACGCGACTCCTAACGCCTACCTCACCTCTGTGTCGTGCCCGGCTGCGCGCAGCTGCGTGGCGGTCGGCGGCTACACCGACAGCGCCGGCTCTCAGGAAGGGCTGATACTCAGCGAGTCGTCGGGCGCTTGGAGCCCGCTCGAGGCGACTCCTCCGTCCGACGGCAATACGACCCCGGACGTCGGTCTCAGTGCGGTCTCCTGCCCCTCGGCGGGGAACTGCGTCGCGGTCGGCTTCTACGAGGACACGTCCTCTCACCGTCAGGCCATGGTCCTGACGGAGTCATCGGGAACCTGGAGCCGAGCGGTCAAGGTGGCCGCTCCCGGCGTCACCGCGACCGACCCGTCCGCCGGCCTCGAGCATGTGTCCTGCTCCTCGGCCGGCAACTGCACCGCCGTCGGCCTGTACATGGATCTCACCAGTAATTTCCAGTCGATGCTGGTGACGGAGTCGTCGGGGACCTGGGGCGCCGCCGTCAGCGCGACGCTTCCCGCCGGCGCGGTCTCCTCGACGCTCTACTCGCTCTCGTGCTCCTCGCCGGGAAACTGCGCGGCGGTCGGCTTCTACACCGACGGGACGGGCGCCCACGCCGTGCTGCTCGACGAGAGCTCGGGGAGCTGGGCTGCCGCGGTGACGCCGGGCCTGCCCGCCGGAGGCAAGGACGCATCCCTCGACTCGGTCTCGTGTCCGGCAGACGGAGGCTGCGTGGCGGCGGGTGCCTTCATCGACACGTCGAACCATTCGCAGGGGCTGCTCGTGAGCCAGTCGGCCGGCAGCTGGCAAACCGGCGTCGAGGTGCTTCTCCCGGTCAACGCGGGAGCCAATCCCCAAGCCGGCCTCGGGGCGGTCTCGTGCACGGCGGCGGGGAGTTGTGTCGCGGTCGGCGAGTACTACGACAGCTCCGTTCAGCGCGACGGGCTGATGGTGAGCGAGTCGTCCGGTGTCTGGCGCACCGGCGTCGAGCTGACCGCCCCGGCCGCGGTTACGAGTCCGTTCGGGGTCGTTCTCAACTCGGTCTCGTGCGCCTCGGCCGGTGACTGCGCGGCTTCCGGCATCTTCCAGGACGGCTCCGGGCATTACCAGGGCCTCGTTGTCGCGGCCGACCCGGCCACGCCGAGCCTCGCCGTGAGTGCGCCGGCGACCGCGACGGTGGGCGGGGCGATCGCGGGCTCGTCGGTGGCGGGAACGCTCTCGGGTGGCGCCGATCCGACAGGCACCGTCACGTTCACGGTGTTCGGGCCGTCGGCGTCCCCGCCGAGCTCGTGCGGCTCGGGCGGCGTCTCGCTCGGCAGCGCGCAGGTCTCGGGCGACGAGACCTATCATCCGGCGGACGCATTCACGCCGGCCGCTCCGGGCGACTACTGGTGGTACGCGTCCTACGACGGGGACCCGGGCGACAACGCCGTCGGGTCGGCCTGCGGGGCGTCGATGCCCGAGACGGTGGTCGCCTTGCCGAAGCTCGTCGTCGGGCGCGCCAAGGTGGCCGGGTCGAGTGCCAGGATCCGCCTCGCCTGCGTCGGCCCCGTCGGCGCGCGGTGCCGGGCCTCGCTTCGACTGGCCGTCACCGAGATTCGCAAGGGGAAGAAGGTGCTCCGCGTGATCGCCGCCGAGCGCAAGCGGAAGGTGGTCGCGGTCGCGAGCGCGAAGGCCGCGCTGGCAGGCGGGCAGGCGAAGACGCTCCGGCTCGAGCTGAACGCGAAGGGCAGGCGGCTGCTGGTGCGCTTCCACCGCCTACCGAGCAGGCTGAAGGTCCTCGCGTCGGGCAAGACGGTGGCGAGCCGGGTGGTGACGTTCCGCGCGCCCAGGCATCGGCACAAGAAACGCCGCTGAGCAACGTCGGCCGGCCACGGTCGCGCCCACGGATCTACTGCGCCTGCGGCCGAGGTAGATTGCAGCACGATGCGTCGGGCCGGGTGGAGTTTCCTACTGGTGACGAGCTTGATGTCGCTTGCGCTTGCGACAGGCGCAACCGCCGCTACGCCGAGGCCGTTGCCCCTCACGGCGCGTGTGTTGCGCCCCGGCGACTTCCCGAGCTTCACCCCGGAGACGCCACTCTCGTTCAAGACCCCGAAGGCGTACGTCGCAGTCGGCTCCGGCATGACGGCTCGAGAGCGGAAGACCTGGGCCTCCCGACTTACCCGCGAAGGCTTCAAGAGGGACCTGACCGAGTTTCTCGAGGGCCCGGAGGGGCCACGCACCGGTCTGTCCGGAGTGATGCAGCTTGGATCGGCCGCGTCGGCGCGAGCCGAGCTCGGCGCGGAGCTTCTCGCTTCAGGAGCGCAGACTACGTTCCGGGTAAAGAGGATTCCCGGTGCGGTCGGATTCGGCTTCGCCAGCCCTCACGGTGGCGAGAACATCCTCTTCACGGACGGACCGTTCCTCTATGTCCTGGGCTACGCCTGGCAGGGGCGGGTTCAAAACCCGACGCGCTCCTCCCTCGTCGATGCGGCAACGAGGCTCTACAAGCGGGTGCGCGGCCACCCGGCGCGTTGACGTTCGGCCGACCTCGACGGAAGCGGCGATGGAGCGTACCGGGATCGAACCGGTGACCTCCGGCTTGCAAAGCCGGCGCTCTCCCAGCTGAGCTAACGCCCCGGGCTGCCGGTCAAGTGTAGAGCCAGCTTCGGCTCGGCCGACTCGAGCGGCCTCCCGAGCTGCTTGTGCCACCAGTCCGCCTCGCTCGGCCGTGCCGGCGAAAGGGCTGGACTCTCGTCCTCGAAGGCGGTTGCCTTGCGGTCCTCGACCATGTTCGCTCCTCGTCGATTGGACGCCGCAGGCGACCCCTAAAGCATCGTCGCGCAGCGGCCGGCCGTCGATCCCTCGCCGGAGGGGTCGTTACTCCCCGGCTAGGCCGCCCGCTCGAGCCGCTCCTCGACCCGCGCGCGCGCGACGATCGAGTCGCGGTCGCCGAAACGAAGCCGGGCACGGACGGAGCGGTGCTCGTCCCAGAGCCGGTCGAGGCGGGCGTCGATCTCCTGGATCTCGGCCCGGGTCGCCGGATCGTGCCGATCCGAGAGGCTGTGCCAGAGCTCGGTGCGCTCCTCGCTCAGCCGTTCGATCTCGTCGTGTATCTCGTTCAGCGTTCTCATGTCCATCGTCAACGGACGAAGTGCCCCGCCCATTCCGCACGAATCCTCAGGAAGCGAAGAACTCACGTTCTTCTTAGGCCCCTCAGGAGCAGGCCGGTCAAGACGCCGAACGCGAAGCCGCCGAGGTGGGCGAAGAACGCGACGCCCCCGCCGCTTGCAGGGTGGAGGAGCGAGAGCCCGCCCGTCAGCCCCTGGAGCGCAACCCAGACGCCCAGGAACCAGATCGCCGGAATCTCTCGGATGAGGATGATCCCGAAGAAGATCACCGTCAGGACGCGGGCGCGTGGGAGAAGCACGAAGTACGCGCCGAGGATGCCCGCGATCGCGCCGCTCGCGCCGATGTTCGGGATGCTCGCGTCGCGCGCCCCCGAGAACTCGAGCGTGACCGCCGTCTGCGCCGCCATCGCGACGACGCCCGCCGCGAGGTACCAGAGAAGGAACCGCACCCGGCCCAGCGCGTCCTCGATGTTGTTCCCGAAGATCCAGAAGAAGAGCATGTTGCCGAGGATGTGCTCCCAGCTCGCGTGCATGAACATGCCGGTGAAGACGCCCTCGTACCAGGGCAGGGGATGGACGCCGGCGAGGCACGGCCCCGAGACCGCACACGGATAGAAGCCGTCGCGGAAGACATGGACGTCGACGCCCGGGCGGCTCAACTCCCACGCCCAGACGGCGAAGTTGGCGCCGATCAGCCCGACGGTGACGACCGATGCCGAGCGGGTCGGGACGTTGTCGCGGAGCGGGAGCACCGCGCGAGTCTACGCCACCGAGGACACTTGACACGAGAAGACTGAGGTTTTATCCTGACGTCGGTAACAAGTTCGTCGGAAAGGAGGAAACGAGATGGCCACGCTTGTTCGCTGGGAGCCCTTCCGTGAGCTCGCGGCGCTCCAGAGCGAGATGAGCCGCTTCATGAACGGCCTGACCGAGGGCAACGGGCGCGCGAGCCAGAGCTGGGTCCCGACCGTCGACGTTTGGGAGACCGAGGACGAGGTCGTATACGCCTTCGACCTCCCCGGGATCCCCGAGGACGAGGTCTCCGTCGAGCTCGAGGACAACGCGCTGACGATCACCGCCAAGCGCGAGCGCGAGCACAAGGTCGAGGACGGCAAGTACTTCCGCTTCGAGCGCCGCTTCGGCACGTTCTCCCGCACGATCGCCCTCCCGCCGGGCGTCGACGAGGAGAAGGTCAAGGCGCACTACGAGCACGGCGTGCTCGAGGTGCATGTCCCGAAGCCGGAGCAGCCCAGGCCGCGCAAGATCGAGATCGGCGTCGGTCACGAGACGATCGACGGCCGCGCCGAGCAGAGGTAAGCGCTCCTTCGGACGCTCCCCTCGCGGCGGCGGCCTCCGGGCCGCCGTTCGCGTCTCTAGACGGCTGCGAGCGACTCGCGGATCCGGTCGGCCACCGACTCGAGCTCGAGCGTCTGGCCGGTCACCTCGCGCAGGAGCTCGTCCGCCGTCTGCTTCTGCCCCTCCGCCCATAGCTCGCGGAGGAGCGACCCGGCCTCGCGCCGGGTGAACCACGCGTTGCCGAAGCGCTCGCGCAGGTGGGCGCGGAGCTGAGCCTCGAACGCCCACGCTCGCAGGTACTGCGAGGAGTAGAAGCCGTCGTCGATGTCGGCGAGGTAGTCGGCGGCGGCCGGCTCGACCCCGGTCGCCTCGCGCAGCAGCTCGACGTAGCGCGGCTGCAGCGCCGCGTGGTCGTCGCTCGAGTGGAACTCGAGCTCGTAGAGGAGCTTCGCGCAGTAGCGGCGCACGACCCAGAGCAGCTGCGTCGCCCCTTCGGCGGCGAACTCGTACGGATGCGGGAAGTCGAGGCGCCGCTCGAGCCAGACGGGGTCGAACGTCACGTGCTCGAGCAGCATCGCCCACCCCTCGGTGACGGCGTTGTCCCCGAGTCGCTTCTCCTCCATCGAGAGCGAGTCGGAGGTGTGCGCGAAGTGCTCGGTGTGCCCCGCCTCGTGGAAGAGGGCTCGCCAGTCGTCGGGCCCGCCCTGGGGCTTGATGACGAGCACGACACGCCCCGGGATCTCGATCGGGGCGCAGAACGCCCGCGAGTCCTTGCTCGGGCGATCCTCGAGGTCGAGCTCGACGTTCTGCTGGCGCCGCAGGTCGATCCCCAGCTCGGCGAGCGTCGCCTCGAGCGCGGGGACCATTCCCTCGGCCGGGAAGGCCGCGTCCCACTCGACGCCGCGCCAGGCGCGGGCCACGTCCCAGCGCTCCACTTCGTCCGCGCCGAGGCCGACCCTGGCACGGAAGAAGCGGTCGCCGACCTCCTCCCAGAGCGCGCAGGTCGAGTCGAGGAAGCGGCTGCACTGCACGGCGAGATCGTCGAGCGGGAGACCGAAACGGCGGTAGAGGTCGGCATAGCTCGTCGCGCCGAGCCTGCTCGTCTCGCGCTGCACGACAGCGGCTGCGCGCAGATAGAGAGCGTTCAGGTTCTCGTCGGTCAGCTCGTTCCGCGCGTGCTCGAGGCGCTCTCGCGCCGCCCGGCCCTCCTCGTTCATCAGACGCGGCTTGAGCATCCGGTACGGCACCTGCTCGCCGTCCACCGTCGCGGTGAGCGTCGCCTCGAGCTCGGCGACCTTCTCCGCCTCCTCGCTGACGAAGTTGCCGAGATAGCCCTCGCAGGCGAACTTCCACAACTCCCGCACCCGCCGGTCGTCGTCGAGCGACGCGCCGAGCGCGAGGGCCGTGTCGAGCTGCGTCAGCCGCTCGTGGCGTTCGTAGATCGGCCCGATCTCGTACGTCTCCTTGAGCCCGCCGTAGTGGAGATACGTCTCCTCGTCGAGCTCGGCGATGAAGCGGTCGGCGTCTGCGCTGAGCGCGTCGATCTCCCTTTGTCCGAGCGGCTCCGCCATGCGGGTTCGTAGGATAGACCCATGCGCGAGATCTCCCTAGAGACCGAGCGGAAGACGCAGCTGATCGAGATCACCGACCGCGTGCGCGAAGCGCTCGGCGACGCGAACGGCGCCTCGGCGGCGCTCGTCTACGTTCCGCACACGACCGCCGGCGTCGCGATCAACGAGCGGATCGATCCCGAGCTCGTGGACGACCTCGAGAACGCGTTCGAGCGCGTGGTCGGCGACGACTGGGAGTGGAAGCACGAGGACGCCGACGGCCCGAACGCGCCGGCGCACGCGCGCGCCTCGCTCGCCTCGAGCCCGCAGGTGCTCATCCCATTGCGCGACGGCGGCCTCGCGCTCGGCACGTACCAGGGCGTCTTCTTCTGCGAGTTCGACGGGCCGCGCACGCGCAAGATCTACGTGACGACGCTGACGTAGCTCTCACCCCTCGCTTAGCGAGCGCGAGTAGCTTGACGCTCCGTGAGACGGGTCGCGCTCGCGGGCGTCCTGGCAGCCTGCCTGCTCGGCTTCGCCGGGCTGCCCGGTCGGCACAGCGACGCATATGCGGGGACCCGAGGCCGGCTGCCTGACGGGACGCCCGCGACGATCCACAGGATCCGGCACGTCGTGATCATCATGCAGGAGAACCGGAGCTTCGACTCCTACTTCGGCACGTATCCCGGGGCGGACGGAATCCCCGGTCTGGCCGGCAATCCGGGAACGGTGCCGTGCAACTACGACCCGAAGACCCGGATCTGCGTCAAGCCGTTCCACGACACCTCCGACCGCAACGCCGGCGGCCCGCACGGAGAGACCCAGGCGATCGAGGACATCGACGGCGGCCGGATGAACGGCTTCGAGGAGACTGCCCGGGACGCGCGCTACTTCGCGTGCGTCAGACACCTGGACGCCCCCGATTGCGAGCTCGCGCCAGCTGAGCCGGACGTGATGGGCTACCACGACTGGCACGAGATTCCGAACTACTGGGACTACGCGCGCCACTTCGTCCTCCAGGACCACATGTTCCAGTCGGACCTCTCCTGGAGCCTGCCCGCCCACCTGTACATGGTCTCCGCGTGGTCGGCGAAGTGCACGAAGCGCGGTGATCCAATGAGCTGCAAGTCGGCCGTCCAGGACCCCGGCTCGCCCCCGGGCAGCCCCGGAAACACCTCCGGCAAGCGGCCGGACTACGCGTGGACGGACCTGACTTGGCTTCTCCACCGCGACCACGTCAGCTGGCGCTACTACGTCGCGAAGGGGGACGAGCCGGACTGCGCGAGCGGGGCGATGTTCTGCGCGCCCGTGCCGCAGAGCTCGAAGACACCGGGGATCTGGAATCCCCTGCCGTACTTCGACACCGTCCGGATCGACCACCAGCTCGGCGACATCCAGCCGCTGCGCGACTTCTACAAGGCGGCCGAGGAGGGCAGACTGCCTGCCGTCGCCTGGCTCACGCCCGCGCAGGCGGTCAGCGAGCATCCACCGGCGCTGATCACCGCCGGCCAGGCCTACGTGACGGGCCTGGTCAACATGGTCATGCGAAGCCGTGACTGGCGGTCGACCGCCATCTTCCTCTGCTGGGACGACTGGGGCGGCTTCTACGACCACGTCAGGCCGCCGCGGGTGGACGGCGAGGGCTACGGGCTGCGGGTGCCTGCGCTCGTGATCAGCCCGTATGCGCGGCGGGGCTTCGTCGACCACCAGATCCTCAGCCAGGACGCCTACCTCAAGTTCATCGAGGACGACTTCCTCGACGGCCAGCGCATCGACCCGAGGACCGACGGGCGGCCCGACCCCCGGCCCGACGTGCGCGAGAACGAGCCGATCCTGGGCAACCTCGTGAAGGACTTCGACTTCCGCCAGAGACCGCGGCCGCCGCTGATCCTCCCGCTCCACCCACCGTTCTCGTAGCGGTGCCCCGCTACGCTCCGCGCGTGGCGGCTCCGGTCAGCAAGGGAGAGGTGCTCGAGCTCGACGTCGAGTCGCTGGCCTACGGCGGCAACGGCGTCGCGCGGCGGGACGGCTTCGTCGTCTTCGTACGGCGCGGGCTTCCCGGCGACCGCGTCCGCGCTCGCGTCACCAAGGTCAAGCGGAGCCATGCGGAGGCGCTCGCGACGGAGGTCGTACGGCCGGGCCCGCAGCGCGTCGAGGCGCCGTGCGCGCACTTCCCGGCCTGCGGCGGCTGCCGCTTCCAGGACCTCGCGTACGCGGAGCAGCTCGCGCAGAAGCAGACGCAGGTCGCCGACGCGCTGCAGCGGCTCGGCGGGGTCGCCGACCCCCCGCTCGAGGCGATCGTCCCCTGCGAGCCCGAGATCTTCCATTACCGCAACAAGCTCGAGTACTCGTTCACCTCGACGCCCGCCGGGCCGGCGCTCGGCTTCCATCGCGCGGGCCGCTGGGACGAGGTGCTGGAGGTCGAGAAGTGCTGGCTCGTCGACGACGCCGGCAACGGGATTCGCGACGCGGTCCGGGACTGGGCCCGCGAGGAGCGGCTCGAGGCGTACTCGCAGGAGGACGGCACGGGCTACCTCCGTCACCTCGTCGTCCGCCAGGCGCGCAACACCGGGCAGGCGCTCGTGCAGCTCGTGACCGCGCAGGGAGAGCGCTTCGAGACCGGCTACCTCGTCGACGTGCTGCGCCGCATCCCCGAGGTCCGTTCGATCCACTGGTCGGTCAACGAGACGCCGGCCGAGATCACGAACCTGCCGACGCGGCTGCTCTGGGGCGAGGAGTGGATCGAGGAGGAGCTCTGCGGCCTGCGCTTCCACGTCCGCCCGAACGCGTTCCTGCAGACGAACACCGCGATGGCCGAGCGTCTCTACGGGCTCGCGCGCGAGGCGGCGGCGCTCGGCGGCGAAGAGACGGTCTGGGATCTCTATTGCGGCATCGGCACGATCGGTCTCACGCTCGCGCGCGACGCCCTCACGGTTTGGGGCATCGAGGTCTCGGAGGAGTCGGTCGCCTGCGCGCTCGAGAACGCCGAGCTGAACGGGATCGCGAACGCGGCCTTCTTCGCCGGCAACGTCGGCGAGGTCGTCGAGGAGCTGCTCGACCGCTCGGGGCCGCCGGGCGTTGTCGTCGTCGATCCGCCGCGGGCCGGCCTCGCAGGGAAGGCGCTGCGGCGGCTCGGCCGGATCGCGGCGCCGCGGCTCGTCTACGTCTCCTGCAATCCGACCACGCTCGCCGGCGACGCCCGCGCGCTCCGCGAGGAGTTCGGCTACGAGCTCGCGCGCGTGACACCGGTCGACATGTTCCCTCATACGCCACACGTCGAATGCGTCGCACTGCTCCGACAGCCGACCGCCTGAGCGACGCGTTCGAGCAGGTCGCGACCGAGCGCCTGCTCCTCCGCCGCCCGGTACACGACGACCTCGGCGACCTGCACCGGATCCACTCCGACCCGCGGACGTGGGAGCATCTGCCGGGCTCGCGGCACGGCCGCGCGCAGAGCGGCAGGCGGCTCGCGCACTGGCTCGCCCACTGGGAAGCCCGCGGCTACGGCTACTGGTCGGTGGAGCGCGGCGGCCGGATCGTCGGCTTCGGCGGCCTGATGCTCCTGCTCGGCTGGCGGGGAAGGGACGCGCTCAACCTCTACTACCGGCTCGAGCCCGAGTCGTGGGGTCACGGCTACGCGAGCGAGCTCGCGCAGGCGGCGGTTCGGCTCGCCGGCCGCGAGCTGCCGGAGCTGCTCGTCGTCGCCCGTATCCGCGACGGCAACGAGCGCTCGGTCCGCGTCGCCGAGCGGGCAGGCCTCGTCCGCCGGGCGGATCTCGACGACGACGAGTACCTCGCCTACGCGTCGGCCTGAGGCGGCTGCGGCCTCCGCAGCCTCCGCCAGAGCAGGTCGGCGTTCGCGGCGAGAAAGCCGAAGGAGAGGAACGGGAGCGCCGGCAGCCCGCCGACGGACGTCACGTACGTGAGCACGATCGTGAACGAGTACATCCCGGTCATCCCGACCCATGTCCAGAACGGCCGGAGCCCGAAGCGCACTGCGGCGGCCAGGAAGAGCGCGTAGAAGAGGATGTCCGGCGGCCCGAGGTCGGCCGCGCCGCCGCCCGGAGCCGGAAACGCCACGGCGACGTCCGTGTAGATGTGGAAGTGCTTCGGGTTCGAGACGATCTGGTGCGTCGGGCCGCGCCAGACGGAGATCGCGTCGACCGCCGGGATGATCACGGAGATCAGCACGACCCACGACAGCTCCTCGAAGAGGTGCAGGAACGCCCAGCCGGCGAACACCGCCGCCCAGAGCTTCGCGAAGTCCGCCGCCAGCCCGACGCCGGCAATCGTGCAGGCGAGCGCCACGAGCGCGAGGAGAACCGCGGCGACGAGCGACTCGCGTGGACGGCGCGCCAGCGGCAGGGCGAGGAGCACGAGCCCGAGGGTCGCCGGAAACACGCCTCCCGCCACGACGGCGACCGCCTCCGACGTCGCGAGTGGATGGAGGTGCGGCGCGACGACGAACCACGTCCCGACGGCCGCGCCGAGGACGACGAACGCCTCGATGCGAAGCCGGCTCCGGGCTAGTACGGCGGTGTCGAGCTCCACCACGCGCCGAGCACCTTGAAGGCGTTCCAGAACGCCGTCTTCGACGGCTGCTCGTCGAGCGACTCGTCGATGTCCGGCGTCACGAGCCCCTGGATCGTCGGCGTGAGCTCCTGCAGCTCCCCTTCGACCGGCTGCAGCTCGCGCGCGAGCGGGAAGCGGGCCGAGTTGAGGAACTCGCGCGCCTCGGGGCCCATCGCGACGACGAGCTTCGGCTGGACGATGTGGAGCTCGCGCAGGAGGAACGGCCGCGACTCCTCCTCGTCGCCGCCGGCGAACTTGAGGCAATTCGTGCCGTAGATCGCCATCGGGTCGACGTGGAGCCGCTGCAGCGACTTGAGGAGCGCGTTGCCGGCACGGCCGTAGAAGGCGACGCCCTCCTGCACCTCCGCCGGCTTCGGCGCGTACTTGAGCAGGAAGACGTCCGCGAGCGGATGACCGGAGCCGAGCACGGGAACCCGCGTCCCGCCGCCGGCGTGCGCGATCTCGTCACCGAGCGCGTTGATCTCGGTGATCGCCTTTTGCAGGTACTTCTCGTAGATCTCGTCGGTCGACACAGTCACAGGAGCCCCGGAGCAAGGTTCGCGTTCAGCGAACCCGTTCCTTGGCCTGCGCCACCCACTTGAGCCCCTGCAGGTAGACGAGCGACCGCGGCCGGCGCACGATCTCGGCGCTGTGCAGCGAGACGAGGAACTCCTCCGGTCCGTCGAATCGGTGCATGCGAACGGCGCCGGTGCCGACGCCCGCGAGGACGTGCGCGTCGGATCCTGCGCCGGGCGTCAGGTTGTACTTGCGGGCGAAGCGCAGGGCCTCGTCGTTGTAGGCCTCGAAGAGGAGACGCGCGTTGTACACCTCGAACACGTCGATCTCCGGCAGGTGGCGGTGGAGGGTCGCCGGCGTCGGAATCGCGTGCATCCGGTCGAACGGGTGCGGGACGTAGACGAGGCCGCCTTGGGCGCGGATCGCCCCGACCGTCTCGGCGAACGAGAGGCCGCGCTCGATCTCCTCACGGAGGAAGAGCCCGATCACCTCGCCTTCGTCCGCCGTCTTCACCTCCTCCCCCGGGACGACGACGAGGTTGCGGCCGCGGGCCCGCTCGACCGCCTCGAGCGCGCCGCCGAGGACGTTGTGGTCGGTGACGGCGATCGCGCCGAGCCCCTGAGCCTCCGCGTGGTCGAGCAGGTCGCCGACCTCGATCGAGCAGTCGTGCGACCAGCTCGTGTGCAGGTGGAGGTCGGCGAGGATCCAGTCGGGCTCGGCCTCGCGCGCGGCGCTCGGGCGGCGCCGGCGGCGGGCGAGCGACGTGTAGATCTCCTCGACGCGGTCGGCGAGCGCCTCGCTCGTCTGGGAGGCGGCCGCGGCGGCTCCCTCCTCGGCCCGGCGCGCGCGGTAGGCGTCGTCCTCGACGAGCCGTGCGGCCTCGGCCGCTGCGAGCTCGGGCTGGAGCGTCCGGCGGGCCGGGTCGGCGACCGCGGCGCCGGCGGCCTGCGCCTCGGCGACGATGCGCGGCAACCCCTCGGCCGCGGGGACGAAGACCGCGGCCGGCCGCAACAGCTCGGCCCGCGCCGCAGCGTCGAGCGCCGTCCGCACCCGCATCCTGCCGCGCAGCCGCCGCGAGACCGCCGGCCGCGAGGAGGGCGTTCGCGTGCGCAGCACGGCGAGCTCCCACTCCGGCTGCTCGGCGAGCTCCCGGACGAGCGCGCGCAGCAGCGGGCGCTCCGCCTGCCGCCACTCGAGGACGACGAGGCGGCGCTTCGGCGCCGGCGCGAAGAGCTTCGCGTCGACTCCGAGCGGGACGAGCTCGTAGCTGCCCGGAAAGCGGACGGCAGCTGCTTCGGAGACCTCCGCGCTCGTAGCCAGCAGCGCGTCGACCCGTGCGAGCAGCCGTTCCCGCTGCGCTCTGCCCGGCGGGTAGCCCAGCCGCTCGGGCGAGAAGAACGTCGCGGCCGTGAGGGCGCTCGCGTCGCGCAGCGCGAGGTAGGAGAGGCTCGGCAGCCCTGGCTCGAAGCCGTGGACGACGTCGAAGCGACCACGCACGAGCGCGAGCGAGAGGCTCGCGCGGACGCCGACCGGCACGCCCATCCGGCTGCGGCGCGAGATCGGAACCGCCGGCCCGAGGGCGATCAGCTCGGGGTCGCCGTACGGACCGAGGAGCGCGCGCCGCCCCGCGGCGAGGTCGCGCGCATGGTTGGACGGGGCGAGCACCGTGACCGTGTGCCCCCGGCGGCGCAGCACGTGCGCGAGGGCGTTCACGTGCTCGTTCACGTCGTGCGGCTGCGACCAGGCGAACGGCGTGACGAGAGCGACACGCATCCTCGCCGAGTGTATGCGCCTTGCATCGCGGCGGGGCTCGCGGTACCGTCCCGGGCGACCTGCGGCTGTCGTGCGGCCCTCCTGCGGCAGGGAGGTGGGACGATGACGATGCCGACGACGCAGGTGCGGAGGCTGCAGCTCGAACATCCGTTCCAGACGGGCGCGGACGTCGTAGCGTTGCAGCAGCTGCTCGCGCCGTACGACCCTGGTCCCGTCGACGGCGTGTTCGGACCGTTGACGGCGGCGGCGGTCGAGCGGGCGAAGTGGGCTCTCGGCTATCCCGACGTCCAGTGCAACGGGAGCGCCGCGCCGAGGCTCGTCACCTATCTCGACGGCGGTCCGCTCCCGCCCGCCTACGCGGCGCGCGCGAAGGAGCGGCGGCAGCCGCTGGCCTTGCGCGAGGCGATCGTCGCGAACGCGAGGTGGGGGATCGCGAACCAGCCGCTCATCCACTACGCGCAGCTGCGCCCGATCGACGCGCTGCGCGAGCCGCGCCGGCTGCCGCTCACGACGGATTGCTCGGGCTTCGTGACTCTCTGCTACGTCTGGGCCGGCGCGCCCGATCCGAACGGCCTTGGCTCCTCGGGCGAGGGCTGGACGGGCACGCTCCTGGAGCACCTGAAGCCGCTCGCAGCGGACGCGGTGCAGCCCGGCGACCTCATCGTCTTCGGCTCGGCCCCGGGCGAGCACGTCGCGCTCCTGCTCGAGCGGGGCGCCGATCCGCTCCTCTGCTCGCACGGGCAGGAGAGCGGGCCCGTCGCAGTGCGCCTCTCCGAGGAGTCGCGCTCCCACCCGCCGCCCGTGACCTGGCTGAGCGCGGGCGTCTAGAGCTCGAGCAGCATCTCGTGCTGCCGGACGGCGACGGTGCCGCCGAGCTCGTGCAGGACGGTCGCGGCCGGGTCGCCCTGCGGCAGGTTGAGCACGCTCACCGGGCCGAGCGTGCGGAGCGTGCGGAGCAGCGGCTCGGAGTCTCCCACGAGCTGTACGAGCTGGACGCTGTCGCTCGACTGCCGGTAGACGGCGGCGCCGGCGTCCGTCACGAGGCCGCATGGGTCGCGGTAGTGCGCGAGCGTCTCGTCGGCTCGCTGCCACGGCTCGCGGGAGGAGCGGAGGGCGCGGATGCGCGCGTGCGCCTTGGCGGCCGCGGCGTCCTCCGCCTCGGTTCGTTCGGAGACCGAGAGCGGCAGCGACCAGACCGCGACCTCCCGCACGGTGCGGTACCCGAGCTTCTCGTAGAGCGCGAAGGCACCCGTGTTCTCGACGATCACCTCGAGCCAGACACGGCGCAGCCCGCGCTCACGCGCCTCGTCGTGGACGGCGCACATCAGCGCCTCGCCGACGCCCGAGCGCCGAGCGGAGGGAATCACGCCGACGCCGCCGATCCAGCCCTCCTCGCCGCGGACGGCGAGGTTCGCGAGCCCTACCGGGCCGGCGTCGCGGTAGGCGACGCGAGAGGCGTCGAGGTCGATGTCGAACGCGTCGTCCATGAAGGCGAGCGCCTTCTCGTCGAGGTGAAAGGGAACGAGGTAGTCCTCGTAGGCGGCGTTGAAGAGCTCCGCGCGCTCGCCCGGGGAGAGCGACCGCGCGGAGCGGAGGTCGAGCGGCACTACTGGGCCTTCGCCTTGTCCTTCTTCGCGGCCTTGTCGGCCGGGCGGCGGCGGTTCTTGCGGATGAACTCCTCCGTCAGCTCGTAGGCCTCGTCGTCGACGATCTGCTGCGGCGGCGACTTCATGAGGTACGAGCTCGGCCCGACGAGCGCGCCCGAGAGGCCGTTCGAGAGCGCGAGCTTCGCCATCCGGACGGCGTCGATCACGATCCCGGCCGAGTTGGGCGAGTCCCAGACCTCGAGCTTGAGCTCGAGGTTGAGCGGCACGTCGCCGAAGGCGGCGCCCTCCATGCGGATGTAGCACCACTTCCGGTCGGTCAGCCACGGCACGTAGTCGGACGGGCCGACGTGGACGTTCTTCTCGCCGAGGTCGTAGTCGAGCATCGACGTGACGGCGTTCGTCTTCGAGATCTTCTTCGACTCGAGGCGCTCGCGCTCGAGCATGTTGAGGAAGTCGGAGTTGCCGCCGACGTTGAGCTGCATCGTCTTGTCGAGGTGGATGCCGCGCTCGCGGAAGAGCGAGGTGAGCACGCGGTGCGTGATCGTCGCGCCGACCTGCGACTTGATGTCGTCGCCGATGATCGGCAGGCCCTTCTCCTCGAAGCGGCCCTGCCAGTACTGCTCGCGGGCGATGAAGACCGGCATGCAGTTCACCATCGCGCAGCCGGCCTCGAGGATCTGCTCGGCGTACCACTTCGCGGCCGCCTCGGAGCCGACCGGCAGGTAGTTGACGACGACGTCGGTGTTCGTCTCCTCGAGGATGCCGACGATGTCGTCCGTCTTGCCGGGCGCCTTCTCGACAATCTCGGAGAGGTACTTGCCGAGGCCGTCGTGGGTCATCCCGCGCGAGACCTTCACGCCCGTCTTCGGGACGTCGGCGAAGCGGATCGTGTCGTTCGGATGCGCCCACATCGCGTCGGCGAGGTCCTCGCCGACCTTGCCCTTGACGACGTCGAACGCCGCCGTGAACTCGACGTCGCGGACGTGGTAGCCGCCGAGGTTGACGTGCATGAGCCCCGGGACGAACTTATCGTCCGGCGCGTCCTTGTAGTACTCCACGCCCTGGAGCAGCGAGTTGGCGCAGTTGCCGACGCCGATGATCGCGACGCGGACCTTGCCGTCGTCGAGGCGGGCGCGGCCGTTCGTCGAGTTACCGTTGGTCGAGGCCACTGTTTCCTCCAGAAGAAAGTTGCTTGCGGACGTGCAGGATGCGCTGGACGACGGTGAGCCAGGCGGTCGCCGTGAGCAGCGCGATCGCCCAGGGCAGGCCGCCCCACGGCGCGAAGACGAGGCCGGCCGTGATCACGACGACCCGCTCGGCCCGCGAGCCGAGCCCGACGTCGCCGCGCAGGCCGAGGGCCTCGGCGCGGGCGCGCGTGTACGAGACGAGGAAGGAGCCGACGACCGCGGCCACCGCGAGCGCGACCGCCCACTCACGCCCCTCGCGGGCGAAGATAAGCGCGATCGCGGCGAGCATCGCTCCCTCGCCGACGCGGTCGGTGGTCGAGTCGAGGAACGCGCCGAACGGCGTCGTCTTCCCGCCCGCGCGCGCGAGCGCGCCGTCGAGGATGTCGAGCACCGAGCCGACGACGAAGACGGCCGCCGCCAGCCAGTAGAAGAGGAGCTTGCCCCGGTTCTCGAACGGGACGAGTACCGCTGCCGCGAGACAGAGCGAGACGCCGGCCGTCGTGAGGACGTTCGGTGTCACCCGCGTTCGTGCGAGCCCGGTGACGGAGCGGCTCGCGAGAGAGCGCGCGCCGGTGGTATAGCCGGCCTTCACGCGTTGCAGCCGCGGAGTGTGATTCATCTCCAGCATCGCAATCCTGCTATGCGTGACTATAGCAGGTTTGCGATGGCAACCCAACCCGCCCGGCGCAGCAGGCGCGGCGCGCCGGCGGTCACCACGAGCGAGAACACGGCCACGCCGATCCCCGCGAGCACGTCGAGCAGAAAGTGGTTCGCGGTCGCGATTACGCAGAACCAGACCCACGCGGGCCACAGCGCCCAGAGCGCCTTCGCCCAACGGCTGCGGCAGGAGCGCGCAACCGACCAGCCGACGATCAACGCGTCGGCCGCGTGGAGGCTCGGCATCGCCGCGTACGGGTTGCCGAACGTATGCAGCACGGCGCTCGACTGGTTGACGCCGGGGACGAACCACTCCGGGAACATCCACGGCGGCGCGGTCGGCATCACCGCGAAGCCGATCAGGCCGATCAGGTTCGCCAGCAGGATCGTGTTCCGGAAGCGGGCGAAGCGCTCGTACCGGCGCAGGTAGACCCAGAGCAGCGTCAGCGCGATGACGGTGAACTCCGAGTTCCAGTACGTCCAGGCCGCCGCGGTCAGCAGCAGGTGCGACGAGTCGGCGACGCGCTGGACGGTCTGCTCCAAGAGGTGGTGCGTGAGCCGGCGCTCGAAGTCGATGACCTTCAGCCCGTTGCCGAACGCCTCGGCGGGGTTGCGGTCGGCGAGACTCCGAACCACCAGGTAGGTGAATGAGAAGCCGACCCAGAGGGCGACCTGGAACGCGAAGTCTCTCCAGCCGCGCGGCAGCACGCGCCGGCCCAGGGCGACGACCCTTCCCATGACAAAACCTTAGCGCCCGAGGCCCCGGTGCAGAATCGGGGTTACCCGCCGATGTACGACATCTCCACCTTCGGGAGCGAGGCAGTCTCGGCCGTGCGCAGCTCGGAATAGCGGTCGGTGCGGCCGCTCCAGACCTCGCGCAGGAGCCCGGCGAGCTCGTCGTCGGAGGCGCCTCGGCGGAGCGGGGCGCGCAGATCGTGTCCGCGCGCAGCGAAGAGGCATGTGTAGAGACTGCCCTCGGCCGAGAGCCGCGCCCGCGAGCAGCCGCCGCAGAACGGCTTCGTGACCGAGGCGATGACTCCGATCTCGCCCGCGCCGTCCGCATAGCGGAAACGGAGCGCGGTCTCGTCCGTCCGTGCCGCCGGCGCCGGCTCGAGCGGCCAGCGCTCCCCGATCCGGCGCACGATCTCGTCGGCGGAGACGACGTCCTCCAGCTGCCAGCCGTTCGTCGAGCCGACGTCCATGTACTCGATGAAGCGGAGGGTGTGGCCCGTACCGCGGAAGCGCTCGGCGAGCTCGAGCACGTCGCCGTCGTTGACGCCGCGCTTGACGACCGCGTTGATCTTGACCGGCAGCCCGGCATCGGCCGCGGAGTCGATGCCCTCGAGCACGCGCTGCACCGGGAAGTCGACGTCGTTCATGGCACGGAACGCCTTGTCGTCGAGCGAGTCGAGGCTGACGGTGATGCGGTCGAGCCCGGCCGCGGCGAGCGGTTCCGCCTTCTGCGCGAGCAGCGCGCCGTTCGTGGTGAGCGCGAGGTCGAGCCGGGGCTCGATTGCACGGAGGAGCTCGACGAGGTGCTCGACGCCGCGGCGAACGAGCGGCTCGCCGCCCGTGAGACGCACCGTCCGCACCCCGAGCCCGGCGAAGATCCCCGCGACGCGCGCCAGCTCCTCGAGCGTCAGCAGCTCGCGCCGTTCGAGGAAGCGGTAGTCGCGGCCGAACACCTCCTTCGGCATGCAGTAGACGCAGCGGAAGTTGCAGCGGTCGGTGACCGAGATGCGCAGCGTCTCGAGCGGGCGGCCGAGGCGGTCGACGAGCGGTTCCACGGCGAAAACGGTACCTGGGACTACGCGTCGGAACGGCGCGCGGCCGGAGCGAGCTCGGCGCCCGCCGTCGAGTCGGGTGCCGCGAGGCCCGCCGCCCCGTAGGCATCCGGCTGGTCGAGGGTCTCGTGCTCGAGCAGCGCCTGCGCGAGCGTGTCGAGCCGCGCCCGGTTCTCCCGCAGCAACGCGACGACCTCCTCGTGGGCCGAGTCGACGAGCTTGCGCACCTCCTCGTCGATCAGCATCTGCGTCTCCGCCGAGACCTGGGCTGCGCCGGGGAGGAGCGCGCCCTGCCCGTCCTGGGGCAGCAGGGTGACCGTGCCGAGCTTGCGGCTCATCCCCCAGCGCCCGACCATCGCCCGCGCGATCTGGGTCAGCTGCTGGATGTCCGACTCGGCGCCCGTCGTGAGGTCGCCGAAGACGACCTCCTCCGCACAGCGGCCGCCGAGCGCGACCTTGATCTTCGCGAGGAGCTCCTGCTCGGAGTAGTTGAAACGGTCGGCGTCGGGCGCCGAGAACGTGACGCCGAGCGCCTGGCCCCGCGGGATGATCGAGATCTTGCGGACGGGATCGGCGCCGGGCGTGACCATGCCGACGATGGCGTGCCCGCCTTCGTGGTACGCGGTGCGGCGCTTGTCCTCCGGCATCATCATCACCTTGCGCTCGGCGCCGAGGACGATGCGCTCGAGCGCGTCGGTGAAGTCCGCCTCCTGCACCTGCGCGTGCGAGCGGCGGGCCGCCGTCAGCGCGGCCTCGTTGACGAGATTCGCGAGGTCGGCGCCGACCATGCCGGGAGTGGTGGCGGCGATCCCGGCCAGGTCGACGTCCTTCGCGAGCGGGACGCTGCGCGTGTGCACGCGGAGGATCGCCTCGCGGCCGCTGCGGTCCGGCGGCTGGACGGCGACGCGCCGGTCGAAACGGCCGGGGCGGAGAAGCGCCTGGTCGAGCACGTCGGGGCGGTTCGTCGCCGCGATCACGATCACGCCCGTGCTCGAGTCGAAGCCGTCCATCTCGGTGAGGATCTGGTTCAGCGTCTGCTCGCGCTCGTCGTTGCCGCCGCTGAAGCCGGCGTAGCCCGAGGTCCGAGAGCGGCCGATCGCGTCGAGCTCGTCGATGAAGATGATCGACGGGGCCGCCGCCTTCGCGTTCTTGAACAGGTCGCGGACGCGGGAGGCGCCGACGCCGACGATCGCCTCGACGAACTCCGAGGCCGCCATCGAGAAGAACGGGACGTCCGCCTCGCCGGCGACCGCCCGCGCTAGCAGGGTCTTCCCGGTGCCGGGCGGGCCGCTGAGGAGGACGCCGTGCGGCACGCGGGCGCCGATCTTCGCGTAGCGCTGCGGCTCCTTCAGGAAGTCGACGACCTCGGACAGCTCCTCCTTCGCCTCGTCGATGCCCGCGACGTCGGCGAACGTCACCTTGTCGCCGCCCGGCTGATAGCGGCGGGCGCTCGAGCGGCCGAACGAGCCGAGCACGTTCTGGACGCTGCCGGCTCGGCGCATCAGCCAGAAGAGGAGGAAGAGGAAGAGCAGCGTCGGGCCGAAGCCGATGACGATCGTCTCCCAGAGCGGCGAGCCCGTGTCGAGCGGCTCGGCATTCACGGTCACCCCGTTGCTCTGCAGCGTCTTCGAGAGCGCGTTCGTGTTCGCGAAGGTCGGGATCTCGGTCTGGAAGAGCTTCGTTTTCGCCGAGCCCCCGTAGCTGAGCGGGACCTTGAACGTCCCCTGGACGGCCGTTCCCTTCGACGTGATCGCCGCGACGTGGCCCTCCGCGACCTGGTGCAGGAAGAACGGGCTGTACGGGACCTGCACCCGGGGCTTCGGACGCATCTCGCGCGAGGCGAAGAAGACGTTGAGCACGAGCAGGCCGACGAGCCACGCCGCCCACCACTCCCAGCGGACGCGCGGGCGCGGCGCTTGCTGCTGCGGGGGATTGGGCGTGGTGCGCTGCGGGTCAGCGCTCACGGCGCCAGCATGTCATTCCGCCCAGACCTTCGCGAGCTCGACGACCGTGGCCGCGGCGAGGCCCATGTCCTCGATGCAGATCCACTCGCGCTCGCTGTGCGCGTCGTGGCCGCCCGTGAAGATGTTCGGCGTCGGCAGCCCCATCTCCGTGAGGGCCGAGCCGTCGGTGCCGCCGCGGATCGCGGTGCGGCGCGGCTCCAGGCCCGCGCGGCGAATCGCCTCCTCGAGGTTCGCCACGATCTCGGGATGCTCGGCGAGCGCGTCGCGCATGTTCCTGTACTGGATCTGCGAGTCGACCTCGATCGAGCAGCGCGGCTCGGCGGCGGCCACCTCCTCCGCGAGCTCGCGGAGGAAGGCGACGTGCTGCTCGAGCAGGGCGTCTTCGAAGTCGCGCGCGATGAAGCGGAGCTCGAGCTCGGCGGAGCCGCCCGCGATCACGGCCGGGTGGACGAAGCCTTCCCGGCCCTCCGTCGTCTCCGGCGACAGCCGGTCGTGCGGGAGCCGCGTGACGATCTCGGCGGCGACCTTGATCGCATTGACGAGCTCCCCCTTGGCCCAGCCCGGGTGGATGGCGCGGCCGCGGATCCGCATCGTCACCTGCGCCGCCGAGAACGTCTCGGCCTGCAGCTCCCCGGCGGTCGAGCCGTCGACCGTGTACGCGGCCGTGGCACCGAACGTGTCGACCGGAAAGTGGAGCGCGCCGCGGCCGATCTCCTCGTCGGGGTTGAACGCGACCTTGACCGGCCCGTGCGGCAGCTCGGGATGCGCGGCGAGGTAGGCGGCGGCGGCCATGATCTCCGCGACGCCGGCCTTGTCGTCGGCGCCGAGCAGCGTCGTCCCGTCCGTCGTGATCAGCTCATGCCCGACGTGGCTCGCGAGCTCGGGCGACTCCTCCGGGCGGATGGCCCGGCCCGAGTCGCCGAGCGCGATCTCGCCGCCGTCGTAGCGGACGCGCTGCGGGTTCACGCCCGCGCCGGTGACCTCTCGGGCAGTGTCCACGTGCGCGAAGAAGGCGATTGCCGGGACGTCGTGCTCGACCGTCGGGGGCAGCGTCGCGGTCACGTAGCCGTGCTCGTCGAGGGCGACGTCCGCGAGGCCGATCGCGTCCAGCTCGTCGCGGAGGAGCCGCAGGAGGTCGAGCTGCTTCGCCGTGCTCGGGTACGAGTCGGACTCCTCCTCCGACTGCGTGTCGATGGCGACGTAACGGAGGAAGCGCTCGGCTGCGTCCTTCGCGAGCAGCTCGGCAAGGGCGGCGGGCGTCTCCGTAGCCACGCCGCGAGTGTACGTTCGGAGGCGTGCGCGCGCGTCTCGTGCAGCTCTACGCCGGTCTCGTCCTCTACGGAGTCAGCTCGTCGCTGCTCGTGCTCGCCCGCCTCGGCCTCGATCCGTGGGACGTCTTCCACCAGGGGCTCTCGCGCCACTCGCACCTCGCGATCGGCACGTGGACGATCATCGTCGGCGCGGCGGTCCTCCCGCTCTGGATCCCGCTGCGGCAGCGGCCGGGCATCGGCACGCTGAGCAACGCCGTCCTCGTCGGGGCCGTGATGGACCTCGTGCTCGGCCACGTCCACTCGCCGCACGCGCTCGCCGCGCGCGTCGCGTGCCTCGCGTGCGGCGTCCTCCTCTGCGGCGTCGCGACCGGGCTCTACATCGGCGCCGGGCTCGGGCCGGGCCCGCGCGACGGGCTGATGATCGGGCTCGCAGCGCGAGGGCACTCGATTCGCGTCGTGCGGACTGGGATCGAGCTGACCGTGCTCGTGACGGGCTGGCTGCTCGGCGGCACGGTCGGGGTGGGCACGGTCGTCTACGCGCTGTCGATCGGGCCGCTCGCGCACGTCTTCGTCCCGCTCTTCGCGCGCGGCCGGCGGGTGCCCGACGGCGCGTTGGAGGCCGTATAGCCGCCGTCGGGCTTGCCCTGCTCTCGGCGCTCCTGTTCGGCGCGATGAGCGTCGCGCTGCGGCTCGCGCTGCAGCGGGAGTCGGACGTCTCGCTCGGGACGCTCGCGACGGTGGCGACGGCGCTTGCGGTCGCGCTCGTCGCCGTCGTGGCGGAGGCGCCCTCGCGGGGACTCCACCTCGGTCGCGCCTGGCCGTTCGCGCTCGCCGGGCTGCTCTCGCCGGGCGCGGCGCAGCTGCTCGTCACGGTCGCGATCCGCGAGTCGGGCGCTTCGCGCGTCTCGATGGTCTTCGGCACGGCACCGCTCGTGTCGGTGACGATCGCGCTCGTCTTCCTCGGCGAGCCGGTGAGCGTCCCGCTGATCGTCGGCGCGGTGCTCGTCGTCGCGGGCGGCATGGAGCTCGGGCGGGAGCGGAGCCGGCCGCAGCACCTGCGGCGGATCGGCCTCCTCTACGCCTTCGCCGGCGCGACGCTGTTCGCGATCCGCGACAATCTCGTGCGCCATCTCGCGACGGGCGGGTCGCCGCCGCCCCCGGCCGTCGCGGCCGCGGCCGCGCTGCTCGGAGGCGGACTGCTGGTGGTCGTGTGGGCGCGTCGCGGCGTGGGGAGGCGCTGGCTGCCGTTCGTGCCGGCTGGCCTGCTCTTCGGCGGCTCGTACGTCGCGCTGTTCGAGGCGTATTACCGCGGGCGCGTCACCGTCGTCGCGCCGCTCGTGGCGATGGAGTCGCTCTTCGGCGTCCTGCTCTCGGCGCTCCTCCTGCGCCGCTCGGAGCTCGTCGGCCGGCGCCTCGTGCTGGGCGCCGTCCTGATCGTCGCTGGCGGCGGCCTGATCGGGACAATTCGCTGAGACCGGTAACAGGTACCGCTACAGAAGTGTGACGGAGCCGACACGGTCTCGTCTCGCGGCCGCAGGCAGGGTGAGTCCGAGCCATGCCACCGAAACCGCGAGACACCTCGGCCGGCGCCTTCCACGTGTACGGCCACTGTGTCTGGGCGGTGCCGGACCTCTATCGCGACGACGTCGACAGGATGGCGTTTCTCCGCCGCCTTGCTCAGATCACTCGCGAGACGGGCTGGACGTGCCTCGCGTACTGCCTCATGACGAGCCACTATCACCTGCTCGTGCGCGTCGACGACGGTGTGCTGCCGCGAGCGATGCACCGCCTGAACCTGGCGTACGCGCTCCACCACAACCGTCGGCATGATCTCCGCGGTCACGTCCAGTTCCAACGCTACGGATCGCGCCGTCTCCACGACCACTTCGAGCTGGCGATCGCCTTCGCGTATCTCGCGAATAATCCAGTGAACGCGGGACTCTGCTCGTCCGCCGCCACGTGGCCGTGGGGCAGCTACGGCGGGACGATCGGCGTAACCGGGCTCGCGTCCTTCGTCGACCCGACGGAGGTGGTGTCCGGCTTCCGTCAGACCGGGATCGATCCGAGAGCTGCGCTCCGGATCTTCGTCGAAGCGAGGTAACGGTCTCGTACAGGTAGCTGCTACCGGTCTGCCAGCATCTTTTGTATCTGCTATAAAGACGCTTAGATTTTCTCAATCAGGAGGCAAGTAGCGCATGGCGAAGACCATCGGTATCGACCTGGGAACGACGAACTCGTGCATGGCCGTCCTCGAGGGCGGCGAGCCGACCGTGATCCCGAACGCCGAGGGCGGGCGGACGACCCCGTCCGTCGTGGCGTTCACGAAGGACGGCCAGCGGCTCGTCGGCGCGCCGGCCCGCCGGCAGCAGGTGACGAACCCGCAGAACACGATCTTCTCGATCAAGCGCTTCATGGGGCGCAAGTTCGACGAGGTCACGGAGGAGATGACGATCGTCCCGTACGAGGTCGAGCAAGGCCCGAACGGCGACGTGCGCGTCAAGGCGGACGGCAAGCAGTACGCCCCGCCGGAGATCAGCGCGATGATCCTCCAGAAGCTCAAGCAGGACGCGGAGGCCTACCTCGGCGAGCCGGTGACGGACGCCGTCATCACCGTCCCCGCCTACTTCAACAACGCACAGCGCGAGGCGACGAAGGATGCCGGGAAGATCGCCGGCCTCAATGTCCTCCGCATCATCAACGAGCCCACCGCGGCCGCGCTCGCCTACGGACTCGACAAGGAGGGCTCGGAACAGACGATCCTCGTCTTCGACCTCGGCGGCGGCACGTTCGACGTCTCCGTCCTCGAGCTCGGCGAGGGCGTCTTCGAGGTCAAGTCGACCGCCGGCGACAACCACCTCGGCGGCGACAACTTCGACAAGGCCGTCGTCGACTGGATGGTCGCCGAGTTCAAGCGCGACCAGGGCATCGACCTCGCCGCCGACCGGATGGCGCTCCAGCGCCTGTACGAGGCGGCGGAGAAGGCGAAGATCGAGCTTTCGTCCACGATGACGACGCAGATCAACCTGCCGTTCGTCACCGCGACGCAGGAGGGCCCGAAGCACCTCGACCTCACGCTCACGCGCGCGAAGCTCGAGGAGATCACGGCCGACCTGCTCGAGCGCACCGTCGGCCCGACGAAGCAGGCGCTCTCCGACGCGGGCCTCGACCCCTCGAAGATCGACCATGTCGTCCTCGTCGGCGGCATGACCCGCATGCCGGCCGTCCAGGAAAAGGTCAAGGAGCTGATCGGCAAGGACCCGCACAAGGGCGTCAACCCCGACGAGGTCGTCGCCGTCGGCGCCGCGCTCCAGGCCGGCGTGCTCAAGGGCGAGGTCAAGGACATCCTCCTGCTCGACGTCACGCCGCTCTCCCTCGGCATCAAGACGAAGGGCGACGTGATGACGAAGCTGATCGAGCGCAACACGACGATCCCGACGAAGAAGTCGGAGGTCTTCACGACGGCGGAGGACAACCAGCCCTCGGTCGAGATCCAGGTGCTGCAGGGCGAGTCGGAGATGGCCGTTTACAACAAGACGCTCGGCCTCTTCCAGCTCGTCGGCATCCCGCCCGCGCCGCGCGGCATGCCGCAGATCGAGGTCACCTTCGACATCGACGCGAACGGGATCATCAACGTCCACGCGAAGGATCTCGGCACGGGCAACGAGCAGCAGATCCGCATCGAGGGCGGCTCCGGCCTCTCCGAGAGCGAGGTGCAGGAGATGATCCGCAATGCGGAGACGCACGCCGACGAGGCGCGCCGCCTCCACGAGGTCGCGGACACGAAGAACCTGGCCGAGACGCTCGCCTACCAGACGGAGCGCTCCCTCAAGGACCACCGCGACAAGCTCGAGGAGTCCGAGGCCTCGACGATCGAGGGTCGGATCATGGAGCTGCGACAGGCGCTCGAGGGCGACGACCTCGCAGACATCCGCGCGAAGACGGAGGCGCTGCAGGAGGCGTCGCACAAGCTCGCCGAGGCGGTCTACGCCGAGGCGGCCGCGCAGGCGCAGGCTTCCGCCGCGAGCGGCGGCGACGGCGGCCCGGCCTCCGACGACGAAGTCGTCGAGGAGGGCGAGTACGAGGTCGTCGACGAGGAGGCTCCCACCTCGTGACGGAAGCGAAGGACGAAAGGCTGGCGCCTGGCACGGAGGAGCCGAGCCAGGCACCCGGCGACGGCGACGCATCGAGCGCCGGCGCCGACGACGATCGGCTGCTCCGCCTCGCGGCCGACTTCGACAACTACAAGAAGCGCGCGGCCCGCGAGCGCCGCGAGTACGTCGCGCTCGCGAACGAGCGGCTGATCGTCGAGCTGCTGCCGGTCCTCGACGACCTCGAGCGCGCCCTCGCGGCAGCCGAGGAGCATCAGGAGGCGCAGCTCGAGGAGGGCGTCCGGCTCGTGCACCGCTCGCTCGCCTCGCTGCTCGAGCGGCACGGCGTGAGCGCGATCGAGACCGACGGCCGCTTCGACCCGCACGTCCACGAGGCGCTCCTCTCGCAGCCGTCGGAGGCGGACGAGGGGACGGTGCTCGACGTCGTCCAGAAGGGCTACAAGCTCGGCGACCGCGTCGTCCGAGCCGCCAGGGTCGTCGTCGCCGCGCCGTCCGCGCCGGAGGAGGGTGAGCCCGAAGGCGATGGCTGAGTCGTTCTACGACACCCTCGGCGTCTCGAAGAGCGCGTCGGCCGACGAGATCAAGAAGGCGTACCGCAAGCTCGCGCGCCGGCATCATCCCGACGCGAACCCGGGCGACGAGGCCGCGGAGGAGCGCTTCAAGCAGGTGCAGACCGCGTACGACGTGCTCTCCGACCCGGAGAAGCGGAAGGCGTACGACCGCTTCGGCTCGACGAACGGCCGCGGGCCGGCCGGCGGGCCGAACGTCGACTTCGGCGACTTCGACTGGAGCGGCGACCTCGGCGACATCCTCGGTCACATCGTCGGGAACCTCGGCGGCACCGCGAGGGGCGGCCGCCGCGTGCGGACGCAGCCCGTCCGCGGCGCCGACGTCGAGACCGAGGTGCGCCTCTCGTTCGAGGACTCGCTCAAGGGCGCCGAGGCGAAGGTGCCCGTCGAGCTGACCGTCGCGTGCTCCGAGTGCGGCGGCACCGGTGCGCGGCCCGGGACGGCTCCCGTCATCTGCCCGGAGTGCAACGGACGCGGCGTGAAGGCCGAGAGCCAGGGCCTCTTCGCGCTCTCGCAGCCGTGCCCGCGCTGCCGCGGCAACGGCACCGTGATCGAGAAGCCGTGTGCGAAGTGCAAGGGCTCCGGCCGCGAGCGCCGGCTGCGCACCTACACCGTGAAGATCAAGCCCGGCGTCAAGGACGGGACGAAGATTCGCCTCAAGGGGAAGGGCGAGGCGGGCGCGCACGGCGGGCCGAACGGCGACCTCGTCGTGGTCACGCGCGTCGCGGCCTCCGACACGTACGAGCGGCGCGGCGACGACCTCGTCGTCCAGGTGCCGGTCTCGTTCCCGACCGCCGCGCTCGGCGGCTCGGTCGAGGTGCCGACGCCCGACGGCGCGGTCTCGCTCAAGATTCCGGCCGGGTCGGAGGACGGCAAGCTGCTGCGGATCAAGGGCCGCGGCGCGCCGAAGCTGTCAGGCAAGGGCAAGGGCGACGTGCTCGCGCGCGTCCGGATCCGGGTGCCGAAGCGCGTGAACAAGAAGGAGCGCGAGCTCCTCGAAGAGCTCGGGAAGGCGCTCTGACGTGGAGGACAGGCCGATCTACATGATCAGTGTCGCCGCCGAGCTCGTCGGCATGCACCCCCAGACGCTCCGGATGTACGAGACGAAGGGCCTCGTGCGGCCGCAGCGCACGGCCGGCGGCACGCGGCTGTACTCCGAGGCCGACATCGAGCGCCTGCGTATCGTCCAGCGCCTCACGACCGAGCTCGGGCTCAACCTCGCCGGCGTCGAGCTCGTCCTGCGGCTCGAGGACGAGCTCCGCAAGGCCCACACTCAGATCGAGCGTCTGCAGGAGCAGGTCCGCCAGGAGGTGCGAAAGGTGCACAAGCAGTACCGGCGCGACCTCGTCCTCGTGCGCGAAGAGCGGCTTCCGGAGAGGAAATAGTGGATTTCAACAAGCTCACGATCTCGTCCCAGCAGGCCGTCGCGGCGGCGCAGGAGCTCGCGCGCCGGAACGGCAATCCCGAGCTCTATCCCGAGCACCTGCTGCTCGCGCTGCTCGACCAGGAGCTGCCGCGCGAGCTCGTCCCCGACGCTCAGGCGCTGCGCGCGCGGGCCGAGACGGCGCTCGCGCAGAAGCCGCGCATCGAAGGCGCGCAGCAGCAGCCGCAGGTCTCGACGGCGCTCTCGAAGGTGCTCGACCGCGCCTTCGACGAGGCGCGCAAGCTCGAGGACGAGTACGTCGCGGCACAGCACCTCCTGCTCGCGCTCGACGTCGTCCCCCGCGACGAGCTGCTGGCGAAGATCGCCGAGGTGACGGCCGGCCGGCGAGTCACCTCGCAGGATCCCGAGGGCACCTACCAGGCGCTGTCGAAGTTCGGCCGCGACCTGACCGAGGCGGCGGAGAACGGCAAGCTCGACCCGGTCATCGGACGCGACGAGGAGATCCGGCGCGTCGTCCAGGTGCTCTCGCGGCGGACGAAGAACAATCCCGTCCTGATCGGCGAGCCAGGCGTCGGCAAGACCGCGATCGTCGAAGGGCTCGCGCAGCGGATCGTCGCCGGCGACGTGCCGGAGTCGCTCAAGGGCAAGCGCGTCTGGGCGCTCGACATCGGCGGGCTGCTCGCCGGCTCGAAGTACCGCGGCGAGTTCGAGGAGCGGCTGAAGGCGGTCCTCGAGGAGATCCAGGCTGCGGCCGGCCAGATCATCCTCTTCATCGACGAGCTCCACACGATCGTCGGCGCCGGCGCGGCCGAGGGCGCGGTCGACGCGGCGAACATGCTGAAGCCGATGCTCGCGCGCGGCGAGCTGCGCGCGGTCGGCGCGACGACGCTCGACGAGTACCGCAAGCACATCGAGCGCGACGCGGCTCTCGAGCGGCGCTTCCAGCCCGTCTTCGTCGGCGAGCCTTCGGTCGCGGACACGATCGCGATCCTCCGCGGCCTGAAGGAGCGCTACGAGGCGCACCACAAGGTGCGGATCCGCGACGCGGCGCTCGTCGCGGCGGCCGTCCTCTCCGAGCGCTACATCGCCGACCGGCAGCTGCCCGACAAGGCGATCGACCTCGTCGACGAGGCGGCGTCCCGGCTGAAGATGGAGATCGAGTCGTCGCCCGTCGAGCTCGACGAGGCGAACCGGCGCGTGACCCAGCTCGAGATCGAGCTCGCCGCGATGGCCGGCGAGTCGGAGGACGTCCGCGCGCCGCTCGAGGCAGAGCTCGCCGACGCGAAGGAGCGCCGCGACGGGCTCGCCGCGCGCTGGGCGCGCGAGAAGGAGGCGCTCGACCGGATCGGAGAGATCACGCAGCGAATCGACGCGCTCAAGATGGAGGCGGAGCGGGCGGAGCGCGAGGGGAACCTCCAGCGAGTCGCCGAGATCCGCTACGGCGACCTCCCGGCGTTCGAGAAGGAGCTCGAGGAGCGCGACTCGCAGCAGGCAGATTCGATGGTGAAGGAGGAGGTCGACGAGGACGACGTCGCCGCGGTCGTCGCGCGCTGGACGGGCATTCCCGTCGACCGGCTGCTCGAGGGCGAGACCGAGAAGCTGGTGCACATGGAGGAGCGGCTCCATCAGCGCGTCGTCGGCCAGGACGAGGCGGTCGAGGCCGTCGCGAACGCGCTGCGCCGCGCGCGCACCGGCCTGCAGGATCCGAACCGGCCAATCGGCTCGTTCGTCTTCCTCGGCCCGACCGGCGTCGGGAAGACCGAGCTCGCGCGGGCGCTGGCCGAGTTCATGTTCGACGACGAGCACGCGATGGTGCGGCTCGACATGTCGGAGTACCAGGAGCGGCACACGGTCGCGCGGCTGCTCGGCGCGCCGCCCGGCTACGTCGGCTACGACGAGGGCGGGCAGCTGACCGAGGCCGTGCGGCGGCGACCGTACACCGTCGTCCTCCTCGACGAGATCGAGAAGGCGCACGCGGAGGTCTTCGACGTGCTGCTCCAGGTGCTCGACGACGGACGGCTGACCGACGGGCACGGGCGCACCGTCGACTTCCGCAACACCGTCCTGATCATGACGTCGAACCTCCGGTCGCCCGAGGCGCTGCGCGACGTCTTCCGCCCGGAGTTCCTGAACCGGATCGACGAGGTCGTCGAGTTCGAGCCGCTCTCCCGCGAGCAGATCGGCGAGATCGTGGAGCTGCAGCTCGAGCGGCTGCGGGCACGTCTGGCGGAGCGGCGGATCGAGCTCGAGCTGACGGATGCGGCGAAGGAGACGCTCGCGGAGGCGGGTTGGGATCCCGCCTACGGTGCGCGGCCGCTGAAGCGGGCGATCCAGCGGCTCGTCGAGAACCCGCTCGCGCTCCGGCTGCTGGAAGGCGACTTCGCGGACGGCGACAGCGTGCGGGTGGACGCGCGCGAAGGCGAGCTGGTGTTCGAGCGCGCGGGCGCCGCCGTCGCCGCGTAACCGACCGGTAACAGGTACCGATACGGATTCGTAACGGGCCGCGTGGGGGGTGCGATCGGGAGCCGCGTTTTGCGGCTAACGGAGCCGCAGACGCGTGGTCACACTTTCGTGACGGTACCTGGTACCGGCCTAGGCGTTCCAGGCCGGGCGGGCGTCGGTGACGCCGTGCACACCGAACGAGGCATCAAGCACACCGCGCCCGGCGTCGATCCCCGAGACATGCGGCTAACTCTCACTGCGGCACTCTCGATACTCACGCAGCTCGGCGCGGGCCAGGTTCGCGCCCAGCTCTGGAAGCTCCAGGACGCTCGCGAACGGTGACCCCCGCGAGCGGACGAGGTAGCGTCCGCCGCCTGCTCGTCGTCGCCGCCACCGAATGGGAGCTTGCCCTTCTCGAAGGGTACGAGACCTTCTGCTGCGGCATCGGCCCGGTCGAGGCGGCGTTGCAGACGGCGCGGCGGTTGGCGGAGCGGCGGCCGACGGCGGTGCTCCACGTCGGCATCGCCGGCGCGCACGGCATCGCGCCGCCCGCGCTCGTGCTCGGAAGCGAGGCGGTCTACTGCGACATCGTCGACTCGCGGTCGACGCTGCCGCGCATCGAGCGCGCGTACCCCGAACCGACGCTGCTCGAGCGCGTGCGGACAGCCCTCCCGGAGGCGCAGGTCCTGCCGATCGGCACGAGCGGCCGCGTCGGCGGCGGCGTGGGCTGCAAGGTCGAGGCGATGGAGGGCTTCGGAGTCCTCCGCGCCTGCGAGCTCGCCCTCGTCCCTGCCGTCGAGCTGCGCGCGATCTCGAACGCGGTGGTCGAGCGGGACCGCAGGAAGTGGCAGCGCGACAAGGCGTTCGCTGCGCTCGCGGACGCGCTAGAGCGACTCGACGTCCTCTAGGACCTCGGCGCGGCCGTGCTCGGTCGGCGCGCCGTAGGCGAGGAAGAGGATCTCCTCGTCGCTCTCGTTGCGCGGCTGGAGCGGCGTCCCCTGGTGGACGACGACGATTCCGCCGGGCTCGACGTCGACCCGCTCCCACGGCTCACCGAGCAACATCGTCAGCGTGCCGCGAAGCGGGACGAACACCTCCTCCTGGTCGGGATCGAGGTGCCGCCGGCCGCGCGTGCGCGCCGCGTAGCGCCACATGCGCGCGCGTGACTCGGTCATGTGGGCCGCCTCCGTAAGCGCGGCCGCGTGGCGCGGCGCCTCCCCCTCGTGACCGGGGCGCTCCTCCCACGAGAGCTCGTGCGCATGGATGACGTCGTAGGCCATGGGCCGACGATACCCTCCGGCGCGTGGCCGAGCCGCGTCCAGCAGCGCTGCCGCCTGCGGAGCGGACGATCGGACAGCTCGTGGCCGAGTCGATCCGCTTCTACGGCGAGCACTTCTGGCCGTCGCTCGCGCTCGGCGTGCCGCCGGCGGTGCTCGCGGTCGTCGCGGCGAACGTCTCGCGGGAGGTCGCCGTCGTCCTCGCGCCGACGCTCTCGGGGGCGCTGCTGAGCGCGACGTTCGTGCGAGCCTCGAGCCTCGTGCTCGGCGCGGAGGCGCCACGGCGGCGGGCGGTCCTCGCCTGGGCGGTCGGCTGGCTCGTCTTCGCGCCGGTCCCCTTCCTCGTGATCGCATTCATCGTCCCCGGGCTCGCATGGCTCGCGGGCCTCGGACTCGTCGTCCCGGTGCTCGTCGTCGAGCGGCTGCCGGTGCGGGCCTCCCTCGCACGGGCGTGGCGGCTGGCGCGCGCGGGCTTCGTCCACGTGTTCGGCTCGCTCACGACGCTCGGGATCGTCGTCTTCCTCACGCAGACGGTGCTCGCGTTCGTCCTGCGCGGCTTCGGCGACGCGGCGATCTCGGTGGCGTTCTTTCTCGCGAGCGTCGTCGTCTCGCCGCTGCTCTTCATCGGCGCCGCGATGCTCTACGTGGATCAGTCGGCGCGGCTCGACTAAGGTCCCGCTATGGCCATCTACATCCTGCTCTCGCGAGTCTCCCAGCAGGGCGTGCAGACTCTGCAGTCGAACCCCGAGCGCCTACGGGAGGTGAACCGTGACGTGGAGGAGCTCGGCGCGAAGGTTCTGCACCAGTGGGCGACGCTCGGGGAGTTCGACTTCGTCAACGTCGTCGAGGCGCCCGACGCGGCGACCATCGCGAAGGTCTCGGTCGCGCTCGGCGCGCGGGGCTCGACGCGGGTCGAGACTCTGTCGGCGCTCACGATCGACGACTTCGTCGACGCGATCAGGTAATCAGCCGCCGACCGCGACGCGCCGGACGGTGACGCCCCAGGCGGCGCCGGAGTCGAACAGCTCGTCCGGGTCGACATCGGCGAGCCAGCCGAGAAAGTGCGGCTCCGGATCGCCCTCCGTGCAGCCGTAGACGGCGGGGTAGAGCTCGGCAGCCGCCTCCGCGACGACACCGCGGGCCGTCTCGTCGGCGAGCCGCTCCGCCTCCTCCGAGGCAGGGCCCTCCGTGTAGCCACGCGCCATGAAAGGGAGGGTACTGCCGCTAGGCTCGCCGCGTGCCGCACGCGCTCGCAGTCGAGGGCCTCGAGAAGCGCTACGGCCCCGTCCGTGCGCTCAAGGGCGTCGACCTCGCCGTCGAGGAAGGCGAGCTCGTCGGGCTGCTCGGCCCCAACGGCGCCGGCAAGTCGACGCTCGTGAAGATCGCCGCCGGGCTCGTCCGCCCGACCCGCGGCCGCGCCGAGATCGCCGGCTCGCGCGCGGGCTCCCGCGCCGCACGCGCCGGCCTCGGCTATCTCGCCGAGCTCTTCCGCTTCCCCGGCTGGTACAGCGCCGACGAGGTGCTCGAGCTCCACCAGCGGCTCGCGCGCTCGAACGGGGGCGCCGCCGAGCGCACGCGGCTGCTCGAGCTCGTCGCGCTCGCCGACGCCCGCGACCGCCGCGTCGACGGCATGTCGAAGGGGATGCAGCAGCGGCTCGGGGTCGCTCAGGCGCTCGTGGGCAGCCCGCGCGTGCTCCTGCTCGACGAGCCGACCTCGGCGCTCGACCCCGTCGGGCGCCGCACCGTCCGCCTGCTGCTCGAGGAGCTGCGGACGCGGGGCGTCTCCGTCCTTCTCAACTCGCACCTGCTCTCGGAGATCGAGCTCGTGTGCGACCGCGTCGCGATCCTGCTCGCGGGGGAGCTCGTCGCCGCCGGCTCGCCAGCCGAGCTGTCGCGCCCGCGCGGGATCGAGCTCGAAACGGAAGAGGGCGTGCGCACGGTCGAGGGCGCCTCGCGCGAGGACGCGCCGCGACTCGTCGCCGAGGCCGTCGCGGCGGGCCGCAAGGTCTACGGCGTCCGAGTCCTCACCTCGACCCTCGAGGAGACGTACCTCGAGGCGGTCGGCGGGGAGACGTCGTGAGCGCGGTTCTCACGATCGCGGGCTACGGCTTCCGCGAGGCGGTGCGGCGGAAGGTCTTCGCGGTCGTGCTCGTGCTCGCGGCCGTGTTCCTCTTCCTCTTCTGGCTGGCGAGCCACTACGTCTTCGGCCAGCTCTCGTCGATCTCGCCGCCGGCCGACGTCCACGTCGACACGCGCACGTTCGCGGGCGCCTTCTTGCTCGGCCTCGCGATGTTCGCCACCCTGTTCCTCGGCGTCGTGCTCGCGGTCTTCCTCACGCTCGGCGTCGTGTCGGGCGACGCCGAGCGCGGCCTCCTGCAGCCGCTCGTCGTCCGGCCGGTCGGCCGGGCGACGCTGCTGCTCTCACGCTTCCTCGGCGCGGGCATCGTCTGCGTCGTCTACGTCCTCGCCGTCTACGGGATCGCCCTGGGGATCATCGACGCCGCCGGCCACTGGACGCCGCCCGCGATCGCTGCGCCGGGCCTCGAGCTCGCCGGCGGAGTCGTGATCGTGATCGCGCTCTCGCTCGTCGGCTCGGTCGTCCTCTCCTCGACGGCGAACGGGATCGCGATCTTCATGCTCTTCGGCGCCGGGCTCGTCGCTGGCCTGCTGGGGACGATCGGCCACGCGCTGAACTCGCACACGATCCAGCACGCCTCGACGATCGCGGCCTGGGCGCTGCCGTTCGAGGCGCTCTATCAGGACGGGCTGCGGCTCATCTCCGGAAGTGCGACCGGGGTGACGAGCTTCCTCCTCCAGCTCGGCCCGTTCGGCGGCGCGTACATCCACGGCTGGCAGATCCGCGTCTGGGCGGCGGCGTATCTGGCGATCGCGCTGGCGGTGGCGCTGCTCGCGTTCAGGCGTCGCGACCTGTAGCGGCGACTGCGATCTCGCCCGCGAGCCGCGCGTTCTGGGCCACGAGCGCCTTGTTCGCGGCCTGCGTGCTGCCGCCGCTCTCGCGGTGGAGGTAGGAGAGGACGAACGGCGTCACCGCCTGCCCTGCGACCTCCTCGGCCTCCGCAGCGCGCAGCGCCGCCTCGATCAGGGGCTCGACGTCCTCGAGCGGCTCGTCCGGAGGCCGTCCGAGCAGGAGGCCGCCGCCTCCGAGCCGCCAGTGCGCCGCGGCGACCTCCGCCGCCTCGGCGGCTGACTCGACGCGCGCCGACACGGGCGGCCCGCCCGCAGCCGCGTAGAAGAGCGGCAGTGTGTCGACGCGGAAGCCGAGCACGGGCACGCCGAGCGACTCGAGCAGCTCCGCCGTCGCCTGGACGTCGAGCAGCGACTTCACGCCGGCCGAGACCACGAGCGCCGGCGTCCGTGCGAGCTGGGCGAGGTCGGCGGACACGTCGGGCGGATCCGGAAAGCCGCGGTGGACGCCGCCGAGCCCGCCCGTCGCCAGGAAGCGGACGCCGGCCGCGCGCGCGACCGCGAGCGTCCCGCCCACCGTCGTCGCCCCGGCGGCACGCTGTACCGCCGCCGCCGCGAGGTCGCGCGGCCCGACCTTGCGCGCTGCCGCGTCGAAGCGCGCGAGCTCCTCCTCCGCCAGCCCGACGCGCACCTCGCCGTCGAGGACGCCGACCGTCGCGGGCACGGCGCCCGCCGCGCGCACCTGCCGCTCCGACTCGCGGCCCGCCTCCACGCCCTCGCCGGGCGGGAAGCCGTGCGCGACGAGCGTCGTCTCGAGGGCGACGACGGGCCCGCCGGCCTCGAGCGCTTCCCGGACCTCGTCCGTGAGCCGCATCACGCCGGTCGTTCCATCCGCAGGAACTCGTGCTCGCCGTGATTGGGGAAGCTGCGGGTCTCGCGGCCGACCTCGCGAAAGCCGAGCCGCCGGTACAGGCGGATCGCACGCTCGTTCCAGACGGTGACGAAGAGCCGGAAGGTCCGAGGCGCCCATCGCTCCCGCGCGTAGTCGAGCTCCGCCCGGACGACCTCCTCGCCGAGTCCCTGTCCGGTCAGGTCGGGGCGCAGCCCGAGCCCGACCTCGACGACGTCCTCGTGCCAGTCGAGCCACCAGAACGCCTCGAGCTCGCCGTCGTCCCCGACCACCGCGCGGTAGTGCTCGCGCATCGCCGGGTCGCGCGCCTGCGCGGCGTCCTCGGGATCGGACGCGGCGTCGTAGAAGTCGTACGGCGGCTCGTAGCGCCACGCCTCGACCTCGCGCGCGTACGCCTCGTTCCACTCCGCGACGCGCATCAGGCGGGCCGTTCCATCTCGGCGAAGCGGCTCTCCTCGCTCCGCCCGACCTCGTGGAAGCCCGCCCGCCGGTACGCGCGCAGCGCCCGCTCGTTCCACCGCGCAACCCAGAGGCGGAACGTCCGAGGCCGCCACTCGCGCCGCGCGTAGTCGAGCCCGGCCTCGATGAACGGCTGCGCGAGCCCGCGTCCTGTCAGGTCGGGCCGCATCCCGAGCCCGAGCCGGACCTCGTGGCCCTCGGGGACGAAGTTGAAGAAGCCGACGAGCTCGCCGGCCTCGTCGACGATCGCGCGCAGGTGCGAGCGCCGCGCCGGGTTCGCGAACAGCTCGACCCGGCGCGGGTCGGCGGAGGTGTCGTACCACTCGTACGGGAACTCGTAGCGCCACCCGGCGATCTCGGTGGCCTGCTCGTCCGTGAGCGGCTGGACGTTCACGGCATGGAGCCTACGGTCGCGACGCAGCGGGCGGCCGCCTCGAGTCCGCGCCGCGCCGCCTCCTCCAGCGAGCCGCCGAGGAGGAAGCCGGCGGCGAGCGCGTCGCCCGCGCCGGTCGGGTCGACCACCTCCGCGGGCACGGGCGCGAAGTCGAGCTTGGCGTCGGCGGTCAGCACCGTGCAGCCGCGCGCCCCCCGCTTGAGGACGCCCGCCGGCGCGGTCAGGTAGGCGCCGCCGAGAAGCTCCCACTCCGCCTCGGTGGCGAAGAGGACGTCGGGCGCGAGCTCATCGAGCAGCCGGCGGAACTCGACGGGGCCGTAGCGCCGGATCTCCGTCCAGGCTGCGACGTCGACCGAGACCCGGGCGCCTCGCTCGCGCGCGAGCCCGGCGGCTCGAACGGCGGCCGGGCCGATCGGCTCGCGGAGCAGGGCATAGCCCGAGAGGTGGAGGACGTCGCACTCGAACCAGTCCTCCACGAGCTCGCCGGGCTCGAGCGTGGGCGCGACCCCGCGGTCGGAGGCCATCGAGCGCTCGCCGCCCTCGACGAGCGAGACGACGATGCCCGTCGGCCCGGGAACGACCGACCCCGCGAGCTCGACGCCTCGCGCCGCGAGCTCGCGCGCGACGAGCTCACCGGCGTCGTCGTCGCCGCGCTTTGCGACGCAGCGCGCCTCGGCGCCGAGCTCGGAGGCCCACGCCGCCACGTTCGCCGCCTGCCCACCCGCGCCGGCGCGCGTCCGCGCCCGAACGTCGTCCCCGCGAGCGAGCGGCTCCTCGAGCCGCGCGACCACGTCGAGCAGCACGTCCCCGAGCGTCACGATCCGCAAGGCACAATCGAATCATGGAAGGGGACGGCAGACGCGCGAGAGCGCGCGACTTCCTCATCGGCGGTCTCGTGGGCGCCTCGGCCGCGGTCGCAGCGGCCCGCCGGCGCCGGACGTTGCGCCGCCGTCGCGAGGAGCGGCTCGAGCTTCCCGCCGGCCTCGCCGCCTTCGAAGGCGCGCCGTGCTTCGAGGAGCTGCTCGAGCAGACGCCCGAGACTCCGCCCGCCGCCTGATCCGGCAGCGGTAGCAGGTCAGGTGTCGGCGACGAGGCGCATCAACGGCGTGCGGTCGATCGCGTTGCGTTGGATCTTCCCCGTCGGGCCGTGTGGCAATTCGTCGACTGCGACGACGACTCGCGGGTACTTGTAGGCGGCCACGCGCTCGCGCGCAAAGGCCTTCACGTCCTCCACGTCGGCTGTGCCGTCGAGGACCACGAGCGCCACGACCTCCTCGCCGAGCGCCGCGTTGGCGATGCCGAGAACGACGGCCTCGCGGACGGCCGGATGGTGGTGGAGCGCCTCCTCGACCTCCCGCGGGTAGACGGTGTAGCCGCCGCGCAGGATCACATCCTTCTTCCGGTCGAGAAGAAAGAGGAAGCCGTCCTCGTCGAGACGGCCGACGTCGCCGGTGGCGAGCCAGCGCCCCTCGATCCCGACGAGCACCTCCCCGTCCTCGGCGATCCGCAGCTCCTGGCCGGCAGCGGCCGTTCCGACCGAGCCGGGCTTGCGCCGCACTCCCGCGTGGTTGACGGCGACCACGCCGCCGGCCTCCGTCATGCCGTACCCCTCGAGCACGGGCCCACCGAACGTTTCCTCGAATGCGTGCAGCGTCTCGAGGGGGAGGGGTGCGCCGCCGCAATGCGTGAGGCGCAGGTGCGGGCGCCGGCCGGTCTCCGTCGCGGCGGCGACGAGCGCGGCGAGCATCGCAGGCACGCCCATGAAGATGCTCACGTCCTCCCGCTCGATCGCGTCGAGCGCCTCGCGCGGATCGAAGCGGCGGACGAGGAGGAGGGTCGCGCCGAGAGCGATCGCCACGTTCATGCAGCCGGTCATGCCGAAGACGTGCGAGAGCGGCGCCGACCCCCAGAGCACGTCGTCTTCGGTCAGGCCGAGCGCGCCGGCGAGATACTCGGCGTTCCGGCGCAGCAGCTCCTGAGAGAGCTCGATTCGCTTCGGCTCCCCGGTCGTCCCCGAGGTGAAGAGCGCGACGGCCGTGTCCGGGGCGGGATCGAACGGCCGGCTGCGCTGCGCGACCTCCGCCCGGCTGAGCAGCGGGTTGAGCGGGACGACGACCGACCCGCGGCGGAGCGCTCCGTGGTAGCGGGCGACCGACACCGGCTCGTTGGGCATCGGCAACGGCACGGTGCGAGCGTCCGGCGCGGCGGCCTCGGCCATCGCGTCGAGCTCCGCATATGTGAGGTGCGATCCCTCGAAGGCGAGCGCAGTCCGCTGCGGCGCGCGCGCCGCGGTCTCGCTCAGGAGGGTCGCGAGGCTCACGGGTCGCGGCGATACGTCTCGAGTCCCGGCCGGATCGACTTCTCGTCGAGGAACTGACTCAGTCCCTGCTCGCGTCCGCGCTCCTTGTCGAGGAACTGCGACTGCTCGAGCTTCGCGTAGAGGTAGTCCTCGGCCGTGTCCCAGCTCATGGTCTGCGCGTGCTTGAAGCCGAGCTTCGCCGCGCGCAGGACTACCGGGTTCTTCTCCAGCAGCTCCCGCGCGAGCGCCTCGACCTCGCCGCGGAGCCGCTCGCGCGGAACGCTCCAGTTGACGAGGCCCAGCTCGGCCGCCCTGCGGCCGTCGAACGTGCGCCCGGTCATGACATAGAGGAGGCCGGCACGGAGCCCCACCGTCTCGGCGAGCCCGCGGCTGACGAGGCTCCCCGGCGGAATGCCCCAGTTGATCTCGGAGAGCCCGAAGGTCGCCTCGTCGGCGGCGACGGCGAGATCGCAGGCGCAGAGCGGAGTGAAGGCGCCGCCGAAGCACCAGCCGTTCACCATCGCGATCGTCGGCTTCGGGTACGTGCGCAGGAGCCGCCACTGCCAGTAGTTCGAGTCGCGGCGGACGCGCCGCTGCACGTGCTCGGGCTGCTCGTCGACCTCGCGGAAGTACTCCTTCAGGTCCATGCCCGCCGAGAACGAGTCACCGGCGCCGGTGAGGACGACGACGCCGCAGCCGTCGTCCTCGTCGAGGGCGAGGAGCACTTCGGCCATCTCCCGGTTCAACGTCGGGTTCATCGCGTTGCGCTTCTCCGGCCGGTTCAGTTCGATCCACGCGATCCCGTCGTCCAGCTCGACCTGCACGGTCTCCCACGACTTCACAGCGCCCTCCCTCAGTATCAGGTGGCCTGATATTACGACGCGCCGTCGATCCCCCGCAACGCCGCCGTCAGCAGCGTCCGGAGCCGGTTCCGGTCGACGCCGCCGAAGAGCTCGTCCTCGGCCGCGTCGACGCCGCCGTCTGCTCTCGAGAGCAGACGCTTCCCGCCGGCGGTCAGCTCCGCCGGCCGGACGCGCCCATGTGCCGGATCGGCATGCCGCCGCACTAGTCCGCGCCGCTCGAGTCGTCCGAGCACCTCGTTCATCGCCTGGGGCGTGACCAGCGAGCGCCGCGCGAGCTGTGCGTTCGAGAGCCCCGACCGCGCTCGCAGGACGGAGAGGGTCGTGTACTCCTGCAGGGACAGGCCGTGCCGCTCGAGCGCGGCGGCGAGCCGCCGCCGGACGATGCGGTCGAGCCTGCCGACGAGGTAGCTGACGCGCGGCTCCGTCACCCGGGCCTCCGTGCCGGCTCAGCCCCAGATCTCGGCGGCGGTCTCGACGATGAGCCGAAGCTTCGCCGCCTCCTCCTCGAGCGTGAGCGCATTGCCCTCGACCGTCGACGAGAAGCCGCACTGAGGCGAGAGGCAGAGCTGGTCGACGTCCGTGAACCTGCTCGCCTCCTCGACTCGCCGCTTCAGCTCGTCCTTGCGCTCCAGCTCGCCGCGCTTCGTCGTCACGAGCCCGAGCACGACGACCTTGCCCTTCGGGAGGAAGCGAAGCGGCTCGAAGCCGCCCGAGCGCTCGTCGTCCCACTCCATGAAGAAGCCGTCGACCTCGAGCTCGTTGAAGAGCGACTCGGCGACGAAGTCGTAGCTCCCCTCGGCGGCCCACGAGGAGCGGAAGTTGCCGCGGCACATGTGCGTCGTCACCGCCATGCCCTGCGGGCGCTCGGCGAGCGCCTCGTTGATGTGGCGGATGTACTCCACGTGCTGGTGGTCGGGGTCGCCGCCGATCGATGCGACGTACTCACGCTGGTGGGGGTCGTTCAGATAGGCGAGGCTCGTGTCGTCGAACTGGAGGTAGCGGCACCCGAGCTCGCCGAGACCGCGTACCTCCTCCCGGTAGGCTGCCGTGAGATCGGCCCAGAACGAGTCGAGATCGGGGTACACCGACTCGTCGATCGCCGCCCGGCCGCCGCGGTAGTGGACCATGCTCGGCGACGGGATCGTCAGCTTCGGGACGGCGCTCGTCACGCTGTCCTGCAGGTAGCGGAAGGCGTCGCCGAAGATCGTCTCCGAGACGCCGAGGCGCCCGTTCACGTGAAGCGCGGCCGGCGTGAACTCGATCTCGCCGTCGGGGTTGAAGAACCGGACCGAGATATGCCCGGCTTCCTTCTCGATGCCGTCGAGCTCGTAGATGAAGTCCATGTGCCACGAGGCGCGGCGGAACTCGCCGTCGGTCGCCGAGCGCAGGCCCACCTGCTCCTGCAGGCGCACGACGTCGCGGATCGCCTCGTCCTCGACCGCACGCAAGCCCTCGTCGTCCAGGCGGTTGGACGCGTGCTCGTCGCGTGCCCGCAGCAACTCCGGCGGGCGGAGCAGGCTCCCGACGTGATCGGCGCGGAAGGGCGGCGTTTCACGACGGGCCACGGCCCGGTGTATATCAGGCGGGCTGATAGCCGAGGTGAGCCGAGACCTCGGCGGCGGCACGCCGGAGCGTCTCTCCCAGCCGCGCGACGAGGTCCTGCATCGAGACCATCGAGCTGTGCACGGCGAGGTTGACGGCCGCGACCGCCTCGGCGTGGAAGTCGAAGATCGGCGCGGCGATCGAGCGGAGGCCGTAGGCGAGCTCCTCGTTGTTCACGGCGAATCCCTGCCGGCGGACGCGCTCGAGCTCCGCGAGGAGCGCGCGCCGGGACGTGATCGTGTTCGGGCCGCGGCGCGTGAAGTCGATGCCGTCGAGCGCTGCGTCCTGCAGCGGCTGCGAGAGGTGGGCGAGCAGCACCTTCCCGAGGGAGGTGCAGTACGCGGGGAGGCGCGAGCCGACGTGAAGGTTGAGGTCGATCTCCCGCTGGCCGGGCCGGGTGCTGCGGCAGCGCTCGACGTAGACGATGTCGTTTCCGTCGAGGATCGCCATGTTCACCGTGAAGCCGGTCGCGTCGCTCAGGCGGCGCAGGTGGGGGGCGGCGACCTCGCGCACCTCCATCGAGTTGATGGCGGAGAAGCCGAGGTCGAGCACACGCGGCCCGAGCCGGTACTTCTTCGTCTCCTCGTCTTGCTGGAGATATCCGAGGGTGGCCAGCGTCGCGACGTACCGGTGCACGGTGCTCCGGCTGAGGCCGACTGTGCGGCCGAGCTCGCTGACGCCCAGTTGCGGCTGCCCGGACCGGAAGGCGGACAGGATCAGGAGGCCGCGCTCCAGCGACTGCGAGTAACCGGTGCCGCTCTCTCGGGCTTCCGTGCCCACCACGCGTGCCATCCTAGATGGAGCATCCGTGCAGCAATCGTTCGAATAGTCGGAACGCTGTCCTTGACAGCCGACACCGGCACTCGTAGCGTCGGCTCGTTCGCCCTACGAACGACCGACCTCTAGGAGGGTCCATGTCGGACGAGTACGGGAGAGGGAAAGTCACGAGACGCGACCTGCTCAAGCGCGCAGGAGTCGGCGCGGCGGGTCTCGCCGTCTCCGGCACGTTCGTCGAGCCGATCTGGGCGCGTGCCAAGACCTGGGATGCGAGCAACACGATCAAGCTGGGGTTCGTCAGCCCTCTGACCGGCCCGGCGGCCGGCTTCGGCGAAGGCGACCCCTACGTCATCAGCCTCGCCAGGCACGCCTGGCGGAACGGGACGACGATCGACGGCAAGCACTACAAGGTCGAGATCGTGAACAAGGACAGCCAGTCCGACCCGGCGAAGGCCGCGCAGGTCGCGAACGAGCTGATCCACTCGACCGGCATCGACCTGATGCTGACCACGTCCACGCCGGAGGTCGTCAATCCCGTCGCGGACGCCTGCGAGGCGGCGGGCGTGCCGTGTGTCGGCACCGTCGACCCGTGGGAGTCGTTCTACTACGGCCGCGGCGCGAAGCCGGGCGGCCCGAACCCCTTCCGCTACTCGTTCCTGTTCAGCTTCGGCACCGCGCAGTTCGCCTCGGCGTACGAGCATCTCTGGCCCCAGGTCAAGACGAACAAGCATGTCGGTGTCATGTATCCGAACGACACCGACGGCAACGCGTTCCGCTCGAGCCTGATCCCGCTGCTCGAGCACGCGGGCTACAAGGTCTTCGATCCGGGCGGTTATCAGGACGGGCAGACCGACTATACGTCCCTGATCTCGTTCTGGAAGCAGAACGACTGCCAGATCTTCCATTGCGCCCCGATCCCGCCCGACTTCACGACCTGCTGGAAGCAGGCGGCGCAGCAGGGCTACACGAAGATGTGCAGGATCGCACAGCTGGCGAAGACCGGCCTCTTCCCGTCTCAGATCGCAGCGTCCGGCAAGCTCGGCCCGCTCCTCGCGAGCGGCGCCTACTGGACGCCGACCTTCCCGTACAAGTCGTCCCTCACCGGCATCAGCTCCAAGGAGATCGGCGACGGGTACACGAAGAAGACCGGACGGCAGTGGAACCAGCAGCTCGGAGCGTCGCTGTCGCTCTTCGACGTCGCCGAGGCGGTGCTCAAGAAGGCGGGCGACCCGCATGACAAGAGCAAGGTCGCGGCCTCGTTCAAGCACCTGAAGGTGGCGACGCCTTCGGGCCTGCTCCACTGGGGCACGGGCGGCAAGCACAATCCGGTGCCGCCGGTCGTCACCACGCCGATCATCGGGGGCCAGTGGGTGCACACGAAGAAGGGCAACCGGTTCCCGCTCGACTTCGTGCTGTGCGAGCACTCGGACGATCCCCATGTCCCGATCCAGGCGAAGCTGAAGCCGTATCCGGGTTGAGCAGCGAAGACGGCACGGCATTGCTCGCCGCCGTCGGGGTCAGAAAGCGGTTCGGTGCGCTCGTCGTGCTGGACAGCGTCAACGTCACCGTCGGGGCCGGCGAGGCACTTGGGATCGTCGGCCCCAACGGCGCCGGGAAGACGACGTTGCTCAACGTGTTCGCCGGCTCGCAACGGCCCGACGGCGGCGAGATCCGCTTCGGCGGGAACGACGTCACGTCGATCGGGCCGGCGGCGCGCTGCCGGCTCGGGATCGGTCGCGCCCACCAGGTGCCGAAGCCGTTCGGCGGCATGACCGTGTTCGAGAACGTCCTCGTCGGGGCGCGAACCGGCGGGCGCCGCCGCAGGAAGGACGCCTACCGGCGGGTCGTCGAAGTCCTCGACCAGTGCGAGCTGACCCCGCTCGCGAACCGTACGGCCGAGTCGCTCGGGCTCCTGCATCGCAAGCGCCTCGAGCTGGCTCGGGCGCTCGCCACCGGGCCGCAGGTGCTGCTCCTCGACGAGATCGGGGCCGGCCTCACCGACGAGGAGGCGGCCCAGCTCGTCGCGACGATCCGGGACGTGAGGAGCCGCGACGTCGCGATCGTCTGGATCGAGCACATCGTCCACGTTCTCGTCCAGGTCGCCGAGCGGCTCATCTGCATGGACGGAGGCAGGATCATCGCCGAGGGCGAGCCGGAGGCCGTGATGAAGGACGCGACCGTCATCGACGCCTACCTCGGCAGCACCGCCGGGAGTCCGGTCTCGTGAGCGCGCTGCTGGCCGTCGAGGGCCTCGACGTCCGGCACGGGCTGCTGCAGGCGGTCCGGGAGGTCTCGCTCGACGTTGCCGAGGGGGAGACGCTCGCGCTCGTGGGTGCGAACGGCGCGGGCAAGTCGACGCTGCTGCGCGCGATCGCGGGCGCGCACCGGCCCGCCGCCGGCCGGATCGTCTTCGCGGGCAGGGACATCACCCGCATGCCGGCCCACCGGCGCGCAAGAGCGGGCATCGCCCTCGTCCCGGAGGGCCGCCGGCTCTTCCCCGAGCTGACGGTGGAGGAGAACCTGCGCGTCGCGACGGCGTCGCGCCGGCCGGGCCCGTGGACGGTCGAGGAGGTGCTCGAAGCGTTTCCGCTGCTCGAGCCGCTCCGCCGCAAGCGGGCGGCGAGCCTCTCGGGCGGCGAGCAGCAGGCGACCGCGATCGGGCGGGGGCTGATGACGAACCCCCGGCTTCTGCTCCTCGACGAGGTCTCGCTCGGGCTGGCGCCGGTCGTGGTCGAGGGTGTCTATCGCTCGCTCGCGACGCTGATCGAGAGCGGGACGACGATCATCCTGGTCGAGCAGGATCTCGCGCGTGCGATGCGCGTCGCCGACCGCGTCATCTGCATGCTCGAGGGCCGCGTCGTCCTCGAGGGCCTCCGCGGACAGCTCACCCGCGAGCAGGTGACCGGCGCGTACTTCGGGCTGCGGCAGGGAGCCACGGCGTGACCTGGGTCGCGGCCGTCGTGCACGGGATTCTCCTCGGCGGCTACTACGCGCTGCTGGCGGCCGGTCTCGCGCTGATGTTCGGTGTGATGCGGATCATCAACCTCGCGCACGGCTCGCTCGCGCTCGTCGGCGCCTACATGGCCTTCCTGCTCGTGGAGCACACCGGCTGGTCGACGTATCTCACGCTGTTGCCGGTGCTTCCCGGCGCGCTGATCGTCGGCTATCTGCTCCAGCGGACGATGCTCGAGCGGAGCCTGCGGGCCGGCCAGCTCGTGCCGCTCCTGACGACGTTCGGGCTCCTGATCGTGATCGCGAACCTGCTGCAGGAGTTCTTCTCGCCGGACGTTCACTCGCTCGACGCGGGGCGGATCGGCACGGCGGCGTGGCAGATCTCGAGCGAGCTCTCGATTCCCTGGTTCGACGTGCTGACGCTCGGGATCGCGCTCGCCGTGCTGGGTGGGCTCCAGCTCGTGCTGAGGTTCACGCAGCTCGGTCGCGAGTTGCGCGCGACGGCCGCCGACGCCGACACCGCGGAGCTACTCGGCGTCAACGCCCGCGCCGTCTACGCCCGGGCGACCGCGATCGCCGTCGCCGTCGCCGCGCTGGCCGGCGTCTTCTACGGCATGCGGAGCGGCTTCGACCCGAGCCAGGGCGGCGCCGAGCTGTTGTACGCCTTCGAGGCGGTCGTGATCGGCGGCATCGGCTCGCTCTGGGGCACCCTCGGCGGCGGCATCGTCCTCGGCGTCTCGCAGGAGATCGGTGCGCAGATCAACCCCGAGTATTTCGCGATCGGCGGGCATGTCGTCTTCCTCGCCGTGCTCGTCGCGCGCAGCGCGTCGCAGGCGAGCCGGATCCGGTACGCACTGCGGAGGTTCGCATGAGCGAGACCGCCCTCGCCGTCCCGACTCCTACGGGTTTCCGCGTCCAGCGCTGGAGCTGGGCCTCGGTGCTCTTCGCCGGCGGACTGGCCGGCGTCGTCACCTTCCTGGCGCTCGGCCCGGTGCTGCTTGGCGAGAACTCCCAGAACAACCTGATCCAGCTCTACTTCCTGATGATCATGGCGATGATGTGGAACGCGCTCGCCGGCTACGGCGGGCTCGTCTCGGTCGGCCAGCAGGGGTTCATCGGTCTCGGCGCCTACGCCGCCGTCTTCTTCTCGGTGCAGCAGGGGCTCAACCCGTACACGTCGATGCTGCTCGGGACACTGGTCGGCGCCGGGGTCGCGATTCCGGTCGCGGCGGTCGTGCTCTGGCTCCGCAACGGAGCCTTCGCGATCGCGACCTGGGTCGTCGCCGAAGTGTTCTCGATCCTCGTCTCGCTCGACCCGAACCCGGCGATCGGTGGCGGCACGGGCACCTCGGCCCTCCTGCCCTTCGACCTCCGCTACGACCCGACGCACCGGCTCCACTACACGTACTGGGCGGCGCTCGGGGCGGTCGCGGTGCTGCTCCTGCTGCTGTTCGTCCTCCTGCGCAGCCGGCTCGGAGGCTCGCTGCAGGCGATCCGGGACGACGAGGAGGCGGCCGCCTCGGTCGGCGTGCGCGTGCTGCTGGGGAAGGGGATCCTGTTCGTCGTCGCCGGCGCCGGCTGCGCCGCGGCCGGGACGATCATCCTCGCCTGGCAGCTCTCGGTGCTGCCGCTCGGGCCCGACTCGATCTTCGGCATCAACTGGACGGCGCGGATGATCTTCATGGTGCTGGTCGGCGGCATCGGCACGTTCGAGGGGCCGATCATCGGCGCTGTCCTGCTCTACGTGCTGCAGACGTACGTCTCGATGAGCGGCGTTTGGTACTTCGTCCTGCTCGGAGGGATCGCGATTGGCTTTGCGCTACTCCTCCCTCGCGGCATCTGGGGGACGATCCAGGAGCGCTTCAACGTTCAACTTGTGCCGGTCGGCTACCGGCTGCGCGCCGGCGCCGGCCGGTGAGGCACATGCGTGAGAGAGGAGAGAGCGATGGCGACGACCGCGGCACGTGAGGTCAAGCAGTTCGTAGGCGGGGAGTGGGTCGAGGCGGCGGACGGCTCGACCTACGAGGACCTCGATCCGTTCACGGGCGACGTCGTCGCGCAGGCGGCGGCCGGCGGCGCAGCCGACGCGAGCCGGGCGATCGAGGCGGCCGCCGAGGCGTTCCCGGCCTGGTCGCAGACGCCGCCCGCCGAGCGGCAGCGGATCTTCCTCAAGGCGGCCGACGTCCTCGAAGGCCGCACCGAGGAGGTTGTTTCGATGCTGGCCCGCGAGACGGGCTCGAGCTTCGGCTTCGGGATGTTCCAGTGCATGTTCGTCCCGAACCTGTTCCGGCAGGCGGCCGCGCTCGCGTACGCGCCGCTCGGCGAGATCATCCCGTCCGACACGGGCGCCTTCGCGATGGCGCTGCGCCGCCCGGTCGGAGTCGTCGGCGCGTTCGCCCCGTGGAACGCCGCCCTCATCCTCTCCGCGCGCTCGATCGCCGCTCCCCTGGCGCTCGGTAACACGGTCGTGCTGAAGCCGTCCGAGTGGTCTCCGTGGACGGGCGGACTGCTCTGGGGCGAGATCCTGAGCGAGGCGGGGCTGCCGCCCGGGGTCCTGAACATCGTCACCCACGCTCCCGGCGCGGCGCCTCCCGTTGCGAATGCGATCATCGAGCACCCCGCGGTACGGCGGCTCAACTTCACGGGCTCGAGCCAGGTCGGGCGGCTGATCGCCGAGGCGGCGGGCCGTCAGCTCAAGCGCGTCGTGCTCGAGCTCGGCGGCCACAATCCGCTGATCGTGCTCGGCGACGCCGACCTCGAGTACGCCGTCGACGCGTCGGCGTTCGGCTCCTTCCTCCATCAGGGCCAGATCTGCATGTCGACGCGCCGCATCTACGTCGAGCGGACGATCGCGGACGACTTCATCTCGCGGCTCGCAGAGAAGACGAAGGGCCTGAAGGCCGGCGATCCCAAGGAGCACGACACGATCATCGGGCCGCTGATCAACGAGCAGGCGCTGGCGACGGTCAAGCGCCGCGTCGACGGCGCTGTCGCGGCCGGTGCGACCGTGCTCGCCGGCGGGCAGGCGGTCGGTCCGTGCTTCCAGGCGACCCTGCTCACGAACGTGCCCGAAGACTCCGAGTTCGCGAGCAACGAGACGTTCGGGCCGGTCGTCTCGGTCGAGATCGTGGACTCCGCGGACGAGGCGGTCGCGAAGGCGAACCGGACGAGCTACGGGCTCAGCGCGGGGATCATCACCTCCGACCGCGATCGCGGCCTCGCCCTCGCGCAGCGAATCGACTCCGGCATCGTCCACGTCAACGACCAGACCGTGGCCGACGAGCCGCAGATGCCGTTCGGCGGCGTCAAGGACTCGGGCTTCGGACGCTTCGGCGGACAGGCCGTGGTCGACGAGTTCACCGAGCTGCGCTGGGTCACGGTCCGGGGCGGCGGTCATCCGTTCCCCTTCTAGAGGCGCATGGCAGTCGTCTCCCTCAGCGATGCGATCCGGGAGCTCGTCCGCAACGGGGACGTCGTCGCGCTCGAGGGGTTCACGCACCTGATTCCGCACGCCGCCGGGCACGAACTGATCCGGCAGGGGAGGCGCGACCTGACGCTGATCCGGATGACGCCCGACGTCGTCTACGACCAGCTGATCGGGATGGGCTGCGCACGCAAGCTCGTCTTCTCCTGGGGCGGCAACCCCGGAGTCGGGCCGTTGCACCGCCTCCGCGACGCGGTCGAGCACGGCTGGCCGTCCCGGCTCGAGCTGGAGGAGCATTCGCACGCGGGAATGGCGGCGGCCTGGGCCGCGGGCGCCGCCGGCCTGCCCTTCGGCGTGCTGCGCGGCTACACGGACACCGACCTCGCCGCGCGGACCCGCGTCGCCCGGATTGCGTGCCCCTTCTCGGGCGAGGACCTGGCGGCCGTCCCTGCGCACCGTCCTGACGTCGGCATCGTCCACGCGCAGCGGGCCGACCGGCAGGGCAACGTCCAACTCTGGGGGATCGTCGGCGTCCAGAAGGAGGCCGTCCTCGCGTCGGCGCGGTCGATCGTGACCGTCGAGGAGATCGTCGACGAGCTCGAGCCGCGTCCGAACGCGATCGTTCTCCCCTCGTGGGTCGTCGACGCGGTCTGCCTCGCACCGCGCGGCGCGCACCCCTCCTACGCGCACGGCTACTACGACCGTGACAACGGCTTCTACGTCGCATGGGAGGCCATCAGCCGCAGCCGCGACCGCTTCCTGGCATGGATGCGAAGGCACGTGGTCGAGACGGCGGACGTCGGCGAGTACCACGCGAGCCTGCGGCAGACGGTGCTCGCATGACCGGCTACACGGCGGACGAGATGATGGCCGTGGAGGCGTCGCGGCGCCTTGCCGAAGGGATGGTCTGCTTTGTCGGCATCGGCCTGCCGAGCCTCGCTGCGAATCTCGCCCGGCGGACGCATGCGCCCGGGTGTGTGCTCGTCTACGAGAGCGGGACGATCGGCTCGAAGCCGGTCGAGCTGCCGCTCTCCATCGGCGACGGCGAGCTCGCCGAGACCGCGGACGCAGTCGTCTCGGTGCCGGAGATGTTCGCCTATTGGCTGCAGGGTGGACGGATCGACGTCGGCTTCCTCGGCGCCGCCCAGATCGACCGGCACGGCAACCTGAACAGCACGGTGATCGGGCCCTACGAGCAGCCGCTCGTCCGCCTGCCCGGCGGCGGCGGCGCACCCGAGATCGCGCTCGGCGTCCGGGACGTCTTCGTCATGCTCAAGCACAGGCGGCGCGCCTTCGTCTCCGGGCTCGACTTCAAGACGAGCGTCGGCGACAACGTGCGGGTCGTCGTCACCGACGTCGGCGTCCTCGAGCCGGTCGACGGCGAGCTGACCCTCGTCGCGGTGCACGAGGGCGCGGATTCCGACACGGCGCGCGCCGCGACGGGCTGGGAGCTGCGCGTCTCGGAAGACCTGCGCGAGACAGAGCCGCCGACCGATGCCGAGCTCCGGGCGCTCCGAGCGCTGCGCACGAAGGGAGCCGCCGCATGACGACCGCCGCCGACCCGTACGAGGGGCCGGTCGTCCTCCCGGACGATCCGAGCTGCGGCCCGGAGGTGCAGATCGACTACCCGGGCTATCGCTCGACGCGGTGGCGTGCGCCGAAGGACCCGCTCGTCACGCTGCCGGAGGAGCTCCACCGGCTCGACGGGCCCGTCTTCGGTGAGAGCGCCATCGAGCGCTCCGACGCCGACCTGACGCGCCAGCACGAGGGCGAGCCGCTCGGCGAGCGGATCCACGTCCACGGGCGCGTGCTCGACGAGAGCGGCAGGCCGCTTCGCGGCGCGCTCGTCGAGGTGTGGCAGGCGAATGCCGCAGGCCGCTACCGGCACGACGTCGACCGTCATCCCGCGCCGCTCGACCCGAACTTCTCCGGCGCCGGCCGTGTTCTCACCGGCGATGACGGCCGCTACGGCTTCACGACGATCAAGCCCGGCGCCTACCCCTGGCAGAACCATCCCAACGCGTGGCGGCCGGCGCACATCCACTTCTCGCTCTTCGGGCGCTCGTTCGAGCAGCGGCTCGTCACGCAGATGTACTTCCCGGGCGATCCGTTGTTCCCGTACGACCCGATCTTCAACGCGATCCGCGACCCCCGCTCCCGCGAGCTGCTCGTCGCACGCTTCGACCTCGAGCGCACCGAACCCGAGTGGGCGCTGGCGTTCGAGTGGGACATCGTCCTCCGCGCGACCCCGTTCGAGCCGTGAGCAGGACACCGTCCCAGACCGTCGGGCCCTTCTACGCCATCGGCCTCTGCCGCCGCGACGACAACGTGCTCGACCCCGACGGGATCGAGCTCGCGGGGAGGCTCCTGGACGGGCGCGGCGAGCCGGTCGGGGACGGGATGGTCGAGGTATGGGACGCAGCAGGGAGGCGCTGGGGCCGCTCGGGTACAGGGCCGGACGGCGGCTTCGCGTTCCGCGTCCCGCGGGACTGCGACGTGCTCGAGACGTACGTCTTCGCGCGCGGCCTGCTGCGCCACCAGCGGACGCGGATCTACCTTCGCGAGATCGAGGACGGGGTCCTCGCCGGCCTCTCGCCGGAGCAGCGGGCGACGCTGCTCGCGGCTCCGCGCGACGGCGGATTGCGGTTCGATATCCGCATGCAGGGCGAGCGCCAGACGGTCTTCTTCGAGCATTGACCACCTTCGGTCCGATCTTCGTGCCGGCTGCGATCCGCGAGGCAGTCTCCGACGCGGCCTGGTTCGCGGCGATGCTCGACGCCGAGCGGGCGCTCGCGAGCGTCGAAGCGTGCCTCGACGTCATCCCCGCGGAGGCCGCGCCCGCGATCGCCGAGCAGTGCGAGCTCGATCGCTTCGACCTCGAGGAGATCCTCGAACAGGGCCGTGCGGTGGGGAATCCGGTGGAGCCGCTCGTTCGTGCGCTGCGAGAGCGGGTCGGCGGCGCCGCCGGACAATGGGTCCACCACGGCGCGACGAGCCAGGACGTGCTCGATACCGCAGCGATGCTCGTCGCCCGCCGCGCGACCGTGTTGCTGCTCGAGGAGCTCGACGCCGCGGCCGCAGCCTGCGTGCGCCTCGCGGAGGAGCACCGGGAAACGCCGATGGCAGGGCGCACACTGCTTCAGCAGGCGGTGCCGACGACGTTCGGGGCGAAGGCGGCGGCATGGCTGGTCGCCCTGCAGATCCCGCTGGAGCGGCTGCGCGCGTATCCGTTTCTCGCCCAGCTCGGCGGCGCCGCCGGCACGCTCGCGCCGCTCGGCGACCGAGGCCCCGAGGTCGCGGCCGCGTTCGCCGAGGAGCTCGATCTCCAAGCGCCGCCGCTTCCATGGCACGCGGTGCGCGACCCGTGGGCCGAGCTCGGGGCGCTGCTCGAACGCGCCGCTCAGGCGTGCGCGAAGGTGGGGTTCGACGTCGTCCTGCTCGCGCAGACCGAGATCGGCGAGATCGCGGAGACGGACGGAGGCGGCTCGTCGACGATGCCGCACAAGCGTAACCCGGTGCACGCGACTCTCGCGCGCGCGTGCGCGCGGATCGTGCACGCGAATGCGGGCGTGCTCGCGAGCGGAGAGCACGAGCTCGAGCGGGGCGCGGGCGCCTGGCATGCGGAGTGGACGGCGCTGACGGAGGCGCTTGCCCACGCGGGCGGTGCGGCGGCGGCGATCCGCGAGTGTCTCGAGCGCCTCGAGGTGTTCCCGGAGCGGATGCGCGAGAACATGCGGCCGGAGCTCTACTCCGAGCGCGACCGGCTCGGGATCGCCGACACGGAGTACCTCGGCTCGGCCCGCGCGTTCGTCGACGCCGCGCTGGCCCGGCGCCGGGAGGGCGGGTGATCCCGGCGTACGCGCTCGACGGGGAGGAGGACGCGCCCGTCCTCGTTCTGCCCGCGTCGCTCGGCACGACTCGTGAGCTGTGGGAGCCGAACGTGCCGGCGTTCGCGCGCGCGTTCCGAGTCCTGCGGTACGAGCACAGGGGGCACGGCGCGTCGCCGGTTCCGCCGGGCCCGTACACGATGGAGGAGCTTGCACAGGACGCGCTCGACCTGCTCGACGCCCTCGCGATCGAACGGGCGAGCTGGTGCGGGCTGTCGCTCGGCGGAATGGTCGGGATGTGGCTCGGCGCCAACGTCCCCGATCGCCTCGCGGCTCTCGTCCTCGCGTGCACGTCCGCGCGCGTCGGCGCACCGTACGTCTACGGCGAGCGCGCCGAGCTCGTACGCGAGCGGGGAATCGAGCCCGTCGCCGACGCGGTCGTGGCGAAGTGGTTCGCGCTCGCGCCGGCGGAGACGAGGGGGCGCATTCGAGAGCTCCTCGTCTCCCAGCCGGCGGAGGGCTACGCCGCGTGCTGCGAGGCACTCGCCGGCTGGGATTTCCGCGACGAGCTTCCGCGCGTCTCGGTGCGGACGCTCGTGATCGCGGCCGGCGAGGACGAGGCGACGCCGGCGGCCGACACGGACCTGCTCGTGGAGCGGATTCCCGGCGCGGGACTCGTCACGATCGCCGGCGCGGCCCATCTTGCCAACCTCGAGCGGCCGCAGGAGTTCGCCGACGCGGCGCTCGTCCATCTAAAGGAGGGGGCGTGAACGACGACGATGGAATGAGGACGCGCCGCGAGGTGCTCGGCGACGCGCACGTGGACGCCGCGATCGCCGGCACGACCGACTTCACCGCGGACTTCCAGGACTTCATCACGCGCTACGCGTGGGGAGAGATCTGGTCGCGTCCCGGCCTCGACCGCCGCACGCGGAGCGCCGTGACGCTGACCGCGCTCGTCGCGCTCGGGCACGATCACGAGCTTGCGATGCACGTGCGGGCTGCGGTCCGGAACGGGCTGACTCGGGGCGAGATCGAGGAGATCCTCCTCCAGTGCGCGGTCTATTGCGGGGTGCCAGCCGCGAACCGCGCCTTCGCGGTGGCGCAGGAGGTGCTCGCCGAGGGGTGAGGACGCAGGTCGGGATCGTCGGGGCGGGGCCGGCGGGGCTCACGCTCGCGCGGCTGCTCGAGAACGCCGGAATCGAGTCCGTGATCCTCGAAGCGCGGAGCCGCGAGTACTGCGAGGCCCGGATCCGCGCCGGCGTGCTCGAGCAGGGCACGGTCGACCTGCTCCGCGAGGCGGGCGTCGGCGCGCGGATGGACGCCGAAGGGCTCGTCCACCACGGGATCGAGCTGCAGTTCGACGGCGTGCGTCATCGCATCCCGCTCTCCGACCTGACCGGGGGCCGGACGATCGTGATCTACGGCCAGACGGAGGTCGTCAAGGACCTGATCGCGGCACGGCTCGAGTCGGGCCCGCCCCTGCTCTTCGACACGCCGGTCGAAACGGTGGACGTGGAGCGCGGAATCGTTCGCCACGCGGGCGGCGAGCTCGAGTGCGACCTGATCGCGGCTTGCGACGGCTTCCACGGGTGCTGCCGCGCCGGTCTGCCGGCAGGAGCGCTCCGCGAGTTCTCCCGCGAGTATCCGTATGCGTGGCTCGGGATCCTCGCCTCGGTCGCGCCCTCGATCGACGAGCTCGTGTACGCGCACCACGAGCGCGGCTTCGCGCTGCTCTCGCTCCGCTCGCCCACCCTCTCGCGCTACTACCTCCAGTGCGCCCCGGACGAGGATCTCGACCAATGGCCGGACGATCGGATCTGGGAGGAGCTGCGAACCCGCACCGCGGTCGAGGGTTGGACGCTCGAAGAGGGGCCGATCCTCGAACGACTCGTTGCCGGCATGCGCAGCTACGTCTGCGAGCCGCTCCGCCACGCTCGGCTCTTCCTGGCGGGCGACGCAGCGCACATCGTTCCCGCGACCGGGGCGAAGGGGCTCAACCTCGCGGTCCACGACGTACGCCTGCTCGCGGAGGGCGTGATCCGCTTCTACGAGAGCGGTGACGAGTCTCTCCTCGATGCGTACTCGGACGCGTGCCTGCGCCGCGTCTGGCGTTGCGAGCACTTCTCCTGGTGGATGACGACGATGCTTCACGTGCCGCCTGGCGGAGATCCGTTCGACCTGCAGCTGCAGCATTCGCAGCTCCGCTACGTCACGAGCTCGCACGCGCAGGCGACGGCGCTCGCCGAGAACTACGTCGGGCTCGAGACCGTGTAGCGAACGGCGTCGGCACACCCTGCTACCGTCCGCGAACCGTGCCGATCTACGAGTACCGCTGTCCGAACGGGCACCACTTCGAGCGCTTCCAGTCGATGACCGCGCCCGCACCCGAGAAGTGCGATGTCTGCGAGGCGGCGCCGGTCGAGCTCGTGCTCTACCCGGTCGCGATCCACTACAAGGGCTCCGGCTTCTACACGACGGACTACGGCAAGGGGAAGCCGCCGAAGAAGGACGGCGACTCGGCCGCATCCTCGTCCGAGAGCGGCAAGAGCGAGTCGAAGCCGGCCGAGAAGAAGGCCGCCGCCGGCGGCGACTAGCGCAGGCGGATCCCGAGCAGGCGCTCCACGCGCACGAAGAAGCGGCCGCCGACGAGCGCCGTCTGCTTGCGACCGCCGACGCTGAACCGGATCGACGTGCACGGCGTCGAGAGGAGGCTTCCGTCGTGGAAGCGCATCGGCATGCGGGCCTGCGCGTCGAGCGCACCGGATCCCCTGCGGAAATCGAGCGTCACCACAGGGCCGTACACGAGCATGGGACACGAGAACGCGGCTCCCGGCTGGACGATCGGCAGCGCGTCGAACCAGCGCACGATCTTCGCCACCCTCGCGGGACGCCTGACGCGATGCAAGACGGCCCCGCTTCCGACGTCGATCTCTCGGACTCCGGCCGGCACCGCCTCGCTCGGCGACCGTGTCACGATCCAGACGATCTGCGAGTCGACGCGGATCCCGGTCGAGCCGTCGGGCAGGGCGACCGCCGTCAGGACGAGGTCGCGGAGCGAGAGCCGCCCGGCGACGGCGGGAAAGGAGAAGGTCAGCTCCTCGTTCCGCGGCGTGTGCGGCCCGCCCGCCCAGCCTTGCGCGGTGAGCCTCGAGCCTCGCGGGACGTGCGCCTTCAGGAACGCGATCGTCGAGTCGAGCGACAGCTCGACGCGGTAGAGGCGGCTCCGTCCGGTCTGGACTGGGGATGCCGAGCCGTCCGCCGCGGAAGCGAGCAGCCCGCCCGCGCGCCCGGGAGCGTGCGCGAGCCGTCGAGCGGATGCCGGCAGCACGACGTGCTGGAGCAGGGCCGCCGCATCGCGCTGCGCCTCGACCCCGTTTGCCGCGGTCGTCGGATGCGAGAGGACGGCTGCGAGCAGCAGGGCGACGATCATGCCACCGGAGGTACGGCGCAGGTGCGCCGTGGCGTCACGCGGCTCCGGCTACTTCCAGTTTCCGCTCGAGCCGACGAGACAGCCGGGGGCATAGAGGTTCCCGGGCGTCGGCGGCTGCGGCGCGCTCGTCCCGAGCACCTCGGCGATCACGTTGATGTCGTCCGAGCTCGGCTCGATCACGTCCTCGCCGCCGATGGTCGTGCTCGTTCCGCCGAGCCGGCAGTGGAGCGTGTTGCCGGTCGAGGAGCGGAACTTCACCCACGAGAGCTGGAGCAGCTGCCACGTCGAGAGATCGGTGGAGATCGGCGCGAGCAGCGAGCTGCCCTCGAACGGGAGCTTGAAGAAGAGCGACGGGCTCGCGAGCTTCGCGAGCGTCGCCTGCTCGACGAGCTGCTGGTCGTGCTGCCGCGCGAAGTCCGTCCACGAGCTGTCGAGGCGGTTCACGCGGATGCGGGAGAAGATCAGGGCCTGGTGCCCGGTCATGTGGGTCGGGCCCTTGTGGAACCGCCAGCCCTGCCACTGCTGGCAGCGCGCAGGCGACGCATAGGGGCAGTCGAACCGGTCGGAGAGGATGTTCTCGGGCACGTTCACCGTGATCCCGCCGATCGCATCGATGAGCTTCTCGAACTGGGAGAAGTCGACGATCACGACGTGGTTGACCTTGAGCAGCTTGCCGAGCAGCCCGTCGACCGTCCGGATCGCGAGGGATGCGCCCCCGATCTGCATCGCCGCGTTGATCTTCTCGTCCACTCCCTGCCCCGGGATCGACGTCAAGAGGTCGCGCGGGATCGAGACGTAGACGAGGCGGTGCCGCCCCGGCTCGGTGCGCAGCAGCGTCATCGAGTCCGAGTGCTGGTCTGCGGCGCGGCCGTTGCCGCTCGCGTGGTCGGTGCCGAGCAGCAGGATGTTCGTCGGCGTCGTGTAGAGGAGGCCGGAGTCGGGCGCGAGCACGCTCCGCACGCCCTGCGGCAGGCGAGCGTTCGCCTTGTGCATTCCGCTCGAGACGGAGAGATAGCCGGCGAGCGCCCAGATCACGAAGAGGAGGATCAGGCCGGCGATCGCCAGCAGCACGGTTCGGCGCCGCGGCAGGCGGCGATGCCTGCGCTCGACGACCTTCCGAGGTCCGCCGCCGTCCGCGCGGAACGAGCGGCGCTGGCGGTGATCCTTCCGCTCGAGGGGGACCTTCCCCTTCGTACGGCCGCCGCGATAGACGCGGTACGGCTTCTCCCCGGCGGTCGGCATGCGGAGGTTTACGGTACCCGCTGTGGAAGCCCTCCACGCCATCGGGGTCGACCTCGGCGGCACGAAGATCCTCGCGGGCATCGTCACGCGCGACGGGCGTGTCGTGCGACGTCACGAACGCGCGACGCCGCAGGACTCGCAGGAGCACGTCGTCTCCGAGCTCGAGGCCGCCGTCGCGGAGCTGCTGGACGACTCGGTCGCCGCCGTCGGCTTCGGCGCGCCGTCGCCGATCGACCGCGAGCGCGGCGTCGTCGTCCGCTGCGTCAACCTCCCGCTCGAGAACGCGCCGCTGCGCGATCACATGCGCGATCGCTTCGGGCTGCCGGTCGGGCTGGACAACGACGCGAACGCGGCGGCGATCGGCGAGTGGCGGGCGGGCGCGGGCCGCCGCGTCGACGACCTCGTGATGCTCACGCTCGGCACCGGAGTCGGGGGCGGCGTGATCGCGGGCGGGCGGCCGTTTCGCGGCTGGAACGGCGCCGGCGTCGAGCTCGGCCACGTCGTGATCATCCACGACGGCAGGCCCTGCCAGGGGACGTGCACCGGGCGCGGCCATCTCGAGGCGTACGTGAGCGGCAGCGCCGCGGCGGCGTCCGCACGGGAGGCGTTCGGCCCGTCGGCGGACGCCCACCGGCTCGTCCGCCTCGCGAATGAAGGCGATCCGACGGCGAAGGAGCTCCTCGAGGACCTCGCGCGGCATCTCGGCTCCGGGATGGGCTCGTTCGCGAATGCGTTCGGGCCGCGGCTCGTCGTTCTCGGCGGCGGCTTCGGCGTCGCTGCGTGGGATCACCTGCTCGGCCCGGCGGAGCAGGTGATGCGCCGCGAGACGCTGCCGCCGATGCGCGACACGGTACAGGTCGCGAAGGCCGAGCTCGGGACGGCGGCGGGGCTGATCGGCGCCGCCTTCGTCGGCTTCGAGGCGTTCGACGCGTGAAGTCCGGGGCGGCGGAGATCTCGCTCTGATGCCGCTCGCGGTCTGCGCGACGCCGATCGGCAACCTCGAGGACGTCACGCTCCGTGTTCTCGCCGAGCTGCGCGTCGCCGACACGATCCTCTGCGAGGACACGCGGCGCACGCGCGTCCTCCTCGATCGGCACGGGATTCGCGCACGGTTGCTCTCGTACCACGAGCACAACGAGGCGCAGCGCACGGCCGAGCTGCTGCCGCGGCTCGAGGCGGGGGAGCGGATCGCGCTCGTCTCCGACGCCGGGCTGCCGGGCGTGTCCGATCCCGGCGCGCGGATCGTCCGCGCGGCGCTCGAGGCGGGCGTCCCGGTGACCGTGCTTCCGGGGCCGTCGGCGGTCGAGACAGCGCTCGTCGTCTCGGGGCTCGAGGCGGAGCAGTACCGCTTCCTCGGCTTCCTGCCGCGTGGTGAGAAGCAGCTCGCGGCGCTGTGGGAGGAGCTGCGGGCGTGGCCGTGGCCGGCCGTCGCTTTCGAGTCGCCGCAGCGGCTGCCGGCGTCGCTCCGGTCACTGGCGGCCGCCGATCCCGGGCGTGAGCTGGCTGTCTGCCGCGAGCTCACGAAGCGCTTCGAGGAGGTCGTACGCGGGACGGCCGCCGAGCTCGCCGAGCGCTTCTCGGAGGCGCCGAAGGGAGAGATCGCGCTCGTCATCGGCCCGGGAGGCGCGACCTCGAGCTCCGCCGAGGACGGCGCGCTGCGTGTGGTCGGAGAGCTCGTGGAGGCGGGCCTGCCGCGCCGGCGGGCGGCGGACCTCGTTTCCGGACTCACCGGGATTTCGCGGAACCGGCTCTACAGCCGCTCGCTGTAAGCAGATTTGACAACGATCGGCGGGGTCGCTAATCTGCGCTTTCGGCTGTTGTCAAATCAGACGACGAGGGTGGTGATTTCGAGGTGGCGATCGTCCTGCGGCGGCTCGTTCCGCTCGTGCTTCTCGCCCTGATCTGGGCGCCGGCTGCGTATGCGTGGAGCTGGCCCGTGCAGGGGCCGGTGCTCCAGGCGTTCTCGTTCGACCCTGCGCACCCGTACGCCGCAGGCCAGCATCGCGGGATCGACATCGGCGCTTCGACCGGGGCCTCCGTTACCGCCCCGGCCGCCGGAACGGTCAGCTTCGCGGGCACCGTTCCGACGAGCGGCCTCTGCGTCACGATCGAGACCGCCGACGGGTACTCGGTCACGCTCACGCACCTCGGAACGATCCTCGTCTCGCGCGGCGCCGCGGTCGGCGAAGGCGATGCCGTCGGCACCGTCGGCCCGAGCGGCACGGCCGACTTCGATGTTCCGTACGTCCACCTCGGCATCCGCATCGCCGCCGATGCGAACGGCTACCTCGATCCGCTGACGCTGCTGCCGGCTCTGCCACCATCGGCGCCCGACGCCTCCGGTTCGCCCGCCGCCTCGTCCACGCCGCCCGCGGAGACGACGCCTGCAACCCCGACCGCGACTGCGCCGGCTGCTCCGGCGCCGGCGCCGGCCGTGAGCGTCGCCTCGAGCGTCGCTCCGGCTGCGCACGATCCCGCCGTACCGGTCTCGAGGCCGGCGCCGGCAAAGCCGGTCGTTCGCGCGACGACGGAGAAGCCGGCGGAAGCACACAGCCGCCCGGCGACCGTCCGCGCACCCGTCCGCCCGCAGTCGCGGGCGGCGACCGAGGACGGCGCCGGTCGCGCGCACGGCGGCTGGGAGCCGCAGCCTGCCGCCGGGGCACCCGTTTCGCTGCGGCATCGCCCGGTGCCCGTGCCGGCGCCGGCGCGCGAGGAGTCGGCGCCCGCGGGGACGGAGGTCCCGGTTGCGCCGCTCGCGCTCGGCGCCGGCGCTTCAGCGGCCGCAGCCGTGGCTCTCCTCGCGGTACTGCTGCTCCGCCGGCGGCGGCCGGGCCCCGCCTCGGCGCCGGGGGCGGTCGTGATTCCGTTGCGGCGGCCCGAGGCGCGGCGGGAGGAGCGGCGTGCGGCCTGAGGCGGCAAGGGTCGGGAAGCGGCGGCTCGTATGATCTGGGGCCCGTCCCCGAGCGCCGAAGGAGCGGTTGCCCGTGCCGGAAACGCCGCAGAAGATCCTCGTCGCGGTCGCGTGGCCGTACGCGAACGGGCCTCGCCACATCGGACATGTCGCAGGCTTCGGTGTGCCGGCGGACGTCTTCGCGCGCTATCACCGGCTCAAGGGCAACGACGTCCTCATGGTGAGCGGGACGGACGAGCACGGCACGCCGATCATGGTCGCCGCCGATGCGGAAGGAACGTCTCCCCGGGAGATCGCCGATCGCTACAGCGCGGTGATCCGTGACGACCTGCGCCGGCTCGGCCTCTCGTACGACCTGTTCACGCGCACGACGACGCACAACCACTACCGCGTCGTGCAGGACGTCTTCCGCACGCTCTACGACCGCGGGTACCTGCTCGAGAAGGTCACGCGCGGGGCGTTCTCCGCAACGACCGGCCAGACGCTCCCCGACCGCTACATCGAGGGCACGTGTCCGATCTGCGGCTCCCCGGAGGCGCGCGGCGACCAGTGCGACAACTGCGGGAACATGCTCGACCCGATCGACCTCATCGAGCCCCGCTCGCGCATCGACGGGCTGCCGCCGGAGTTCCGCGACACGAAGCACCTGTTCCTCGATCTGCCGGCGTTCAGGGAACGCCTGACCGAGTGGATCGGCGCGCAGACGCACTGGCGGCCCAACGTCCGCAACTTCTCGCTGCGCTACCTCGAGGAGCTCCGTCCGCGCGCCGTCACCCGCGACCTCGACTGGGGGATCCCCGTGCCCGTGGAGGGATATCCGCCGGAGCAGAAGCGGATCTATGTCTGGGTCGATGCGGTCGTCGGTTACTTCTCCGCCGCCGTCGAGTGGGCGCTCGACCGAGGCACGCCCGACGCGTGGCGCGACTGGTGGCAGAACCCCGACGCCCGCCACTTCTACTTCATGGGCAAGGACAACATCGTCTTCCACTCCGTCATCTGGCCGGCCGAGCTGCTCGGCTACGACGGCGCCGGCGTGCTCGCCGCGGGACGCGACCTCGAGCTGCCCTACAACATCGTGTCGAGCGAGTTCCTGACGTACGAGGGCCGCCAGTTCAGCACGAGCCGCGGGCACGTCATCTACGTCGGCGACTTCCTCGACCGCTACGACGCCGACCCGCTCCGCTACTACCTCACAGCAGCCGGCCCCGAGACGCAGGACGCGGACTTCTCCTGGGCCGAGTTCGTCCGCCGGAACAACGACGAGCTGCTCGCGAACTGGGGCAACCTCGTGAACCGGACGCTCGTCAACGCCCACCGGCACTTCCAGTCCGTCCCGGAGCCGGCGGAGCTCACGGACGCGGACCGCCGGCTGCTCGACGAGGTCGCGACGGGATTCGAGTCGGTCGGGTCGTTGATCGAGGCCGCACGGTTCCGGGCGGCGCTCGCGGAGGCGATGAGGCTCTCAGCGGCGGCGAACGCGTACGTCGCCGACCAGGCGCCGTGGGCGCTCGTCCGCGCGGATCGCGAGCGGGCCGCGACCGTCCTCTACACGGCGCTCCGCGCGGTCGACGATCTGAAGACGCTCCTCGCGCCGTTCCTGCCCTTCAGCTCCCAGCGCGTGCACGAGCTCCTCGGCGGCGAGGGCTGGCTCGCCGGCCCGCTCGAGATCCGGACGGTCGAGGAGGAGGACGGGACGGCGCACGAAGTGCTGACCGGTGACTACGCGAGCTGGGTCGGCGCATGGGGGCCGGGCGAGCTCCCGCCCGGCCGGGCGCTGGCCGACCCGCAGCCGCTCTATCGCAAGCTCGACGCCGCGGCCGTCGCCGAGTCCGAGCTCGCGTGATCGACACGCACGCGCACCTCACCGCGCTCGACGACGCCGACGACGCGATCGCGCGCGCCTGCGAGGCGGGCGTGACGCGCATCCTCGCGGTCGGCACCGACGTCGCCGACGCTCGCCGGGCTCTCGACGTGGCCGAGCGCCACGAGGGCATCCACGCGATCCTCGGCCTCCACCCGCACGGAGCGGCAGCGGCGACCGACCGCGATCTGGGCGAGCTGCGGGAGCTGCTCGCGCACCCGAGGGCGGTCGCCGTCGGGGAGACGGGGCTCGACTGGTTCCGCGACTACGCGCCGCGGGACGACCAGCGGCGCCTGTTCGCCGCGCAGCTCGAGCTCGCGGCGGAGCTCGCGAAGCCCGTGGTCATCCACACCCGCGCGGCCGACGACGACACGCTGGTCCAGCTCGAAGGCTTCGGCGGCACGGTCGTCCTCCACTGCTTCTCGTCGCCGCACCTCTTGCCGGCGGCGCTCGAGCGCGGCTGGTACGTCTCGTTCGCCGGCAACGTCACCTTCCCGAAGGCCGTCGACCTTCGCCTCGCCGCGACCCAGGTGCCTGCCGACCGCCTGCTCGCCGAGACGGACGCGCCGTACCTCGCTCCGCAGCCCGTCCGCGGCAAGCGGAACGAGCCGGCCAACATCGTCCACACGTATGCGGCGCTCGCCGCGGCGCGTGGCGAGGACGCCGGCGAGCTCGAGGCGCGGGTCGAGCGGAACGCCGCGCGATGCTTCGGGCTGTGACCGGCGCGAAGAAGGAGTACGGCCAGCACTTCCTGGCCGATCCGAACATCCTGGGCGTGATCGAGCGCCTCGCCCGCCTCGGGCCGGACGACGTCGTGCTCGAGATCGGCCCCGGGGAGGGCGTCCTCACCCGCTTTCTCGCGGAGCGCGTCGCCCGCGTCTACGCCGTCGAGATCGACCGCGCGCTCGAGCCGGCCCTGCGCGGCCTGTCGCCGAACGTCTCGCTCGTCTTCGGCGACGCGCTCCGGATCGAGCTGCCGCGGGACGCGACGAAGCTCGTCTCGAACCTTCCGTACAACGTCGCGACGCCGCTCCTCGTCGAGAGCCTCGACCGTCTGCCCGGGATCGGGCTCTGGTGCGTGATGGTGCAGCGCGAGGTTGCGGACAGGCTCTTCGCTGCGCCGGGGACGAAGGCGTACGGCGCCGTCTCGGTGCTCGTGCAGCTGGCGGCCGAGCGAACCGGGTTCCACGCCGTCTCGCGGAGCGTCTTCCGGCCGCCGCCGAACGTCGACTCGTCCCTCGTCGCCTTCCGCCGGACGGGGCTGCCGGCGGACTTCGCCCGCGTGAAGGAGGTCGTGGCCGCGGCGTTCGCCCACCGGCGCAAGACGCTTCCCAACTCGCTGGAGCTCGCCGGCCTCGCCTCGCGCGAGCAGGCTGCGGCCGCGCTCGAGGCGCTCGGCCGCCCCGCGGCGACGCGCGCCGAGGCGCTCGAGCCGCAGGAGTTCGTCGCGCTCGCTGAGGCACTCGGGTGACACGCGCACCCGCGCCCGCGAAGATCAACCTCGCGCTCGTCGTCGGGCCGCTCCGCGCCGACGGCAAGCACGAGGTGCTGACCGTGCTGCAGCGGATCGACCTCGTCGACCGGATCGAGCTCGCGCCTGCGCGCGCGCTCCGGATCGACGGCTTCAGAGGCGACACGCTCGTCCGCCGCGCGCTCGAGGGCCTTGCGGCGCGGGCGGGGATCGAGCCCGGCTGGCGCGTCCGGATCGAAAAGCGGATCCCGGTCGCGGCAGGGCTCGGAGGCGGCAGCTCGGATGCCGCCACGGCGCTCCGCCTCGCGAACGAGACGCTCGCCGAGCCGTTGCCGCCGGAGGAGCTGCGCGCGCTCGCGGGAGGTCTCGGCGCCGACGTTCCGTTCTTCCTCGCCGACGGACCGCAGGTCGGCTCCGGCGACGGAAGCGAGCTCGAGCCGCTCGATCTCCCGCAGGACTTCTGGGCACTCGTTCTCCTGCCGCGCGGGTCGAGCAAGCGGTCGACGGCGGACGTGTACGCGGCCTTCGACGCCCGCGAGGGCGACACGGGCTGGGACGAGCGCAGCCGGGCTCTCCGCGGCGGGCTCGCGGCACTTCGCCGCCCGCGCGACCTCGCTGGCCTGCCGCCGAACGACCTCGTCTCCTCGCCGCTCGCCGACCGGCTCCGGGAAGCCGGCGCCTTCCGCGCGGACGTCTCCGGCGCCGGGCCCGCGCTCTACGGGCTCTTCCACCACCGCACCGCCGCCGAGGCGGCGCGGCGGTCGCTGCGACGCCTCGGCCGCTGCTGGATCGCGGCTGCAGCGTGGTACGGTTGACGCGTGCTGAGCACGCATCCCGACGCACCTGTCGAGCGCGGCCCGGGCGGCTGGCTGCGGACGCACCGGGTCCGGCTCTCGCTCTGGATCGCGGCCGCGGAGGGGATCGTCGTCGCCGTCTCGCACGACGTCACGAAGTGGACCGTCCTCGTGGTCGCGGCAGTCTCGATCGTCGCCTGGTCGGCGACGCGCCACTCGAAATCGACGGTCGTGCGGCATGCGATCTGGATCGTCGCGGCCTCGCAGCTGCTCGCGCTCCTGCTCGTCGTGCTCGCGCTGATCGTGAAGTGGGCGGTGATCCTCGGGCTCGTCGCCTTCGCCGTTCTCGGACTCGCGTTCCTCTTCTTCGACCGCCGGTAGACTTGTCTCCGCCCTGGGGCGTGGCCAAGTGGTAAGGCAACGGGTTTTGGTCCCGTGATCCCAGGTTCGAATCCTGGCGCCCCAGCCACCTCTTCCTGACATGGCGAACGACCTCGCAGCAGTCGTGATGGCCGGTGGGATCGGCACCCGGATGCGCAGTGCCACCCCCAAGCACCTCCACCCGCTGCTCGGCCGGCGGATGGTCGACTGGGTGGTCGCCGCCGCCCGCGAGGCCGGCGTCGAGCGGATCGTCGTCGTCGCCTCGGCCGACACGGCCGGCCTGTACGACGGCGTGGAGGTCGCCGTGCAGGAAGAACCTCTCGGCACCGGCGACGCCGTCCACGCCTCGCGCGCCGCGCTGGCCGGGTTCGAGGGCGATGTCCTCGTCCTGAACGGCGACGTCCCGGCGCTCACCGCGGCCACGCTGCTCCGGCTCGTCGCGACCCACCGCAACGCCGGCGCCGCCGCGTCGCTCCTCTCCTTCGAGCCCGAGGACACGCGCGCCTACGGCCGCGTCGTCCGCGACGGCGAGGGCCGGCTCGCGCGGATCGTCGAGGCCGTCGACGCCTCCCCCGAAGAGCTCGAGCTGCGCGAGGCGAACTCCGGCATCTACGTCTTCCGCGCGGACAAGCTCTGGCCGGTGCTCGAGCGGCTCGAGCCGCACAACGCCCAGGGCGAGCTCTACGTCACCGACACGCTCGGGCTGCTCGTCGCGGGCGGCGAGACCTGCGCGGTCGAGCTCGCGGCCGACCCGTTCGAGGCGGAGGGCATCAACACTCGCGTCGAGCTCGCAGCCGCGGCTGCACGGCTGCGAGATCGGATCAACGAGGAGCACATGCTCGCCGGCGTCACGATCGTCGATCCCGCCTCGACGTGGATCGAGGCCGGCGTCGAGATCGAGCCGGACACGACCATCCATCCGTTCACGGTCATCCGCGGCGACGTCCGCGTTGCGAGCGGTGTCGAGATCGGGCCGTTCGCGTACATCCGTCCGGCGACCACCGTCGAGGAGGGGGCGAAGATCGGCGCCTTCGTCGAGGTGAAGAAGAGCGCGGTCGGCGCGGGCGCGAAGATCCCGCACCTCTCGTACATCGGCGACGCCGAGGTCGGTGCAGGAACGAACGTCGGCGCCGGCAACATCACCGCGAACTTCAAGCACGAGCCCGGTGTGCCGAAGGCGCGGACGAAGATCGGCCGCAACGTCAGAACCGGTGTCGACAATGTGTTCAATGCGCCCGTCGAGATTGGGGACGACTCGTGGATTGCGCCCGGCGCGGTCATAACGGAGAATGTCCCTCCCGGCTCGCTCGCGGGCTTCGCGCCGCGTCAGGTCACCAAGGAAGGGTGGGTCTACGAGAAGCATGGAAAGCCCGACGACGATTGAGCTCGCGCTGCCCGGTCTCGAAGGAGGCGTCGTCCTGAGCGAACCGTCCCCGCAGCACTTCATCGAGCGCGGCCCGCAGAAGCGGCTGATGGTCTTCGCCGGCCGGTCGCATCGCATGCTCGCCGCCGCCATGGCCGAGCGGCTCGGCGTCGAGCTCGGCGACGTCGATCTCAGCACGTTCCCGAACGACGAGACGTACTGCCGCTATCTCGAGTCGATCCGCGGCGCAGACGTCTTCATCGTCCAGACGGGGTGCCCGCCCGTGGACAAGAACCTGATGGAGCTCGTGCTGATGATCCAGGCGGCGAAGCTCGCGTCGGCGAAGCGGATCACGGCCGTCATCCCGTGGTTCCCGTACTCGCGCCAGGATCGGAAGGCGAAGCCGCGCGAGCCGATCTCGGCCCGCCTCGTCGCCGACATGCTCCAGCTCGCCGGCGTCGACCGCGTGCTCACCATGGACCTCCACGCGGGCCAGATCCAGGGCTTCTTCACGATCCCGGTCGACCACATGACCGCGCTGCAGCTGTTCGCCACGCACTTCCGCGATCTCGGCCTCACCGGCGACGGGATCGTGGCGGTCGCGCCCGACGCCGGCCGCGCGAAGCATGCGGTGCGCTTCGCGGAGATGATCGAGGCGAGCTTCGCGATCATGCACAAGATGCGCATCGCGGCCGACCAGGTCGAGGTGACGGAGGTCACGGGAAAGGTGCACGACAGGATCGCGATCGTCGGCGACGACGTCTCCACGACCGGCGGCACGCTCATCGCCGGGGCGCGCGCACTCAAGGAGCACGGAGCCTCCGAGGTGAACGTCTTCGTGACGCACGCGCTCTTCTCGGGGCAGGCGCTCGAGGAGATCGGCAACTCCGAGATCGACCGGATCGTCGTCACCGACTCGATCCCGATCGACCCGCGCAACCAGCCCGACAACATGACCGTGCTCAGCGTCTCGGGCCTGCTCGCGGAGGCGATCATGAACGTCTTCGCCGACGATTCGGTGTCCGCCATCTTCGGCGGCGAGAACCAGCTCTTCTAGCCGTGTTGCGGCGGGGGTCCCTGCTCGGGCTCGTCGCGCTCTGCGTGCTCCTCGCCGCGTCCCCGGCGCTTTCGGCTCCGCGCATGAGCGCGGCCGAGCGGCAGGAGTTCGGGCGCCTGGTCGACCGCTTCGTGAAGGACGTCGTGCTGCGCCGGAACCTCGTCGACGGCTGGACGATCGCCGGCCCCGATCTGCGCGGCGGCACGACGCGGCGGGCCTGGGTCGCGGGACGGGGAGTGACGGTGGCCGCCTTCCCTGCGATCGGCCGTGACTTCAGCCATGCCTGGACCGGGAAGCTCGTGTCGCCGACGGAGGCCGAGCTGACCGTGACGCTGCACTCGCGAGGCAGGAACGCCGAAGTGACCGGCAACCAGGTCACGCTGCGCAAGCTGCACGGCCGCTGGGTCGTCGACATCTTCTACCCGTCCGGGATCATCCGCATCGGCAAGGGGCACAGCGGGAGCTGCGGCTCGCCGCACTGCTCGGTCAGCGGCTCGAACGACTTCGGGCCCGGGTCGAGCTCGCCGTCGGAGGGCGTCTCGCCGGCCAGCCAGGCCCGCTGGCTCTGGATCGTGCTCGGCTCGATCTTCGGCCTCGTCCTCGCTCTCGGACTAGGCCTCTTCCTCCGCATCCGCCGCCGCGACCGGCGCGCCAGGCTCTCCTACGAAGCCTCCCGGCTTCGCACCGGCCGTCTCTAGCCGGCGGCCCCGGCGAGACGCCTGCGGACGAGCCGGTCGGCCGCCTCGGCGGGGGTGATCGCAGCGGCATCCGCCTCGCGGAACAGCGTGCGCAGTGTGTCGCCGATGCCGGCGAGCGCCGTCTCGAGCCGCACCTCGTCCCAGCTCTCGTCCTCGACGCCGATCAGCTGGATCACGCCTCCGGCGTTCACGACGTAGTCGGGGGCGTAGAGGATGCCGCGCTCGCGGAGCCGTTCCGCGTCGGCCGGCTCGGCGAGCTGGTTGTTCGCGCAGCCCGCGACGGCCCGGCAGGCGAGCCGCGGGATCGTCTCCGCGTTCAGCGTGCCGCCGACTGCGCAGGGCGAGTAGAGGTCGACCTCCATCTCGAGCGCGCGCTCGGGCGGGACCGTCTCGCAGCCCGTCGCGGCGGCCCGCGCCTCGTCGACGTCGCTGACGACCACGCGCGCGCCTTCGGCCGCAAGCTGTCCCGCGAGCAGGGCGCCGACGGCTCCGGCGCCCTGGACGAGCACGCTGCGCCCCGCAAGCTCGGACGAGCCGAACGCATGCTCGACCGTTCCGCGGATCCCGTGCAGCACGCCGCGGGCGGTGCCGCGCCCACTGTCGCCGGCGCCGTGCGTCGTGCCGTAGACCCACGGGCACGTCTCCGCGATCACGTCGAGGTCGTCCGGCTTGATGTTCATGTCGCCTGCGGTCCGGTACGTCCCGCCGAGCGAGGCGACGAGCTGCCCGTAGCTGCGCAGAAGGCGCCGCCGCGCCTCGCCCTCCGGCAGCTCGGGCACGGCGAGCACGGCCTTGCCGCCCCCGCGCGGCAGGCCGGCCGCGGCCATCTTCGCCGTCATCGCCTCCGAGAGGCGCATCGCGTCGGCGAGCCCGTCGGCCGGCGTCTCGTACACGCGGAGTCGCGTGCCGCCGCCGGCGGGCCCGAGAACGGTCGAGTGGATGCAGACGAAGATCCACGCGCCGCTGCCGGCGTCGTGGCGGACGACCGCCTGCTCGCCGTCCCAGGCTGCGAGGAGGGACTCGAAGTCCACGCGCGGAAGGTACACTCCGCCGCCGGAATGGCAGGAGAACGCACGAAGCTCAACGTCCAGGCGCGCGAGCGCGTCGGCTCGCGCGAGGCGCGGCGGCTGCGGCGTGAAGGGCTGGTCCCCGGCGTCCTCTACGGCCGCGGCGAGCCGGTCGCGATCTGCGTTCCCGAGCGTGAGCTGCGGCGTGCGCTGACGGGCGAGGGCGGGCTGCACGCGATCCTCGACGTCGAGATCGGCGGCGCCGAAGAGTCGCACGCCTCGATCCTCAAGGAGTACCAGCTCGATCCCGTGCGCGGAGGCGTGACGCACGTCGACCTCCAGGAGGTGCGGCTCGACCAGCCGATCCACGCGGCGGTCGCGGTCCAGCTCTCCGGAGCCGACGCGGCGCCGGGCGTCCGCGAGGGCGGCGTGCTCTCGCAGCCGCTGCGCGAGCTCAGTGTCGAGGCGCTCCCGCTCGAGGTGCCGGAGCATCTTCTGGTCGACGTCTCGGGGATGCTCACGGGCGACACGCTGCGCGTGTCCGACGTCGTCGCGCCCGAAGGCGTCACACTGCTCGACGATCCCGAGTCGGTCGTCGCGACCGTCACCGCTCCGACGCGCGTCGTCGAGCCCGAGGTGGCGCTCGAGGAGGGCGAGGGCGAGCTGGTCGAGGGCGCGGAGGCCGCCGAGGGCGAGGCCGCCGAGGGCGCGTCCGGGGCGCCGTCCGAGCCGGGGGCGGACGCCGCCGGCGACCAGGGCGCCGTCGAGGGGTAATTGCTCCTCGTCGTCGGCTTGGGGAATCCGGGCCGCGAGTACGCGCGGAACCGGCACAACGCCGGGTACATGGTCGTGGACGAGCTGGCGCGCCGACACGGCGGCTCCTGGCGGTCGAAGTTCGCGGGCCGGCTGGCCGAGGTGCGCGTCGACGGCGAGCGCGTCGCGCTGCTCGCGCCCGAGACCTTCATGAACGAGTCCGGGCGCGCAGTCGGGGGCGCGGCGGCGTTCTTCAAGCTCTCGCCGGACGAGGTCCTCGTCGTCCACGACGAGGGCGACTTCGACCTCGGCCGGCTCGAGCTCAAGGCCGGAGGCGGACTGGCAGGCCACAACGGCCTGCGGTCGATCGCGCAGCAGCTCGGGACGCAGGACTTCCTCCGCCTGCGCATCGGGGTCGGGCGGCCCGAGCGCGGCGACCCGCGCCCGCTGGCGGACTGGGTGCTCTCGGACTTCGAGCCGCACGAGAATCCCGACCGGATCGTCGCCGCGGCCGCCGACGCCGTCGAGCGGCTCGTCGCCGGAGGCGTCGAGCGCGCGCAGGCGGACGTCAACAGGCGCTGACGGGCGGCTACTCGGCTACTGGGCCGCGGTCGCCGGCTGCTGCGACGAGCCGCTCACGCACGTCCACTTGCCGGTCGACTGGTCTGCCTGCATCTCGGCGCACTGCCCGTCGTACGGGACCGCCGTGGAGATGGGGAGCCCGACCGAGTCGATGTTCCACGTCTTGCACTGCCAGTCGCCGCTGCTGCTGTCGTACGCCTCGTCCGTGCAGATGCTCTCGCTGCCGCCCGGGCCGTACGGGGTGGTCGTGTTGGTACCGCGATTGCCGAAGACGACGCCGAGCGGATAGGCAACCTGGTTGGCTTGACCCGAGGGGTTGCTCCGCCCCCAGCCGGCCTTCGCCGTGCCGAGCAGGATGACGGCGATGACCGCCGTCAGGGACCAGATGAGGATGCGGAGGAGGTCGAACCGCCGCCGTTTCGGTGGCCCGAACGAGCCCCCGCTCCAATCCACAGGCTCGAGAGAGTCATCTCCATCGCCGCAGATTGTCACGGTCTCGGACTCGCTGAGCGTTGCCCAGTCGCCGTCCTGCCAGCCCACGATCAACCTCATCGGGAGGCTGCGGCGTCCGCAATACCCTCGAACGAGTTGCGTTTCTCACCCGAAAGGAGGTGCGGGTCAGGCGGCGAGGGCGGGGCTGTCCTCGCGTCGCTCGACGCTTCGCACCTCGGGCACGAAGAGGAGGACGAGGAAGTTCGGCACGCACATCAGCAAGCCCGCGACGAGTAGGGTCTCGGGCCGTCCGGCGCCTGCCGCGACCACGCCCGCCAGCGCGGACCCGAGCGGCATCAGCCCGATCGAGAGGAGCTGGTCGATCGACGCGACTCGCGCGAGATGATCGGGCCGCACCTCCTGCTGCATCGCCGTTTCCCAGAGCGCGTTGCCGATCAGGATCGAGGCTCCGAGGAGCCCGGCCGCCACCATGACCAGGGGAAGCGGGAACGGCCGGACGAGCGCGAACGGCAGCACGCCGCACAGCGACCAGATCGCGAAGGCGGTCGCGACCGGATGCGTCGGCCGGATGCGGTAGGCGACGAAGCCGCCGAGCACGCCGCCGACCGGCATCGAGGCCAGAACGAGAGCCCAGCCGAACGCCCCGTCGAGATGCTGGTCGGCCACGAAGGGGCCGAGCACGAGATAGATCCCGATCCCGACGTTGCCGAGCGCATAGCCGAGGAAGCCCGCCGTGAGCCAGCGGTGGCGCCGCACCTCCTGCCAGCCGTCGGCGAGATCCCGCCAAAAGCGCTGCCGGACGCTGTGAACCTGCTCCGCGACGTGCATCGACGCCACGAACCCGACGCTGACGAGGAAGCTCGCAGCATCGATCGCGAAGCACCAGCCGGGTCCTGCGGCGGCGACGATCGCGCCCGACACGGCAGGGCCGAAGATGTTCGTCGCGCTCTGCGACATCGACATCAGCGCGTTCGCCTGCTGCAGACGCCCGGGGCTGACCGTCTGGGGAAGCAGCGCCGTCGAGGCGGGCCCGAAGAAGCCGGCGCCGACCCCGGCCGCCGACTGGAGGACGGCGAGCTGCCAGACGTGGGCGGCGCCTTCCAGGAGGAGCGCGGCGGTGACGGCCTCGGTGGCGAAGCGGAGCAGGTCGGCCGAGATCATCACCGCCCGGCGCGGCAGGCGGTCGGCCCACACGCCTCCGGCGATCGTCGACACGCCGACGGCGAGCATGCGCGACGCGAGGACGAAACCGAGACCGAGGTCGCTCCCATGGATCCTGATGACGGCGAACGCGAGCGCGAGCGGGACGAGCGAGTCGCCGACGCCGGAGCCCGTGCGGCCGAACCACAGCAGCCGAAACGGGCGCTCTCTCAGCGGACCAAAGCGTTCACCCCCACGCACTTCCGTGGAGAGTACGCCCCTTTGCCTCCGGATACCATCCGTCAGGAGCGGAACCGGCCGGTTTCGCCAATCGTCATGGACCGACCGATACTCCACGCGTTCGTCCGGGAGCTCGTCGAGGACGAGCGCATCCGTGCGCTCGTAGACGCGCTCCCGACGCGGGCCCGCGTCTCGGAGCCCGCGCTGCCCATCCTCCTCGCGACGCTCCACGAGCGGCTCGGCCGCAGCCTCGTCGTCCTCGTGCCGGAGGACGCGGACGCGCGCGATGCGGCCGAGGCGGTGGCGTGGTTCCTCGGCGACGACGCGGTAGGGCTGCTGCCGAGCCGCGGCGTCTCGTGGCAGTCGGGTCTCGTCCCGCCGCCGCATCTCGTCGGGGAGCGGGCCCGCGCGCTCCACGTGCTCGATCGGGGCGGGCTCGTCTGCGCGTCGGCGCGGGCGCTAGCGGAAGGCCTGCCGCCCGCCGAGTCGCGTCCGGCGCCCATCGAGGTGCGGCCGGGGCTGGAGCTCGGCGTCGGGGGACTGTCGGAGGTCCTGGCGCTCGCCGGCTACGAGCGGGTCGAGCGGGTCGACGAGCGCGGCCAGTTCGCGGTTCGCGGCGGTCTCGTCGACGTCTTCCCGACGACGGGACGCGAGCCGCTGCGCGCGGAGTTCTTCGGCGACGAGATCGAGTCCGTCCGAGCCTTCTCGCCCTTCACGCAGCGGGCACTCCATCCGGTGACCGAGGCGACGCTCTACCCGGCCGTCGAGCGGCGCGCCGACCTGATCGACCCAAGTTGCAATTTGCAACTTAGGGACGACGACGAGGCCGAAGCGGCGGTCGAGGTTCCGGCCGACCTCGTGGCGCCGCTCGACCGGCCGCCGGACCTCGTCTTCCAGCCCGACGACGTGCGGCGCGTCTGGGAGGAGGACGGCCTGTTCCCGCCGCCGTCGCTCGAGGGTGCGACGGAGCTCGACCCGTTCCCGCAGGCGCAGCCGTTCGCCTTCGAGGCGCAGCGGCCGGCGATCGCCGCGCGCGGGCTCGCCGAGGCGGAGAGCGAGCTCGCGGCGCTGCTCCGCACGGGCCAGCGGGTCGTCGTCACCTTCCCGCACCGCGGCGAGGCGCTACGGACGCAGAACCTGCTCCGCCGCGTCGCGGCGCGGGTGCTCGAGCCGGGCGAGGAGCTGCCGGAGGAGCCGGAGCTGCTCTTCGCGGTCTCGCCCGCCCGGCGCGGCTTCGTCTGGCGGGACCTCGGCCTCGTCCTCCTGCCGGATCACCAGGTCTTCCGGCGCCGCGCGCCGCGCGAGCGCCGCCTCGGCGGGCGCGCACTCCAGTCGTTCGCCGACCTCCGCACGGGCGACTTCGTCGTCCACGAGGACCACGGCGTCGGCAAGCTGCTCGGCTTCGAGACGAAGACCGTCGCCGGAGTCACCCGCGACTACCTCCTGCTCGCCTTCCGCGGCGAGGATCGGCTCTACGTCCCGCACGAGCAGCTCGGCAAGGTCTCGCGCTACGTCGGCGCCGACGGCTCGGCGCCCGCGCTCTCGAAGCTCGGCGGCAAGGCGTGGCAGACGCTCAAGTCGCGCGCCCGCCAGTCGGTGCAAGAGCTCGCGACGCAGCTGATCGAGCTGTATGCGCAGCGGCAGACGCGCGAGGGCGTCGCGTTCGACCTCTCGCACGAGTGGCTTCCCCGGCTCGAGGCGAGCTTCCCGTACCGCGAGACCCCCGACCAGGAGACGGCGATCGAGGCGGTGAAGGAAGACCTCGAGACGCCGCGGCCGATGGACCGGCTCGTCTGCGGCGACGTCGGCTTCGGCAAGACGGAGGTCGCGGTGCGGGCCGCGTTCGCCGTCGCCGTCAACGGGCGCCAGGTGCTCCTGCTCGCGCCGACGACGATCCTCGCGGAGCAGCACTACAACACGTTCCGCGAGCGCTTCCGCGACTTCCCGGTCCGTGTCGAGATGGTCTCGCGCTTCGTGCCGCCGAAGCAGACGCGTGCGACCCTCGGCGACTTCTCCGCCGGCAGGGTCGACGTGCTCGTCGGCACGCACCGGATCCTCAGCCGCGACGTGATCCCGAAGGAGCTCGGGCTCGTCGTCCTCGACGAGGAGCAGCGCTTCGGCGTCGCGCAGAAGGAGCTGCTCAAGTCGCTGCGGCTCGAGGTCGACGTGCTGACGCTCAGCGCGACGCCGATCCCGCGGACGCTCCACCTCTCGCTTGCGGGAATGCGCGACATCTCCATCATCGAGACGCCGCCCGAGGGACGCCGTCCGATCCGGACGACGGTCGGGGAGTACGACGAGGAGCTCGTCAAGCTCGCGCTCGAGCGCGAAGCCGAGCGCGACGGCCAGGCGTTCTTCCTCCACAACCGCGTCGAGACGATCGAGGAGCGCGCGGCGCAGCTGCAGCAGCTGTGTCCCGGCCTGCGCTTCCTCGTCGCACACGGGCAGATGCGCGAGAGGGAGCTCGAGGAGCGGATGCACGCCTTCCTGCGCGGCGACGCTGACGTCCTCGTCTCGACGACGATCATCGAGTCGGGGATCGACATCCCGCAGGCCAACACGCTCATCGTCGAGCGCGCCGACATGCTCGGACTCGCCCAGCTCTACCAGATCCGCGGCCGGGTCGGCCGTTCCGACGCGACCGCCTACGCCTATCTCTTCTATCCCGACGCGCAGGAGCTGACCGCCGAGGCGCGGGCGCGGCTCGCGACGCTCGCGGATCACACGGAGCTCGGCGCCGGCTTCGCGATCGCGATGCGCGACCTCGAGATCCGAGGCGCCGGCGAGCTGCTCGGGGCCGAGCAGTCGGGCCACGTCGCCGCCGTCGGCTTCGAGCTCTACGTCGAGCTCCTGAACGAGGCGGTCGCCGAGCTGCAGGGCTCCAAGCGCGTCGCAGTGCGGCCGGTGCGCGTGGACGCGCGTGTCGATGCGTACGTCCCCGCGACGTACGTCGACGCCGAGGCTCTGCGCATCGACGTCCACCGCCGGCTCGCGCTCGCCGAGACGGAGGACGAGCTCCGCGAGCTGCAGGCGGCGCTCGAGGATCGCTACGGCCCGCTGCCGGGACCGGTCGAGAACCTCTTCCTGATCCAGGAGGCGAAGATCAAGATCGCGCTCCTCGGCGCCGACTACCTCGTCTTCCAGGGCGGCCGGGCGACGGTCGGGCGCGTCGTCCTCGGGTCGGGCGAGCTGCGCGAGCTCCGCGACCGCGCGAAGACGGCGGTCTACACCTCGGCCAAGCAGGAGGTGAGCATGCGCGGCCAGGAAGAAATCACCCAAGCGGTCGCACTGGTCGATGCTATCTTGGACGCGCGCCGGGCGGCTTAGCTCCCGCTTTCGACCGCCGCGGGCCCTGCGACAGCTACCTCACTGGATGGACATGACGAAGAATCGCCTCCTGCTTCTGCCTCTTCTCCTCGCGGCGGTGGCCGCGCTGGCCGCCGGTTGCGGCGGTGGCGGCTCCTCCTCGAGCAACGTGCCGGCGGACGCCATCGCCAGCGTCGGGAGCACGAACATCCCGAAGAGCGAGTACAACCTCGTCCTCGCCGCTGCGAAGGGCACCGCCGAGAAGCGGGGCCAGACCTTCCCGAAGGTGGGGACGTCGCAGTACGCGGAGGTGCGCGACCAGATCGTCACGTATCTCGTCGACCAGGTGGAGCTCGCGCAGGGCGGGAAGCAGATCGGCGTCACGATCACGTCCAAGGACGTCCAGACGCGCCTCACCCAGCTGAAGAAGCAGTACTTCAAGGGCAGCGAGAAGAAGTGGAAGGCCGCGCTCAGGGCGAGCGGCGAGACGCTGCCGCAGGTCCTGCTCCAGCTCCGCGGACAGGTGCTCGGGCAGAAGGTCTACAACAAGGTCACGGCCGGCATCACCGTCACCGCCGCGCAGGCGAAGGCCTACTACGAGAAGAACAAGGCGACGTACACGACGAAGGCCTCGCGGCACGTCCGCCACATCCTCGTCGCGACGAAGGCGAAGGCGGAGACGATCGAGGCCGATCTGCGCCACGGGCAGAGCTTCGCGACGCTCGCGAAGAAGTACTCGACCGACACCACGTCGGCGAAGAAGGGCGGCGACCTCGGCGTGATCACGCAGGGCGAGACCGTCCCGACGTTCGACAAGGCTGCGTTCTCGCTCAAGACCGACCAGATCTCGCAGCCGGTCCACAGCCCCTACGGCTGGCACATCATCGAGCCGCTCGGCCCGATCACGCCGGCCAAGGTGACGCCGTACTCGAAGGTCGCGACCCAGATCCGGACGACCCTGCTCTCGAAGAGGAAGCAGTCCGTGATGACCGCGTGGAGCAACAAGCTCAAGAAGCAGTTCAAGGGCAAGATCCACTACCAGGCGGGCTACGAGCCGACGACCACGTCGACCTCGACGACCACGCCGGCCACCACCGCCACCACCGGGTGACATGAGCGAGGACGGCCTCTCGCGGGCCCTCCTCGAGCTCCAGCAGCTGACGGAGCGACTGCGCCGCGAATGCCCCTGGGATCGCGAGCAGACGGCGCAGACGATCGTCCCGCACACGGTCGAGGAGGCCTACGAGGTCGCCGACGCGGCTCTCGCGCCCGACGACGCGAAGCTCGTCGACGAGCTCGGCGACCTCCTCTTCCAGGTCTACTTCCTCGCGCTCCTGCTCGAGGAGCGCGGCGCCGGCGACCTCGAGGCGGTAGCGCGAGCCGTCCACGCGAAGCTCGTCCGCCGTCATCCCCATGTCTTCGGCGACGTCGAGGCGCGGACGGCGGAGCGGGTGCGGTCGAACTGGGAGCGGATCAAGCGCGAGCAGGAGGGGCGCGAGGGCATCTTCCACGACGTCGCCGAGGGGCTGCCCGCCCTCCTCTACGCGCGGAAGGTCCAGCAGCGGGCGAAGGCGGCCGGCTTCGAGTATCCCGACCTGGCGGGCGCGTATGCCGACCTCCAGGCGGAGCTCGCCGAGCTCGAGGCGGACTGGTCGCCCGAGGAGCTGGGCGACGTCCTCTTCGCCGCGGTCAACGTCGCGCGGAGGCTCGACGCCGATCCCGAGCTCGAGCTGCGGCGCGCCGCGCAGCGGTTCCGGCGGCGGGTGGAGATTGCGGAGGCGCTCGCGGCGGCGGCCGGGGAGAATTGGGGCGAGCTGCCGCTCGAGCGGCAGGACGAGTGGTTCGACCGCGCGAAGGAGCAGACCGCATGAGCAAGATCGCCCGCGTCCACGCCCGCCAGATCCTCGACTCGCGGGGCAATCCGACGGTCGAGGTCGACGTGCGCCTCGAGTCGGGCGCATTCGGCCGCGCGGCCGTCCCTTCCGGCGCGTCGACCGGCGTGCACGAGGCGGTCGAGCTGCGCGACGGCGGCTCCGAGTGGGGCGGGAAGGGCGTCACCCGCGCGGTTGCGAACGTCGACGGCGAGATCGCCGAGGCGGTCGCGGGGCTGGAGGCGGCCGACCAGGCGGCACTCGACCGCCGCCTCGTCGAGCTCGACGGGACACCGAACAAGGGACGGCTCGGGGCGAACGCGATCCTCGGCGTTTCGCTCGCGAACGCGAAGGCAGCGGCTGCCGAGTCGGGCGTCTCCCTCTTCCGCCATCTCGGCGGCGAGGAGGCCGTGACCTTGCCGGTGCCGATGCTCAATGTCATCAACGGCGGCGTGCACGCCGACAACTCGATCGACCTGCAGGAGTTCATGCTCGTCCCGGCCGGCGCGGAGAGCTTCTCGGAGGCGCTGCGGGTCGCGGCCGAGACGTACCACGCGCTGAAGACGCTGCTCGCCGGGCGCGGCCTCTCGACGGCGGTCGGCGACGAGGGCGGCTTCGCTCCCGACCTCGCCACGAGCGAGGAGGCGATCGAGGCGATCCTCGACGCGGCCGACGCGGCGGGACACGGCGAGCGCGTCGCGATCGCCCTCGACCCGGCCTCGAGCGAGTTCTTCTCCGAGGGGCGCTACCGGTTCGAGGGCCGCGACATCGAGCCGGCCGAGATGGCCGACTTCTACGCGGGGCTCGCCGACCGCTTCCCGGCGATCGTCTCGCTCGAGGACGGCAACGCCGAGGACGACTGGGACGGCTGGCAGGTCGCGACCGCGCGGCTCGGAGAGCGGCTGCAGCTCGTCGGCGACGACAACTTCGTCACGAATCCCGAGCGGCTGCGGGAGGGGATCGACCGCGGGGTCGCCAACTCGATCCTGATCAAGCTGAACCAGATCGGGACGCTGACCGAGACGATCGAGACGGTGCGGCTCGCGCAGGCGAACGGCTACACGGCCGTCGTCTCGCATCGCTCGGGCGAGACCGAGGACACGACGATCGCCGACCTCGTCGTCGCGCTCGGCACCGGGCAGATCAAGACCGGGGCGCCTGCGCGCACCGACCGCGTCGCGAAGTACAACCGGCTGCTCCGGATCGAGGAGGAGCTGGGCGGGCGGGCGGCCTATCCCGGCTGGGCCGCGTTCCCGCGGGCGGGCCGCTGACGCCCGCCGGAGCTACGCTGGGACAGATGGCGGTGGATCGCCGGACGAAGATCGTGGCGACGCTCGGGCCCGCGTCCGCGACGCCCGACCGCCTCCGCGCGCTCGTCGCGGCAGGAGTCGACGCCGTCCGCTTCAACCTCTCGCACGGGACCCACGAGGAGCACTCCGAGCGCGCCTGGCTCGTCAGGGAGATCGCCGCCGAGGCCGGACGGCCGGTGGCGCTGATCGCCGACCTACAGGGGCCGAAGCTCCGCATCGGCGACCTCCCCGAGCCCGTCGCGCTGCGCGTGGGCGAGGAAGTGACGATCTGCGGCGAGCAGACCGCGAGCGACGGCGAGCTGCCGGTCGCGCCCGCGGTGATCGGCGACGTGCTCCTGCCCGGCCACGACGTCCTGATCGACGACGGGCTCGTCAGGCTCCGAGTCGACGAGGTGGAGCGAGGGCGGGCCCGCTGTGCCGTCGTCGTCGGCGGGCTCGTCAGCTCACACAAGGGCGTGAACCTGCCGGGCGTGCCGATCCCGATCCCATCGCTCACGCGGAAGGACGTCGCCGACCTCGGCTGGGCGCTCGACACCGGAGTCGACTTCGTCGCGCTCTCGTTCGTCCGCTCGCCGGCCGACATCCGCGACCTGCGGGCGCTGATCGAGCAGGCGGAGTCGCATGCCCACGTGATCGCGAAGATCGAGAAGTCGGAGGCGATCGACGTCCTCGACGACGTGCTCGCCGAGACGGACGCGGTGATGGTCGCGCGCGGCGACCTCGGCGTCGAGATCGGCCCTGCTCTCGTGCCGCTCCTCCAGAAGCGGATCATCCAGAAGGCGCTCGATTGCGGCAAGCCGGTGATCACCGCGACGCAGATGCTCGAGACGATGGTGCACTCGCCCGAGCCCACGCGGGCGGAGGCGAGCGACGTCGCGAACGCGATCCTCGACGGGACGTCCGCCGTGATGCTCTCGGGCGAGACGGCGGTCGGCGACTATCCGGTCGAGGCGGTCTCGTACATGGATCGGATCGCGCGCGCGGTCGAGCCGAGCCTCGACTACCGGCACGAGCTGCCCGAGGCCGCCGAGAACCCGACGATCGGCCAGGCGATGTCGAATGCGGCGTGCGACCTCGCCGAGGCGCTGCACGCGAAGGCGATCCTCGTCCCGACGTTCACCGGCCGCACGGCGAGCGCGGTGGCACGGCTGCGCCCGCGGCGGCCGATCGTCGCGCTCACGCACGTCGACTGGGCGATGCGCCAGCTCGCGCTCGAGTGGGGCGTCACGCCCGTGCGCATCTCGGAGACGAACGACGTCGAGGACCTCTGGCGGCTCGCCGTCGACGCGTGCCGCGAGGAAGGGATCCTCGAGGAGGGCGACCGCGTCGTCATCACTGCCGGCACGGCCGTCAACATCCCGGGCTCGACCAACGTGATCAAGGTGGACGTGGCGTAGCGGAGGACCGCCCGTGTCGGCCGCGAACTCGGGGCCGATGCCTGCGACAAAGGGCCGTCTCCGCACGCGTAGGGGCGTCGTGCGCCGCTGGGTGGCGCTCGGGGTGCTCGTCCTCGTCGCGCTCCTCTACTACCGACCGCTCCGCGCGTACGTGGACGCGCGGGGCCAGCAGGCGGCGCAGGCGGCGACGGTGCACCGGCTGCAGGCGAGGCAGCGCTCGCTCGAGCGCCGCCTCGAACGCTCGGCGTCGACTGCGGTGCTCGAGGCGGAGGCGCGGTCGCTCGGCTACATCCGTCCCGGCGAGCACCTCTTCATCGTCAAGAACATCCCGGAGTGGCGGCGCAAGCAGCATGCTTCGGGCCATGCCCACGGCTAGCGGTAGCGATCTGGAGCTCGTCGCGCGCCAGCTCGGCCGCGAGCCGCGCGCGTTCCGCCGCGTCGCCGTTCGCTGCCCGTTCGGCGCGCCGGCCGTCACCGAGCAGGCGCCGTACGGGCGCGACGGCGCGCCGTTCCCGACGACGTACTACGTCACGTGCCGCCACCTCGTCGCTGCGATCTCCAGGCTCGAGGCGGACGGCGGCGTAGAGCGCTGGAGCGCCGCGGCCCGCGACGATCCGGCGCTCGCGGCGAGCCTCGCCGCGGCCGACGAGGAGCAGCGGCGGCTTCGCCGGGAGCTCGCAGGCGAAGAGCGCGGCCGCGACAGCGGCGCCTCGCTCGACTACGGCGTCGGCGGCTCGCGCCGCGGCGGCAGCCTGAAGTGCCTGCACGCGCACGCCGCCTTCGCGCTCGCGCGGCCGGGGTACGAGCTCGGCGACCGGATCCTCGCCGACGTCGAGCCGCTCTGGCCCGAGCGCTGCTGCACCGTGTCTACGCTGGCCGAGTGAGCGCGGTCGAGGTCATGAGGCAGGAGTGGTACGAGGGCACGCGACGCCTCGAGTCCCTCCGCGACGACCCGCGCCGTTATGCGCGGGCGCTCGAGCAGCTCGAGCTCGTCCTCGACGAGCTGCGCAAGCGCGTGGGGCAGACGTTCACCGTCGCCGAGCTCGCCCCGGCCTACGCGCAGGCCGAGCGCTGGGCGCGTGAGCTGCTGGAGGAGCGCGCGACGGCGGCCGGCTGGGCGCGCGACTTCGCGGCGGTGCTGGCGGCCGCGTTCCACGCCTACGCGCGCGGCGCGCTCGACTACGAGCCGTGAGCCTGTCCTACATCCTGGTGTAAAAAGTGGGAGCTTTGGACAAGTTCCCGCCGATGAGCTACCGCGAGGACAGCGGGCGCAGCGACCCCGAGTGGCTCACGCTCGGGCGGGCCGCGCGCTTCCTCGGCGTCGCGCAGAGCACGATGCGCAAATGGTCGGACCAGGGCCGGGTGCCGGCGTTCTACACGCCCGGCGGACACCGCCGCTACCGGCGCGGCGATCTCGAGGCCTTCCTGGCGCGCTCCGGGTCCGCGCGCCAGCAGTCCGGCCCGGCGATCCTGCTCGTGGACGACGACGAGCGCGTGCGCGAGCTCGTTCGGGTCACGCTCGAGCTCGAGGGGTACTCCGTCCACGAGGCGGCGAGCGCGGAGGAGGGGATGACGTCGATCGAGTCGCGCCGGCCCGATCTCGTCCTCCTCGACGTGATGATGCCGCACGTCGACGGCTGGGAGATGTTGCGGCGCATCCAGGAGCGCTACGGGTCGGGGGTGATCCCGGTCGTGATGTTCAGCGGCCAGGTCGACGAGGAGGCGCAGCGCCAGGCGGCGTCGAGCGGCGCCCGCGGCTTCGTCGGGAAGCCGTTCGACCTGCAGGCGCTCGTCGAGCAGACGAAGGCGGTCGTCCCGGTCTAGCCGCCCGCGCCGCCCTGCTGTTCGCCGGCACCGTGCTGGTCTTCCACGCCTTCGACGGTCAGTCGCACTCCGCGAGCGACACGCTTCGGCCGTTCCTGATCACGATGGTGCCGGTCTGGGCCGTGAGCGTCGCGGCGGCACGCGTCGTCCTCCGCAGGCGCGGCTGACCTCCGGGCCGGCGTCGATGCTCTGTCAGATCCTCATCGCCTCCGGCTACCACGCGTCGCTCACGATCGCGCTGCCCGTCGTCGCCGCCATCGTGCTCGGGAGGATCGGCTTCGCGAGAGCCAGAGGCCGTCCGGCGCTGGCGGGCAAGGTCGTCGTCCGCTGCAGCAAGGGACATCTCTTCAGGACCGTCTGGTCGCCCTTCGGCTCGCTCACCTCGATCCGACTCGGCTTCGCGAGGTTCCAGCGCTGCCCGGTCGGAAACCACTGTGCCTGAACGTCTGGGCCGCCGCTCGGGAATGTCAGGCGGCCGTCCTAGTCGGCGAGGTTCTTTGCTCGCAGCTCTTCGAGCGCCCGCTCGGACTTGCCGAGCTGTAAGCCCATCCCCTCGAGCACGCGTGAGGTCTTCGTGAACTGGATCTCGCCGTACTGCACCACTTGGACCCGGTTTCCGCTGGGGTCGAGGAAGTCGAGCCTGCGGCCGGGGAGGATCTGTACGCCGGCCGCTTCGAGCGCCTGCCGCGCCGCCGCCTTGTCGTCCACAACGAGCCCGAAATGAGGCTCCTCTTCACGCGAGCCGCGCTCGAACAGGGCGAGGAACTGGTCGCCGATCTCGAGAAACGCGGCATCTGGCTCGTTGCGATCGACGGCCGTCGGCTCGAAGAGAGCCGTATAGAAGACGACGGCCTCCTCGAGATCGTCCACCTGCAGTGCGACGTGGTTGATTCCAACGAGACGAGGCTTCACGCAGGTCGGAACGATCGAGCACGAAGAGACATGCCCGCCCGATTTCTGCCGCCTCGCGCTAGAGCTCTTCGGCCGTGCGCAGCAGCCCGGTCCCGAGCAGGGCGAGCGCCGCAAGGAGCGCGATGTAGAGGCCGACGCCTCGCGATCCGTTCGCGAAGTAGGCGTCGGGAACGGAGAGCGAACGGATCAGGACGAAGATCGTCGCGAGCGCGCCGAGCGCGACGAGGACGAGGCGCTCCGGCACCTCGGGCGGCAGCCCGATCCGGGCCTCGCGCAACGCCTCGAGAATCAGCGTCAGGAGCCCGATGAAGAACACGAGCTTGCCGAGCCCTCCGGTGTGCCAGCCGGTGACCGAGAGCGTCAGTCCGTTCGGCAGCGTCCCCGAGTACCAGTCCGTGAAAGCCGAGACGGCGAGGACGAGGCCGGAGAGCCATGCGAGACGCTCGCTCCAGTCCGCGACGGCGGGCGTGCGGCGCGGCGGGCGGCGGCGAGCGCGCGGCTCGGGCGGAAGGGACGGCGCTGACTCGGGAGTTTGCACAGGCGCTGTAGGGGGAGAGTAGAGCAACGGCGTGCCGGGGGCAGGTCGATGAGGGCCGCACCGCGGCTCCCGCCGCGACTTGCGGGCAGAACGGCTCTAGAAGCCGAACAGGCGGTGGATCTCCTTCAGCGTCCCGGCGGCGAACACCCCGCCCATCGCAAGGAGGACGCCGAGGACAACGTAGAAGCGGTAATGCGCGAGGCGGCTCTCGATCCGCCGTCCGATGCGCACGTTGCGCCGCCGCCGGTGATGCCGGTAGCGGAGCCGGACGAGCGACATGTCGACCGGCGGCTCCTCGCGAGCCGGCTTCGTGCTGGGCAGAGCCTCGGCCACGGCCTGAGTCTAGAAGACCGCGCGGGACTTGCGGCCGGAATGCTTCCGGTGTTACGTCGCTGCTCGACCGCGATCCTGCGACGCCGCCTCCGCAGGCGTCGACGCTCGCCGCCCTCGTGCGGGCGCTCACCTTCGCGACCGCCTCGAAGGGCGCGGTCGCGTCGCTCGCGCCTCCCGCGCTCGAGCTCGCGGGCGAGGCGCTCGCCGCGGCGCTCCACGAGGGCGACTCGGCTCCGAGATCGGGAGCGGGAAGTTCATCACGATGGCGTACGTCGTCGTCGATGGGGCCACGGGCCGCGTCGCCTGCGCGAGCGGAGGCCATCCGTCGCCGCGGCTCGTCCTCCCGGGCGGGGAGACGCGCGCGCTCGAGGCGCACGGCCTCGTCCTCGGAGTCGATGCCGGCCAGGAGTACGCCGAGGTGCAGGCGGAGCTGCCGCCCGGCGGCGCGCTCGTCCTCTACACCGACGGCGTGGTCGAGGCGAGGCGCGACGGCGAGCTCTACGGCGACGACCGCCTCGACCGTCTCCTGGCGGAGCACGCCGGCCTGCCGGCCCGCGAGCTGGCCGCCGCGGTCGCCTCGGACGCCCGCGAGTTCGCCGGGGGCGCGCGCTTTCCGACGATCTCGCCGTCGTCGTCATCCGGCGGACCTGACGGCTTGACGCGTATGACGACGGGCTATCATCGGGGCGCGTGGTCCCGAGTCGCGCCGCTCTGATCCTCTGTCTCGCCGCCGCCTGCGCACTCGGCGCCGCGGCGGGCAGTGCGCGCGCCGACGGCGGCACGACGACGACGACGGCGGCGACGACGATCGCCGACGGCGTCACGATCGGCCCCGTCTCCGTCGGCGGCATGACCTCGGACGACGCGACGCAGGCGGTGCTGGAGGCGTACACACAGCCGCTCGTGCTCCACGTTGGCCACAGGAACGTGAGCGTGCTCCCGAGGCGCTTCGACCTGTCGCTGCCGCTCGCCGCGGCCGTCCAGACCGCGCTCGCCGCGGCGCCCGACGCGGCGATACCGCTGCAGGGGAGCGTCAACGTCCAGGACGTCCGGGCGTGGGTCGCGGCGCTGGCGAAGAAGACCGCCGGCACTCCCGTCTCCGGGCGGCTCGTCCTGCGTCACGACCGGCCGTTCTTCACGCACGGGGCCACCGGCCGGAAGCTCCTGCGCGTGGCGACGGCGAACCTGATCCGCGACGCGATCCGCGACGGCGTCCGCACGACGATCTTCGTCCCGCTGCGCAAGCTCGCCGCAGCGACGCCGAAGACGACGTCGGTGATCGTGATCCACCGCGGCCTGAACCGGCTGATGCTCTACCGCGGCACGCGTCTCGTCCGCACCTTCCCCGTCGCGACCGGACAGCCGGCCTATCCGTCGCCGCTCGGGCGCTTCCAGATCGTCGTCAAGGAGCTGAACCCGTGGTGGTACCCGCCGACGCAGGACGCGTGGGCGAAAGGGCTCAAGCCTGTCCCGCCCGGGCCGGACAACCCGCTCGGGACGCGCTGGATGGGACTGAGCGCGCCCGGCGTCGGCATCCACGGCACCGACGAGCCATGGTCGATCGGTCATTCCGAGTCGCACGGCTGCATCCGGATGCAGGTGCCGTCGGCGGAATGGCTCTACACCCGCGTACAGGTCGGGACGCCGGTCTTCATCGTCCCCACGTAGTGCCCAGGCGGGCCCGGCTGAAGCTCGGGGCCCAGGCGGCCGCGGCCGCCGGGGTGGGAGTGCTCGCGGCGCTGCTCATCTGGAACCTGACCCACCAGACGCCGCCGCCAAAGGTCGGGGCGAGGGCGCCCGACTTCTCGCTGCGGCGGCTCAGCGGCGGCGGCGAGATCTCGCTCGCGTCCTTTCGCGGCAAGACGGTCGTCCTGAACTTCTTCGCGTCGTGGTGCGGCCCGTGCAAGCGCGAGGCGCCGGCGCTCGAGGCGCTCTGGCGGCAGTACCGGAGCCGCGGCGTCGTCGTCCTCGGCGTCGACAGCGGCGACGCCGCGGGCGACGCTCGTCGCTTCGTGCAGGCGCACGGGATCACGTACCCGATCGTCAGCGACCCCGACCAGACGCTCGCATCGAACGCCTACGGCGTCGCGAACCTGCCGGCGACGTACGTGATCGACCGCGCCGGGCGGCTCGTCGGCTCCGAGGTGGTCGGGCCGATCAGCGACAAGGGCTATTCCTCCTCGTTCCGGCGGACCTTCCAGGCGGCGTTGACCTCGTGACGGCCGTACGGCTCAAGCTCGCCGGTCAGCTGCTCGCGCTCGCGTGCGTCGCCGGCCTGCTGGCGCTGCTCGTCTGGCGGCTGACGCACCAGGAGCACGCGCCGAAGGTCGGCTCGGCGGCGCCGGCGTTCACGCTGCGGCGGCTCGACGGCGGCGGCACCGTCTCGCTGGCCTCGTTCCGCGGCAAGCCGGTCGTCCTGAACTTCTGGGCCTCCTGGTGCATCCCGTGCAAGAGCGAGGCAAAGGTGCTCGAGCAGGCCTGGAACACGTATCGCGGCCGGGGCGTCGAGTTCGTCGGCGTCGACTTCCACGACGTCACGAGCGACGCGCGCCGGTTCGTGGTCGCGCATGCGCTGACGTTCCCGATGCTCGAGGACGGGTCGGGCTCGGTCACCACCGGCCGCTACGGGGTCACGGCCGTGCCCGAGACGTACGTCGTCGACCGGGAGGGGCGGATCCTCGCGCATCTCGCCGGCCCGATCACCGGCGCTCCGTTCGCGAGCGAGTTCCGCAGCGCCCTCGCGAAGGCGACCGCGTCGTGATCC
>DATIZN010000008.1:0-14351 GCA_035517075.1 Gaiellaceae bacterium | reverse complement strand
TGGGCCGTGCAGGGATCGAACCTGCGACCTTGGGATTAAGAGTCCCCTGCTCTACCAGCTGAGCTAACGGCCCGGGGCGGGGGCATTGTAGCCCTGACTACTGCCCGGCCAGGAAGCGGCCGACGGTCTCGAGGAAGCGTTTGCGGTCGCCGAAGAGGAAGAAGAGGTGCCCGCCCCTGAAGACGAGGAACTGCGATCCCGGGATGCCGGCGTGCAACTCCTCGGCGAGCTCGAGCGGCACGGTTCGATCCTTGCGCCCGTATGCGATCAGCGTGCGAACGCGGAGCTCGCCGAGCCGCGAGGTGCAGTCGTAGCTGCGGCTGGCCACGAGCTGCCGCTGGAAGGCGTAGTCGGGCTGCGGGTACTTGCCCCTCGCGAACGGGAGGACGCGGCTGAGCAGGCGGAGCAGCCGGGACGGCAGGGAGATGCGCAGTCCTCCCGTCTTCCGCGCGCTTGCGGAGACGAGCACCAGGTCGTCGACGCGTCCGGGGTGGTCGAGCGCGAGCGCAAGCGCGATGCTCGCCCCCATCGAGATGCCGACGACGTGCGCGTGCTCGATGCCGGCTGCGTCCATGAGCGCGGCGGTGTCCTCGGCCATCAGCTCGATCGTGTACGGCTCGTCCGGCTTGTCCGACCGGCCCGCACCCCGGTTGTCGAACGACAGCAGCCTGAACGCGGGCGCGAAGGCGTCGACCAGCGGCCGGACGAGCGTGCGGTCGGAGCCGAGGCCCCCGATCAGGACGAGCGGCTCTCCCTCGCCCTGCAGCTCGTAGCTGATGTCGATCCCGTTCGCGCGGGCCGTCGCCACGAGCTGCAGCCCCGGAGCCTAGAGCTGCGTCCGCCGCTGGAGAATCGTGTTCGCGATCGCGATCAGCACGCCGCCGAAGAAGATCATCGTCCCCATCACGAAGACCTGCGGCGGGATGCCCGTCTTGACAGCGCCGTAGATCCAGAGCGGGAACGTGAGCTTCGGCCCGGCGACGAACTGGGTGATGATGAAGTCGTCGATCGACATCGCGAACGCGAGCAGCCCTCCGGAGATGATCCCGGGCAGGAGCAGCGGCAGCGTCACGGTGCGGAACGCCGTCCACGGGCTCGCCCCGAGGTCGGAGGCCGCCTTCTCGATCGCCGGGTCGAGCCCGAGCGCGCGTGCCCTCACCACCACGGTCACGAAGGCGACGTTGAACGCGACGTGCGCGATGAGGATCGTCCCGAGCCCGCGCGCGATGTTGAGCGTGATGAAGAACGAGAGGAGCGAGGCGCCGACGACGACGGACGGCGCCGCGATGTCGATGAAGATCACGGAGTCGGCGACCACGCCGCCGCGCCAGCGGTAGCGCGCGAGGGCGAGCGCGAGGGGCACGCCGAGCAGGAGCGAGATGATCGTCGATCCGGTCGCGATCTCGAACGAGTGCTCGAGCGCGCTCGTCAGGTCGGAGATTGCGAAGACCTGCGCGTACCACGTCGTCGTGAACCCCTGCCACGCGAAGGTCGTCTTGCCCGACGGCGTCTGGTTGAAGCTGTACGCGACCATGACCGCGATCGGCACGACCGTGTAGGCGATGACGAGCCACACGTACGCCGGCAGGAGGAAGCGCGCCGGCCGCACGCGCGACGCCTTCGCCTCGAGCGGCCTGCGCTCCAGCATCCCGGCGACGGCCGTCATGCGTATTCCTGGATCTGGGACGCGCCGAAGGTGCGGGCGTAGAGGAAGATCACGATCAGCGTCCCGCCGATCAGAAGCGACGAGAGCGCCGCCGCCATCGGATAGTCGAAGTTCGTCAGATACTCCGTCTGGATGATGTTCCCGATCATCGTCGTGTCGGGACCGCCGAGGATCGTCGCGTTCACGTAGTCGCCGACGTTCGTGACGAAGACGAGCAGGAAGCCGGCGAAGATGCCCGGCGCGGAGAGCGGCACGATCACGCGCAGGAACGACGTCGCCGGCCGCGCGTAGAGGTCGCCGGCCGCCTGCACGAGCCTCCGGTCGATCCGCTCCAGGCCGACGTAGAGCGGCAGCGCCATGAAGGGCAGGGCGTTGTACGTGAGCCCTGCGATGACCGCGCTCGGCGTGGAGAGGACCCTGAGCGACTGCGGCAGCAGGTGCCAGTTCTTCAGCGTCCCGAGCACGATTCCCTGGTCGGAGAGGATGAACTGCCACGCCAGCGTCCGGATCAGGAACGAGACGAAGAACGGCAGCAGGAGCAACAGGAGGTACGTCGACTTGTGGCGTCCGCCGTGGAACGCGATCCAGTACGAGATCGGATAGGCGAGGACGAGCGCGAGCACGGTCGAGAGCGCCGCGTACTCGAACGAGCGGATGAACTGCGTGTGGTACTCCCGGATCGCCGTCACGTACTCGTGCCAGTGCCACGTCAGGACGAAGCCGGTGTCGTAGTTGCCGGTCTCGAGCGAGATCGAGAGCACCGCGAACAGCGGCACGATGAAGAAGATCGCGAGGTAGGCCCCCGCCGGCATCCCGAGCAGATAGGGGGCGAGACGACTTCGCAGCGCGACGCTCAAGCCGCTCCCTCCGCCGCTACGACTGGATGATCGGGTTGAAGATGCCGTTCCAGGTGTTGAACTCGTTGAAGTTCTTGAACGTGTAGTACTCGTGCGCCTTCGCCGTCATGGCCGCGGTCGGGAAGACGAGCGGGCTGTGGGCGACGGTCGGGTCGTCGAGCTGCTTCGCGATGTACGACTTCGCGCTCGGCACCGGGCAGATGTAGTTGACCCAGTCCTCGACCTCGGCCGCGATCTTCGGCTGGTAGTAGAAGTTCATCCAGGCGAGCGCGTCGGCCGGGTGCGCCGCGTGCAGCGGGATCGCCATGTTGTCCGTCCAGTGCATGACGCCCTCGTGCGGCACGACGAACTTCAGGTGCGGGTAGCCGTTCTCGTTGGCCTGGAAGATGTCGCCCGACCAGGCCTGCGAGATCCACGTGTCGCCGTTCTCGAGCGCCTGGATGTAGCTCTGGTCGTAGTACTGGCGCACCATGTGGCGCTGCTGCTTGAGGATGTTCGCGGCCTTGTGCCAGTCGGCCTGGGTCGAGGTCACGGGATTGATCCCGAGCTTGAGCAGCCCGACGCTGCCGAGCTCGGTGTTGTCGCTCATCATCCCGATGTGCCCGGAGAACTTCGGGTCCCAGAGGTCCTCGACCGAGGTGATCTCGCGACCGGTGAGCCTGGGGTCGTAGCCGATGCCGGTGAAGCCCGACTGCCAGGCGGTCGTGTACTTGTTGGCCGGGTCGTAGCTCGGGCTCTTGACGAGCGAGCCCGCGTACTTCGCGAAGTTGGGGAGCCGCGAATGGTCGAGCGGGATCAGCCACCGGTGGTTGATCAGCTCCGTCAGGTACCAGCCGTTCGTCATCACGACCATGTCGTAGCCGGTGCCCTGGCCGCCCTGGAGCGACGGCGCGATCTTCGCGTAGAAGCTGTCGTTGTTCTGGATGACCTCTTCGTAGTTGACCTTGATCCCGGTCGCCTTCGTGAACTGCTCGAGAGTCGGATGCTTGCCGTGGCTCGTGTCGATGTAGTACGGCCAGTTCGCGAACTGGAACGTGCCCGCCTGCTTCTGCTTCGCCCACCACGCGGTCGAGCCGATCTCGTTCGCCCCCGTACCGGTCGAGGCCTTCTTGTTCGCGCCGCCGACGCCGCAGGCTTCGAGGAAGCCGGCCACGCCGAGCGCGAGAACGCCCGCGCCGGCACGCTGGACGAGCTTCCCGCGCGAGATCCGCGGCTCGGTCAGCCCGCGCACCAGCGCAGGGTCGACTGACATCGGCTCGTTGGCCTCGTGCTCGGTCATTCCTGTTCCTCCTCTCGAACCCCTCCTGCGGGCCGTACGACGAACGTGTGCTCGGGGCGCCAGCAGAGCCGGACGTCGGCGCCCGCGCCGGGCGCCTCGTCGCCGGCGTTCTGTACGTACACGACGAGCCTCGTCGCCGCCGGACCGTCGATCTCGAGCTGATGGCCGAGCCCGAGGTACGTGCTCGTGCGCACGCGTCCCTGGACGACGTTGGCGCCGGTGGGCTCCGCCTCGTCGCGGCGCAGCGGACGGAGCTTCTCGGGCCGCACGCCGACCTTGACCCGCTGGGCGCCCTGGGGCAGCCGGTCGGGATGCGCGCGTACCTCTCCCGCGCCGTCGAGCGCGATCCGCGCCACGCCTCCCTCGACCGCGGTGACTGCGCCGCCGAGCAGGTTCGAGGCGCCGAGGAAGTCGGCGACGAACTCTGTCGCCGGGCGCTCGTACACCTCCTCGGGCGCGCCGATCTGCTCGATGTTGCCGAGGTTCATCACGGCGAGACGGTCGCTCATCGCGAGCGCCTCCTCCTGGTCGTGCGTTACGTAGAGGAACGTGACGCCGACCTCGCGCTGGATCCGCTTCAGCTCGAGCTGCATCTGCTTGCGGAGCTTGAGGTCGAGCGCGCCGAGCGGCTCGTCGAGCAGGAGGACGCGCGGCTCGTTCACGAGCGCGCGGGCGAGCGCCACCCGCTGCTGCTGGCCGCCCGAGAGCTGTGCGGGCTTCCGCTTTCCGAGCCCTGCGAGGCCGACGAGCTCGAGCGCGTCCGAGACGCGGCTCGAGATCCGGGCGCGCGGAAGCTTCCGCCGCCGCAGGCCGAAGGCGACGTTCGAGGCGACGTCGAGGTGCGGGAAGAGGGCGTACGACTGGAAGACGGTGTTGACGTCGCGGCGGTAGGGCGGCACGCGGCTCATCTCGCGGCCGCCGAGCCAGACCTCGCCGCCGGTCGGTTCCTCGAAGCCGCCGATCAGCGCGAGCGTCGTCGACTTGCCGCAGCCCGACGGGCCGAGGAGGCTGAAGAACTCGCCCTGCGCGATCTCGAGATCGATTCCGTCGACGGCGGCCGTGTCGCGAAAGTGCTTCCTGACCTGGACGAGCCGCACGTCGGGAGCCGGTGCGCCCGACTCCTCCGGCGGAGCCGCCTGCTCCTCCGGCGTCACTGCGCTCAACTACGACCGCCGCAATCCACCAGCATCGAGCAACGATATACGCCTTTGGGGCGTGGCGGTAATCCGCTCGATGCCCTAGGCGGGCTCGTCGTTCTTCGTCGGGCTGCCGATTGCCTAGCTCTTCAGTCCGGGTCGGACATGGCCGGGGTCAGACCCCGGCCATGTCGTGAACGTCCACGCCGGAGACGGTCGTGTTCAGGGCAAACGCGGGCACGGCGCCGGCGGCGGCGAGGAAGATTCCGACTCCGAGGCCCATGGATTCTCCCTCCGTGTGGGTTCCAGGGCTTCTCGGCAAACGTCCGACCGCCCCTGCGGATTACGGGGCGCGGCACCCGCTCACCCCCGCCCGCGGCTCGGGTAGGCTCCGACACGGATGCGCCGGGGCTCCATCGTCACGCTCGTGCTGATCGGCATGATCGCTGGCGGTATCGCCACAGCCGTCGCGCTCCTCCTGCCGTGGCTCCCGCACCCGGCCTCGCGCGAGGCCGGCCGGATCGACTTCGTCTTCTGGTTCGTGATCGCGATCTGCATCGCGATCTTCGCGATCGTCGTCTCTGCGATGGTCTACTCGATCGTCCGCTTCCGGGCGGCGCCGGACGACCTCGAGGACGGACCGCCGATCCACGGGCACACGGGCCTCGAGATCACGTGGACGCTGATCCCGGCCGTGCTGGTGACCGCGATCGCCATCGTTTGCGGGATCGTCCTCTCGCGGAACGACGCCCAGGGAAGCGACGCGCTGCGGGTGAACGTGTGGACGCAGCAGTTCACGTTCACGTTCGTCTACCCCGACGCGAAGAACGTGACGAGCACCGAGCTGCGGCTGCCCGAGGGCCGCTCGGTCGAGCTCTATCTCCGCTCGAAGGACGTGATCCACTCGATGTGGGTGCCGCAGTTCGGACAGAAGATCGACGCCGTGCCCGGGCTCGTCACGCACCTCCACATCACGCCCGACCGGCTCGGGACGTATCCGCTCGAATGCACCGAGCTCTGCGGGCTCGGGCACTCGACGATGCGCTCGCAGGCGGTCGTGATGACGCCGAAGGCGTTCGACACCTGGCTCCGCGGGCAGGAGCGCGCATTGCCGCAAAGCTCGACGAAGGGATGAGTAGACGTTGACGACGACAGCGACCGCGCACGACGTCCAGCACGCACCGGCGCCGGCGGGAGGCGGCTGGCGTCTCCTGTATCGCGGCAGCCTCCTCCGCGCGGTGTGGATGACGCCGCTCTTCGCCGGCATCGGCTTCGGCCTCGTCGTCGTCGCCCGCTGGGCGGGCGGCTGGCACCCGATCCTCCTGACCGAGCCGCTCGTGCTCGTCTCGGGTCTCGTCGCCGCGCCGGTCGGCTTCCTCGCCGGCATCGGGGCCTTCGACTACTGGGTCTACTACGCGCTCGGCTTCCCGACCCGCGCGGAGGATCACTCCGGCCACGGCGCGCGGAGCTGGAAGGACTACTTCCGCGTCAACACCGACCACAAGGTGATCGGCGTCCAGTACCTCGTCACCACGGTCTTCTTCTTCATCGCCGGCGGGCTGCTCGCGATGCTCGTCCGCGCCGAGCTCGCGAAGCCGGGGATCCAGTACTTCGACACCCAGACCTACAACGGGCTCTTCTCCGTGCACGCGGCGCTGATGATCTTCCTCTTCGTCATCCCCGCGTTCGCCGGGCTCGCGAACTTCGTCGTGCCGCTCATGCTCGGCGCGGCCGACATGGCGTTCCCGCGCCTGAACGCGCTCTCGTTCTGGCTGCTGCCGATCGCGGGGATCATGATGCTCGCCTCGTTCGCGATGCCCGGCGGGGCCTTTGCCTGCGGCTGGACGGGCTACGCGACCCTCTGCTCGCAGCACCAGCCGATCGGCGCCATCTTCTTCAACCAGGGAGTGCAGTGGGCGGGCGCGTCGTCGATCATGACCGCCCTCAACTTCCTCGTCACGATCATCACGATGCGGGCGCCGGGAATGACGTTCTGGCGCATGCCGCTCCTCGTCTGGGCGAACTTCACGACGTCGCTGCTCGTCGTGATCGCGACGCCGTTCATCGCCGGGTCGCAGTTCTTCTCGATGTTCGACCACGTGATGCACACGTCGTTCTTCGACCCCGTGGGCGGCGGCTACCCGCTCGGGTACCAGCACATCTTCTGGTTTTACTCGCACCCGGCCGTCTACATCATGATGCTGCCCGGCTTCGGGATCACGAGCGAGGTCATCTCGGTCTTCAGCCGCAAGCCGATCTTCGGCTACCGCCTGATGGCCCTCTCGCTGCTCGCGATCGTCGTGCTCGGCTTCTCGGTCTGGGCGCACCACATGTTCGTGAGCGGCATGGCCTCGTGGATCCGCGTGCCGATGATGGTCACGACCCTCCTGATCGCGATCCCGACCGGGATCAAGGTCTTCAGCTGGCTCGCGACGCTGTGGGAGGGGAAGCTCCACTTCCGTACGCCGATGCTCTTCGCGCTCGGCTTCATCTCGATGTTCGTGATCGGCGGCCTCTCCGGCGTCATGCTCGGCGCCGTCCCGATCGACATCCACGTGAGCCAGACCTACTTCATCGTCGCCCACATCCACTACGTGCTCTTCGGCGGCTCGGTGTTCACGATCTTCGCGGGGATGTACTACTGGTTCCCGAAGATGACCGGCCGCATGTACGACGAGCGGCTCGGCAAGCTCCACTTCTGGCTCACGTTCGTGAGCTTCAACCTCACCTTCTTCCCGATGCACATCCTCGGCACCGAGGGGATGCCGCGCCGCGTCGCCGACTACCTGCCGCGCTTCGCCGACCTGAACATGTTCATCTCGCTCGCCTCGTTCGCGCTCGGCGCCTCGACGATCGTCTTCCTCTACAACATGGTCACGAGCTGGCGCAGCGGGGAGATCGCGCCCGCCAACCCGTGGCGCGGGATGACGCTCGAGTGGCAGGTCACCTCGCCGCCGCCCGTCTTCAACTTCGACGAGATCCCGCAGGTCGTCGGCTCGCCGTACGAGTACGGCGTCCCGGGCGCGCAGCACGCGGTGATCGCGCCGTCGCGGTCGCGTGAGGTCGAGCAGGAGAAAGTGCCCGTATGAGCCACCTGTTGCTCGTCGCGAACGAGACGGTCGACGCGGAGGCGCTGCTCGACGCGGTTCGCGGCCGCGACCACGAGCTGCACGTCACGGTCGTCTGTCCCGTCAACCAGCCGCAGCGCGGCTACGTCGTCTACTCCGACACGCGCCGCGCGTCGGCGCACCGCAGGCTCGAGCGCGCGCTCGACTACCTCCACCGCGAGGGCGTCTCGGCCGACGGCTACGTCGTCGAGGCGGATCCCGTCGCCGCCGTCCGGGACGCGATCGCGACGCTCGAGCCGCCGGTCGACGCGATCCTCGTCTCGACGCATCCCGAGGAGAGGTCCGGGTGGCTGCGCCGCAACGTCGTCGACCGGATCCGGAGCGCCGTCGGCGACATTCCGGTCGAGCATCTCGTCGCATACGGCAGCGGACCGGCCGAGGCGAACGTCCTCGTCGTCGCGAACGAGACCGTCGTCGGCGAGCCGCTGCTCGCGAGGATCCGGGAGCGCGCGGCGGCCGGTCCGGCGAGCTTCCTCATCGTCTCGCCGCAGAGCGACCCGGGTGCTGGTGCCCATCCGGAGGCGGAGCGCCGGCTCAAGCGGGCGCTCTCCGTCCTGCGCGGGGAGGGGATCGACGTGCACGGGCAGGTCGCGCATCCCGATCCGTTCAGCGCCGCGATGGAGGCGGTGCACGACGAGCGCGTCGACGAGATCGTCGTCTCGACGTTCCAGCCGGAGCGCTCGGGCTGGCTGCGGCGCGACCTCGTGGAGCGGCTGCGCAAGGAGACGAGCCTGCCCGTCGAGCACGTGATCGTCGAGAAGGCCGCCGAGGTTCCCGCGTGACGGCGTACAGCCACGCCGAGCCGCTCGCCCACGACGAGCATCACGGCCCGCCCGAGCCCCACTACAGCTCGCGGATCATGCCGGCGACGCTCGGCATGTACCTCTTCATCGCGTCGGAGATCATGCTCTTCGGCGCGTTCTTCACCGCCTACTTCTTCATCAGGATCGTGAACGGGACGCCGTGGCCGACGCCCCCGTACCACCTCCCGGTCTTCGTCGCGACGATCAATACGCTGATCCTGCTCACCTCGAGCGCGACGATGCACTGGGCGACCCAGTCGATCAAGCGCGGCAACGTCTGGGGGATGCGCGCCGGCCTTCTGCTCACGTTCCTGATGGGGTCGGCGTTCCTGATCTCACAGATCTTCGAGTACATGCGGGCCGGCTTCAACACGAGCGAGGGCGCGTTCCCGACGATCTTCTTCTGCCTGACGGGCCTCCACGGCTGCCACGTCTTCGTCGGCCTCTCGATCCTGCTCTTCATGACGATCCGGGCCTTCCGCGGCCACTTCTCCGCCGAGCACCATCACGGGGTCGAGATCGGAGGGATCTACTGGCACTTCGTCGACGCGATGTGGATCCTCGTCTTCACGACCGTATACGTCCTCTGATCCGCGGGTAGGACGCCCTCGTGCGCAATCCGCTCCGCAGCGAGGCCGAGGCGTTCCGCTTCCTGATCGCGGTCGTGATCGGCGCGGTGCTGATCATCGTCGCCGCCTACATCAACACGTGGCTCGGCGTAGCCGTGGCTGTCCTCGCGGTCGCCGGGCTCTTCTGGTGGCTGCGGCAGGAGCCGGTTCGCGGCGCGGCGGAGCCTCAGCCGCCGCTCGTCTCGGGGACGTCGCCCGGAGTGCGGCGCGTGCTCGTCGTCGCGCCGCCGGGAACGTCCTCGCTCGCCCTGCCGGCGGGCGCGGAGGTGCTCGTCGTCGTCCCGGCGCTCACATCGCGAGTTCAGGCGCTCACGGGCGCGGTCGACGACCGGCGCGGCGACGCCGAGGCGACCGCCGCGGCGCTCGGCGCCCAGCTCCCGGCCGCGCGCGTGGAGGTCGGCGCCGACGACCCGGCGCTCGCCGTCGAGGACGCGCTTCGCCTCTTCGGCGCCGACGAGGTGCTCGTCGCCGGCGACGACCGGATGCTGCGGGCGATCCGGAAGCGGGTGACGATTCCGGTCAGCCGCGCGTAATCCGCGAAGTCCGAAGGATTTCGCGAGGAGCAGTTACTTGCCGGCGACGGAGGAGACGTACTTCGCGACGGCCTGGATCTGGGCCGCGCTGAGCGTCGCCTTGAAGGACGGCATGACCCCGCCGCCGACCGTCACCTGGTGGACGACGGCGGCCATGGGCGGCTTGAGCTGGTCGAGGTTCGGCCCGACCGTGCCCGTCGCACCGGCCGCCTTCAGCGTGTGGCAGCCGGCGCACCCCACGCCCTTGAAGATCGCCTCGCCGTTCGTGCCGAGGCTCGCCGGCGAGACGGACTCGCCGCCGTTCTGTCCCGCGACCGAGGCGACGTACGCGGCGACGTCGTCGGCGTCCTCGCCGGTGACGATGTTCGACGGCATCTGCGTCTGCTTCGTGAAGTGCTTGCCGTTCGTGTAGGTCTCGATCGGCCCCGAGCCGAGCCGGATCTGGTCGAGCACGACGTTCTCGATCGTGCTCTGCGCGATGCCCTGCTCCCGGTCGTACGCGAACGCCCCGTCGAGGCTCGGGCCGATCGTCCCGTGGGCGCCGGCCGCTTCCAGCGTGTGACAGCCCGCGCAGTCGGTCTGGAAGAGCTTCTGCCCGTTCTGGATGTCGGGATGGGCGGTCGCCTTCCCGCCCGTGCCGCAGCCCGACGCGAGCAGCGTCGCAGCCGCGAGCAGCGCCCCAGCCCCTACGACCCGGCGCCCTCGCCTCAACCCTGGGGAACTCCCATCGCCGAGATGGCCTCGTCCCGCGTGGCATGGATCGTGAACACCTTGTCCAGCCCGGTGATCTCGAAGATCTTCGTGATGTTCCGGTCGTCGCAGACGGGCGAGAGCTCGCCGCCGTTCGTGCGTAGCCGCTTCACGCCGCGGACGAGCACTCCGAGCGTCGTCGAGTCGATGAACGTCGTGTCGGTTACGTCGACGACGACGTCCTTGCCGCCCTGGCCGATCACCTCGAGCAGCTGCTGCTTGAACTCCGGCGCGGTGTAGAGGTCGACCTCGCCCGCGAGCGAGATGACGTACGCATCGCCGCCGATCTGCTCCGTCTTGATGTCGAAGTTCATGCGCGGATCTCCCCCCGAAGTCGCTGGGGTCGGTGTCGGCCCTTGGGGCGAGAGTCTATCCGGGCGGTTCGAACGGCAACCGCGTGAGCGCGCCTACTTCTTCTTCTTCGCCGGCTCGAGCTGCTTGATCACGGCCTTGATCTGGCTGCGGTTCGGCGCGGTCGGGTCGAGCTTCAGGTAGCGCTTCAGCGCGCTCGCCTCGACCGTGTACTGGCCGCTCGCGTCCGCCGCCTGGGCGACGTAGTACTGGGCGAGCGAGTCCTTCGGGTGGAGCTTCGCCGCGCTCTCGTAGCTCTGGAGCGCGGAGCCGAACTCGGTGCTCGCCTGCTGGCTGAAGGTCGACGCGCGGTCGTTCGCCTGCGTCGACTGGAGCTGCTCGATCGGGCTCGTGCCGATCGCCGTCCCGAGCGTCCCGGCCGGCTGGAACGCCTGGCTCGGATTCGAGAGCGCGACCGCGCTCTGCGCCGCTGTGTAGTGCTTGTAGTACTTCTCGCCTGCGTTCATCTGCAGCTGCCCGAGCTCGGTGAAGGCGGACGCGTCCTTCTTCTTCAGCGCGGTGAGGCTCTCGAGGGCGGAGATCGCGTTCAGCGTCTGGCCCTTCGCCTCGTACGCGTGCGAGAGGTCGAGGTACCCCTTCGCCGGGTGCTTGGCGATCTCGGCCTGCGCCTTGGAGATCGAGGTGCCGCCGCCGTTGCCGCCGAAGATGCCGGAGAAGAGCTGGTCGAGGCCGCTCGAGCCCGAGCCGACGCCGACCGCGGCGAAGGTCGCCGCGAACAGCACCGCGAGCAGGACGTACGCCCACTTGGCGTGCCGCCGCAGCTTCATGAAGAAGAGGTCCTGGTTCGGGTTCCCTCCTCCCGCGCCGCGCCTCCGGCGGCCGCCCCGTGACGAGCGCGCCGGGTGCGCCTTCGCGCGCGCCTGCTGCTTCGCTTTTACGGCGGCCCGGGCCATCAGCCGCCCAGAGTAGCCGACTGCGGAACGGCCCTCGCCAGGCGCCGTTCGACGAAGACGGCGAGCCAGATCGACCCCTCGAACAGCACCCACATCGGCAGCAGCTCGAGGAAGGTCGTCACGGGATCGGGGCCGGGCAGCGCGAGCGCGATGGCCGCCGTGATGAGGTAGCCCATCCGCCGCTGCCTGCGCAGCGCACGCGAGGTGAGCACGCCGAGATACACCAGCCCGAGCACGACGAGCGGCGTCTGGAAGACGAGCAGGATCCCGACGAGGACGGTCGCGACGAAGTTGTAGTAGGCCGAGGCTCGCGGCAGGATGAGGAAGTTGCGCGTGTCGTAGTTGACGAGGAAGTGGACGGCCCGCGGCAGCAGGACCCAATAGCCGAAGGCGACTCCCGCCGCGCCGAGGACGACCGCGAAGAGCGCGAGACCGAGCACCTTCCGCTCCGAGGCGGGGTCGACGGCCGGGGCGAGGAACGCCCAGACCTGCCAGAGGATGATCGGCAGCGCGAGCACGAAGCCGGCGTAGACGCAGACGGTCAGGGTGACCGTGAACGGCTCGGCGACGCCGGTCGTCAGCAGCCGGTGGTGGTTGCGCGGCAGCGGCCGGTTCAGCCAGTCGAGGATGTGGCCGTGGAAGACGAAGGCGGCGACCGTCCCGACGACGAGCGCGCCGAGCATGACGAACAGCCGCCGGCGCAGCTCCTCGAGATGCTCGCCGAGCGTCGCCTCCTCGCCGTGGCCGAGACGGCGCGGAAGCCCGCTCATGAGCGGCTAGACCTTTTCGCGCTCGGACGGCGTCGGCGTCGGCGTCGCCGTCGGCTCGGCGGGCGGGAGCTCCTGCTGCGGCGGCGACTCGGGCGGCGAGTTGCCGGTGATCGCATCCTTGAACTCGCGCATCCCCGACCCGAGCGAGCGTCCGATCTCCGGCAGGCGCTTGCCGCCGAAGAGGAGCAGCGCGATCAGGAGGAGCAGGACGATGTGCCAGGGAGTCTGGAAGTAGCCCATCGGTACCCAGAGGGTAGCGCGTTTCCCTCAGCGTTTGCGAGGACTGGGACGTCTTCCCGGGCCCTCTCGCTAGGCTGAGCGCATGGCATTGCTCAAGCTGGAGGATCTGCACGTCGCGCTCGAGGACGGCACGGAGATCGTCAAAGGCGTCGATCTCGAGGTCGACCTGAACGAAGTGCACGCGATCATGGGCCCGAACGGCTCCGGCAAGTCGACGCTCGCCTACGCGCTCATGGGCCACCCGGCCTACGTGATCACGAAGGGCCGGCTCTTCTTCGACGGCGAGGACGTGACGGAGCTCGGCGCCGACGAGCGCGCGCAGCGCGGCCTGTTCCTCGCCTTCCAGTATCCGCACGCGATCCCGGGCGTCACCGTCACGAGCTTCCTGCGCAGCGCGATCAACGCCGTGCGCAAGGCCCGCAACGGAGGCGTCGACGATCCGATCGCGATCCCCGAGTTCCGCAAGCAGCTGCTCGGCCAGATGGACCGGCTCAAGGTCAGCCGCGAGCTCGCCTCGCGCTACCTGAACGACGGCTTCTCGGGCGGCGAGAAGAAGCGGGTCGAGATCCTGCAGATGGCGATGCTCGAGCCGCGGATCGCGGTGCTCGACGAGACCGACTCCGGCCTCGACATCGACGCTCTCCGGGTCGTCGCCGGCGGCGTGAACGAGCTCGTCGGCCCGAAGATGGGGGCGCTCGTGATCACGCACTACCAGCGGATCCTCGACTACGTCACGCCCGACAGGGTGCACGTCTTCGTCGGCGGTCGGATCGTCGAGGAGGGCGGCCCCGAGCTCGCGAAGAAGCTCGAGAAGGACGGCTACGCTCCGTACGGAGAGCAGGAGGCGGCGTAATGGCGCAGACAGAGACCGAGATCGTCCAGGGGATCGGCTCCGACTATGCGATCAAGTACGGCTTCTCCGTCACCGAGGACTATTTCTTCAAGTCGGGGCGGGGTCTCTCGCACGAGCTCGTCGACGCGATCTCGTCGCACAAGGACGAGCCCGACTGGATGCGGAAGTTCCGGCACAAGAGCCTGGACTACTTCCTCGCGCGTCCGCTGCCGCAGTGGGGCGGCAACCTGAACGACATCGACTTCGACAACATCTTCTACTACATCAAGCCGACCGAGAAGCAGGCCTCGTCGTGGGAGGACCTGCCCGCCGACATCAAGGACACGTGGGACAAGCTCGGCATCCCGGAGGCGGAGAAGAAGTACCTCGCCGGCGTCGGCGCGCAGTACGAGTCGGAGGTCGTCTACCACAAGCTGCAGGAGGATCTGACCGCGAAGGGCGT
>DATIZN010000007.1:0-8513 GCA_035517075.1 Gaiellaceae bacterium | reverse complement strand
GCGTGGCCGCCCTGCAGGAGGGCGAGCAGGGTGAGCGTCGCGTCGCGCAGCCAGCAGTAGCGGTAGTCCCAGTTGCGGACGGAGCCGATCCACTCCGGCAGCGAGGTCGTCGGCGCGGCGACGAGACCCCCCGTCGGCGCGTACGTGAGCGCCTTGAGGACGACGAGCGAGCGCCGGACGGGCGCCGCCCACTCCTCGGGAAGGTCGACCACGCAGGCAGCGCTCCACTCGCGCCAGAACGCCTCCGTCTCGGCGAGCGCCTGCTCCGGGTCGACCGGCTTGGGCGGCTCCTCGTGGGACGGGAACCAGGTCAGCACGAACGGGACGCGCTCGCCCTCGTCGACCGCGAACTCCGAGACCGTGCGCATGTTCTCGCCGCGCGTGAGCACCGGCGTGCGGTAACAGAGGGCGTCCGGGCCGGCGACTGCGACGCGCGTGTGATCCTCGTGCGTGCGCTTGCGCACCCACGGGACGATTCGGCCGTAGTCGAAGCGGATGATGAGCTCCGAGCGCAGGTGCACGCGGCCGCGCACGCCCTCCACGATGCGGACGATGTCGGGCGCCTTCCCGCGCGGCGGCATGAAGTCGATCACGCGGACGGCGCCTCCGTCGCCCTCCCACGTCGTCTCGAGGACGAGCGTGTCGTGGAGGTAGCGGCGGCTGCTCGTCCACGTCGCCTCCACGGGCGCGAGCAGCCAGCGGCCGTTCTCGGAGCCGCCGAGGATGGCGGCGAAGCAGGCGGCCGAGTCGAAGCGGGGGAAGCAGAGCCAGTCGACGGAGCCGTTGCGGCCGACGAGCGCCGCCGTCTGCAGGTCGCCGAGCAGCGCGTAGTCCTCGATGCGGCCCATCAGCGGTTCTCGATCTCGAGCCCGAACGGCGGCCAGCGGCGGCGGACGGCGCGGTTGAAGGACTCTTCGTACTCGGCGGCCGCGACCTCGTCGAGCGTCCGCGCGAACCGGTCGCGCATGTCGGCGAGTGCCTCCGTCGCCGTCTCCACCGCGTCCATGTAGTCACCGTACGCCTCCTCCGCGTCGGCGCGCGGCGCCCGGTCGTACGTCCGCTCCTTCGCCCGGCACTCGGCGATGAGGTCGGCGCCGTCCTCGGCGAAGAGGTCGAGCTGACGCGCGATCACGTCCCCGAAGCGGTCTCTCCGGAAGATCACGCAATCTCCGCGTAGACGTCGAGGTGCGCCCGGGCGGCTGCGTCCCAGGTCAGCTCCTCGCGTGCCCGGCGCGCACCGGCGCGGGCGGCTTCGAGCGCGGCGTGGTCGGAGAGGAGCTCGCGAAGCGCGAGCGAGAGTCCGGCCACGTCACCGGGCTCCACCACGCGGCCCGCCTCGAACCGGCGCACGGGCTCGGCGATCCCGCCGACGTCGTAGGCGACCGCGGGGACGCCGGCGCCGAGCGCGCGGAGAAGCGCTCCGCTCTGGTCGAGCTCCGGCCGGTAGGGGAAGACCGCGATCGTCGCGTCGCCGAACGCACGGTCGACCTCGGGCGGGCCGAGGTAGCCGAGGCGCCACTCGACGTCGAGCCCGTCGGCGGCGGCACGGTAGCGATCGAGCGGCTCGAGCGCGTCGCCCGCGACCAGCAGGCGCGCGTCTCCCGCGCGGCGGACTGCGTCGATCGCGTCGGCGAGACCCTTGTACGGCCGGATCATCCCGAAGGCGAGCACGGTGCGGCCGTCGTCGTGCCGCTCGGGGTCGCTCGGGAAGACCGGATGCGGGATCACCCGCAGGCGGTCGGGATCGACGCCGGCGGCGGCGAGCGTGTCCCGGCCGCGCTCGCTGTGGACGACGACGCGGTCGAAGCGGCGCAGGAGCCGACGCCAGACGCCCGTGCGGTGGGCGGTGCGGCGGGCGAGGAGGTCGTGCGCCGTGAACACCGACGGGAGGCTCGGCCTGAAGAGGAGCACGTCGAGCTCCGGGGCGGCGAGCCACTGCAGGTGGAGCACGTCCGCGTGCCGGCCGCGCAGCGCCGCGAGCCCGAGCGGGTGCTCGGCGACCTTGAGCGGCAGACGGAGCGGCGAGCGCCGGAAGAGCCGGGACGAGAGCGGATAGAACGGCTCCGAGCGGACGTAGCCCTCGGGCGGGGGGACGCTCCCGAAGCGGAAGCGCGACGTGACGAGCTCGACGTCCGCTCCGGCGCGGGCGAGCGCCGCGGCCAGCTCGTGATCGTAGGCCGGCGTGAAGGCGGGGGGATCTGCGAGCAGGACGCGCACGGCTTCGTAGGCTACGCCGCATGACGCCCGCAGAGGCCCGCAGTCAGTTCCCGGTGCTCGAGCGCTACGCGTACCTCAACGCAGGGACGAACGGCCCGCTCGCCCGCTCGACCGTCGAGGCGATCGTGCGGGCGACGGAACGGGACCTGGCCGAGGGGAGAAGCGGCCAGGCGTACATCGATGGCATGCTCGCGCGGCGGGAGGAGCTTCGTGCCGCCTTCGCCGCCGTCCTCGGCGTCGATCCTGCCTCGGTCGCGCTCACCGACTCGACGACGCGCGGCTGCGCGATCGTCCTCGCCGGGCTCGGCCTGACCTCGGACGACGAGGTCGTCACGACCGACCAGGAGCACTTCGGCCTGACCGGGCCGCTCCACGCCACCGGCGCGCGGATCGTCGTCGTCGAAGCCGACGAGGACGCCGTCGCGGCCGCCGTGACCCCGCGGACGCGCCTCGTGGCCACCTCGCACGTCCTCTGGACGACTGGGCGCCGGCTCGACGTCCGGGGCCTTCGCGCTGCGACCGGCGTGCCCGTCCTCGTCGACGGGGCCCAGTCCGCGGGCGCGATCCCGGTCGAGGTCGGCGAGATGGACTTCTACACGGTCTCGGCGCAGAAGTGGCTCTGCGGGCCGGAGGCGACGGGAGCGCTCTACGTCGCCGATCCCGAGCGCCTGCAGGTGAAGGCGCCGTCGTACATGTCGCAGGACGGCTACGAGCCTTCCGGGGCGTTCGCGCCGAAGGAGGGTGCGAAGCGCTTCGACTCGGGCTGGATCCCCGTCCCGAGCCTCGCCGGACTGCTCGCGGCGCTCGCCGTGCACCCGGACTGGCGCTACGAGGCGGCGGCGGCGAACGCCGCCCGCTGCCGCGAGCTGCTCGAGCCGCTCGTCGAGGTCGTGACGCCGTCCAGGCACTCGACGCTCGTGTCGTTCCGGCCCCAGGGCGACCCGACGGCGCTCGTCGAGCGGCTCCACGAGGCCGGCGTCGTCGTCCGGGAGCTGCCGGGCCGGAACCTGGTGCGGGCTTCGTGCGGTTGGTGGACGAACGACGACGACCTTCAGCGTCTCGCAAGGGGCGTCGCGGCGGTGCGCTAAGGCGCCCGCGGCGGCCTGGTGCCCGAAGGCGCTCCACCCGGTGAGGAGAACGAGCCCCGGCCGGCCCCCGGGGGCTCGACCCCGCCCGGGGCTCCGCGGAACGGGGCTCCGCCGGCCGGGCCGCCGCCGCGCAGGCCGGGACCGAGCCCTTGCGCGGTCAGTCCCGGATACGAGAAACCGCCGATCGCCACGACCGCGGCGAGCGTCGCGACCGGCAGCCAGCGCGGCAGCCGGTGCACGACCCAGGCTGCGAGGAGCGCGAGGGCGCCGAGGGCGGGGACGTAGAAGCGGATGACGTGAACGGCATTCCCCGAGCCGGCCCCGGCGCGGACCGTCCACGTGTAGGCGAGATAGAGCGCATAGACGCCGAGCCAGACGCCGGCGAGACCGGCTGCGACCGCGGCGTCGCGGCGGCGATCGGTCGAGCGCGAGCGCGCGAGACGGAGGCCGATCCAGACGAGTGAGGCGAGCGCGAGGACGAGCAGCGGCATCGTCGAGACGAGCTGCCGGGGCATCTCCCGGAGGTTCGGCAGCACCGCGCCGAGCCCGAACTCGATCTCGCCGGCGGCATATCCGGTCTTGAGGACGCCGCCGTACACGAGGTCGTCGAACCCGGCCACGAGCGCGCCGAAGGCCACGACGCTCGCGCCCCACCAGGCAAGCGCCCGCCTCGAGATCCCGGCGCGTCGCGCGACGAGGGGCACAGCGACGACGGCGACGAGCAGGGCGACGATGTCGGTGTAGCGGATGAACGTCGCGCCCTCGAGCGCGAGGAAGGAGAGCAGGCCGACGACGGTGCGGCGGCGTGCAGGCGCGTCGGCTGCGAGCAGCGTCCAGAGCAGTCCGCCGAGGCCGGCCGCGATGAGCGAGGCGTCCGTGAACGTGGGCATCGTCGCGCGCCAAGCGAAGACGAGGGCGGCGCCCGACGAGCAGTAGAGGACGACGGCCCACGCGCCGCCGAGCCGGCCGAGCCAGCGTCGCGCGCCCGCGTAGAGGCCGGCGCAGCCCAGGGCGCCGTAGAAGAGCGGTGTGAGCCGCAGCACGTGGAGGAGCTGGAAGGGGAGCGCGAAGAACGGATAGCCCGGGTTCTTCTCGCTGATCCAGCGTCCGTCGGAGAGCTGTGTCCACTGCGCGATCTGGCCGACTTGCCGCGAGAGCGCCTGGTACTGCGCCGTCGAGAGAGTCAGATGGCCGTGGGAGAGGGCGACGATCGAGGCGCGATAGGCGAGGTCGTCGGGCTCGAGCAACTGCGGCGCCCGTGTGAGCACGGCGATGCAGAGGCCGGCGAACGCGGCGAGGGCGACGACGAGATCGAGGTTCTTGATCCGCTGCACATCTCGATCGAACACCCGCGCCGTGAGGCGACCGTAAGCCGCCGCTGAGAGTTCGATGAGAACGCTACGAGGGGAGCCCGAGCTCGGCGGCGATCGGCTTCAGCGCCTCGACGACGGTGCGGATGTGGTCGTCCAGGTCGACGCCGAGCTCCTCCGCGCCCTTGTAGACGTCCTCGCGGTGGACGCCTGCGGCGAACGAGGGCTGCTTCAGCTTCTTGCGCACCGACTTCGGCTCGAGGCCCTCGAGGCCGGTCGGACGGACGAGCGCGCACGCGTGGACGAACCCGCTCAACTCGTCGCACGCGAAAAGCGCCTTCTTCAGCGGCGTGTCGCGCGGGAGCCCGAGATGCTCCGCGTGCGAGAGGACGGTCTCGACCACCTCTTCGGGATAACCCTCCTCGCGCAGGAACGGCGCCCCGTCCTGCGGATGCTTGTCGAGCGTCGGGTGCATCTCGTAGTCGAAGTCGTGGAGGAGCGCTGCGACACGCCAGAGCTCTTCGTCCCCGCCGAGCTCTCGCGCGTACGCGGCCGTCGAGGCCTCGACGGCGAGGGCGTGGCGGAGCAGCGACTCGCTCTTCGTGTAGCGGGTCAGCGTCTCCCAGGCCTGGTCGCGAGTAGGATCCACGAGGCGGTTATCCTAGCCCGCGCATGTCCGTCGCCACCGTGCCCCAGGCCCTCGTCATCGAAGGCGGGAACCCGCTCAACGGCCGGATCAGGGCGTCGGGGAACAAGAACGGCGCGCTTCCGATCCTCGCCGCGAGCCTGCTCGCCGACGAGCCGGTGACGCTCTCGAACGTCCCCCGGATCCGTGACGTGGAGACGATGATCGACCTGATCTCGAGCGTCGGCGCGACCGCGGACTGGACGGGCGAGAACGAGGTCCGCGTCGACGCGTCCGGGCTCGCGTCGCACGAGATCGACTCGGCGCTCGCCGAGCGGATCCGTGCGTCGTTCCTGCTCGCGGGGCCGCTCCTGGCGCGGCTCGGCCGGGCGAGCGTCCCGCCGCCGGGCGGCGACGTGATCGGCCGGCGCCGCCTCGACCCGCACATCCACGCGCTCGAGCGGCTCGGCGCCCGGATCGAGGTCGGCGGCCGCTACGAGATGGAGACCGATGGGCTGCGCGGCGCGACGATCTTCCTCGACGAGGCGAGCGTCATGGCGACCGAGAACTCGATCATGGCGGCCGTGCTCGCCCACGGCGAGACGACGATCGGGAATGCCGCCTGCGAGCCGCATGTCCAGGATCTCTGCCGCTTCTTCGTCTCGCTCGGCGCGGAGATCGAGGGCATCGAGTCGAACGTTCTCCGCATCCGCGGCGTCGAGCAGCTGCGCGGCGGCGCCTGGTCGATCGCGCCCGAGCACATCGAGGTCGGGAGCTTCGTCGGCCTCGCCGCCGTCACGAACAGCGATCTCACGATCGAGGGAGCGGAGCCGCGGGACCTGACGTCGATCCTCCTCGCGTTCCACCGGCTCGGTATCGAGGTCGAGCTCGGCGACGACTGGCTGCGCGTGCCGCCGCAGCAGGAGCTCGTGATCCAGAACGACCTCGGCGACCAGATCCCGAAGATCGAGGACGGTCCCTGGCCGTCGTTCCCCGCCGACCTGACCTCGATCGCGGTCGCGGTCGCGACACAGGCGTGGGGGACGGTGCTCGTCTTCGAGAAGATGTTCGAGAACCGCCTGTTCTTCGTGGACAAGCTCGTCTCGATGGGCGCGCGGATCATCGTCTGCGACCCGCACCGGGTCGTCGTCACCGGGCCGTCGCGGCTCTACGGCCAGCGGCTGACGAGCCCCGACATCCGCGCCGGCATGGCGATGCTCATCGCGGCGCTCTGCGCGCGCGGACAATCGGTGATCGGGAACGTGGCCGAGATCGACCGCGGGTACGAGCGGATCGACGAGCGCCTGCGCGCGGTCGGCGCGCAGATCGAGCGCGTCGAGGCGTAGGCATGGCGCGGGAGGACACGGCGGCAGGCGTTCGCGTCAACGTGTACGGGCGCGGAGAGGCGACGGTCGAGACGGGGCTTCCCGTGCTGAACGGGCTGCTCACACGGCTGGCGGAGGTTGCCCGCTTCGACCTCGTCATCGACATCGAGCCGGGCGACGCGGAGGCGGAGGTCGATGCCGCGGCCGCGTCCCTCGGCGAGGTGCTCGCGGGGCCGCTGCGGGCGGACGGCGCTCGCGGGCACGGGGCAGGCAGCCTGACCTCGCAGGAGGCGCTCGCATACGTCGTGCTCGAGGTGAGCGACGAGCCGCTCTTCGTGACGAACGTCGACCTGACGGAGGCCCGCGTCGGCGGTCTCGGCACCGACGTCGCCCGACGCTTCCTCGAGGGGCTGGCTCGGCACGCCGGGCTCGTCCTCCACGTGCGGCTGCTGAACGGCACCGACAGCGGGCACGTGCTCGAGGCGATCTTCAAGGCGCTCGGCGCTGCGCTGGCGGCCGCCTGCGAGCGGGAAGGAGCCCAGAGAGCGTGAGCGAGAAGACCGTCATTCGGACCGAGGCAGCGCCCGCGCCCTTCCAGGGTGCGCCCTACTCGCAGGCGATCGCCGCCGGCGGCTTCGTCTTCGTCTCGGGACAGCTCGCGCTCGAGCCGGGCGCCGGCGCGATCGAGGCCGCGACGATCGAGGAGCAGACCGAGCAGGTCTTCGCGAACCTCCGCGCAATTCTCGAGGAGGCGGGGAGCGGCCTCGACCGGCTCGTGAAGACGACGGTCTTCCTGCAGAACCTGGACGACTTCCAGGGCATGAACTCGGTCTACGCGAAGCACGTCGGCGACCGGCCGCCAGCGCGCTCGACGGTCGAGGTGGCGAAGCTCCCCTCGGGCGCCCTCGTCGAGATCGAGGCGATCGCAATCCTCTAGCTCGCGTGACCTTCGGTCTCGCTCGCTGCCGAAGGAACTCGCGCGCGGAAGAGCGCGGTCTTCCGCGCGCTCGTGCTGTCGCTTGCTTTCGATGCTCTGGATGGGATGGCTGCCCCGTGCGCTCGCGTGCTCGCCTGCGGCGGAGACGCTCGCGCAGTCCGGCCTCCGGCTAAGCCCGCTGCGCGGGTCTTAGCCTCCGGCCTTTCGCCCGGTGGCCAGTTCGAGCGAGCAGCGCACTCGCCTGGGCCAGTGTTCCGGAATGACCCCTGAGCAATGGAGCGCGTGCTCAGTGGAGTGCGTGGAAGAAAACGGTGGTCGGGCACGGGCCGGTCGGAGTTCGACAGGTGAAGTGCTTCGCGGGCCTCTCTGCGTAAAGCGTGACGGTGCTCCCCTTCGTGACCCGCTGGCCGGGCGTCGGCTGTTGAGCGTAGACCTGGTTGACCAGCCCCATGCCGATGTTCTTCTTCCGGTAGATCACCCGAGCGTTCAGACCATCCTGAACGATTCGCGTGGCCGCTGCGTAGTCCCTCAGGGTGACCGCGACGGGAACCGGCACTGTTTGGACGAACGGTGGGGCGTGGGCGAGCCGGAGTGCACCGAATGTCACAGCGACGAGAAGAAGGACGGCGGCGGCTCCGCCAGCGGCAGCCTCCTTGATGTTTCGCCCGCGCGGCTGCTCACCACTGACGATCTGATGCACTCGCTGATGTGAGAGGCCGAGTTCCTTCGCGATCTCCCGTAGTGGCGTGCCGCTGCTGTAGAGGTCGAGCACCGCCTGGTGGTAGGCGACGCGGTGAGACGATGCGGAGGAGCCGCCGGTTCGTCGGCGTGTTGCTGTGCAGTGAGAACGCGTACCGCCAGCCGTTCCTCGACCATTCCAAGAGGACGTGGCCCGAGTCGATTTCCGACCCAGAAGGGCACGTGCTCCACGTCATCGCTAGCCCGCTGATACGGACTCGGCCGAAGACTTTCCCAGGGCAGCCTACGAGCCACTGGCGGATGAGCCTTCGT
>DATIZN010000006.1:0-48178 GCA_035517075.1 Gaiellaceae bacterium | reverse complement strand
AACGGATGCCGGCGTCGTGGTCGGCGGCGGCTCGCCTGCGCGGGAGACGTTGCTCCAGATCGCCGTCGGCGGCGCGCTCGCCGTCTCGGTCGGCTCGCTCTTCGCCGTCGGGCCGCTGATCGAGCTCGCGCGGCACGCGGCGACGTCGCTTCCCCTCTGAACCAAGAGTCGGCTTTACCCGCATCTGACCTTCGGCCGGGTATGAGTCTCAGGGCCCGGGGGCATGAACCCGGGAACCACGACTCAAGGGAGCCGCCCATGCTACGAAGGCACCTGACGCGCACGAGGCTGGGGGCCTTGCTGGCAGTCGCCGCCGGAGCACTGCTCGGGGCCGTCTTCGGCGTGCCGAGCGCGGGGCGAGCCGCGAGCAGCGCAGTACCGACGAACAAGACCCTGCCGACGATCTCCGGGACGTCGGAGTCGGGGCAGACCCTGACGGCGCAGCACGGGACGTGGACCGGGAGCCCGACGTCCTTCTCCCTCTCGTGGAGCCGCTGCGACACGAGCGGGAACAACTGCGTCGCCATCGCCGGCGCGACCGCGAAGATCTACACGCTCACCGACACCGACGTGGGCCACACGCTCCGGGTGGAGGCGACGGCGCGGAACGCGAGCGGCCCCGGACATGCGACGTCGGCTCCCACGGGAGTCGTCTCCCCGAGCGGCTGCCCGCCGGGAACCGGCGCGATCCAGATCGCGGATCTCCAACCGCCGGCGCGGCTCGTCGTGGGCAGCGAGTCGGTCTCACCGCCCCTGACGCACACGACCCAGACGGTCGGATTCCACTTCCAGATCACCGCGTGCGGCGGCCGCCCCGTGCAGGGCGCAGTCGTCGCGGCGATCCCGATCCCGTACAACCAGTTCGGCGGAGCGGCGGTGACGACGGGCGCGGACGGCTCGGTCACGGTCACCGAGTCGCGGCGGCGCGGCTTCCCCGCGAGCCGGCATCAGCGACTGCTGGCGGTGCTCGTCCGCGCGACGAAGCCGGGTGAGCCGGAGCTCGACGGCGTGTCGACCCTGCGGGTGGTCGCGTTCCGGCTCGCCGGCTCGTAGGCGGCGAATGACGGTGGCGCCCCGCCGCCACGGCGGGGCGCGCCGTTCTCAGGCGGCGCGGGAGAGGAGCTCGTCGACCTCGGCCGGGCGCAGGCGCCGCCGCGCAGGCGCCCGGCGGGTCGCCCGCGCCGGCTCGAGCACCCACCAGACGGCCGGGAGCGCGTAGGTGACGAGCGCGGCGACGACCGCATACGTCGCGAGCGGAGGGACTGTGCCGCCGAGGGGCACGTTCATCCGCGAGGCCGAGCCGAGCACGACGAAGGCGAGCGCAACTCCGTTCGTGACGGCGAGCAGGAGCGCCGGCTTACCCTCGAGCGTGTCGCTCACGGCGACGAAGGCGGCCGCCGCTGCGGCGACGACGAGCGCAAGACCGAGCCAGAGAGCGAATCCGGAGAGGCCGACTGCCGCAGCCGCCAGGGTGGCGAGGGCGAGCACCAGGGGCAGGAGCCGCGAACCCACCACCACAGGTTCGTCACCACATCGGACGGTCCTCCCGAGTAGTCTCGGCCCATGGAACTCACATGGCTCGGACATTCCACCTTCCGCCTCGACGCGGCGGGCAAGCGCATCTACATCGATCCGTTCCTCAACGGAAACCCGAAGTGCCCGGAGGCGGAGAAGACGCCCGAGCGCGTCGACGTGATCGCGATCACGCACGCGCACGGCGACCATCTCGGCGACACGGTCGAGCTCGCGAAGGAGCACGGCTGCACCGTCGTCGCACCCGTCGAGCTCGCCGACTGGCTCCAGCTGAAGCACGAGCTGACGAACGTACTCGACCCGAACAAGGGCGGCACCGTGGCAGTCGACGACGTCCGCTTCACGCTCACGAACGCCCACCACTCGAGCTCGAACAACGACCTGGAGTACATGGGGGAGCCGTGCGGGATCGTCGTGCGGGCCGAGGGCAAGAGCGTCTACTTCGCGGGAGACACCTGCGTCTTCGGCGACATGCAGCTGATCGGCCGGCTCTACGGGCCCGACATCGCCGTCCTGCCGATCGGCGACCACTACACGATGGGGCCGCAGGAGGCCGCCCTCGCGCTCGAGCTGCTCGGGACGAAGCGCTGCCTCCCCTGCCACTACGGGACGTTCCCGCCGCTCGTCGGCCGCCCGGACGAGCTCCGCGAGCTCGCGCCGGACGTGACGATCGAGGATGTCGAGCCCGGCGGCTCGATCACGATATGACCGGGACGGCATGAGGGAGCGCTGGTGGGGGGCGAGCGGGCAGCGCGTGCCCGAGCTCGCAGTCGAGGGGGATCCGGCGGTGCCGGTCGAGGAGGCGCTCGTCGTCGACGACGTCTCCGATCCGGCGCCGCTCCGCGAGGCGTTCGAGGCGGGCCGTCCGGTCGTCGCGCGAGCCGGCTCCCCCGAAGCCGTGCGGGCGGCGCTCGCACGTCCCGAGGTCGCCTGCGTCCTCGTCCCGGAGGACCGGCGAGGCCTGCTCGACCTCGATCTCACGGAGCTCACGTATGGATGAGCCGACGGTCGCGACCTATTCGATCGCCGCCTGCGACCTCGACGCGAAGCAGTGGGGCGTAGCGGTGCAGTCGAAGTTCCTCGCCGTCGGCTCGGTCGTTCCCTGGGCCGAGCCCGAGGTCGGGGCGGTCGCGACGCAGGCGTACGCGAACCCGCGCTACGGCCCCGAAGGGCTCGCTCTGCTCCGCGAAGGGCTCCCCGCGGACGGGGTCGTCGAGCGGCTCGTCGCCGCGGACGAGGGACGGGACGAGCGGCAGGTCGGGGTCGTCGACTCCCACGGCGGCAGCGCGAGCTGGACGGGCACCGGCTGCCACGACTGGGCCGGCCACCGCAACGGTCCCTGCTATGCGGCGCAGGGAAACATCCTCGTCGGCGCCGAGACGGTCGACGCGCTCGCGGCGACGTTCGAGGCCAACGCGCAGCTGCCGCTCGTGCAGCGGCTCGTCGAGTGCCTCGCCGCGGCCCAGGAAGCGGGCGGCGACCGCCGCGGGCAGCAGTCCGCCTCGCTCCTCGTCGTCGAGCGGGACGGCGGCTACGCGAGCCTCTCCGACGTCCTCGTCGACCTGCGCGTGGACGACCACGAGCGTCCGGTCGAGGAGCTCCGCCGCATCTACGGCCTGCACCGGCGGCTGTTCGCGGTCACCCCGCGCGAGGAGTGGCTCCCGCTCGAGGGAGAGCTGCGCTCGGAGGTCGATGACCGGCTCGCGGGGCTCGGCCACGAGTCGCTCGCCTCGTGGGCCGGCGTCGAGAACCTCGAGGAACGCGTCGACGGCGACGACGCGATCGATCCGGTCGTGCTCGAGGCGCTGCGGGAGGCAGGTGCATGAGCTCCTACGAGATCCTGACCCTCCACGAGACCGAGCGCGCGGTGCATCGCGGCAGCAATCTCATCCCGATCCGCTACCTGCTCGGCTTCCGCGCTGCGGGCGTCAACGGGTGGATCGCCGACTCGGGCGGACAGCTGATCCCGCCGCACGAGGAGGACAGCGGCAACGAAGAGCTCTACGCGGTCGTCCGCGGCCGCGCCACGTTCACGGTCGGCGAGGACGAGATCGACGCACCGGCCGGCACGCTCGTCTTCGTCCCGCCGCAGGTCTACCGCACGGCGGTCGCCGCCGAGGACGGCACGACGCTCTTCGTCGTCGGCGCGACGATCGGCGAGCCCTTCGACGGCGGCGGCTGGGACACATTCGCGGTGGCGAACACGCTTCGCGAGGCGGGCCGGATCGACGAGAGCCGCGCCGTGATGGACAAAGCGATGGCCGACCGGCCGGAGATGTGGGAGCTGCCGTACAACGCCGCCTGCCTCGAGGCGCTCTCGGCGAGCGTGGACGAGGCGCTCGAGTACCTGCGCCGCGCGCTGGAGATGGCGCCGCCGGAGGAGATCGCGCGCTATCTCCGCGAAGACAGCGACCTCGACAACCTCCGCGACGATCCTCGCTTCCAGGAGCTGCTCGGATGAGCATCGCGCACATCGACGCGCTCGACCGGATCGAGCTCCAGGACGGCTTCGTCTGGCGTCCCGTCCGCCGGCACTTCGGCATCCTGGCCTTCGGCGTCAACGCGTACACGCCCGGGGCGAGCGGGCGCGTGATCGAAGAGCACACCGAGCGCCTCGGCCAGGAGGAGATCTACGTCGTCCTGCGCGGTCGCGTGAGATTCACGCTCGGGGAGGACGAGCACGAGCTCGAGCAGGGCCAGCTCGTCTACGTCCGCGAACCGTCGCTGCGGCGCGGCGCGGTGGCCGTGACCGACGACGCCGCCGTGCTCGCGGTCGGGGGCACGCCCGGGGAGGCCTTCGGCGTCTCCACCTGGGAGCTCGTCTTCCCGGCGTTCCCGTTCTTCGCGGAGGGACGCTACGACGAGGCGAAGCGAATCCTGCTCGAGGCGCTCGAGCTGCGGCCGGACAGTCCGCAGATCCTCTACAACCTCGCCTGCGCCGAGGCGCTCGGCGGCGAGCCTGAGGCCGCGCTCGAGCACCTGAACGCGGCGGTGGAGGTCGACGAGATCTTCCGCGAGCACGCGCAGACCGAGACGGACTTCGACTCGATCAGGTCGCTGGAGGGCTTCCCGGCAGCCTGACTCCAGCCGCGAGCTCGCGCAGCGCGGGAACCGGGTCCGACTCGGGCCGCGCGACGAGCAGCACGGCTCCGTGTCCCTCCTCGCGGACGAGCGCGTCGACGAGCAGCTGCAGGCCGATCGCGAGCGCGAACGCCTTGTGGGCCTGGGGCCCGCCGAACGGGACGACGTCTTCCTCCTTCGCCAGCCCGGCCACGACGTCGCCCCACGTCACGGCGGCCATCGAGACGTCCGCGACGACCGGATCCCCGCCGCTCGAGGGGATCCCGATGGCGAGCGGGCTCGTGCTCGCGAGCTTCTCCCCGCCGTCCGGATGGGCGAGCCGCCGCGGCGAGGTCGTCGTCAGGAGCGCAACGAGCCCGCCGTCGGCGAGCCGCCGGACGTGACGGCCGAGCATTCCGGTCGGGAACGTCCGCTCGCAGACGACGAGCCGCGCGTGCGCCGGCGGCCGCTCGAGCTGGGCGCCAACGACTCGGCCGAGCACGAGGTAGCCGACCGCGCCGCCGCCGTGCCAGCGCTGGAAGCCCTCCTCGTCCTCGAGCAGCCGCGGCTCGGCGTCGGCGTCGTACCCCGCGAGCCCTTCGAGCCAGGGGATGCGAGCGTGGCCGTGGCTCGGCTTTCCACGCCGCTCCGCGTCGTCGAAGTGCGCCCACAGCTCCGCGGCGTCGGCCTCGGCGAAGCCGAGCGCGCGCAACCGCTCGAGCCCCTCCTCAGGCTGCATGCCGCAGCCTGAACCTGAGCACCGGCCAGCCGCGCTCGGCCGCGATCCGCCGCAGCTCGCGATCCGGATTCACGACGACCGGACGGCCGACCGCCTCGAGGAAGGGCAGGTCGGTGTGGCTGTCGGAGTAGGCGGTGCACTCCTCGAGGTCGAGCCCTTCGCGCACGGCGACCTCGCGCACGCACTCCGCCTTCGCCCCGGCGTGGAGCGCACGGAGCGCCCGCCCGGTGTAGCGGCCGTCCCGCACCTCGCACGTCGTGCCGAGAGCGCCGTCGAAGCCGAGATCCTCGGCGATCGCCTCGACGATCTCCTGCAGCGTGGCCGAGACGATGTAGACGGGCTCGCCGCGGCGGCGGTGCTGCTCGACGAGGGTCAGCGGCTCGGCGTAGACGAGCGGACGGAGCACCGGCTCCATCGCCTCGGCGACGAGCTCGCGCAGCTCGTCCGGCGTGTGGCCCGCGAGCACTCGCAGCCCGTCCTCGGCGGCGCGCCGAACGGTCTCGTGGCCCGCGCCTCGCGCGACGAAGAGAAGCTGCCAGGCCGCGGCGTGGAGGAGCTGCCGGCGCGAGATCAGCCCGCGGTCGCGGAACGAGCCCGCGAGCGCGAGCGCGGAGGAGCGTCGCAGCAGCGTCCGGTCGAGGTCGAAGAAGGCGGCCCCGGCCACCGCTCGCTCAGCCGACGAGCGGCAGCGGCTTGACGATGCCGCCGGCTGGTTCGCGACGCAGCGCCTCGATCTCGTGCGCGACCGCGACGATCGCCCGGGCAGACGCCGTCTCGGGACGCGCGGTGACGACCGGAGCGCCGGCGTCGCCCTGCTCGCGCAGCGCCGGGTCGAGCGGCACCGTCCCGAGCAGCGGCACCGCGAGCTCGCGCGCGAGCTCCTCGCCGCCGCCGCTGCCGAAGACGTCGCCGGACATGTTCTCGACCACGCCGAGCAGCCGCATGTTCGTCTTCTGCGCCATCGCCGCGGCACGAGCGGCGACGTCCTGCGCGAGCCGCTGCGGCGTCGTGACGACGACGACCTCGGCACGCGGCAGCAGCTGGCCGAGCGAGATCGAGACGTCCCCCGTTCCCGGCGGCATGTCGACGACGAGCACGTCGATCTCGCCCCAGTGGACATCGGTGAGGAACTGCTCGAGCGCGCGATGGAGCATCGGCCCGCGCCACATCACCGGCTCGTTGCCGTCGAGGAAGAAGCCGATCGACATCAGCTTCAGGCCGTCCTTGACCGGCGGGACGATCAGGTCGTCCACCGCCACAGGCCGCTGCCGGATGCCGAGGACGTGCGGGATCGAATGGCCGTAGATGTCCGCGTCGAGAACGCCGACGCGGTGGCCGAGCTGCGCGAGCGCCACCGCGAGGTTCGCCGCGAGCGACGACTTCCCGACGCCGCCCTTGCCGCTCGCGACCGCGAGCACGCGGCAGTCGGCCGGAAGCCGGATCGCGCCTTCGGCGGCCGGCGCGCCGCCGCGGAGCTTGGTGATGAGCGCCTGCCGCTCCTCGGGCGTCATCACGTCGAACGAGAGCTCGACGCCGGCCACGCCCTCGACGCCGGCGAGCGCACGGTCGACCTGGCCCTCGAACGAGTCGCGCAGCGGGCAGCCGGCCACCGTGAGGACGATCGTGAGCGAGACGACGCCGTCGTGGAGCTCGACGTCCCGCACCATGTCGAGCTCCGTCACCGGGCGGTGGAGCTCGGGATCGATCACCTGGCCGAGCGCCTCGAGGACGGCTTCACGCGTCGCGGGCACGATCCGAATGTAGCGCGTACGTACCGGCAGGCCGCCGGGAGGCCGAGCGCCGCTCAGCGCGGGATAGGAGGAGGGGCGGCCGGTGCGTCGAAGGCGCGAACGGATGTCTGCCGACTCCACCGGCTGGCCCCTGCTCGACGAGCGTCCTCCGCCTCGCGCCGGCGTCCGCCCGCGCACGGCGCGCCGCAAGCGGCCGCGCCCGGCCTGGGCGCTGGCCGTCCTCGCTTTCGTCTGCGGCGGCCTCGTCAGCGCCGCCGGCTTCTCCATCGGCTGGCGCCATCAGGCCCAGCGCGGCAGCGCGGCGGAGGCGGCGCTCGTCAAGGCCAATGCGCACGCGCACTCGCTCGGGGCCTCCCTCAGCGTGGCCCAGCGGCTCGAAGCCCGTACCCAGGCGCGGCTCGCGGCGGCGAGGAAGTCGGTCCGGACGCTCTCGCGGGAGGCTGCGAGCCTCGCGACGGAGGCGTCGAGCTCGGAACACGCGGCAACGCCGGTCTCGAGCGACGCCGCGACCGTCACGAGCACGGCCGGGAAGGTGGCCGGCGAGCTGAAGACGCTCTCGGACTATCTGACGACGACGCCGGCCGGCCAGATCGACAGCGGGTACGTCGCGACGCAGATCGCCTACCTCACGCGCCAGCTCGACGCGCTACAGGGAGCGGGCGGTAGCGTCGCAGCGGATGCGGGAACCTTCCAGTCGGCCGTCCGCAAGCTCGCAGCCGACGCCGTCGCTCTATCGCGCCCTTGAGTGGCACCCCCTTCCGGGGGATTGGGCTTGCCGGCGGTGAAACGATGTTTCGAGAGACGATGCGCAGGGGGCTCACGGTTCTGGCGGCGGCGCTCGTGCTGCTCTCATCCGCCGCGACGGCGAGCGGATCCGGTCCGGAACCCGTGGGGCCGCTCGGCGTCGTCTTCCATGCTCTCGGACACGTCTCCGCCGCGCCCATGCGCGCGGCCGGGCCGCAGGCGACGAGCACGTGCAACGGGTCGTCATGCGCCGGTTACGAGAGCGCGATCAACCGGTTCCTCACCGACGTCGCGGCGGACAGCGGCAGCGGCACCAATGTCTTCGCCGACGCGACGCAGTACTCCGACACGAGTGGCCCCATCGCCTACAGCTCGAGCTTCGGGGGGTCCTACGTCGACACGAGCGCCTTCCCCACGAACGGCTGCAGCGACGGCGTCGACTCCGTCTGCCTCACGGACGCTCAGCTGGAGAACGAGATCCAGAACGTCATCACCGCGCAGGGCTGGCCCGACGGGCAGACGAGCCTCTTCTTCATCCTGACACCGTCCGAGGTCGGCATCTGCGCCGACGCGAGCGGAAGCGAGTGCTCGACGAACGTCTTCTGCGCCTACCACAGCGGCTTCACCGGGTCTGACGGCGGGCCGGTCGTCTACGCCGTCGAGCCGTACAACGCAACCCTCGCCGGCTGCAACACGGGCGTCTCGCCGAACGGCGACGACGCCGACGCCACGATCAACACGATGAGCCACGAGATGAACGAGGCGATCACCGATCCCTGGGGGAACGCCTGGTACACGGATGACGAGCCGTACGGCTCGGGAGAGATCGCCGATCTCTGCGCGTGGAACTTCGGCACCCCGCTCGGGTTCACGTCGGACGGCGCCTACAACCAGGTCATCAACGGCCATGACTACTACCTCCAGGGCGAGTGGAGCAACAGCAACAACGCCTGCGTCTGGACCTATCCGAGCTCTCTCCCGGCGATCGTGAACCCGGAGGACGTCACCGACCACGGTGGCTGGGTGATGCACTCGAACACCACGTACACCATCTTCTGGGTGCCCAACGGCTCGCCGACGAACGACGCGACGCCGACCCTGTCGGGCACCGCGGGAATCGGGAAGGCGCTCGCCACGTCCACCGGATCGTGGCTCGGCTCGCCCACCGGCTACGAGTACCAGTGGCAGCGGTGCTCCGCGATCGGCACGAGCTGCACGAGCATCGCGGGCGCAACGTCGTCGAGCTACACCGCCACGACCGCCGACGGAGGCAGCAGCCTTCGCGCGACCGTGAGCGCGGTGAACGCCTACGGCGCATCCGCCTACGTGGCGTCCGCCCCCAGCGACGTCGTCCCGGCACTGCCGGCGGCATCCGCAGCGCCGGTCGTCTCGGGGGTGGCCGCCGTAGGCCGCACCCTCGAGACGACCACGGGACAGTGGAACACGCCGAACGCGTACGCCTATCAGTGGCTCCGCTGCAACGCCTCGGGCGGGAGCTGCACGAGCATCCGCGGCGCGACCCGGGCGACGTACGTCGTGGCGCACGCCGACGGCGGCCACAGGCTGCGGGCGCGCATCTCCGCCACGAACAGCGTCGGAACGGTGGCCGCGGTCTCCAACCTCACCTCCCTGGTCGTCGCAAGGCCGGCGGCGAGGCATGCGCCGCACATCTCGGGCAGGGTCGGGGTCGGGCGCAAGCTGAAGGCGATCCACGGATCGTGGAACGGATCCCCGACGAGGTTCGCGTACACGTGGCTCCGCTGCGGCGCGAACGGCCGCGACTGCGTCTCGATCGCCCACGCGACTCGCTCGACCTACAGCGCGACGAGGGACGACGTCGGCCACCGGCTGCGTGTCCGCGTCATCGCACGCAACCGAGCGGGCCGCGCCGCCGCGACCTCGGCCCCGACCGCGAAGATCCGCGGCTAGAGCAGCCGCTTCAGCCGGACCGCCCTCCTACGCGGACAGAGCGCACGCGACCCGGTGGCACGCGTCGGTCGTTCCCGCCGCTGCCACGCGCGAACGTCCCGTGAGGTCGAGGGGAGCTGCGCCGAACGGCTCCTCGACGTCGAACAGCTCGATCGCGAGCCCGAGCTCGCGGACGAGCAGCTGCGCGGCCGCGATGTCGACCGAGCGCGCCGGCTTGAGCGAGCAGACGGCGTCGACCCGTCCCGCGGCGAGGTGGCAGAGCGAGAGCGCGAGCGAGCCCATGATGCGCAGGCGGTAGGCAAGCGCGGCGACCTTCGGCGCGTCACGGGCGACGAGCTCCGTCAGGGTCGCCTCGAAGGAGAGGATCTCGATCTCGTCCTTCGGACGCACCTGCCCGAGCGAAGCGGCGTCCAGGAAGGCGCCCTCGCCGCGACGCGCGACCCACTCCTCCCCGCTGCCGAAGTCGTGGACGAACCCGAGCTCGACGTCGTCCATCGTCCGTCCCCGCGCGACGGCGACCGAGACCGAGAAGAACGGGATGCCGCGCTTCGCGTTGAGCGAGCCGTCGATCGGATCGATCACGAGCGTCGTCCCGCCGCCTTCCACGACGCCGACCTCCTCGGACACGATCGTCGCGCCGGTGTCGCGGAAGCGGGCGAGCAGCGCGTCCTCCGCGGCACGGTCGATCGCGGTCGTGTCGTCGCCGCCGAGCCCGGCGCCGACGACCGGCTCGCGCTCGACCCGCGTCGGCAGCTCGGTGAGCACCGCCTCGACGTCGGCGACCGCGGAGCGGCAGAGCCCGAGCCAGTCAGTCAAGCGGCAGCATCAGGAGGCCGGAGGTCAGCTTCGGATAGAAGAACGTGCTCTTCTGCGGCAGCACGTCGCCGCGCCGGGCGACCTCCCAGACGTCCTCGATCCGCGTCGGCCGGAGCAGGAACGCGGCTGCCACTTCGCCGCGATCGACCGCGGCCACGGCCTCCTCGCGGCTCGGCGTGTAGGTGACTCCGGTGGGAGCGAGCGCCGCGACGACGTCCGGGTCGAGTCCCTCTCCGCGCAGCAGCTCGTAGCGCCCCTCGCGGTAGAGGACTGGTCCCGGCAGGACATCACCCGGCGGCTCGATCGGCTCCCCTGCAGCGCCGTCGACCGCCTGCGCGAGGCGGTGCGTCGGGAAGATCGTGAGCCCCTCCTGCCCGGTCGGCACGATGACGGCGAGGATCGACGGGTCGCCCGAGGCGAGCGTCGTCTCGTAGCGATGGTGTCCATCCGCGATGAGCAGCTGCGCGTCGCGGAGCTCCTCGGTCAACGCCTCCCCGAACGTCGCGTCGAGCCGCCACAGGCTGTCCCCGCCGCTCTGGAGATCGGGCTCGCCGAGCCCGTCGACGTCGATCGTCCCGTCCCAGAGGAAGAAGAGGGGCTCGAGCTGCGTGCGGGTCGCGCGGAGGAGACGGAGCCGGCCCTCCTTCGGCCCGGCGTGCGTCCGCTCGTGGGGCAGGACGACTCGGTTCTCGTACGGCTCCGCGCGGAGTGCAGCGACGAATCCCTCGCGCCGGCGGCGAATGCCGTCGGGCCCCTCGTAGTCCTGCGCGAGCCACCAGAACGCCGGCTCCTCCTCCTGCACGAGCACGCCGCGCTCGCGCCAGTCGGCGAGCTGCGCGGCGGCCTCCTCCTCGCTGTCGGGAAGGGTCAGGTGGACGACGTTGTACGGGCTCGTCCGGAGTAGCTGCGCGCGCTGCTCGGCTCCGATGACGTCGTACGGAGGCGCGACGAGCGACTCGAGCGGGCCTGCGACGGCCTCGTCGTAGCGGAGCGCGCGGAACGGCCGAATCGCTGCCACGGAGCTGACCGTACCAATCTCGCCGTCTTCTTCCCGCCGCGCTCACTCGCTGCCGCGGCGACCGGACAGCAGACCCGCCCGGACAACCATGCGAAACTCCTCCCGTGACCGCGATCGCTCAGCTGGAGGAGAACCGCACGGTCGAGGGCGTGTACGCGGTCGCCAGCAAGGAACGCCTCCGCACCCGCGGCGGCTCGCCGTATCTCGCGCTCGAGCTCGTCGATCCGAGCGGCCGCATCCCGGCCCGCGTCTGGAACGACGTCGACCTGCTCGACGGCCGCTTCAGCGCCGGCGACGCGGTGCGCGTCCTCGGACGGGTCGAGCGCTTCCGCGACCGGCTGCAGGTCGAGGTGCGGACGCTCGAGCCCGCGGAGGGCGTCGATCCGGCGGAGCTCGCGGTCGGACTGCGGCGCGACGCGGACGAGCTCGAGGGCTTCCTCGAGTTCCTCGTTGCCGACGTGCACGACGACGAGCTGCGCAGCGTGGTCGTGCGCGCACTCGGCCAGGCGCCGCTGCGGTCCTATCCCGCGACGCCGGACGGCCATCACTCGTACGCCGGCGGCCTGCTCGAGCATACGGTCGGCGTGGCGACGATCTGCCGCGAGCTCGCGCAGATCCATCCGCGCCTGCGCGCCGACCTGCTCCTCGGGGCGGCGCTCGTTCACGACGTGGGACGTACGCGGGAGCTCGGGCCGCCGCCGCTCTTCGCGCCGACCGAGGAAGGGCGCCTGCTCGGCCACGTCCATCTCGGCCTGCGCATGCTCGAGGAGCTCGCCGCTCCGGCCGAGCTGCTCCATGCGGTCGCCTGCCACCACGACGCGCGTGCGGCGAGAACGGCCGAGGCGTCCGTCCTCTACCACGCGAACCAGCTCGACGCGGTCGCGGCGACGCGTCCCGTGACCGCCGGGTAGTGGCGGCGGCGCTCCTCGCCCTCGGCGCGAGCATCGCGTGGGGCGTCGGGGACTACGCCGGCGGGCTCAAGAGCCGCGTCCTGCCGGCGCTGACGGTGATGGCGGCGTCCCAGCCGTTCGGGCTCGTCGCGCTCGCGGTCGCGGTCGCAGTGCGCGGGAGCGGCCCGCCCGGCGCCGAGGTCGCGTGGTCGGCGCTGTCGGCGCTGCTTGGAACGATCGGGCTCCTCGCGTTCTACCGCGGCATGGCCGTCGGCGCGATGAGCGTCGTAGCGCCGATCGCCGCCGCGGCGGCCGCGATCCCGGTGGTCTGGGGCGTGCTCTCGGGCGAGTCGCTCACGACGACGCAGGCGGCCGGCATCGCGCTGGCGCTCGTAGGCGGCGTCGGCGCTTCGGTCGAGCGGCACGCCGACCGGGCGAGGATCGCCGCGGGCGCGGGCTGGGCCGTCCTCGCCATGGTCTGCTTCGGCGGCTACTTCGTGCCGATGCACGCGGCCGCGGCCCACGACTGGCTCTGGCCCGCGTTTCTCTTCCGCTGCACCTCCGTGCCGCTCGTCTGGGCGGCGGCGCTCGCCCGGCGGTCGCCGCCGCGCGGCGTCCGGCCGCACCTCGGCCCGCTCGTCGCGATCGGCCTACTCGACACCGGCGGCAACGCGCTCTTCGCCGCCGCCTCGTCGAAGCACGGGCTGCTCAGCGTCGTCTCGGTGCTCGGCTCGCTCTATCCGGTCGTCACGATCCTGCTCGCGCGACTGTGGTTGGGCGAGCGCGTGCAGCGAACACAGGACGTCGGCGTCCTCGTCGCGCTCGCGGGCGTCGTCCTCGTCACGACCGGCTGAGCGAAGGCCCGGGCGTCAGACGTTGAAGCGGACGTTCAGGACGTCCCCGTCCCCGACGACGTACGTCTTGCCCTCGAGCCGCTGCTTGCCCGCCCGCGCCGCCTCGGCATGACCGCCCGTCTCGACGAGGTCGTCCCAGCGCACGACCTCGCAGCGGATGAAGCCGCGCGCGATGTCCGAGTGGATAGTCGCCGCCGCATCGAGCGCGCTCGAGCCGCGCCGCAGCGTCCAGGCGCGCGTCTCCTTCTCACCCGCGGTGAAGAACGTGATCAGGTCGAGCGTCTCGGCCAGGCGCCGGACGATCTCGCCGAGCGCGGACTCCCCGCCGCCGCGAAACTCCGCCGCCTCGTCCGGCGGCAGCTCGGCGAGCTCGGCTTCGAGCTGCAGGTCGATCCCGCCGGCGCCGTTGACGAGCTCGATCAGCGGCTTCGTCGCGAGTGGATCGAGCTCCGCCGGCAGCTCGCCCTCCCAGTCGGCGAGCGCCCTTCCCGCGTCGAGATGCGCGAGCAGACGCTCGAGCTCCGCCGCCTCCGCCTTCAGCCGCGGGTCACCGGATTTCGCCTGCTTCGCCACACGCTCGAGCCGCCGCTCGACGTGGTCGCGGTCGGCGACGAGCAGCTCGAGCCGCAGCGTCTCGAAGTCGTCGGCCGGGACGCGCGTCCCCGAGAAGCCGTCGAGGACGACGAGCAGCGCGTCGAGCTGGCGCAGGTTGCCGAGCAGCTGCGGGCCCGTTCCCGGCACGTCGACCACCCGCACGGCGGCCGGCGTCACCTTGCGCGCGGCGACGACCCGGGCGAGTGCGTCGAGCCGCTCGTCGGGAATCTGCGCCATCCCGACGTGCTCCTTGCCGGAGCCGTGCGTCTCGGCGCGCGTCAGCGCCCGGAAGAGTGTCGTCTTCCCGGAGCTCGGCAGCCCGACGATCCCCACCTCCAACGCCACGGCCGGAGGCTAGCCTCGCACTCGGGTCTCCTGCCGCTCGATCTGCTCCTGGAGGAAGGCGAGTGCGCGGTGCTGGAGCGACTTCACCGCGCCCTCGGTCTTGTCGAGGATCGCCGCGACGTCGGCATTCGGGACGTTGAAGGACGAACTTGAGCGTCAGCACCTGCTGCTGCTCGGGTGAGAGCTTCTCGATCAGCCGGAGCATCGACTCGCGGCCGATCGTCCGCATGGCGGCGATCTCGGCCGACGGCTCCTCCTCGCCCGGCCGCTCGGAAACGTCCTCCTCCGGCTGCCAGCGCGGGCGGAAGCGGAAGTGATCCATCGCGAGCTTGTGCGCGATGCGGAAGAGCCAGGCGGAGAACGGCACCGATCGCCGCTTGAAGCTGCCGATCTTCTCCCGCATCTCGAGGAACGTCTGCGCCGTCAGGTCCTCGGCGTCGTGCCGGAGAGCAGGAGCTAACTCGTGCCGAAGCCGACGCGACCGGCCCGCACGATCCGCTTGTAGTAGGCGACGTGCGCGACGACGACGTGAAGCGGGCCGTCCTCGGTGTCGAGGACGACGACCTGCTGCCTGCTGTCGCCGTCGAGCGTCGATTCGAGCGCGTCGGCCGAGGAGCCCACGACGAACTCGCCGACGATCTGGCCGCCGGCGAAGCCGATCTCGATGCGAACGCGCTCGTCAGCCAACCGAGATCACCTCCGAGAGGACACCGTGGACGGAGTCGGGATGGACAAACGCGACCTCGAGGCCGAACATGCCGCGCCGCGGCGACTCGTCGATCAGCTCGGCTCCCGCTTCCGCCAGGCCACGCAGCGCGGCGCGGATGTCGGCGACCTCGTAGGCGACGTGATGCATCCCCGGCCCGCGCCTGGCGAGGAAACGTCCGACGGGCGTGTCCTCGCCGAGCGCGCCGAGCAGCTCGACACGGCTCTCGCCGACGCGGACGAAGGCCGCCTCGACGCCCTGCTCCTCGACGCGCGAGCGCTGCTCCAGACGCGCCCCGAAGAGGCGCTCGTACGTCGCCAGGGCCGCGTCGAGATCGTCGACCGCGACGCCGACGTGATGGATCGACCTCGGCTCCTCCACGCCGCCGATCGTATGTGAAAGACTCGCACCGATGCGCGCGCCGGTCGCCGCTCTCGTCTCCGCGGGGCTGCTTCTCGCCGGCTGCGGCGGAAGCGGGAAGCCGTCGACGACGGCAGCGGCGAACGGCGAGGCGTCGAAGCCGGCCGCGCAGGTCCTTGCGGACGCGGAGGAGGCCGCGACGAGCGCGAGCTCGATGCACGTCTCCGGCCACATCGTCTTGGGCCATACTCCGCTCACACTCGACCTCTCGATCGCGCGCGGCCGGGGGGCGACCGGGACGATGTCCACGAACGGGCTCTCGTTCTCGCTCGTCCGGATCGGGAAGACGATCTACGTTCGCGGCAGCGACGCCTTCTACAAGCACTACGCGGGCGCGGCGCTGGCGGGGCTGCTGCACGGCAAGTGGCTGCAGGCGTCGGCGACGCACGGACAACTCGCCGCCGTCGCGCCGATCACGAGCGCAGCGGCCCTGTTCGCCGAGGTCTCCTCGCACCACGGAAAGCTCGCGAACGACGGCGTGACGACCTACCAGGGACAGCAGGCCGTGGAGATCCGCGACACCTCCGACGACAGCAAGCTCTACGTCTCGGCCACGGGAACGCCCTACCCGGTCGCCCTCGTCGGAGGCAGATCGGGCCAGTCGGGCGCGATCGCGTTCGACCGCTGGAACGCGCCGGTCTCGGTGAACGCGCCGAAGGGCGCGCTCGACATCTCGCAGCTCGGCGGCTAGGACTCGCTCGCGCGGCGCGCGCCGGCCACCACGCGTGGCACCCCGACGCTCTCGGAGGCGCGCGACTCGGGTTCGACGCCGGCCACGAGCTCCATCAGCTCCTCGCGGACGAGCGTCTCCTTCTCGAGCAGCGCGGCAGCGATCCGGTCGAGCGGAGCGCGGTGCTTCTCGAGAAGCCGGAGCGCCTCGTCGTAGGCTCCGTCGGTGAGGCGCGCCTGCTCCTCGTCGCGCAGGCGCTTCGTCGCCTCGGAGAGAGCGTAGTTGTCGGCGCGCATCGTCCGTGAGGTGACGCTCTCGGACATGCCCCAGTCGAACACCATCGAGCGCGCGATCTCAGTCACCTTCTCGAGATCGTTCGCGGCGCCGTTCGTGACGCGGCCGAAGACGACCTCCTCCGCGGCGCGGCCGGAGAGGGCGACGATCATCCAGTCCTGCAGCTCCTCCTTCGTCTGCAGGTAGCGGTCTTCTTCGGGCAGGTGGAAGGTGTAGCCGAGCGCGTTGCCGCGGGAGACGATCGTCACCTTCTGCAGCTCGGTCACGCCGCCCATCAGATGGGCCATCAGCGCGTGGCCGCCCTCGTGGTAGGCGAGGATGCGCCGCTCCTTGTCGCTCAGTACCTTCTTCTGCTGCAGCCCGGCGACGACGCGCTCGAGTGCCCCGTCGAAGTCCGCCTGCGAGAGATACACGTCGCTGCGCCGCCCGGCGGCGATGGCAGCCTCGTTGCAGATGTTCGCGAGCTCGGCGCCGGTCAGGCCGGACGTCTGCCGGGCAACCACGCGTATGTCGACGTCGTGGCCGAGCGGCTTCCCGCGCGTGTGGACGCCGAGGATCGCCTCGCGGCCGGCGAGGTCCGGCGGCGGGACGAGCATCTGCCGGTCGAAGCGGCCAGGCCGGAGCAGCGCCGGGTCGAGATCCTGAATGCGGTTCGAGGCCCCCATCACCACCACCTGCTCCGCGCCCTCGAAGCCGTCGAGTTCGACGAGGAGCTGGTTGAGCGTCTGATCCTGCTCGCGATTGAAGCCGTGGCCGGTGCGCTGCGCCCCGACCGCGTCGAGCTCGTCGATGAAGACGATCGCGGGCGCGTTCTTCCGCGCCTCGTTGAAGAGCTTGCGGATGCGGGCGGCGCCGAGGCCGGCGAACATCTCGACGAACGAGGAGGCGGACGCGCTGTAGAAGTTCGCGCCCGACTCGTGGGCGACGGCCTTCGCGAGCAGCGTCTTGCCGGTACCCGGCGGGCCGTAGAGGAGGAGCCCCTTCGGCACCTTCGCGCCGAGCCGCTCGAAGCGCTCCGGGTCCCGGAGAAAATCGACGACCTCCATCAGCTCCGCGCGCACCTCCTCGACCCCGGCGACGTCGGCCCACGTGGTCTGCGAGCGGGCCCGGGTCGCCTGGTTCGTCGGCTTGACGCGCGGCATCATCCCGACCGTCTTCCAGAGCAGCCAGGCGGTCAGGACGAGGATCCCGAAGAACGCGAGAGGCAGCCAGGCCGTGGCGAAATCGGCCGCCGAGTGGAACCAGTGCCCGACCATTCGGGTGACTCATCGGCAGTGGAGGGCGCCTCCCTTAGCCGAGTGAGTCGATCACCTCCTCGGCGGTGCTGAAGCGGACGCCGCCCTCGCGCCAGGCGGCCGTGCAGGCGGCGGTGCGCGCCTCGTCGAGCCCCCGCGCGGCGTCCTCGACGAAGCAGACACGGCGGCCGCGGCGAAGCAGCCCGCGGATGGCCGCGTCGTCGCAGACGTCCGTGGCGACGCCGAAGACGACGACCTCGTCCGGGTCGAGGAGGTCGAGCAGCGGCTCGGCGTTCGGGTTCGTGAAGACGTCGAAGGCCTTCTTGAGCAGGAGGAGCTCGCGGCGGCCGGCCGCCAGCTGCCCGATCCGCCGGAGTGGGTACGGCGTGAGGGAGAGCGGCAGCGGGTCGTCCTGCTTCGTCTCGGGGATCTTCTCCGCGCCGCGCGTGCCCCGCAGGCAGTGCGGCGGGTACGTCGCAACGAAGTCGGGGTCGTCGGAGAGCTCGGGGTCGGTCAGCTCGTGGTCGTCGGCGGACGCGACGTGCACGACGTCCGCGGTGCGGGCAGCGTCCACGAGCCGCCCCATCGCGGGCGCGACCTCCCGCGCGCCGGGAACGTAGAGCTTCCCGGCCGGATCCATGAAGTCGACCTGCGTGTCCACGTCCCAGAGGATTGTCCCGGCCACGGGAGGGTTCTATCAGCCCGAAACCGACCTGGCGGATGGCGCCACGTCCGGTAGCTGCTACCAGGCGTGCCCTACGCGGCCATGCCTCCAGGAACGTCTTGGCGAGCCACTCGAAGCGCGGGATGCTTGGAGCGTGCCGGCGAAACCACGTGACCGGACTCCGGGCGTCCACCACTTTTGGGTGAACGCGACGAGTCACTGGGACTACTTCCTCGACGACGTCGACAGGCTCGCATGGATACACCTTCTCATCCGCGTCAGCCAGCGTGGCGGGTGGACTGTCGTCGCCTTCTGCCAAATGACGACCCATGTCCACGGTCTCGTAGGTGTCGCCGACGACTCGCTTCCGCGTGGGATGGAGTACCTGAATCGTGAGTACAGCAGGGATTTCAACGCACGCCACGGGCGCTCCGGGCACCTCGTCCGCAAGCGTTATGGCAGTCGCCGAACCACAGGCGGAGAAGATCTACTGGGCGTATACGAGTACGTCGTGCTGAACCCGGTGGAAGCGGGCATATGCGCGCGGCCAAGCGATTGGCGCTGGAGCAGCTATGGAACGACCATAAAACTCAGCAACGACTTCCCATTCGTCGATGCCCAAGAGGTCATTGCCGAGACCTCGGGCAGCATCGACGAGCTGCAGAAAGCCGTCGAGGGGAGAGCAGCCGAGATTCTCCGAAGGAGACACGTCCGGTAGCTGCTACCGGACGTGTCTCGGCAAGAGGCGGTCAGCGGAGCGCGCGGAGGGCCGGCTCGAGGCGCTGGCGGGTCGTCAGGACGCCCGCGAAGAGATCGCCGCTGTGGCGCACGCGCTCGAGGACGACCTCCATCGTGAAGGCGCGGGGATCGAGCGACTCGTCGAGCTCCTCCCAGCGGAGCGGCGTCGACACGGGAGCGCCGGGCTTCGGGCGCACCGAATAGACCGAGGCGACCGTCTTCCCCTCGCCGTTCTGGTTCGCGTCGATAAGCACCCCGCGTCGCTTCGCCTTCGACCACTCCGTCGTCGCGAGCCCGCGGTGCGTCCGCGCGATCGCGCCCGCCACGACCTCGCAGAACTCGCGCGTCTCCGCGTACGTGTACCGCCGCTCGACCGGCGCGAGGACGTGGATCCCGTCGGCGCCGCTCGTCTTCGCGAACGAGACGAGCCCGAGCGCATCGAGCGCCTGCTTTACGAGCAGCGCCACCTGCACGGTCTCGGGGAAGCCGACGTCCGTCGACGGGTCGAGGTCGAAGAGGACGAAATCCGGGCGGTCGGGACGATCGACGCGCGAGTACCACGCGTTCATGTCGATGCAGCCCATGTTCGCCATCCAGAGGAGCGCCCGGGCGTCGTTCACGAGCGGCGCGTCGATCCACCGCTGCCGCGGCGGCCGCTCCCGCGTCGACACCTGCACGCGGAAGCGCGGGATCCACTCGGGCATGTGCTTCGGTGCGTCCTTCTGGAAGAACGCCTTGCCGTACGCGCCGTCGGGGTAGCGGCGCATCGTGAACGGTCGCCGGCGGAGATGCGGGACGAGGACGGGCGCGATCGCGCGGTAGTAGTCGATCAGATCGCCCTTCGTGACTCCCTCCTCCGGCCAGAAGAGCTTGTCGAGGTTCGACAGCCGGACGCCGTCCTCCTCCGCCTCGACCGGCTCCTCGCGCCGCACCGCCACGGGGGCCTTGTCGTCTCGCAGCCCCTGGAACGACGGAGCGCGCAGGTGCCCGTCGTGCGTCCACTCGAGGAACTCGACCTCGCAGACGAGCTCCGGCTCGACCCAGACGACGTCGCCCTTCCGCACCTTCGGCATCTTCGGCTCGGCGGGAAACGGCGTCGTCTCTCGCCGGAGCGGCTCGAGCCGTGCGAGCAGGTCGTCGATCACCCGCTCGGTGAAGCCCGTGCCGACGTTCCCGACCCAGGCCCACTCGCCGCCGCGGCGCACGCCGAGGACGAGCGAGCCGAAGGTTCCGGAGCGCCGTCCCTGGCCCTTCGTCCAGCCGCAGACCACGAACTCCTGGCGGCCGTGCGTCTTCACCTTCAGCCAGTCGCGGCCCCGCCTCCCCTCCTGGTAGCGCGACGCCGCCCGCTTGGCCATCACGCCCTCGAGGTGCTGCTCGCGCGCCGCCTCGAGCAGCGCGTCCCCGTCCTCGAACGCCCCCGAGACCTGGACGAGCGCCGACGCGCCGACGAGCGCCTCGAGGCGTTTGCGGCGCTCGGTCAGCGCGAGCCCGACAAGCGGCTCCCCGTCGAGCTCGAGCAGGTCGAACAGCTCGTAGACGAGGCGTTGCGACCCCTGCTGCATCGCCGAGAAGCTCGGCCGGCCGCTCTCGTCGAGCGCGCACACCTCGCCGTCGACGACCGCATCGGGGGAGCGCAGCGCCTTCGGGAGCTCCTTCGCCACCGCCGCGAAGCGGCCGGTCAGGTCGTTGCCCCGGCGCGAGCGGAGCGTCGCGTCGCCGCTCCGAACGTACCCGAGCGCGCGGTATCCGTCCCACTTCGGCTCGAACAGCCAGCCGTCATCGGAGGGAAGCGACTGCACGAGCGTGGCGAGCATCGGCTCGTAGAGACGCCGCTCGGCTGCGCCTCTTCCGCCGCCGTCCTCGCGCTTCCGGAGGATGAGCCAGTTCTTGGGATCGCCGGAGAGCCTCGCCGGCACGAGCGCCCACATGCCGCGCAGCCGCTCTCCGTGCAGCCGCACGGTGAGCCCGCCGTCGCGCTTCTCCTCGAGGAGCTCGTACGTCCCGCGGTCCCAGATCTCGACCGTCCCCGCGCCGTAGTTGCCCGCGGGGATCTCACCCTCGAAGCTTCCGTACTCGAGCGGGTGATCCTCGACATGGACCGCGAGATGCTGCTCGCCCGGGTCGAGCGGGATGCCCTTCGGCACGGCCCACGACGCGAGAACGCCGTCGCGCTCGAGCCGGAAGTCGTAGTGGAGCCGGCGCGCGTCGTGGCGCTGGACGACGAAGATCGGCGCCGATCCGTCGTCGCCCCGGCCGCCGCCGAACGGCTCGGGCGTCTCGCCCGGCCTTCGCTTCCGCCCGTACTCGCGCAGGCTCACGAGGCTCTTCTTACACGCCAAGCCCGCGTTCCGCTCCACCGACTCCCCGAGCGGCGGCCGGGAGGTCGAGCTCGAGCCGGCACATTTTGTCGGCCTCGAGTCATATTCCTATCGTTCACACAACAGATGCATGCCCGGGGATAAGCCTGTGGACGCTGTGGACAGTGCGCGTTCGGACCCCGGTAAAATCTCGCTAAACCTGCAGGAACCTGTCCTAGGCGTAGACGCCGAGCGAGCGGAACCGCGCTCGCCGGGTCCGGCGCAGCTCATCGCCCGGGATTCCCTCGAACTCCGCGAGGGCCTCGCGCAACGCCTCGCCGAGGAGCCGTGCCGCCTCGTCGTGGTCGAGGTGCGCGCCGCCCGCCGGCTCGGGGACGATGTCGTCGATCACGCCGAGCTCGAGACAGTGGATCGCGTCGGGCTTGAACGCGGCCGCCGCCTTCTTCGCCTGGCCGGCGTCGCGCCAGAGGATCGCCGCGCAGCCCTCGGGCGAGATGACCGAGTACATCGCGTTCTCCTGCATGAGGACGCGGTCGGCGAGAGCGATCGCGATCGCGCCGCCCGAGCCTCCCTCGCCGATCACGCACGCGATCGTCGGCACCTGCAGGCGCGCCATCGTCGCCTGCGACCGGGCGATCGCCCCGCCCTGCCCGTGCTGCTCGGCCCCGACGCCCGGGTATGCGCCGGGCGTGTCGACGAGCGTGACGACCGGAAAGCCGTGCCGGTCGGCGAGCTCCATCGCGTCCATCGCCTTCCGGTAGCCCTCCGGGTTCGGCATGCCGAAGCGACGGCTCGCGCGCTCGCGGATGTCGCGGCCCTTCTGCTGTCCCACGACGACGACGGTACGGCCGTCGAGCTTGCCGAGGCCGGCGATCATCGCCCCGTCGTCGCCGAGCGCCCGGTCGCCGTGCAGCTCGAACCAATCGTCGAGGAGTCGTTCGACGTAGTCGAGGGTGTACGGGCGCTGATCGTGCCGGGCCAGCTCGACCTTGCGCCAGATCTCCTCGTCCGTCGCCGGCTCGCCGATCCGCTCGATCTGGCGCTGCAGCCGCTCGAGCTCTCCCGAGAGACGCGCGCCGCCGAGGAGCGGCAGGCTCCTCAGCCGGCCGAGCCGTTCGCGCAGCCGCAGCTCGTGCTCACTCGGGGGCATCGAAGAGCCTCAACAGCTTCGCGAGGGTCGGCCGCAGCTCCGGTCGCGCCACGATCGCGTCGATGTGCCCGAAGCGGAGGTTCTGCTCGGCCCGGCCGAAGTCGTCGGGAAGCTTCTCGCGCGTGATCTCCTGGACGACGCGCGGTCCTGCAAAGGACATGAGCGCGTTCGGCTCCGCGAGCAGGACGTCGCCGAGCGTCGCGAAGCTCGCGAGGACGCCGCCCGTCGTCGGGTGGGTCATCACCGAGATCATCGCCTGGCCGGAGTCGTGGAGATCCTCGACGGCCGCGACCGTCTTCGGGAGCTGCATCAGCGCGAGGATCCCCTCCTGCATCCTCGCACCGCCCGAGCTCGTGACGGCGACGAGCGGCATTCCGCCCTCGGCGGCAGCGTCGCAGGCGCGCGAGAGCTTCTCGCCGACGACGCTCCCCATCGAGCCGCCCATGAACTTGAAGTCCATGACGGCGAGCATCGTGCGCCGGCCCTCGATCGCCGCGCTCCCGATCACCATCGCGTCGGAGAGGCCGGTCGACATCTCGGCCTGGGCGAGACGCTCGGAGTACGGGCGAAGGTCGAAGAACTCGAGCGCGTCCTCGGAGTGGAGCCCGGTCGCCTCCTCGGCGAACGTGCCGGGGTCGGCGAGCGCCGCAATCCGGGCCGGCGCACGCATCGGGAAGTGATGCCCGCACTGCCCGCAGACCCAGAGGCTCTGCTCGAGCTCGTCGTCGCGATAGTGCGAGTGGCAGCTCGGGCAGGTGTTCGGGTGGTTCGGCGCGGGCGCCGGTGCGTCGTTGGTCTCGATCGAGACGTCGATCTTCGCCACGTCGCCAGCTTAGACCTACACCCGCGGAAGGCGGTTGCGCGTCGGACGGCGTCAGCGCAGCACGAGGAGGTCGAGCCAGTTGCTCCGCGGCTCCGCGCCTCCCCGTCTGTCGGCCTGCCGGACGGCGCGGCGCAGGCGCTCCTTGCCGCGGAGGAACTCGTGCTCGGTGAGATTGCGCATCGTCGTGTCCGCGCGCCGAAGCCGATCGACCTGGCCGAGGAAGTCCTCAAGACTGCCCGCACGGATGTCGCGCACCTGCTCGATCGCCTCCTGCCGGAACCCCGCCGTCGCGAATGCGGCGCACGTCTCGGCGAGCGAAGGGAAGGTGTTGGCCGTCCGGGCCGTCTCGGGGAACCACCGGATCAGCTCGATCCCGTCCTGCTTCAGGCTCCCGGCCGGCTCGTACCGGTCCGGGAAGCCTTGCCGAATCAAGACGGGGGCGCCGGGCCGCAGAACACGGCGGATCTCGTGCGCCGCAGCCGCGAGGTCGAGGACGTGATGGATCACGAGGGAGAGCCAGGCGCCGTCGGCGGACTCGTCCGGCAGCGGCAGCACGGTCGCATCTCCCTCGACCACCTCGATGCCCGCCGCCCGCGGAATGTGGGCCCGCATCGCCGCCGACGGCTCGACGGCAACGACGCGGACGCCGAACCAGTCCGCGAAGGCGGCCGCGAACGCGCCCGTTCCGGCCCCGATGTCGAGCAGCGTCATCGCCGGTGTCGGGTGGAGCTGGCGGCGGATCGCCTCTCGCCACTCGAGGAGTCCGTCGCGAGGGATCTCGCGGGACGCCTTGAACGCTGCCGCCGTCTCCTCGTCGTACGTGTTCCGAGCCATGTCGGAACTCATAGCAACCGTGCTATGTCTTGTCGAGCCTAGAGGCCGAGCGCGGTGGTGAGGCGCTCGAGCTTCTCGACGTTGGCCGGATCCGGCGCGAGCCCGGTCAGGCCGGCGCCCGCGAGCTTGCCGCTCTCCCGGACGCGGATCATGAGACGCTCGACGTCCGCGAGCGTCGGCCCGTCGGGCTCGGGCATGAACACCGCGAGCTCGTCCGGGTCCAGAACGTCGGCGTCGAACGCGACGTAGACGGCGTCGGCCGCGGCGAGCACGAGCTCGGGATCGTCGCCGATGCCGGCCGCGGCGATGAACTCCACCTCCGGCGGATCGAGGTTCCTCGCACCCCAGAGCGCGACGAGGCCCGGCTCGACGGCGCCGTGGTCGAGCACCATCCGGAGCGGCATCCCCCATGCGTTGCCGGAAGGCGAGGACTCGGGAGTGTTGAGGTCGCCGTGCGCGTCGAGCCAGATCACGCCGAGTGGGTGGTGACGCGCGGCGAGCCCTTCGATCGCGCCGACGTGCGAGCAGCAGCAACCGCCGAGGATCAGCGGCCGCCGCGGCAGGTCCGACGCGACGGCGAGCGTCTGCGCCGCGAGCGCGTCCTCTTCGACGACGGCCACCTCGGGGTAGTCGAGCGGCAGCGCCGCTGCCTCGATCATCGCCTCGCCGCCGTCGCCCCACGCGCGCGGAACGCGGATCATCCCGGCCGCGAACGTCCGTCCGCACGAGTGGCACTCGTACCGGTCGTCGACCGCGACCGCGGTGAGGGCGCGGCAGGTCGGACATTTCGCCCGCAGGAGGCTCACGGCGAGAGCATCTTCTCCCAGACGACGCTCTCGAGGTCGACGTGCATGCCGACACTCTCGTACAGCTGCGTCGCCCCGGTCGCGTTCGCCGCGTCGACGCCGAGGGTCACGCGCCGAAAGCCTCGCCGGTGGAACTCACGGAAGCTGTGGAGGAGCAGCGCCCGTCCGTACCCTCGGCCACGCCAGGCAGGCCGCACGCCGAGCGCGCCGACGTAGCCGCCGCCGGCGACGTCCGGATCGTTTCGCGTCGCACCAGCGATCTCGCCGCCGTCGCGGATCATGAACCAGACCGACGGGTCGAAGTTGGGCCGCGCGCGCTGCCGCTCCCACCACTCCTCGAAGGTCTCCGGACTGTGCTCCCAGTGAGCCGAGAACGCCTCCTCGAGCGCCGCGTGGAACGCCCGCGCATCCTCCTCGCGAAACGGCTCGACGGGGACCGCCGCCTCGGGGGGAGGCTCCTCCCCGAGGTCGATCGCCATGTCCCAGAAGCGGCGCACCTCGCGGTAGCCGCGACCGAGAAAGAGCTCGTTCGCCGCCTCGTCGCCGGCGACCGTCCACGCGTGGATGCGCTGCACGTCCTCCTCCGCGAAGCGGGCTTCGAGGCGCTCGAGGAGCCGCGTGCCGTGCCCGAGTCCCCATGCCGTCGGTCGCACCGCGCCCGCGGAGTTGCCCCGTTCCCCGAAAGTCCTGCCGAAGGCGCCCGCGACGAGCTCGCCGCCTTCTTCGACCAGCCAGGTGTTCGTCTCGAACGCGACGCCGTGCAGCCAGCCGGCCACGGCGGTCGCGTCGAGCAGCGACGGGCGGCCGAGGACCGCCTCCTCGACCGAGCCGAACAGCTCGGCGATCGCGGGAAGATCGTCGCTCGTGGCCGGCCGGACGCTCACGGGACGAGCGAGTCGAGAGCGTCGGCGAGGCCGTCGAGCGAGCGGAGCTCGACGTCCGGCTGCGGCTCGGCAGCCTCGCCCAGGCGGTTGATCCAGACCGTGCGGAGCCCGAGGCCGGTCGCCGGAGCGATGTCGTGGAAGAGGCTCGCCGCGACGTGGACGTGCGCCTCTCGCTTCGCGCCGCTGCGGCCGAAGAACTCTTCCCAGTGCGCCGGCGCCGGCTTGTACGAGTCGATCTCCGAGGCGACGAGCGAGCGGTCGAACGGAACGCCGATGCACGCGAGCGACTCGTCGATCAGATCGCGGTCGCTGTTCGAGAGCACGGCGAGGCGCCAGCCGCGGGCGCGCGCCTCGTCGAGCGCGGCCGGCACCTCCGGGAAGGGCGGCCAGCCGGGAAGCGAGCGTGCCAGCGCGTCCGTCTCGCCGGCCGGCGCGCCGAGACGAGCGAGCGCGAGCGTCGTCACGTCGCGGTAGCTGCGACTCGGATCCTCGCGCTGGAGCTGCGGCTCGAGCTCGTGGTAGGCGTGCAGGAGCTCCGGGACGCGGTCCGCCCCGAACAGCCGCTCGAGCTCGCGGCCGATCCCGGTGTTCCAGTCGATCAGCGTGCCGTAGCAGTCGAAGGTCGCCCAGCGCTCCACGACCTGACCCTAGCTGGGCGGAGGGACTACTCCTCGTAGCGCTCGAAGACGACGCAGGCGTTGTGGCCGCCGAAGCCGAAGCTGTTCGAGACCGCGACCCTCACGTCCGCGTCGCGAGACTCGTTCGGCACGTAGTCGAGGTCGCAGCTCGGATCTTCGACCTCGTAGTTGATCGTCGGCGGCAGCTTGCCGTCCCGCACGGCCAGCGTCGTGAACGTCGCCTCGATCGCGCCGGCCGCCCCGAGGCAGTGCCCGGTGGCGCCCTTCGTCCCGGAGACCGGCGTCTTGTACGCGTTCTCCTCGCCGAGCGCGAGCTTGAGCATCTGCGTCTCGGACGAGTCGCCGATCGGCGTCGAGGTGGCGTGCGCGTTGATGTAGTCGATCTCGTCGGAGCCGACGCCGGCGTCGGCGAGCGCCATCTTGAACGCCGTCACCGGGCCTGTCGGATCGGGCTCGGTGATGTGCTTCGCGTCGGAGGAGAGGCCGTAGCCTGCGACCTCGGCATAGATCTTCGCCCCGCGCGCCTTCGCATGCCCGAGCTCCTCGAGCACGAGCACGGCGCCCGCCTCGCCCATCACGAAGCCGTCGCGCTCGGCGTCGAACGGCCGCGACGCTCGCTTCGGGTCGTCGTTCCGCCGCGAGAGCGCGCGCATCGCCCCGAACCCGGCGATGCCGACCTTGCAGACCGCCGCCTCGGTGCCGCCGCAGAGCATGACGTCCGCACGACCGAGCCGGATCGCGTCCATCCCGTCTCCGATCGCCATGTTCGACGCCGCGCACGCGGTGCACTCGGAGAGGAGCGGGCCGCGGGTGCCGAGCTCGATCGAGACCCAGCCGGCGCCGAGGTTCGGGATGATCGCCGGGATCGAGAACGGATTCACGCGGTCGGGCCCGCGCGCGGCGAGGGTGTCGTAGCACTCCTGGAACGACTCGAGCCCGCCGATGCCGGTCCCGATCGTCGCCCCGATCCGCTCGGCCTCCTTCGCGATCTCGAGCCCGGAGTCGGCCTCGGCCTGGCGCGCCGCGGCGAGGACCAGGTGCGTGAACCGATCCATTCGCCTGGCGGCCTTCCGGTCGATCCACTCCGTCGGATCGAAGTCCTTCACCTCGCAGGCGAAGTGGACGGGATACTCGGAGTGGTCGAAGTGCGTGATCTCGGCCGCGCCCGTCTCGCCGGCGAGCAGGTTCGACCACGATTCCTCGGCGCTCAGGCCGAGCGGCGACACCGCACCCAGCCCGGTGATGACGACGCGTCTGCGCCCGTTGAGTGATCCCCCGTTGTCGCTCACATTCCCAGTCCGCCGTCGACGAGCAGCACCTCTCCGGTAATGAACGCGGCCTCGTCGGAGCAGAGGAAGCGTACAGCGCCCGCCACGTCGGACGGCTCGCCGAGGCGCCCGAGCGGCGTGTTCCCGAGCATCGCCGCCGTCGCCTCCTCGGGCAGCACCTCCGTCAGCCGCGTGCGGACGTAGCCGGGCGCGACGACGTTCGCGCGCACGCCGCGGCTGCCGAGCTCGCGGGCGAGCGACTTCGTGAAGCCGATGATCCCGGCCTTCGACGCCGCGTAGTTCGTCTGGCCCCAGTTGCCGTGGACGCCGACGATCGAGGAGACGTTGACGATCGCCCCGGCGCGCTTGCGCAGCATCGGCCGGCAGACCGCGCGGCACGTGTAGAAGACGGAGGAGAGGTTCGTCTCGAGCACCGTGCGCCAGTCGTCGTCGGACATCCGCGCCAGGAGGCCGTCGCGCGTGAGCCCGGCGTTGTTGACGAGGATGTCGAGGTCGCCGGCCTCCTCGACGAGTCGTGCCGCCTCGTCCGCGCTCGACACGTCGGCCTGCACCGCACGCCCGCCGATCGCGGCGGCGAGCTCTCCGGCCTCCTCGGCGCCGGCGCGGTAGCCGACGACGACCTCGGCGCCCGCGCGCGCGAGCTCCTCGGCGATCGCGCGTCCGATCCCCTTCGACGCGCCGGTGACGAGCGCACGCCGCCCAGCGAGCGAGCAGAACGTCAAGCGCGGCTCACGAATGCTCGGCGGCGAGCAGCTCGGGCAGCCGCTCGAGCGTCTCGAGGCTGTTGACCGAGACGGCCTTGACGCTCCGGTCGATCCGCTTCACGAGCCCCGAGAGGACGTTGCCGGGCCCTACCTCGACGAAGGTGCGCACTCCACCCCGCATCAGCTCGGTCGCCGACTGCGTGAAGCGCACGGGCGCGGTGAGCTGGTCGACGAGGAGCGGCCCGATCCGTTGTGCCGACTCGAGCCGCGCGGTCACGGTCGACATGAAGGGAGCGACCGGCTCCTGGAAGCGCACGCGCTCGATCGCGGGACGCAGCCGGTCGGATGCGCGCGCGACGAGCGGTGAGTGGAACGCGCCGGAGACCTTGAGCTTCACCGCGCGCCGCGCGCCCTGGTCCTGCGCGCGCTCGATGCACTCGTCCACCGCGGAGTTCTCGCCGGAGACGACGATCTGGCCCGGGCAGTTGTAGTTCGCCGGCCAGACGCCGAGGATTCGCTTGCAGAGCCCCTCCACGACCTCGTCCGCAAGGCCGAGGATCGCCGCCATCGACCCGGGATGCTGCGCCGCCGCCTCGGCCATCGCAAGGCCGCGCTCGCGCACGAGAGCGATCGCCTCGTCCACCGTCATCGCCTCGGCGGCCGCGAGCGCCGCGAACTCGCCGACGGAATGGCCGATCACGAAGTCTGCTTCGATCCCGTGCTCGCGCAGCGCTGCGAGCATCGCGAGGGAGGTGGCGACGAGCGCCGGCTGCTGAACCGCCGTGTCGAACAGCTCCTCCGGCTCGGCGTGGAAGCACAGCCGCTGCAGATCGAGGCCGCTCGCCTCGCTGCCGCGCTCGAACACCTCTTTCGCAGCCGGCACAGCCTCGGCGAAATCACGTCCCATGCCGACCTCGAACGACCCCTGCCCGGGGAAGCAGAACGCGATCTTCGTCATCCGCTCTCCTTCGTCCACCGCATGAGTGCACTCCCCCAGGTCAGTCCGGCGCCCATTCCCGTCATCAGTACGAGCTTTCCCGGCCGAAGCCTGCCTTCCGCCTCCGCATCCCTGAGCGCGAGCGGGATCGAGCCGGACGACGTGTTCCCGTAGCGGTCGACGTTCACCACCACCCGATCCGACGGGATGCCGAGCTTCTTGGTTGCGTGGTCGATGATACGAACGTTTGCCTGATGCGGCACGTAGACGTCGACCTCATCGATCGACGTGCCGCAGCGTTCGAGCACCGCCTGGGCGGAGTCGACGAGGACGCGGGTCGCGAACTTGAAGACCTCGCGGCCGTTCATCTTCACGAAACGATCGGGAGTCTCGAACAGGCGCGAGCCGCTGCCGGGCAGCCAGAGGCTGTCGCCGCCCGCGCCGTCAGCGCCGAGCTCGAAGCCGAGGAAACCCGCGTCCTCGGACGGCTCGAGCACGACCGCGCCCGCGCCGTCGCCGAACAGGACGACCGTCGAGCGATCGCTCCAGTCGAGGATGCGCGAGAGCACGTCGCCGCCGACGACGAGCGCCCGTCGCGCGAGGCCGCCGGCGAGCATCCCGTACGCCTGCACGATCGCGTACATGAAGCCCGTGCAGCCGGCGGAGAGGTCGTACGCGGCCGCGTCCGCCGCCCCGAGCCGGTCGGCGAGGAGCGCAGAGGTGGACGGGAACAGCATGTCCGGCGTGACCGTGGCGACGATGAGCAGGTCGACGTCCTTCCCCGCCAGCCCGGCCTGCTCGAGCGCCTGCTCGGCCGCGGGCAGCGCGAGATCCGAGAGCGCCTGGTCCTCGGCGGCGATGCGCCGTTCGCGGATGCCGGTGCGCTCGACGATCCACTCGTCGGAGGTGTCGACCATCCGGGCGAGCTCGTCGTTCGCGACCACGCGCTCGGGCGCATAGGCGCCGAGACCGGTGATCGAGACGTGGACGTCGCTGCGGGCTGCGGCGATCACTGCTCCGCCTCGCCGACGAAGACGGTCAGCATCGCCTCGACCGCGACGTCGCCGGCGACGCTCGCCCGGCCCTGCCCCTTCGCGATCGGGCCGCGCACCCGCACGAACTCGCACTCGAGATCGAGCGGATCGCCCGGCTCCACGACCCGCTTGAAGCGGCAGTCGTCGATGCCGGCGAAGAACGGGATCTTGCCGCGATTCGCCTCGTCGGAGAGCACGGCCACGGCGCCGCACTGCGCGATCGCCTCGACCGTCAGCACGCCGGGCATCACCGGCCGGCCGGGAAAGTGGCCGGGGAACCACCAGCCGTCGGCGGGGACCGTGAGCCGTCCGCGAACGCGCCGGCCGGGCTCGAGCTCGAGGATCTCGTCGACGAGCAGGAACGGCGGCCGGTGCGGAATGATCGCCTCGATCTCCTCGCGGCCGAACGGAGGCGCAGGCAGGCTCACGCGACGTCGCGGGACTGGAGCCGCTCGCGAAGCCGGTTGCGGCCGCGGTGAGCGTGGCACTTCGCCGTCCCGACCGGGATCCCCGCCGCCGAGGCGATCTCCTCGAACGTATAGCCGAGCGCGTCGCGGAGGACGATCACCTGCGCCTGCGCCGGCGAGATGCCGGCGAGCGACTCGCAGAGCTCCTGCCGTAGCTCCGAGATGTGCGCGCCGCGGACGGGATCGTTCTCGTCGGTCACGCCGAGCTCTTCCGGCAGCGGCTCGTGAGCGCGAGCCTTGCGGCGCTCGGCCGCATCCCGGCACGTGTTCACCACGAGCCGGTGCAGCCAGGTCGAGAACTGCGACTCGCCGCGGAACTGCGGCAGGCGGACGCAGAGCTTCGCAAGCGCGTCCTGTGCCGCGTCGCGCGCGTCCTCCGGATCGCGAAGCAGGTGCCGCGCGAGCCGCTCCACGCGGGGGGCGTGGCGGGCGCAGAGGGCCTCGAGCGCGGCGCGGTCGCCCGCTTTCGCGCGGGTCACGAGAACCGGATCGCTGAGGCTCTCGTAGTCGAGCGGAAGCTGCTGGCGCAGCGGCTGGCGGATCGACTTCACGGCGGCACTAGTCTAAGCAGGCGTGTCGGACCTGGCTCCGGAGGTCGTACTGCCGCTGCTGCGCGGACGCCTGGGCCGGCCGTTCCGCTTCGTCGAGGAGTGCGAGTCGACGCAGCGTCTCGTGGCGGCAGACGATCCCGAGGGCGCGACCGTCGCAACGGACGTACAGACGGCGGGCCGCGGGCGGCTCGGCCGCGTCTGGCTCGCACCCGCCGGGAAGGCGCTCCTCTTCTCCGTGCAGCTCCGGCCGCGGACGCCGATGCCGCTCTGGCCGGAGCTCTCCCTCGTCGCCGGCGAGGCGGTCGCCGCGGCCTTGCGCAGCGAGACCGGGATCCCGGCCGAGCTCGGCCACCCCAACGACGTGCTCGTCGCGGGCCGAAAGGTCGTGGGCGTGCTGCCGGAAGCCGTGCCGGGCCGCGTCGTGCTCGGGATCGGCGTGAACGTCAACCAGACAGAGGACGACCTGCCCGCGGACACGCCCAAGCCGCCGACGTCGCTCTTGCTCGAGACGGGTCGCGAGCGGGAGCGCGCGCCACTGCTCGCCGCGATCCTGCTCGAGCTCGAGCACGGCTACGACGCGTGGCAGCAGGCGCACGCGACCCGCTAGCGCTGCTAGCCGCTGCGCTGCTCGCGGAAGCGTCGCGCCGCCTCGATCGCGGCGCCGAGGTTGAGGCCCTTGTCCTTCGCCTGCTTGATCAGCATCACGGTCTCGAGGGCGTCGATGTCGTAGATCCGCTGCTTCTTGCCCTTCGTCGGGATCTGCGCCTTGTTCGTCCAGTAGTCGAGCTGCATCTTCGAGATGCCTGCGATCTGGCACACCTGCCCGAGGTAGAGCTCGACCTTGTCGAGGTGCTCCGCCAGGTTGATGGGCTCGAGAAGATCGACTTGCCGGCTTATCGCCATGTACCGCCCTTGCCGAGTCGGACGTGGGACCCCTCGCTTGTGAGTTATAGAACGCCGACTCGTACTTGGGAAGAGCGGGCTGCGTCAGTCAGACGCCGGTTCGGCCTCCGCCTCGTCGCCGTTCGCGTTTTCCGCCTCGACGACCGGCGCGAGCGCCGATACGGTCTCGTCGTCGCCGCGCAGACGCATCACGATCACGCCCTGCGTCGCGCGGCCCAGCCGCTTCACGTCCTCGACCGGGATCTTGATGACCGTCCCGCCGGTGGAGATGAGCATCACCTGGTAGCCGTCGCGAACGACGCGCGCCCCGACGAGATAGCCGCGGGCCTCGGTCAGCTGCACGGTCTTGACGCCCATGCCGCCCCGGCCCTTGACGGGGTACTCCGAGACGCGTGTCCGCTTGCCGAATCCGTTCTCGGTCACGACGAGCAGGTCGGAGTCGTCCTCGGCGATGTTGATCGAGATCACCTCGTCACCGGAGCGGAGCTTCATCCCGGCGACGCCGGACGTGTCGCGGCCCATCGGGCGGGCATCCGTCTCGTGGAAGCGGATCGCCTGGCCCTTCTTCGAGACCATGAGCAGGTCGTCGCTGCCGGACGAGTGGCGAACGCCGACGAGCTCGTCGCCGTCGCGCATCTTGATCGCGATGATCCCGTCCGCCTTGAGCGGCGTGTTGTACGCGGCGAGCTCGGTCTTCTTGACGACGCCGTTCTTCGTCGCGAACACGAGGTAGCGCGCCTCCTCGAAGCTCCGCGTCTGGATCACGGCGCGCACCTGCTCGTCCTGGCGGAACGGCAGCAGGTTGACGATCGCGCGACCCTTCGACTGGCGGGAGCCGAGCGGCAGCTCGTGCACCTTGAGCCGGTAGACCTTCCCGACGTTCGTGAAGAAGAGGATGTAGTCGTGCGTCGAGGCGACGAAGAGATGCTCGATGTAGTCGTCCTCCTTCAGCTCCATCCCCATGACTCCGATGCCGCCGCGCCGCTGCTCGCGGTAGGTCGTCACGGGCAGCCGCTTGATGTAGCCGGAGCGGGTGATCGCGATCACCATGTCCTCTTCAGCGATCAGGTCCTCGAGCTCGAGCTCCTCCTCGGCGGCGACGATCTCGGTGCGGCGATCGTCGTTGCGCCCGTAGATCCCCTTGATCTCGAGCAGCTCCTCGCGGATGACGGCGTCGATCTTCGCCGGGTCGCCGAGGAGCGCCCGCAGCTCGGCGATCCGCTCCGTGAGGTCGCGGTGCTCGTCCTCGACCTCCTTGCGGGCGAGCCCGGTGAGGCGAGACAGGCGCATCTCGAGGATCGCGTTCGCCTGCGTCTCGGAGAGCGAGAACTGCTCGATCAGCTGCGTCTCCGCTTCTTCCCTGTCGGCCGCCGCGCGGATGAGCGCGACGATCGCATCGATCGAGTCGAGCGCGATGAGATAGCCCTCGAGGACGTGTGCGCGCGCCTCGGCCTTGCGCAGCTCGTCCTTCGAGCGCCGGGTGACGACCTCGCGCTGGAAGTCGAGATAGTGCGTGACGAGCTCGAGGAGCGAGAGCGTCCGGGGGACGCCGTCGACGAGCGCGACGGCGTTGTAGCCGAACGTGCTCTGCAGCGGTGTGTGCTTGAAGAGCTTGTTGAGCGCGACCTGCGGCACGGCATCGCGCTTCAGCTCGATCTGGATGCGCATCCCCGTCCGGTCGGAGTGGTCGGCGAGATCGCTGATCTCGGTCAGCACCTTGTCCTGGACGAGGTCGGCGATCTTGCGGATCACACCCGTGTCGCCGCCCTTCTTGACGCCGTACGGCAGCTCCGTGACGACGATCGCCGACTTGCCGCCGCGCAGCTCCTCGATGTGCGCCCGCGCGCGCATGACGATGCGGCCGCGGCCCGTGCGGTACGCGTCGCGGATGCCGCTGCGGCCGACGACGATCGCGCCGGTGGGGAAGTCGGGCCCCTTGACGTGCTTCATCAGGCCGTCGACGTTGATCTCGGGGTCGTCGATCATCGCGATGACGGCGTCGACCGTCTCCCCGAGATGGTGGGGCGGCATGTTCGTGGCCATCCCGACCGCGATCCCGGCTGCGCCGTTCAGGAGCAGGTTCGGGAAGCGTGAAGGCAGGACGAGGGGCTCGCGGCGCCGGCCGTCGTAGTTCGGCCCGAAGTCGACGGTGTCGGCGTCGATGTCGCGCAGGAGCTCGGTCGCGATCCGCGCGAGACGAGCTTCCGTATACCGCATCGCGGCCGGTGGGTCGTCGTCGATCGACCCGAAATTGCCCTGCGGATCGACGAGCGGATAGCGGAGCGAGAACGGCTGCGCGAGCCGCACGAGCGTGTCGTAGATCGCGAGATCGCCGTGCGGGTGGAAGCTCTTCATCACGTCCCCGACGACGCTCGCCGACTTCACCCGCGGCCGGTTCGGCTGCAGGCCTCCCTCATGCATCGCGTAGAGCACGCGCCGGTGCACCGGCTTCAGCCCGTCGCGCACGTCCGGGAGCGCGCGCGACACGATCACGCTCATCGCGTAGTCGAGGAAGCTCGAGCGCATCTCCTGCTCGAGCTCGCGCGGCTCGATGCGGCCCGGCCCGAGCGCTCCGGTCTCGACCTCAGACATGCCTACTCCTAGACGTCAAGGAACTTCACGTCCTTGGCGTTCTCCTCGATGAAGACGCGCCGCGGCTCGACCTGCTCGCCCATGAGCATCGACATCAGCCGGTCGGCGGCGTGCGCGTCCTCGACGTCCACGCGGATCAGCAGCCGCTTGGCGGGATCCATCGTCGTGTCCCAGAGCTCGTCGGCGTTCATCTCGCCGAGGCCCTTGTAGCGCTGGACGCCCTCTTCCTTGGCGAGCTCGAGCGCCTCCGCGCGCAGAGCGGAGAACCCGCCCGCCACGGCCCGCTTCTTCCCGAGCGCGAGGGAGAACGGCGGCGCCCCGATCAGCTCGACGAGCTTCTGGTACGCGCGTCGCAGGTTCTCGTAGATCGGAGACGAGAGCAGCTCGGTCGTGAGCACGACGGTTTGCGCGGCCGACGTCTCCTCCTCCACCACCTTGACGTGCAGGCCGTGCTCGTCGCGTTCGAGGACGGAGAGCTTGTACCCGTTCGGCGGCAGCGCCGCGATCGCCGTCTCGAGCTCGGCCGGCGTCGTCGCGTCGAGCTCGACCAGCCGGTGGGAGACCGCCAGGTCGGCAGCGTGATGCCCGTAGTCGGAACGCAGCCGCGCCGTCCACCCTTCCAGCTCGGCGAGCGCGCCGACGAAGCGCTTCCAGCGGGCCTCGGTCAGCTTCACCTCGGTGCCCGCGCGGTCGGTGGCCTCGAGCTCGCCGAAGCGCTCGCGCACGAGCAGGTCCTCGAGCTGCGAGTCCTTCTCGAAGTAGAACTCCTGCCGGCCGATCTTCACCTTGTAGAGCGGCGGTACGGCGATGTAGACGTGCCCGCTCTCGAACAGCTCGCGCATGTGCCGGTAGAGGAACGTGAGGACGAGCGTGCGGATGTGGGCGCCGTCGACGTCGGCGTCGGTCATGACGATGACCCGGTGGTAGCGGAGGCCGGAGATGTCGAACTCGTCGCCGATGCCGGTGCCGATCGCGGTGATCATCGCCTGGATCTCCGCGTTCGAGAGCACCTTGTTGATCCGGTTCTTCTCGCTGTTGATGATCTTCCCGCGCAGCGGCAGGATCGCCTGGTAGGTGCGGTCGCGGCCCTGCTTCGCCGGCCCGCCCGCGGAGTCGCCCTCGACGATGAAGAGCTCGGTCGACTCCGGGTCGCGGCTCGAGCAGTCGGCGAGCTTGCCCGGCAGCGAGGAGCTGTCGAGCGCCGCCTTGCGCCGCGTCAGCTCGCGCGCCTTCCGCGCCGCGAGGCGCGCGCGCATCGCCGCGATCGCCTTGTTGCAGATCGCGCGCGCGTCCTGCGGGTTCTCTTCGAGGAACTGGGACAGGCCCGCGTTGACCGTCGTCTGGACGAGGCCCTCGATCCCGGGATTGCCGAGCTTCGTCTTCGTCTGCCCCTCGAACTGCGGGTTCTGGAGCTTCACGGAGACGACCGCGGCGAGCCCTTCGCGGACGTCCTCGCCGTCGAGGCTCTCCTCCTTCTTCAGGAGCTTCAGATCCTGCGCCTTCGCGTTGAGCGTGCGGGTCAGGGCGCTGCGGAAGCCGGAGAGGTGCGAGCCGCCCTCGACGGTGTTGATGTTGTTCGCGAACGTGAAGACCGACTCCTGGTACGAGCCGTTCCACTGCATCGCCACCTCGACCGCGCCCTGGTCGGTCTCGCCTTCGAAGTAGACGATGTGGCGGTGGATCGCGTCCTTCGCCTCGTTGATGTGCGTGACGAAGTCGCGGATGCCGCCCTCGTAGTGGAACTCGACGGTCTTGCCGTCTGCCCGTTCGTCGACGAGCTTGATGTGCAGGCCCTTCGTGAGGAAGGCCGTCTCGCGCAGCCGCTGCGTGATCGTCGCCGCGTCGACGTCGAGCTCCTCGAAGACGTCGGAGTCGGGTAGGAAGGAGATCGTCGTGCCGGTCGGCTCGCTCTGCTCCATCTTCCCGACGATCTCCATGTCGCCGAGCGGAGCACCGCGCTCGAACTCCTGCCGATAGACGTGGCCGTCGCGGCGCACCTCGGCGACGAGCCGCTCGGAGAGCGCGTTGACGACCGAGACGCCGACGCCGTGGAGCCCGCCGGAGACCTTGTAGCCGTGACCGCCGAACTTGCCGCCGGCATGGAGCTTCGTCAGGACGACCGTGAGCGCAGGTAATCCCTGGTCGGGCATGACGTCGACCGGGATGCCGGAGCCCCAGTCGCGGACGGTCACGGAGTGGTCCGGATGAAGGGTCACCTCGATCCGCTCGTTCCGCCCCGCGAGCGCCTCGTCGACCGAGTTGTCGACGACCTCGTAGATCAGATGGTGGAGGCCGCGAATGCCCGTCGAGCCGATGTACATGCCCGGCCGCAGGCGTACCGGCTCGAGACCCTCGAGCACGGTGATGTCCGCTGCGGTGTAGTCCTGTTCAGTCATGAAAAAAGCCCTGCAAATTCCGCATTTGCGGGCACAGGGAAGTGTATCAGACGGAGCGGTCGTCCGGGCGGCGTGCGAGCGCTGCTTTTATCGCTTTCGCCACAGATTCGCGCAGGTTCCCATCGCCGATGGCGGCCGCCAGGTCGGTGGCCTCGCGCTCCTGCTCCGGCGTCGGCTCGACCGGGGCCGGCGCGGCCCGGGCCGGGCTCGGCTCGGGCAGCGGTCCCGGCACGAACCGGAGCGGCGGCGCGCCCGGCAGCCGCTCCGAGATCTCGCGCGCCCGCTGCGTGAGCTCGAAGCCCCAGATCGAGTCGCGCACGTGGACGAGAAGCGTTCCGTCGGCCTGCGTGCGCATCGGCCAGGCGTTGCGCGCGATCTCCTCGCCGACCGCCTCGGGCCAGGCGGCGGCGACGTCGTCCGCGGCGCGGGTCTCCGCTCCGGCCCTGCGGAGCTCATCGCGAATCGCCTCGCCGAGCGGCTCCATCAGCCGGCCTCCACCGCCGCCCCGGGTCGGACCTCGACGAGGAGGTCGGGCGCCAGCGGCAGCATCGCCGCGTCGGTCGCGGTCACGAGCGCCTGGCCCGCTCCGCGGACATGCTCAGCGAGCAGGCGGCGGCGGCCCGGGTCGAGCTCCGAAAGGACGTCGTCGAGCAGGAGAAGCGGCGGGATGCCGGTCCGCTCGACGATCGTCTCCGCCTCCGCGAGCAGGAGCGCGAGCAGCGCGAGCCGTTGCTCGCCCTGCGACCCGAACGTCCGGAGCTCCCGGCCGCCGGCGGAGAGGAGCACGTCGTCGAGATGGGGGCCGAGCGAGGTGGCGCCGCGATCGAGGTCGCGGTCGAGTCGTGCGTCGAGCTCCTCACGACTCGGCGGCTCGCCCTCGTAGCGGACGGCCGCCTCGTCGAGGCCGAGCTCGCCGGCGCGCTCGCGGAACGGCGGCCCGAGCGCGTCCAGCGCGTCCAGCCGCGCCGCGACGAGCTCCCCGCCGAGCGCGACGACACGATCGCTCCACGGCTCGATCGCATCACGACTCGAGAAACCTGCGGCTGCTCGCCGCAGCGCGGCGTTCCGCTGCGCGACCGCGGCGCCGTACTCCGCCGGCAGGCCTGCCCGAGCCGGCGACAGGCGCCCGAGCACACGGTCGACGTACGCCCGCCGCACGGCGGGCGCGCCCTTGACGACGCCGAGGCGATCCGGCGTGAAGACGAGCGCCGAGACGGTCGTTCGCAGCTGTTCCGCCGTCCGCAGCGGCGCGCCGTTGACACGCGCGCGCTTCCCCTCCCGCGGACGGACCGTCACCTCGAGCTCGAGCCGGACGTCGCCGCGGCGGCCGCTCACGGCCGCGCGAGCGCCGTCGGCCCCGAAGCGGACGAGCTGCTGATCGATCCGCGTTCGCGGCGAGAAGCCCTGCGTCGCGACGTGAAGCGCCTCGAGCAGATTCGTCTTTCCGACGCCGTTCGGGCCGACCGCGAGCACGAGGCCGGGGCGAAGGGCGAGCTCGAGCTGCCCGTACGAGCGGAAGCTTCGCAGCGAGACCGTCTCGGCGATCAGGTCGTGCTCGCGCTCGCCCGGCCCTCAGCCGGGGAGGCGGATCGGCATGACGAGATACGTGAAGTCGTCGCCGGACCCCTGCAGCACCGCGGGCCGCAGCGAGCTGATCAGCTTCACGCGGACGTCGTCGCCCTCGATCGACTCGAGGCCGTCGCGCAGGTACTCCGCATTGAAGCCGATCTCGAGCGGCTCGCCGTGGAACGGGACGGGAAGCGACTCGCGCGACTCGCCGACCTCGTGCGTCCGCGCGATCACCGTCACCTCGCCCTCCGCGAAACGAAGCTGCAGCGGCGTCGCGCGCTGGATCATCACCGCGGCGCGCTTGACGACGTCGAGCAGCTCGGCGCGCGGGACGGTCAGCTCGTGCTCGAAGCTCTCCGGCAGCAGCTGCCGGTAGTTCGGGAACTGCCCGTCGATGCGGCGGGTCGTCAGCCAGACGTCCCCGACCGAGAACACGACCTGGTTGTCCTGGACGCCCACCGTGATCGCATCGGCGTCGCCGGCGACTCGGCTCAGCTCCTGCAGGGCACGGCCGGGGACGATCGCCTCGAGGTCCGGGGCGGCTCCCGGCAGCTCTGTCTCCTTCACCGCGAGCCGGTACGAGTCGGTCGCGGCCATCACGAGCTTCCCGGCCGCGAACTGGACGAGCACCCCGGTGAGCACGGGCCGCGCCTCGTCGCGCGACGCCGCGCGGGCGACACGCGTGATCGTCTCGAGCAGCGACGAACGATCGATCGGGAACGTCTCCGTCGCGGCGATGTCCGGCAGGCGCGGAAAGTCCTCGGCGTTGTACGTGTGCAGCGTATAGCTCGCGCTACCGGAGACGACGTGCACGACCGACTCGGCCGCCCTGTGCTCGATCGTCACCTCCTCGGCCGGCAGCAGCCGCGCGATGTCGACGAGCGTGCGGCCCGGCAGTACGACCGCGCCGTCGCCCTCGACCCGCGCCGCCACCGTCGCCCGCAGCGAGAGCTCCATGTCCGTCGCCGCCAGCCGGAGCTCGGCACCCGAAGCTTCGAGCAGGATGCCCGAGAGGATCTGAATCGCCGTCCGCGTCGAGACGGCGCGCCCGACGAGCGCGAGACTCTGGACGAGCTCGTCCTTCGCACACGTGATCCTCAGGTCGGCGCCCACATGAATCTCACTCTCGATCATCTAGTGGTCCTCGTAATCGTCATAGGCGGTGTGGATTGCGGGGGAAACGATCGTACGCGGCTCCGCTGAACGGATCTGCGTGTGGAGGGTCATTGTGGACGATCCGGCGGAGTGCACAGGGCCCGAGCCGTCAGCGCACCTGCTTCACACGTGCCGTGAGCTCCTGCACGAGGTTGTACACAGATCTGTCCTCACGGATCAAGCGGGCGATCTTGGACGTGGCGTGGATGACGGTCGTGTGATCGCGGCCGCCGAACTCCTTGCCGATCTTCGGCAGCGACGAGTCGGTCAGCTCTCGCGAGAGGTACATCGCGACCTGGCGTGGATAGACGATGTTCTGGGAGCGCTTGTCGCCGCAGAGCTCCTCCAGCGAGAGGTCGAAGCGCTCGGCGACGAGATCTTGGATCCGCTTGATCGAGACCTCCGCCGCCTCGCCCTGCGGGAAGACGTCCCGGAGGACGTCCTGCGCGAGCTGGACGGTCATCGGCCGGCCGGTGAGCGACGAGAAGGCGACGACTCGGGTGAGTGCACCCTCGAGCTCGCGGATGTTCGTCGACACGCGGCCCGCGATGAAGGTGAGCACCTGCTCGTCGTGGACGTGGATTCGGTCGACCTTCACCTTCTTGCGCAGGATCGCGATCCGCGTCTCGAGGTCGGGCGGCTGGATGTCGGTGATCAGCCCCCACTCGAAGCGGCTGCGCAGCCGTTCCTCGAGGGTCGCGATGTCGCGCGGCGGCCGGTCCGACGAGAGGACGATCTGCGAGCCGGCCTCGTAGAGCGAGTTGAAGGTGTGGAAGAACTCCTCTTGGAAGCGCTCCTTGCCCTCGAAGAACTGGACGTCGTCGATCAGGAGCACGTCGTACGCGCGGTAGCGCTGCTTGAAGCCCTCGATCCGCTTGTCGCGGAGCGAGTTGATGAAGTCGTTGACGAAGGCCTCGCTCGTGACGTAGCGGACGGAGAGCTCCGACGAGTGCTCCGCGACGTACTGCGCGATCGCCTGCAGGAGGTGCGTCTTGCCCAGGCCGGTGCCGCCGTAGATGAAGAGCGGGTTGTACGCCTGCGCCGGCGCCTCCGCGACCGCGAGGGCAGCCGCGTGCGCGAAGCGGTTCGACGAGCCGATCACGAACGAGTCGAACGTGTACTTCGCGTTGAAGCCCCCGCTCTCGGGGCGCACGGGCAGGTTCTGGACCATGGGAACGACGGGCACCGCCAGCGCGACGGCCTCCGCGTCGGCGCCGCCCACGCGCAGCTCGAGCTGCCGCTCGTCGCCCAGGATGTCGCGGACGGCGGCGCTGATCAGGCTGCGGAAGTTGCCCTCGATCCAGTCGCGCGTGAAGTCGCTCGGGACGGTGAGCACGAGGGTCTCTCCCTCGAGCTCGAGGCCGCGGACGTCGCCGAACCACTTGCCGTACGTCCCGTCGCTGAGCGCCTCCTTGAGCCGTCCGGAGATCTCACCCCACAGTGCCTCCGCAGACAGCTCGACTTGGTGCTCCACGTACGCTCCGCCCCTCCTTGCGTGAACCCGAACGGCCAGCATAACAGCGCCTTCCAGGAGGACAAAATCGCCGGCTTTGCAGGCATTTCACGAGAGCGTTGGAACCCTCCACAGGTGTGGAAAGTCGTGGGGGAAACTCCCGCTGGGCGCATTCCTGCGCGCTCCGCGGCTGTGGAGAAGACGGTGGACGGACGTTGTCTATACTGCCCCGCGCACCCCCGCCCCTCGCGGGGATTTTTCTGGCAAAGACCAGCTTTTCCCTCTCGTGAAGCGCACCTACCAGCCGAACGTCCGCCGCCGCAAGCGCAAGCACGGCTTCCGCGCGCGCATGGCGACGCGAGCCGGCCGCGCGATCCTCAAGCGCCGCCGCGCGAAGGGCCGCGCCCGCCTCTCGGCCTAGTCGCACTAAGCTGGCCCTCGTGAAGCGCGCCAACCGGCTGTCCCGCTCTCGGGACTTCGACGCGGTGTATCGCAAGGGCCGCTCGGTCTCCTCGCGTTACCTCGTCCTCTACTGGTTCCCGCAGGAGGAGACCACCGAACCGCGCTTCGGCTTCTCCGTGCCGCGAGCCGTCGGCGGCGCCGTCGAGCGGAACCGGATCAAGCGGCGGCTGCGCGAAGTCTGGGGCGCGCGGCTCGAGTCGGTGCAGCCGGGCCACGACTACGTTCTCGTCGTTCGGCCGGGTCTCGCCGAGGCTGCCGAGGCGAACGGCTTCGAGTGGCTCGGCGAGCGCGTCGACGAGGTGCTCGCACAGGCGGGGGCGGCGGCGTGAGGTTCGCGCTCCGCGTGCCGCGGCTCGCCGGGATCGGGCTCGTCTGGCTCTACCGGCTGACGCTCGGCGCGCTCTTCCCGACGACCTGCAAGTACCACCCGTCCTGCTCGGAGTACGCGGTGCAGGCGCTGCGCACACACGGCCTCGTCCGCGGCAGCCTCATGGCCGGCTGGCGGCTCCTCCGCTGCAACCCCTGGAGCCGGGGCGGCTTCGACCCCGTTCGATGATCCTCTTCGCGATCCCGATCCTCAGCCAGCTCGAGGCGATCATGCGCCACGTCCTCGACTGGTTCCACTCGCTCGGCCTCTCGTGGGCTTGGTCGATCGTGGCGACGACCGTCTGCGTCCGGATGCTGCTCGTGCCGCTGACGATTCGGCAGATCCACTCGATGCAGAACCTGCAGCGCTTCGCGCCGCAGATGAAGGAGATCCAGAAGAAGTACAAGAGCGACAAGCAGAAGCAGAACGAGGAGCTGATGAAGTTCTACCGGGAGAACAACATCAACCCGGCCGCCTCGTGCCTGCCGATGCTCCTGCAGCTGCCGGTCTTCATCGCCCTCTACTACACGCTCAAGCACTTCGACTTCAGGGGGAGCACCAACCTCTCGTTCCTGCACTTCATCCCGTCGATCAAGGACGGAACGACGGCGCACTGGGGCGGGTACGTGCTGCTCGCCGTCTACGTCCTCAGCCAGATGGCGTCGACGCAGTTCATGGCGGCGACCGCCGACAAGCTGCAGCGGCGGCTGTTCATGATCATGCCGCTCATCTTCGTGACGTTCATCGCCCGCTTCCCGGCCGGGCTCGTCCTCTACTGGGTGACGACGAACCTCTGGACGGTCGGGCAGGGCGTGATCACGCGGCGCCTGATCCCGAAGACGCCGGCACCGGCCGTCGAGCGGCGCAGCTCCCGGACGCCGCCGAAGGACGACGGCGGCAGCGCCGGCAACGGGGCCGAGCCCGGGCAGCCGCCGCAGGAGCCGAAGCCGCGCGCGAGCGCGCCGCGCCAGGTGCGGCGCAAGAAGAAGCGTACGAGCCGGCGATGAGCACGAACCGTAGGCTTGACGGAGGCTCGCAATGAGCGAAGGTGCCGGCCCTGCCGGCGCTGGAGCGGGAAACCTGACGGTCGAGGCGACGGGGGAGACGGTCGGCGAGGCGAAGTGGGCGGCGCTCCGCGAGCTCGAGCAACGCCATCCGGCCCTCGACAAGGCTGCCGTCCGGTTCGAGGTCGTCTCGGAGGGCGAGCGCGGCCTGCTCGGCGTCGGCTACGAGCCGGCTCGCGTCGTGGCGCACCTGCCGGCCGAGGCCGCAGAGGCCGCCGACGCGGCGCTCGAGGAGGGCGGGCAGGCGGCGGATGCGCGTGCGCTCGCCGCCCGGATCGTCGGCGCCCTCGGGCTCGAGGCGCGACTCGACGTCCGTGAGGGCGAGGAGAGCATCCTCGTCACGGTCTCCGGTCCCGACGTCGCGCTGCTGATCGGGCGGCACGGGCAGACGATCGACGCGATCCAGTATCTCCTGAACGCGATCTCCCATCGCACCTGGGGCGACGAGCGCAAGGAGGTGGTCGTCGACGCCGCGGGGTACCGCGAGCGGCGCCGTGCGACGCTCGAGACGCTCGCCGTGCGCGTCGCCGAGCGGGTGCGCGAGTCGGGACGCAGCGAGGAGCTCGAGCCGATGACCGCCGTCGAACGGAAGGTCGTCCACCTGCGCCTGAAGGACGAGCCCGGCGTCGCGACGGCCTCCGAGGGGACGGAGCCGAATCGCTACGTCGTCGTCCTCCCCGACTGACCTCGACGCCTGGCTCGAGGCGGTTCTCGCGACGCCGGGGCTGACGGCGATCCGCGATCCCGGCCACGCACAGGAGCTGCTGCTCGAGGACGCGCTGCGGGCGCTGCCGCTTCTCGGCCGCTTCGCCGGGCCGCTCGTCGACGTCGGCTCGGGCGGCGGCACGCCGGGGATCCCGCTCGCGGTTGCGCTCCCCGAGCGCGAGGTGACGCTGCTCGAGGCCGAGCAGCGGAAGTGCGACTTCCTCCAGCGTTGGGCGCCGGCGAGCGCGACCGTCGTCTGGGGCCGCGCCGAGGAGCAGCCGCTCGAGGCGTGGGGCGTCGCGCTCGCGAAGGCGCTCGCGCGGCCGCCGGTCGCGGCCGAGTGGTGCCTGCCGCTCGTCCGCGAAGGAGGCGCGGCGCTGCTCTGGGTCGGCGAGAAGGCAGACCTCGCTGCGCTGAGCCGCGCGTCCGAGCTTCTCGGCGGCGGCGAGCCGGAGCTCCACGACGGCATTGCCGTCCTGCGGAAGGTCGCGCCGACGCCGGCCGGCTTCCCGCGCCGCACGGGCGTGGCGAAGAAGCGTCCGCTCGCATAGCGACAATGACCGCGTGCCGCTGTCCCGGATCTACGCGCTCGCGAACCAGAAGGGCGGCGTCGGCAAGACGACGACCGCCGTCAACCTCGCGGCCTGCCTCGCCGAGGCCGGCCAGCGCGCGCTCGTGATCGACCTCGACCCGCAGGCGAATGCGACCTCCGGGCTGGGGATGCGCGCGAACGGAAGCTCGAGCTACGACCTGCTCGACGGCGCGCCGCTCGGCGAGCTCGTGAAGCAGACCGCGTTCGCGAACCTCGACCTCGTCCCCTCGAAGCCCGACCTCGCCGGCGCGGTCGTCGAGCTCGCGCGGCGGGACGACGGCGAGCGGTACCTCGCGCAGGCGCTCGCGTCGGGCAGCGACCGCTACGACTTCGTCTTCCTCGACTGCCCGCCGTCGCTCGGCCCGCTCACGGTGAACGCGCTCGCAGCGGCCGACCGCGTCCTCGTGCCGGTGCAGGCGGAGTACTACGCGCTCGAGGGCCTGACGCAGCTGATGCACTCGATCGAGCTGATCCGGCGCCGGCTCAACCCGCGCCTCGGCGTCGGCGGCGTCCTCCTCACGATGGTCGACGGGCGGACGCGGCTTGCGCAGGAGGTCTCCGACGAGGTGCGGCGGCATTTCGGAGAGCTCGTCTTCCGCACGTCGGTGCCGCGTTCGGTTCGCCTCGCCGAGGCGCCGAGCCACGGTCTGCCCGCGATTGCCTACGACCGTCGCTCCGCCGGAGCCGACGCCTACTGGAAGGTGGCGATGGAGCTTGTCGAGCGCGCCTGAGTCGTCTCCTCGCCGCGGTTTGGGTCGCGGCCTCGAGGTCCTGATCGGCGGCCACCCGGTTCCGTCCGAGCTGCTCGAGATCCCGGTCGCCGCGATCCATCCGAACCCGCGCCAGCCGCGCCGGCGCTTCGAGTCCGAGGCGTCGTCCGGTCTCGCCGAGTCGGTGCGGAGGCAGGGCGTGATCCAGCCGCTGCTCGTCCGCCCGCGCGGCGTCGGCGGCTACGAGATCGTCGCCGGCGAGCGCCGCTGGCGGGCGGCGCGGGAGGCGGGACGCGAGACCGTGCCCGCGGTCGTCCGCGACGCCGACGACCGCGAGACGCTCCTGCTCGGGCTGGTGGAGAACGTCGCCCGCGAGCAGCTGACTGCGGTCGAGGAGGCGCGTGCGTACGCCGTGCTGATCGACGAGTTCGGCCTCTCGCTGGGGGAGGTCGCGGACCGTGTGGGACGGTCGAAGCCGTCGGTGTCGAACCGGATCCGCCTGCTCGAGCTTCCCGACGACGTGCTCGGGATGCTCGAGCGCGGCCAGCTCAGCGAGGGGCATGCGCGCGCCGTGCTCGCCGTGCCCGATCAGGAGGGGCGGCGCCGGCTCGCGCGGGAGGTCGTCCGCCGCGGGCTGTCGGTCCGGGCCGCCGAGCAGCGGGCGCGCTGGGCCGGTGCGCGGCAGCGGCCGCGCGCCAAGGCGACGCCCGTCGATCCAGCGCTCGCGGAGCGGGTCACCGTCGCGTTGCGCCGCCTCACCGGCGTCGAGGCGCGGGTGAGCGCCGGCCGCGTCGAGCTTCCGTTCGCGGACGAGACCGAGCTTGCCGAGCTCGCCGAGGCCGTCGAGGCCGCGGCGGAGCGAGCCCGGCCGTAGCCGGGCCCACTCCGCCCGACAGAGGACGGACTAGCTGGCGAGCGTCGGCTCGCCCAGCTCCTGCACGGCGTCGCCGGCAGGCGCGTCGCCCTTGAGATACGGGCGCAGGACGAGCCCGTAGACCGCCCCGACTCCGGCGACGACGACGACCGACACGAGCACGATGTAGTTGTCGTACCACGGCGTTCCGGGCGTCCGTGGCCACATGAGGTTCACGATCGCGCCGACGCCGTACGCGAGGGCGACGACGTTGACCGGCATCCCCCAGTTGCCGAGTGTGAACGCGCCCCGCGGCTGCCAGCCGCGCAGCCGAGCCGAGAGCGCGGCGAGCACGACGAGCTGGAAGCCGATGTAGATCCCGGCGGTCGCGAAGGAGATGATCTTCGCGAGCGCGTTCGGGGAGTTGTACGTGGCGAGGATGATCGCCGACGGAAGGACGAACGAGACCGCGACTGCCCACGGCGACATGTGGAACCGGGGCGAGACGCGCGCGAGCAGCGAGCTTCCCGGCAGGACGCCGTCGCGGCCCTGCGAGAAGAGCAGCCTCGCGGCCGCGGCCTGGATCGCGAGCGTGCAGCTGACAAAGGCGAGCACGATCACGAGGAAGGCGAGCTTCGCCGTCGCGTGTCCGAAGGCGGAGTTGAAGACCGTGCCGACCGGATCGGCGTCCTTCCCCGCGACGACGGCGGGAATGCTCGGGACCGCGAGCGTGAGCGCCAGCACGAGGAACGCCGAGACGGCGCCGCCGACGCCGAGCGTCATGAGCATCGCCCGCGGAATCCGCCGCGACGGGTCCTTGACCTCCTCGGCCACGTCGCCGCACGCTTCGAAGCCGTAGAAGATCCAGATCGCCATCAACCCCGCCGCGAGGAACGCGCCGACGTAGCCGGTGCCGCCTGCTCCTTGGTGGTGGACGAGCGCGCTCCATGCCTGCCGGTGGTGGAAGGCGAGGAGATAGAAGCCGATCACGACCGCGCCGATGATCTCCGCGACGAGCCCGATCGTCGCCGCCTTCGCCAGGAGCTGGGCGCCGAAGAGGTTGATCACGGCCGCGAGCCCGATCAGCACGATCGCCGTCCAGATCACGAAGCTCTTGGAAGCGGTCGCGCCGAATAGCGAGGCGACGTATGGGCCGGCGCCGTAGGCGACCGCGGCGACGGTCACGAGCAGCGCCCACGTGTAGATCCACGCGGTGAACCAGCCGTAGCCTCGGCCGCTCAGACGGCGCGCCCACTGGTAGATGCCGCCGGCGATCGGGAACTGCGACACGACCTCGCCGAACACGAGCACGACCATGAGCTGTCCGGCCACGACGATCGGGATCGCCCAGAACGCCGCGCCGCCGCCCGTGGCGAGTGAGTACGCGAAGAGCGTGTAGATGCCGACGACCGGCGAGAGATACGTGAAGCCGAGCGCGAAGTTGGGCCAGATGCCCATCACACGGCTGAGCTGCTGCCGGTAGCCGAGGCCCTCGAGGTAGCGGACGTCGTCGTCGGCCGCCGCGCCGTACCCGTCCTGACCGTGCATCGTCCCTCCTTGTCGAGAAGCGCCGATCGTGCGCAGATGCACGAAGCGCGGTCAAGGAGATTCGGCGGTCGCGGCGATGCTCCTGCGCGGCCCTTCTCCCTCGACCGCGCGGTAGCCGGCGAACGCGGTCTCGACGACTCCCTCGCCGGCGGTGAGACCCGGTAGCTGCCGCCGCAGCTCCTGGATGCGCGCGGCCGGAACGAGCGCCTCGACGCTCGCGAGCCTGCCGTGGACCGCCGGCGGCTCGCTTGCCGCGCCGAGCTTCGCGAGCAGGCGCAGGATGGGGCCGAGCGCGTCCGCCGGCAGCTCCAGCGCGGCCTGGAGGATCGGCTCGCAGACGACGGTGCCCGACCGCTCGAGCGCCTGCCGCA
>DATIZN010000005.1:0-28475 GCA_035517075.1 Gaiellaceae bacterium | reverse complement strand
CTCGTAGCCGGCCGGGCAGGCCGCGACGACCTCGTAGCCGAGCAGCTCGCCGAGCGCGGCGAGCGAGACGAGGACGTTCGAGCCGTCGCCGACCCAGGCGACCCGGACGCCGTCGAGGCCGCCGAGCCGGTCGCGGATCGTCAGCGCGTCGGCGAGCGCCTGGCACGGATGCTCGTCCGCCGTGAGCGCGTTGATCACCGGGATCGAGGCCCACTCCGCCCACGCCTCGAGCTCGGCCTGCTCGTGCGTGCGGACGGCGAGCGCGTCGAGGTAACGGGAGAGCGCCCGCGCCGTGTCGGGAAGCGACTCCCCGCGCGAGATCTGGAGCTCCTCCGGCGTGAGGGGGACCGCGACGCCGCCGAGCTGGGCGATGCCGGCGGAGAACGAGACCCGCGTCCGCGTCGAGTGCTTCGAGAAGTAGAGGCCGAGCGTCGCGCCCGGCAGGAGCGGCTGCCTCGGCTGCGTGCGCAGCTCGACGGCGAGGTCGAGGATCGCTTCGGCCTCGGCCGGGACGAGGTCGGAGACGCGCAGCAGGTCGCGCCCCGCGAGCGAGACCGTCAGCATGTCCAGCGCTCCTTGGCGGCGGCGACGGCGGCTGCGACGTCGCCCAACCGCGGCGCAGGCCGCGGCGGCTCGAAGCTCCCGTCACGCACGGAGGCCGCGACCTGCTCGTGCGCATCGCGGAAGGGCACGCCTTCCCCGACGAGCGCCTCGGCGGCGTCCGTCGCGAGCAGGAGCGGGTCGGACGCCGCCTCGGCCAGCCGCTCGCCGTCGAGCTCGAGGCCCGCGACGAGCACCGTCAGCGCGGCGAGCGCGCCGGCGACGTCCTTGCGCGCGGCGAAGAGCGGCGGCTTGTCCTCCTGCAGGTCCCGGTCGTAGGCGAGCGGCAGCCCCTTCACGACGGCGAGCAGCCCGGTGAGGCGGCCGATCGCCGTCCCGGCCTTGCCGCGCGCGAGCTCGGCGACGTCGGGGTTGAGCTTCTGCGGCATCATCGACGAGCCGGTCGCCGCGCTCTCCGGCAGCCGCGCGAACGCGAACTCGCGGCTCGTCCAGAGGACGAGCTCCTCGCCGATCCGCGAGAGATGCGTGAAGAGGACGGCCGCCGCATAGAGGTAGTCGAGGACGAAGTCGCGGTCGGCGACGGCGTCGAGCGAGTTGCGCAACGCGTTCGGCGGCGCCGGCAGCGCTAGCGTCGAGCCGGCGAGCGCGCCCGCCCCGAGCGGCGATGGCGCCGCCTGCCCGGCCGCGAAGCGGAAGCGTGCCCGGTCGCGCTCGAGCATCTCGACCCACGCGAGCAGGTGGTGGCCGGCGGTGACCGGCTGCGCGCGCTGCAGGTGCGTGTAGCCCGGCATCGGCGTCTCGGCCTCCCGCTCCGCCTGCTCGAGGATCGCGCCCGCGAACGCCGCGAGCCCCTCATCGGCGTCGGCGCAGGCGGACTGGACGTAGAGCCGGGCGGCGGCGGCGACCTGGTCGTTCCGCGAGCGGCCGGCGTGGATCTTGCGGCCGACCTCGCCGAGGTGTCGCTCGATCGCGCTGTGGACGTCCTCGTCGGCCGGATCGAGGAGGTCGGACGTCAGCGCCTGCAGCCGCTCCTCGACCTCGCGAACCTCGTCCGCCGTCAGGAGGCCGGCGGCGAACAGGCGCTCCGCGTGGACGAGCGTCGCCTCGACGTCGTATGGCAGCAGCTCCTCGTCCTGCGCGCGGAGGAACTCCCACACCTCCGGCGCGAGCTCGCCGGCCACGCGTCCCGCCCAGAGCGTCACAGGGGATGCACCTCGAGCCGCTCGTGGAAGGCGCGCGTGTCGGCGACGTCGTTCACCTGCACGGCGAGCTGGCCGATCCGGTCGCGTGGCGTGAAGGCGGTAGCGCTCCGCTCCATGCTCAGCCGCTCGGGGTCGTACGTGAGCTCCCCCTGCGTGTCGAGGATCGTCCAGTCGTCGCCGCGCCGCAGCTCGACCGTCACCTCACCGGTCACGACCGACGCGACCCAGCGCTCGAGCGAGTCACGCAGCATCAGCGCCTGCGGGTCGAACCAGCGTCCCTCGTAGAGGAGCCGCCCGAGCCGCCGCCCATCGACTGCGTAGCGCTCGAGCGTCGCCTCGTTGTGGATCGCCGTGAGCAGGCGCTCGTACGCGATGTGGAGGAGGGCCATCCCCGGCGCCTCGTACACCCCGCGGCTCTTCGCCTCGACGACGCGGTTCTCGATCTGGTCGGATAGGCCGAGCCCGTGCCGGCCGCCGACCTCGTTCGCCCAGCGGATCGTCTCGGCCGGGTCGCCGTGCCCCACCGGGAATCCGCCCTCGAAGCGGATCGTGACGACCTCCGGCTCGATCTCGACGTCCGCCTCCCACGGCGCGACGCCCATGATCGGCTCGACGATCTTCATGCTCGTCGCGAGGAGCTCGAGATCCTTCGCCTCGTGCGTCGCGCCGAGCAGGTTCGCGTCGGTCGAGTACTCCTTCTCCGGCGAGACGGCATGCGCGAGCCCGCGCTCGGCGAGCCACTCGCTCAGCTCCGCGCGGCCGCCGAGCTCGCCGACGAAGGCCTCGTCGAGCCAGGGCTTGTAGATCCGCAGCCGCTCGTTCGCGAGCAGCCCGTAGCGGTAGAACCGCTCGATGTCGTTCCCCTTGTACGTCGAGCCGTCGCCCCAGATCTCGACGTCCTGCTCGCTCATCGCCCGGACGAGGAGCGTCCCGGTGACGGCGCGTCCGAGCGGCGTCGTGTTGAAGTAGCGCCGGCCTGCGGTCTGGATGTGGAACGCGCCGCAGCGGAGCGCGGCGAGCCCTTCGCGAGCGAGCGCGTCCGTGCAGTCGACGAGCACCGCCTCCTCGGCGCCGTAGCGCAGCGCCTTCGCGGGCACGTCGGCGACCGACGGCTCGTCGTACTGGCCCAGATCGGCGGTGAACGCGTACGGGATCGCGCCGTTCTCCCGCATCCAGGCGAGGGCGCAGCACGTGTCGAGGCCGCCGGAGAAGGCGATGCCGACGCGCTCGCCGACCGGCAGCGACGCGAGGATCGCGCCGCCTTTGCTCTCGACGAGACTCATGCAGCCCGCCTCTCCGTCCGGAGCTCGTCGGCGAGCTGCGTGCCGCTCACGGGCTCGCGCGCGACGAGCAGGATCGTATTCTCCCCCGCGACCGTCCCGGCGACGTGCGGATGGTGGGCCGTGTCGACCGCCTGCGCGAGCGCCTGCGCGTAGCCGTACGGCGTCGTCACCACGACGAGGTTGCCGCTCGGCTCCACGGTCAGCGCCCAGCGCGCGAGCGCGGCGGCGAGATCCTCGTCGAGGCTCGTCGAGTCCTCCGGAAAGGCGTAGACGAGGTGCCCGTCCGGATCGCGAACCTTGACGAGCCCGAGCTCGTGGACGTCGCGCGAGACGGTCGTCTGCACGACGTCGTGCCCTTCCCGGCGCAGCGCCTCGGCCAGCTCGGTCTGGGTCGGGATCGGGTGCTCCTTGATCAGCCGCTGGATCGCGGCATGACGTTCAGCTCTGTTCACCGCAGCACCTCCGCGAGGATCTCGAGGGCGTGGTCGACGTGATCGGGCTCGACGACGAGCGGCGGCGCGAGCCGCAGGACGCTCGGCCCCGACGTGAGGCAGACGAGGCCGGCGTCGAGCGCCGCGTCGACGACGGACTGGGCGGGCCGGTCGAGCTCGGCGCCGGCGAGGAGCCCGCGGCCGCGCGCCTCGACCACGCCGGGCAGGCCGGCAAGCCCGGCGAGCAGGCGCGCCCCGTTGTCGCGCACGGCCGCGAGCAGCGGCTCGTCGACCGCGTCGACGACGGCGCAGGCGGCGGCGCACGAGACCGGGTTCCCGCCGAACGTCGAGCCGTGGTCGCCCGGCTCGAACGCGCCCGTCACCTCGTCGGCGACGAGCAGGGCGCCGATCGGCAACCCGTTCGCGAGCCCCTTCGCGAGCGTGACGAGGTGCGGCCGGACGCCGAGCTGCTCGAAGGCGAAGAACGTCCCCGTCCGGCCGACGCCGGTCTGCACCTCGTCGAGGCAGAGCAGCGCGCCGAGCTCGTCCGCGAGCGCGGCCGCGGCGTGGACGAACTCCGTGGTGAGCGGGATCACACCGCCCTCGCCGAGCACCGGCTCGAGCAGGATCAGGCCGATGTCGTCGTCCGCCGCCGCCCGCAACGATGGGACGTCGTTGGGATCTGCGAAGCGAGCACCGTGGAGCAGCGGCTCGAACGCGTCGCGCTTCGCCGGCTGGCCGGTGAGCGAGAGCGCGCCGGCGGTGCGCCCGTGGAAGCCGCCCGCGAGCGCGAGCGCACCGGGCTTGCCCGTCGCCTTCCGCGCGTACTTGAGCGCCGCCTCGTTCGCCTCGGCGCCGGAGTTGCAGAAGAAGGCGAGGCCGCCGCCGAAGCGCTCGCTCAACCTCGCAGCGAGGGCCGCCGCGGGCTCGGTCGCGAACAGGTTCGACGCGTGCCAGAGGCGGTCGAGCTGCGCGCGCGCGGCCGTGAGCGGCGCTGGATGGCGGTGCCCGAGCGCCACGACGGCGATTCCGGCTGCGAAGTCGAGGTACGAGCGCCCGTCGTCGCCGAGGAGCCACATCCCGTCACCCGCCACGAACGTGACGCGCGGCGGCGGGTAGACCGGAAGCAGCCCGTTCTCGAGCACGGCGCTCATCCGACCACCGCCGTGGCGCCGATCTCGGCGACGAGGCCGCCGCGCGCGGCGCGGGCGGCGGCAAGCAGCTTCGGCACGATCCCGCCCTCGAAGCTGCCGTCGCCGACGAGAGCCTCCGCGCGCTCCGCCTCGATCGTCTCGAGCAGCTCGCCCTCGTGGAAGACGCCGGGCACGTCGGTGAGGAAGAGCAGCCGGTCGGCGCCGAGACCGACCGCGAGCGCGGCCGCAGCCTCGTCGGCGTTGACGTTCAACGGGCCTTGCGCGAGAGGAGTCACGACCGGGACGAGCCCGGCGGCAAGCGCGGCGGTCACGGCGGGCGGCGCCGACGGGACGGCGCTGCCGACGAGCCCGAGCTCGGGCCGCGGCTCCGCGCGCAAGCCGATCTCCTCGCCGTGGAGCGGCAGCGCACGCGGGCCGACCGCCCGGCAGACCTCAGCGCTCACCGCCGCGAAGCTCTCGCGCACGATCTCGAGGACCTCCGGCGTCGTCACGCGGCGGCCGCCGACGAACCGCGGCTCGAGGCCCCGCCGCTCCATCTCCTCGGTGATCTGCGGGCCCGCGCCGTGCACGACGACCGTCGGCCCGTCCGGGAGCTCGATGCCGCCGACGGAGGCGCCGCCGACCTTGAGGACGACGAGGCTCACGAGCGGTACTCCGCGTTGATCCGGACGTAGTCGGACGAGAGATCCGTCGTGAGATAGGTCGCGGCGCCCGAGCCGAGCGCGAGGTCGAGCTCGATCGCGCAGTGGCCGTTCGCGAGCGCAGGCTCCTCGCCGGTGGGACGGCCGGAGAGCAGCACCGGCACTTCGTCGACGACGATCGTCAGCCGGTCGGGGTCGAGCTGCGCGTAGCCGCCGTCGTGGCGCGCCGACCCGGCGGCGGAGGCGATGCGGCCCCAGTTCGCGTCGCGCCCGTGCAGCGCCGTCTTCACGAGCGGCGACGTGGCGACGCGCTCGGCGATCGCCCGCGCCTCCTCCGTCGTCGCGGCGCCGCGGACTGCGATCCGCGCGACGACGGTGGCCCCCTCGCCGTCGGCGACGATCTGCCGCGCGAGCTCGGCGCACACCGTGCGCAGGCAGAGGCCGAACTGCTCGTCGCTCGCCGGCGTCCGCTCGACGCCGCTCGCGCCGTTCGCGAGGAGGATGACGCTGTCGTTCGTCGAGCACTCGCCGTCGACCGAGATCGAGTTGAAGCTCGCCTCGACCGCGGGGCGGAGGAACGCGATCGCCTCGCCGGGGTCGAGCGGGTAGTCGGTCGTGACGACCGCGAGCATCGTCGCGAGGTTGGGATGGATCATCCCGGAGCCCTTCGCCATCCCGCCGACGACGAAGCCGTCCCCGCGCGAGAGCGTCTCCTTCGCGCGGGTGTCGGTGGTCATGATCGCCTCGGCCGCCGTCCCGCCGCCGCTCCGCGCGAGGCCGAGCGCGGCGCTGCGAACGCCGCCGACCACCTTGTCGAGCGGGAGCGGCGCGCCGATCACGCCCGTCGAGAGGACGAGCACCTGCTCCGGCCGCAGGCCCAGGAGCCACGCGGCCTCGGCCGCCGTCGTCCGGGCCGCGACGACGCCGTCCGCGCCGGTGGCCGCGTTCGCAACGCCGGAGTTGACGACCACCGCCTGCGGCTCGGCGAGCTCGAGATGGTCGCGCGAGACGACGACCGGCGCCGCCGGGACGCGGTTCGCCGTGAACATCCCCGCGCCCGTCGCAGGCAGGAGCGACCGGACGAGCGCGAGGTCGCGCCGGCCCTTCTTCCGGATGCCGCAATGGACGCCGGTGGCGACGAAACCCTTGGCCGCGGTGACGCTCACACCAGCACCCCGCTCAGCCGCAGCCCCGCGATCTCGTCGAGGCCGAGCGCGAGGTTCGCGTTCTGGAGCGCCTGCCCGGCGGCGCCCTTGCCGAGGTTGTCGAGCGCGCAGACGACGATCGTCCGTCCGGTTGCCGCGTCCTCGAACACGCCGATCTCGGCGCCGTCGGTGTGCTGGACGCGCGCGAGCTCCGGCGCGACGCCCTCCGACAGGACGCGCACCACCGGGCTGCCGGCATAGGCGTCCTCGAGCAGCTCCCGCGCGTCGGCGGCGGCGTCGACGTAGCACGTCGCGAGCAGGCCGCGGCGAATCGGCAGGAGGTGCGGGACGAAGCAGACGGGGAAGCCGAGCGCCTGCGCGATCTCCGGCGCGTGCTGGTGGCAGCCGACCCGGTACGGCGAGAGGTTCTCGAGCACGAAGCCGGCGTGCGAGCTCGCCTTGAGCTCGCGGCCGGCGCCCGAGACGCCGGACTTCGCGTCGACGACGACGGAGCCGGGATCGACGGCGTCTGCCAGCGGCCCGAGCGCGAGCAGCGCTGCCGTCGCGTAGCAGCCCGGGTTCGCGATCAGCGGCCCGTCCGCCGGGTAGAGCTCGGGCAAGCCGTAGCTCCACGCGCCCGGCGCCGTGCCGTAGTGATGCAGCGCCGAGCTCTCGTCGAGGAGCCTGTGAACGCCCGAGAGGTCGACGACGGCGGCTTCCTCCGGCGGCTCGACCTGCGCCGCGCGCTCGGTCGGCAGGCAGAGGAACACGACGTCTGCGCCGGCGGCCAGCGCCTCCTCCGCCGGCACGAACGGCGGCAGCGAGCCGTTGAGCCTGACGTCGAGCGCCGACGCCGGCTCGCCGGCGAGCGAGTCGGAGCCGAGCGAAACCACCTCGAGCTCCGGGTGCCGGAGCACGCGGTCGAGCAGCTCCTGGCCGGAGTAGCCGGACGCGCCGACGATCGCCGCTGTATGCATGTTATGCAGAATAGCGCATCTTATGCACCGAGCGTCACTGGTAGCGTCGCGCCGATGAGCGAGCTCGACGCGCTGCGAGGCGAGATCGGCGAGCTCGACCGGCGGCTGCTCGAGCTACTGAACCGCCGGCTCGAGCTCGTTACCGAGGTGCGCAGCCGGAAGGAGGCCGCCGGCGAGCGCTGGATCGACGCCGAGCGCGAGGCCGAGCTGCTTCAGGCGCTCGCGGCCCAGAACCCGGGACCGCTCTCGGAGCGCGGCGTGAATTCCGTCTTCACCGCGATCCTCGACGTCCTCAAGGAGGAGGTGGCAGCCGAGCGCGCCCCCCGCAGGATCGCGCGCGAGCCGTCGCCGCGGCGAGCGGTCGAGCGCCTGGCGGTGCTCGGCACGGGCCTCGTCGGCGCCTCGGTCGCGCTCGCCGCCCGCCGGGCCGGCACCGAGTGCGGCGGCTTCGACGAGGACCGGGCCGTCCTCGAGCGAGCGGCCGCGCTCGGAGCGGTCGAGCCCGCGGCATCCCTCGCGGAGGCGGTGGCCGGGGCGGAGCTCGTCGTCGTCGCGGTCCCGCCCGGGGCGGCTCCCGCCGTCGTGCGCGAGGCGCTCGCAGCGGCTCCGGAGGCGTCCGTCACCGATGTCGCCTCGACGAAGCGCACGCTCGCCGAGATCCGCGACCCGCGCTTCGTTCCGGGCCATCCCGTCGCAGGCGGCGCGACAGGAGGCCCCGGCCGCGCGACGGCCGACCTCTTCGACGGCGCGACCTGGTTCCTCGCGCCCACGGACGCGACGGCCGCCGAGACCGTCGAGCTCGCCGAGCGGTTCGTCGCCTCGGTCGGCGCGCGGCCCGTCCGCATCGAGGCCGGCGCACACGACCGGCTCCTCGCGCTGACGAGCCACCTCCCGCATGCGCTCGCCAACCTCCTCATGCTTCGCGTCGCCGCCGCCGCGACGGAGGAGGACGCGCCCCTCGCCTTCGCCGGCGCCTCGCTGCGAGAGATGACGCGCGTCGCGGGCGCGAACTCCGCCGTCTGGAGCGACATCTTCCTCGCCAACGCGGACGAGCTGGCCGCGGCGCTCGCCGGCTTTCGCGACTCGCTCGACGCGCTCGAGCGCGCGCTCGCGGCAGGCGACCGGGCCGAGCTCGAGGCGTCGATCGCCGCCGCGGCGGAGGCGCGCGGGAAGATGGAGTCCTTCGCCTACCGCACCGAGCCGGCGCAGCTGAACCGGATCCGGGTTCGCGTCCCCGACCGGCCCGGCGTGCTCGCCCGCATCACGCAGATCCTGGGGACGGCGGCCATCAACATCGAGGACTTCGAGTTGCGCCACGTCTCGCCCGAGTACGGCGGCGTGCTCGTCATCCTCGTCGCCGGCGCGGACCGCGCGGCAAAGGCTCGTGACCTGCTCCGGCGCGAGGGCTACGCCGCGGCCTGATCGGACACGTCCGGGGTCAGACCCCGTACATGTCCGGAAAGGTTAGAGCGCGGCTACGCCGGCTTCGGCCTCGGCGATGCAGCGCTCGAGCTCGCCGAACGCCGCCTCCCACGTGGCCGGGTCGCGGAGGTCGACGCCGGTCGGCTCGAGCAGCTCCTGCGGCGAGCGGGAGCCGCCGGCGGCGAGGAACTCGAGGTACGCCGGCACGAACCGCTCGGGATCCTCGCGGTAGCGGGCGAGCAGCGAGAACGCGACGAGGTGCGCGAACGAGTACGCATACGTGTAGAAGCGGACGTGGATGAAGTGCGGGATGTACGACCAGCCCAGGCGATAGCCCTCCGGCATGGCGAGCGCGTCGCCGTAGTAGCGCTCGTTCTCCTCGAACCAGACGTCCGAGAGCCGCTCCCGCGCAAGGGCCTTCCCCTCGCCGCGCAGCGCGTACGCGCTCTGCTCGAAGCGGGCCATCACCGTCTGCCGGAAGATCGAGGCCATCGCGCTCTCAGCCCGGTCGGCGAGCAGCATCGCGCGCGTGGACGGATCCTGCTCGTTCACGATCAGCCGCTCGACGGCGAGCAGCTGGGCGAACGTCGACGGCACCTCCGCGACTGCCAGGCCGGTGTGATACGCGCGGTACGGCTGCCGCTCGAGCGCGAGCGTGTTGTGGGTCGCGTGGCCGAACTCGTGCGCGAGCGTGACGACGTCGCGGAGCTGGTCGGTGAAGTTGAGGAGGACGTAGGGCAGGACGTGCCGCGAGAGCGAGTTGCAGTACGCGCCGCCGACCTTGCCCGAACGCGGCTCGGCGTCGACGTGGCGCCGGTCGAGGCAGGCGCGGAAGATGTCCGCGAGCCGCGGCTCGAAGTCGCGCAGCGAGTCGTCGACCATCTGCACCGCCTCCGGCCACTCGACGCGCCGGTCGCTGCCGACGGGCGCGTACTGGTCGGCGAGCTCGAGCTTGTCGAGCCCGAGCACCTGCGCCTTGCGGACGAACCAGCGCCGGCCGAGCGGATAGTGGTCCTCGATCGAGCGCATCATCGCCTCGACGACCTCGCCGTCGAGCTCGTTCTTCTGGTTCGTCGGCCACATCGGATCGGGAATCCCGCGCAGCCGGTCGACCGCGAGCCGGTCGCCCACGAGCGCGTCGTAGCAGGCGGCCTGCACGTCCGCGACCGTCTCGAGCGCGCCGTAGAGCGCCTCGAGCGCCGAGCGTCGCAGCTCGCGCTCGGGATGGTGGACGTACGAGAGCAGCCGGTCGATCGTGTGCGGCTCGCTCCCCTCGCCCGCGTCGAAGTCGATCGTCAGCGTCGCGAGCTCGCGCCCGTGGAGCGACTCCCAGGCCGAGATGCCCGGGCGGCGCGCGTTGAGCGCCTGCTCCTCGCCCTCGGCCAGCGCGTACGGCTTCTCCTCGCGCGCGACGCGCAGCCGGTGCGCGTACCGCTCGAGCTCGGGGGCCGCGAGGAGCGCGTCCGCCTCGGCGTCCTCCAGCGCGAGCCACTCGAGCTCGACGAAGAGGAGGATGCTCTCGAGATCGGCCGCCCGGTCGCGGGCGAAGGTCGCAAGGTCGTTCGTCTCGGCATCGGCGGCGTCCGTGTGCTCTCGCGCGAGCGCGTAAAAGTGGACGCGCGCCCCGTCCTCGAGGATGCCGTCGAGCTCCTCGAGGAGCTCGCGCAACGCCTCCGGCCCGTGCGTGCCGACGCCGCCCCGGTGGCGCTCGGCGAATGCCCGCCCCCGCGCGAGCAGCTCGTCCCACGCGCTGCGCGCCTCGTCGGCGCCGGCGGCGAGGTCTCCGAGATCCCAGCGAATCCCGGCGGCGCTCAGCGTTGAGACGGCCACGGCCCGGGAGCGTATCCCGGAATAGGCCGAAATGCGATACTACGAGACGAATTGTCCGCCCAACAGCCGTCCCTGCCGGCGGCGACTCCAATCTGGCGGTTCCGCTGGCTGATTCTCGGCGCAGCGCTCGCCCTCGGTATCGGGGGCGGCGTGGCGATCGCGCTGCTGCGCAGCTCGAGTCCCGCCACGTCGTTCGCCAAGGCCGTCGGCGGCCCGGGCATCTCCTGGAAGGCCGGCACGAAGCGCGCGCCGGGCTTCTCCCTCACCGACCAGAACGGGAAGCCCGTCTCGCTCGCGAGCTTCCGCGGCCGGCCGGTGATCGTCACGTTCATCGACCCGCTCTGCCGGAACCTCTGCCCGCTCGAGGCGAAGGTGCTCGACCAGGTCGCCGCCTCCTTCCCCGCCGGGCAGCGGCCCGCGATCGTCGCGGTCAGCGTCAACCAGTGGGCGAACGCGCGGAAGAACCTCCTCCAGGACGAGCAGAAGTGGAAGCTCCCCAGCGACTGGCACTGGGCGGTCGGCTCGCCGAGGGCGCTCGCGCGGGTCTGGCGCGACTACTCGATCGGCGTGACGGCGGTGACGAAGACGATCGCCGGCATCAAGGTGCACCGGATCACGCACACCGAGGCGTCGATGATCGTCGACCCGAGCGGCTACCAGAGGGCGCTCTACGTCTACCCCTTCACCGCCTCGGACGTCGAGCACACGCTGCGCACGCTCGAGCGTGCGTAGGCGCGGGCTCGTCCTCGCGGTGGCGCTGGTCGCCGCCGCGCTGCTGCCGGCGACCGCTTCCGCGCACGTGGGGCGAACCGCGCCGGCGGCGACGAACTACCTCGCGCGGATCACCTCGCTCCCGCACGGCCTCGAGGCACGCGTCATCGACGGGGACGGCGGCATCTGGCTGCGCGTCGCCCCGTCGCTCACGGTCGTCGTGGCGGGACTCCGCAGCGAGCCGTATCTCCGCTTCTCGCCCGCCGGCGTCGCCGTGAACATCCATTCCGCGACGTGGTTCCTCAACCGGGTGCGGCCGCTCGCCGTCCCGAACGGGATCACGTCGACCACGCCGCCACGCTGGAAGACGCTCACCTCGCGGCACTGGTGGACCTGGCACGAGAGCCGGCTGCACACGCTCGCGCTCGCCGCGCACCCGGCGGGGAACGCGTTCCTCGGCCATTGGGTCCTGCCGCTGACCGTCGACGGGCGCCGAGCCGAGATCCGCGGCGGCCTGTGGCAGCGCGCGCCCGCCTCGCTCCTCTGGTTCTGGCCGCTGCTCCTCGCGGTCGCCCTCGTCCCGGCCCTCGTGACGCTGCGCGAGGCGCGCCTCGAGGCGCCGGTCGGAGCGATCCTCGCAGGGCTCACCCTCGTCGCGGCCACGACCGCGAGACTGGGGCGCGAGCTGTACGGCCGTCCTACGGTCTCGACCTGGCAGCTCGTCCTCGTCGCCTCGACGTGCCTGGTCGCGGTCGCCCTGGTCGCGCTCTACGGGAAGCGCGACTGGCGGAGCATCGGCGCGGTCGCGATCGGCGTCGTCGGCGCCTACCAGGGACTCGTGCTCATCTCGACGCTTCGTGACGGCTGGGTCCTCTCCGTCGTCCCGCCCTGGCTCGAGCGCTCCGCTGCCGCCGTCTCGCTCGCGGCCGGCGCCTCGCTCCTCGTCGCCGTCCTCGCGGCCGGCGTGCCGGCGCGCTCGGGCGAGAGGGAGCGCGAGCCGCTACCGCAGCGCTGACCGCGCGGCGCGGCGCCTGATCAGCACGCGGGCGACGAAACCGAGCAACAGCGCGACCGCGACCGCGACGATGATCTTGACCCGGTTCTGCGCGTTGCGGCTCGTCGGCACCGAGGTGACCGGGCCGCTCGTCGAGACCTTGACGCCGGCAGCGGCTGCGAGCTTCTTGACCGCCGCCGTCGCCGCCTTGGCCATCCCGACGGGCGTGGGCGCGACCTTGATTCCGGCGAGCAGGCGGTAGCCGCCGGCCGGACTGTGCTTCCACTGGGCGAAGCCGAGCCCGTTCGGCATCGCCACCACGAGCTTCGTCTTCGTCTTGAACCAGTACGAGTCCTCGGTGTCGAGGAAGCGCGCGTAGTAGCGCGGGTTCTTGAAGAGCTGCGGCACCGACCCGAGGTCGTAGCTCGTCCAGATCAGGGCGACGCGGATGCGGAGCCCGTTCGCATTCGCCGACTTCACCGCCGCCAGGAGCTCGTGCTGGGGCGATGACGGGATCTTCGCGTCGTACGGGAGAAACACCTGGCCCGAGATGAGGACATCGCTGGCCGGGTCGCCGTCCGCCCGGGCCACCGGGGCACCGGCGGCACCGGCGAGCAGCGCGACGAGGAGCAGGCAGGCGGCGAGGCGCGTACCGTGGCAGCGATGGTCGCGCTCCTGCTCGCGGTCGTGCTCCTGCTCGCCGCGAATCCCGTGCCGACTCCGGTGGGACCCGGCCCGCGGTACGTCCCGCCGCCGCGCCCCCCCGCGGCGCGCTTCGCCTGCCGGCCCGCGCCGCTCGAGGCGGGAGGACGGGTGCACGTCGAGCTCTTCGCGCGACGCCGCGTCGTCATCGTGCCGAGGGGGATCGGCCTCCGGCGGCCGCGCCTCCGCCTCGGGCGGGTCGTCGGCGCCGGCTGCCGCGGGCGGCTCTGGACGCTCGACCCGAGCGGGGTCGTCCGCTTCGAGCGCCCGGCCACGCTCGGCGCGCTCTTCCGCGTCTGGGGCGAGCCGCTCGGCCCCGACCGGCTCGTGTCCTTCCGCGGGCGCGTCTCCGTCTTCGTGAACGGCGCCCGCCGCCGCGGCGACCCGCGCGACCTGCGGCTCGCGAACGGAGACGAGATCGTGCTCGAGGTGGGCGGCCATGTCCGCCCCCACCGCAGCTTCCTCTTCCCGCCCTGAGCTAGGCACTTCGAAGCGCATTCTCGCGTCCGGGGAGAAGCGGGAACGAGCGCAGCGCCCGCGGAGGCACGACGTAGTTGGCGCGGTGGGTGACGAAGATGAACTCGTTGATCCCGTTGTTCGTCGTCTCGGTGATCGACGGGTTGACGTACGTCGCGCGGGCGGCGTTCATCGCCTTCCGCGTCTTGACGAAGTCGGCGATCGTCTCCTGGAGCGCCACGAAGTGGAGCCCGGCCTCGCCGCCGTCGGTCGTGTCGAAGTCGCGGCGGAGGATGAGCGGCATCCCGTTGCGGCGGACGACGGCGGAGGTCTGGGAGTGGCCGACCACGCCGTAGCGCTTCGCGTCGTGGACGAGCTTGCCGGGATCGCTCGGCGCGTCGGTCGTGAAGCGCGCCACCTGCTCCGGCGTCACCTGCGGTGCGTACATCCGGGCGACGCGCTCGCGCTCGTCGAGCATCCCGTACCAGCTCTGCAGCCGCAACCGCATCCGGCTCACGTGCATCGTGCTGCCCCCGGCGAACGGCCCGGTCGCGATCGTGATCGAGTCCTCGGACGCCTGGTTCTTGCGGAAGCCCGACTTGAAGCCCATGTAGAGCGGCGCCGACGGCGGCACCGGCTTTCCGGCGGGGATGCCCGAGACGTCCTGATGGGCGGCGGGCAGGCGGCTCCCGACGAAGCCCGTCCGGAGATCGCGCAGGACGAGCGCGCTCCGAAGGTCGAGCGGCCCGTCGGCGCCGGCGAGCGGACGGCCGTGCACGAGCGACGCGGTCACCGCTTCCAGCCGCGCCTCGTCGTCGCACGCGAGATGGAGGCAGGCGTCATAGGCGTCGAGCACGGGAAGCTCGAAGCTGGAGAGGGCCTCGGGGTGCGGCACCGGCGAGTCGACCCCGAGGACGTGCTGGAAGTAGTGCGGCCCCCACGAGACCGTGAACAGCAGGCCGTCGGGGCTCCAGTGGAAGCGCCGCTCGAGCGTCCGCAGCGCCGCCTCGAGCACTCGTGCGGAGGCGGGCGACGGATGACCCTTCACGTCGAAGAGAAGCAGCCGGACGTGGCGCGGCACGATCACGTTCCCGTGCGCGTCACGCCGCAGGAAGGCGTTCCACGCGTGCTGCCGCGACGGGAGGCCGTGCGGCTGCGCCCCGAGCGGCACCGTGGCCGCGGCCCCGGTGCCGAGCCACTCCACGAGGGCTCCCGCGCCGCTGCCGATCCCGATCGCGGCGGCTCCGGCGGAGACGACGAAGCGGCGCCGAGTGAAGCGGGACGGCTTCACGCCGTCACCGTAGCCGACCCGCGCTCGCGGTGAACGGAGGTGCCGTCGACCGCGGACGGCGCGATCGGTCATATTGTCGGTGGTGAGACGCGCCGGAACGTGGCTGGTCGTGCTGCCCATGGTGCTGTTCGGTACCGAGCTCGCGCATGCGCTCGCCTACCGGATCGCCTATCCCCAGCTCGACGTGCGTATCCGGGTCCTCGCCGAGACGGGCCACGGCTACCTCGGGCTCGCGCCCGAGGCGCTCGGCCTCGGCTGCGCGCTCCTCCTCCTCGGGCTGGTCTCGGATGTCGTCGCCTCGGTTCGCCGACTCCCCTCGCACTCGCTCCCGCCCTGGGCATTCGGGCTGTTGCCGGTGACGGCGTTCTCGGTCCAGGAGTTCGTCGAGCGCTGGATCGCCACCTCCGGGGTGCCGTGGTGGATGGTCCTGCAGCCGACGTTCCGGATCGGCGTTCTGCTGCAGCTTCCCTTCGGACTCGCCGCGTACCTCGTCGCACGGCTCCTCCTGCGCGTCGCCCGGCGGGTGGCGCTCGCGATGCGAAAGGCGGGCCGGCCGGCCGTCGTCCGGGGCGAGCGCCGGCGCTGGTCGGTCCGCTCGGTTCTGCCCTGGCGCAGCTCGGTGCCCGGGGCCGGCCATGCGGGGCGCGCGCCGCCGCCGCCCCCGCGTCCGCTTTTCCTCTCCCGCTAGACGAGCGCCCGGTCGGGCCTCGCCTGCGGGGCCAACGACCGTGAAGGAGATGAAATGTCCAGTACCCACGCGGACCCGGCGCCGGGCCCGGCGGGGGCGGTACCCGCGGGTTCGACGCTTCGCGCCGCGGTTGCCGGCGGTGCGATCGCCGTCGCCGTCCTCGTCACGATCCTCGTCGCGCATGCCGTCAGCGGCGGCTCGACGCCTGCAAAGAGCACGTCATCGTCCTCCGCCGGCTCGATGAACGGGATGTCGATGTCGACGGGGGCCAACACGAGCAACCTGCCGAAGCCGATGGCGATGGCGCCGCTCGGACCGGCCAAGGTCTGGCAGGGGATGAAGATCGAGGCGATCCGGTCGGCGCCGCTCACGTTCGGCGTCTTCAGCGGCACCTCGATGAACGTCGTCAAGAAGACGAAGAAGGACTCCTTCCACCTCATGGTCAAGCTGACGGACGTCCGCACCGGCGCCTCGATTCCCTACGCGACGGTGTGGTGCACGATCACGAAGAACGGGAAGATCGTCTTCGACGAGCGGCAGTGGCCGATGCTCTCCCTCTACATGGGAGACCACTACGGGAACAACGTGGCCCTTCCCGGCCCCGGCACGTACAAGCTGACGGTGCTGATCGGGCCGCCGCAGGTCGCGCGGCACCCGGAGTACATGCACGTGTGGCTCAAGCCGCACCGCGTCACGTACACCTTCAGGTGGAAGGGGGCGGCGGCATGAGCGCCTCGACCCCCGAAGCACGGACGGCGCCGAGCCAGTCCGATCTGCTCGAGGACATACGGGCCTACTTCGTCTCGGATGCGAGGCGGACGATCCAGACCGTCCTCGGCCTGATCTGGCTGCTGGACGGCGCCCTGCAGCTCCAGTCGTTCATGTACTCGAACGGCTTCCCCCAGATGCTCGCCGGGATGGGCTCGGCGATGGGGCCCACGCAGCCGCACTGGCTCGCTGCCAGCGTCGACTGGGGCTCCCGGCTCGCGAACGGCGACCTCGGCCTCTGGAACACGCTGTTCGCACTCACGCAGCTCGCGATCGGCGTCGGCCTGCTCTACCGCCCGACCGTGAAGCTCGCACTCGCGGGCTCATTCGGCTGGGCGTTCGTCGTCTGGTGGTTCGGCGAGGCGTTCGGGATGCTGTTCATGAACACGGCGAACCCCTTGACCGGGGCGCCGGGCGCGGTCTTCCTCTACGCGTTGATCGGGCTGCTGGTCTGGCCGAACGACCGGCCGGGCGGCCTGCTCGGCGAGCGGGGAGCACGGATCGCCTGGGCGGTGCTCTGGGTGGTGATGGGCTGGCTCTGGCTGCTCGCGCCGAACTCCAGCGCGAACGCGACCCACGACGCGATCGCAGGCGCGCCGTCGGGAATGCACTGGCTCGACGTCGTGCTTCGCCACACCGCCGACGCGGCGAAGGGGAACGGGCTTCTCATCGCAATCGTGATGGCGGCCGTCTCGGTCGCGATCGGCGTCGCGGTGGGGATCGACTGGCACGCGCGCACGTTCCTCTGGCTCGCGATCTACGTGAGCGCCGTCTTCTGGGTGCTCCAGGGGTTCGGCGGGATCGCGACCGGGTCGGCGACAGACCCGAACGCCGGGCTCCTGTTCATCGTCCTCGCGGCGGCGCTCTACACGCTGATCCCGCACCGGGAGACGGCGGTCCGGCGAGCCTAGGCTGACCGAGCAAGCTCCGGGTGGATCGTCCGACGGACGGTCCGCCCGGGGCGGGTGGCATTTCCGACCGTTTCGGGCACCTATCTCGTGTGACCGGAGACGGTAGAGGCGACCGCGAGCCGCTGCGCTCCCGTACGCTGCGTGAGGTGAGCGCCGGGGCCGGGAGCGACGCAGACGTCGTCCTCGAGGTGGAGAACCTGCGGACCGAGTTCCACCTGCGCTCGGGCACCGTGGGGGCCGTCGACGGCGTCTCCTTCACCGTGCAGGCCGGCGAGTGCGTCGGCCTCGTCGGCGAGTCGGGCTGCGGCAAGTCGACGACCGGCCTCTCGATCATGAAGCTGCTGCCGAACGTCGGGCACGTGACCGGCGGCTCGATCCGGCTGCTCGGCCGCGACCTCGGCCCGCTCGGCGAGAGCGAGATGCGGCACGTCCGCGGCAACGACGTCGCGATGATCTTCCAGGATCCGATGACCTCGCTCAACCCGACGTGGACGATCGGGCGGCAGATCGCGGAGGCATACCGCCTCCACCACGACGTCCCGCAGCGGGCCGCCCTGGCACGGGCGCGTGAGGTGCTCGAGCTCGTGCGACTCCCCCGACCGGCCGAGCGCCTGAACGCCTATCCGCATCAGCTCTCGGGCGGCCTCCGGCAGCGGGTGATGATCGCGATGGCGCTCGTCAACTCGCCGAAGCTCCTGGTCGCAGACGAGCCGACGACGGCGCTCGACGTCACGATCCAGGCGCAGATCCTCGACCTGATCGACAGCCTACGCCGCGACTTCAACATGGCGGTGATCCTGATCACGCACGACCTCGGTGTGATTGCTGCCCGGGCGAGCCGCGTGATGGTGATGTACGCGGGCAAGATCGTCGAGGGAGCCGGCACCGACACGCTGTTCGGCTCGATGCGCCACCCGTACACGGAGGCGCTCTTCCGCTCGATCCCGCGCTTCGACCAGGATCGCACGCAGGCGCTCTTCTCGATCCCCGGCGTGCCGCCGGATCTCATGTTTCCTCCACCGGGCTGCCGCTTCGCGCCGCGTTGCCGCAATGCCCAGGCCCGCTGCACGCAGGAGGAGCCGCTGCTCGCGCCCGAGGCGCCGGAGGGATCGCGGCCCGGCGCCGGCGTCGAGCACACCGGGACGCCGGCGCTTGCGAACGCGCTCCGTTCGGGAGAGCACGTCTTCGCGTGCTTCCATCCGGTCGACCCGAGCGCGCGCGAGCAGCCGGAGAGCCCGGCCGCGCCTGCGATCTCGCTGAGCGAGCGTGCGGCGGCAGCCGAGCACGAGCCGGAGGTGCTGCTCGAGCTCGACGGGGTCGTGAAGGAGTTCCCGGTCACCGCGGGCGCCGTCCTGCAGCGGAAGATCGGGACCGTGAAGGCGGTGTCGGATGTCTCGTTCTCCGTCCGCCGCGGCGAGACCTTCGGCCTCGTCGGCGAGTCGGGCTGCGGCAAGACGACGATCGGCTGGCTCATCACGGCGCTCCACCGGCCGACGGACGGTGCGATCCGCGTCGACGGCAGGGACATCTCGGGCCTGCGCTGGCAGGCGCTGCGACGGCAGCGCCGCGACCTCCAGCTCATGTTCCAGGACCCCTACGCCTCGCTCGACCCGCGCATGCGCGTCGGCCCGACGATCCGGGAGCCGCTCGCGATCCAGCACGTCGGCTCCCGCGCCGACCGGCGCGACCGCGTCGCCGAGCTGCTCTCCGAGGTCGGCCTCTCACCGAAGTCGGCCGGCCTCTATCCGCACGAGTTCTCGGGCGGCCAGCGGCAGAGGATCGGTCTCGCCCGCGCGCTCGCGCTCAACCCGAAGCTGATCGTCGCCGACGAGCCGGTCTCGGCGCTCGACGTGTCGATCCAGGCGCAGATCCTGAACCTGATGCGGAGCCTGCAGGAGGCGCACGGGCTTACGTACGTCGTCATCTCCCACGACCTGGCGGTCGTCCGCTACCTCGCCGACACGATCGGCGTCATGTACCTCGGCAAGCTCGTGGAGATCGGCCCTGCCGCGGACGTCTACGAGCGTCCTGCGCATCCCTACACGCGGGGCCTGATCGACGCGGTGCCGGTGCCCGACCCCGTGCTCGAGCGCGCCCGGACGCAAGTGCCGGTTCGCGGCGAGCTCCCGTCCGCGGTCGATCCTCCCTCGGGCTGCCGCTTCCGCACGCGCTGCCCGCTCGCTCAGGACATCTGCGCCGATCTCGAGCCGCCCCTCCGCTCGTTCCGCAACGGGCACCGCGCCGCCTGTCACTTCCCGCTCGAGACGCCGGAGGAGTCGACGGAAGGCGCCCTCGCGAGCGCGTAGCCCGCGAGCGCCGCGCCGGCGCTCGCTAGCGCCGTTGGAGGCGCACCTCGAAGGCGTCGCGCAGGGCGTCGCCGACGAAGTTGAAGGCGACCACGATGAGCACGATCGCGAGCCCGGTCGGATAGATCTCCCACCAGTCGCCGCTGTCGGCGTAGTTGACGCCGACCGAGATCATCGATCCCCAGTCGGTCTTGGGCGACGGCACGCCGAGGCCGATGAAGCCGAGCGCGGCGAGCAGGAGGATCGCGTCGGCCACCTGGAACGTCGCGTTGACGATGATCGTGCCGATCGTGTTCGGGATGATGTGGCGCAGCACGATCCGGCCGCCGCCGCCGCCCATCACGCGCACCGCCTGGACGAACTCCCGCACACGCAGCGAGAGCGTCTCGCCGCGCACGAGCCGTGCGGGGACGAGCCAGGCGGTGAGGCCGATCACGAGGATCAGGATCTCGACCGACGGATGGAAGATCACGGCGAGCACGATCAGGAGGTAGAGGAGCGGCACCGAGAGCAGGACGTCGACGAAGCGCATGAGGAGCGTGTCGACGACGCCCCCGAAGAAGCCCGAGACCGCCCCGACGAGGACGCCGAGAAGCGTCGCGATCCCCGCCGCGGCGAAGCCGACCTCCAGGGAGATCTGGCCGCCGTACATGATCCGGCCGAGCATGTCGAAGCCGCTCTCGTCCGTCCCGAGCGGGTACTTCGAGCTCGGCGGCGCATTCGCGGGCGCCGTCAGCAGCGCCTTCTGCGTGTTGGTCTGGTTCGTGTGGTAGAAGACCGGCCCCAGGAAGCAGAAGAGCACCATCAGCACGATCACCGCCGCTCCGAGCACGGCGAGCCTGTTCTCGGCGAAGACGCGAAAGAGCTGGAGCGTGAGGCCGCCGCTGACCTGCTGCTGCGCCTCGCCGCCGGCAGGCGCCGGCCCCGGAGCGCCGGGCTCGACGGCCGCGCCGGCGCTCACCGGCGCCGCCTCCGCCCGTCCGGCCTAGGCATAGCGCACCCGCGGATCGACGACGGCGTAGAGCACGTCGGCGATGAGGTTGCCGACGACCGTGGCGATCGCGGCGATGAACGTCGTCCCGATCAGGAGCGGCACGTCGTTCTGCGTTGCCGCGTTCGTCGTCAGCAGGCCCATGCCCGGATAGTTGAAGACGGTCTCGGTGATGATCGCGCCGCCGACGATGGCCGGAAGCGTCAGGCCGAGCAGCGTGATGATCGGGATCAGCGCGTTGCGCAGTGCATGTCGGAAGAGGACGCGCGTGGGGCTCGCGCCCTTCGCCCGCGCGGTGCGGATGTAGTCCTCGGTGAGCGCCTCCATCATCGAGGAGCGCATGTAGCGGCTGAACGCCGCGATCGTCAGGGCGGCCAGGCTGAAGATCGGCAACACGAGCCCGGCCGGGTCGGAGAGGATCCCGATCACCGAGGTCGACTGCGGCGCCTCGAACTGGAACCAGTGCAGGTCGATGGCGAACCAGAGGATCAGGAGCTCGCCGAGCAGGAAGGCCGGCATCGCGTACCCGACGAACGAGGCGCCGGTGAGGATGTAGTCCACGGGCGTGTTGCGCCGCACGACCTGGAGCACGCCGAGCGGGATCGCCACGATCAGCGCGAAGAGCGTCGACAGCCCGACGAGCACGAGCGTCTTCGGGATCCGTCCCTCGATGAGCGAGACGACGCTCTGGTTGTACTTGTACGAGTAGCCGAGGTAGAAGTGCCGGACGATGTCCCAGCAGTAGATCCAGAACTGCTGGTAGATCGACACGTTGTAGTGGTTCGCGACGTTGAAGGTGTGGATCTGGAGCGGGGTCGCCTTCGGCCCGAGGGCCGCGCGGGCGGCCCCGCCCGGGATGATCCGGCTGAGGATGAACGTGAGCAGGACGACTCCGAAGACGACGACGATCGCCTGACCGACTCGTCGGATCAGATAGCCCGTCACTGCTTTGTCCCTGCTCTGCCTCCTTGCGTCGCGATCACTACTTCGTGAAGTACCAGGTCTCGGGGTTGATGTTCGTCAGCGGATTGAGCGGCGTGACGCCGGCGAGCTTCTTGTTGATCTCGGTCGCGGTCAGCCCGATCGGCTGCCAGATGACGGGCAGCTGCTTCGCGCCGTACACCTCGTACTGGCTGAGGCTCGAGTTGCCCTTCGTCGTGGCGTCGATCAGGCTGTCCATCGTCTTGTCCGAGTAGCTGCCCGAGTTCGAGCCGGCGCCGGTCTGGAAGAGGTCCTCGCCGGACGGGTAGTAGTCCGGAGCGAAGATCCAGCCGCCGCCCCAGTTCGCCATCTGCCACGAGCAGTTGCTGCTGCTGCTGCCGCACGGGACGGCGTTCCCGAGCACCGTGTCGAACGTGCCGGTCGTCATGTTGACGTGGATCCCGGCCTGCGCCCACGAGGACTTCTCCGCCTGCATGAGCTGGTCCTCCGAGACGCTGCCGCTCACGTACTGGAGATCGAGGTCGAGCGGCGTTCCCGCCGGCACGCCGCACTTCGACGCGTCGTTGCAGGTGTCGGTGCCTCCCGGCTTGACCGTCCAGCCGTTCGCCTTCAGGAGCGCCTTCGCCTTCGTCGGGTTGTACGCGTACGGATTCCCGAGGCTCAGCTCCGAGCTCGCGAACGAGTTCTGCGGGCAGACCGGCACCGGGCCGTACGTGGGCACGCCGTAGCCCTTGAAGATGTGCTGGATGTACACGGGCTGGTTGACGAGCATCTGGAAGGCCTGCCGGAAGTAGAGCTGGTCGAAGATCTTCCCGGCATTGCCGCCGTTGCCCGTCGAGTTGAAGTTCTCCGGGAAGTAGTTGATCTGCCAGGTGCTGCCCGCGACGATGTTGTAGTTCGCGAGGCGCGGGTTGTTCGCCCCCGGCTTGATTCCGCACGTCCCGGTCGTCGTCGCGTTCGACGAGATGTCCTGCGGCGGCACGTAGCCCACGTCGACCTTGCCGGCGGCGAGCGCGTTGAACTCGGCCGAGTCGGAGGTGAACGGCAGCTCGACGAACTTCGCGAGCTTCGGCTTCACCGGGCCCGAGTACTTCGGGTTCGGGACCATCGTCACATTGCCGCTCGTGTCGAAGTGCGTCAGCTTCCACGGACCGTCGACGACCGCCCAGAGCGGGCTCGTCGCATACGACGAGAGCTTCTTCGCCTGCCCCGTCAGGTACGTGTAGACGGCCGCGCACGACTTCGCCGCCGCCGAGACCGGCGTCACGGTCGAGCTCGTCGACGTGACGGTGACGTCCTGGAAGGACGCGGTGCCGCACGCCTCGCTGCCCGACTTCTGGCCGGCCGCGCTGATGTCCCACGCCATGGGCATCGGCGTGATCTGCGACAGCTCGTTGTACGTGTACCAGTTCGAGTTGGCGTTCGTGTTCAGCGTGAACGTGACCGTGTTGCCGCTCGCCGTGACCGAGGCGAGGTCGTCCGGAATCGTCCCGGCCGCGTAGCCGGCCCAGTTGAGCTTCTCGACCTTCATCATGTTCATCCAGAACACGACGTCCTGAGCCGTGACGGTCTCGCCGTTCGACCACTTGTACGGCTTCATCGTCACCGTGATCGTCTTGCCGCCGTCCGAGTACTTCGGCGCGTTCGCGAGCGACAGCGGCAGGTTGAGATCGGGCGTCGCACCCTTCCCGAACCAGTAGAGCGGCCGGTACATGAGCATCTGGAACTGGTTCAGGTTCGTCGTGCTGAAGTACTGGAGCGCCGCGAACGGGAAGATGTAGTTCGGCGCCGCCTGCGCGCCTTCCGCGAAGTACACGGTGCCACCGGACGTTGCCTGACCCGTGGCGCCGGTCGTCCCTCCGGCGCTCGAACCGCCGCCGCAGGCGGCGAGCGCGAGCACTGCCACGACCGCGGAGGCTGCGACCGCGTGCCGACCCTGCCTCGTCCATCTGAGCGAATTCATCCGTTCCTCCTCACGGTGGTGACTGGGCGCTGCCTTCTCGACTCGATGCAAAGATCGTAGTGCGATCCATAACGCGTCGGGTGCCGGTACGCGCGCGCAAGACCCTGGGAATATCCCCGAAACTCCGGTTCTCTAGTCCTGCCCCGAACCTGCTGCAAGATGGGCAAAGATACCCTGTTTCCCCCCAAAAGGGGGATACCAGGCGGCTCGGCGGCGTGCTCAACTGGGCGTCCCACCGACAGAGCGGCCGCATCTCTGCGTGCGGCTGCGCCCTTCGACGGGAATCCTCCTTCCTCTCATGCGGCCGATCCGCTTCCTCCTCCTGTTGCTCGTGCTCGTCGTCGCCGGCGCGGTCGCGCTCGTGCGTCCGCTGCCGAGCCGAGCGGGGAACAGCGGGCCGGGGATCCCCGGCGACGAGGCGGCCGGCGTGCTGCCGCCGGTGACGAAGACCCTGCGCAGGGCGAGGCGCCGGCTGGCTGCGGAGGATCCGGCCGACGGCGGCGGCTTCGGCGCCCGCGTCGTCGACTACGCGAAGCGGTTCCTCGGCGTTCCCTACAGCTACGGCGGCACGTCGCCGCGCAGCGGCTTCGACTGCTCGGGCTTCGTCCGCTTCGTCTACTCGCACTTCGGGATCGCGTTGCCGCACTCGAGCTTCGCGGACCTCTGGCGCGGCCGCCACGTCGGCCGCTGGCACCTGCAGCCCGGCGATCTCGTCTTCTTCTACGACGCCGGCCACGTCGGGATCTACGTCGGCCACCAGCGGTTCATCGACGCTCCGCACACCGGCACCGTCGTCCGCATCTCCACGATGGGCTCCTACGGCGCGTACTACGGCGCGCGCCGCCTGCACCACGAGTAGGAGGCCGCTCTACCGCAGCTTGTCGGCCATCGCCGTGAGCAGCTTCCAGGCGATCGTCGAGTTCGTCTCGACGAGGGGCCGGAAGTCCCAGGGCGTCATGCCGTAGCAGAGCATGTCGGTGCGTGCGACGAGGGTCGCCGTGCGGGGGGAGTCGGTGAGGAGCGCGATCTCGCCGAAGTAGTCGCCGGGCCCGATCGAGCCGCGCTGCTCGCCGCCGACGGTGACGTCGGCCTCGCCCTCCTCGACGACGAAGAACCCGACGCCGCCGGCGCCCTCCTCGGTGAGCGAGTCGCCCGCCTTGTACCGGCGCTCGCGAAGCGTGCTCGCGATCTGCCCCAGCTCGCGGTCGTCGAGATCCGCGAACAGCGGCACCTTCTTCAGGGTCTCCAGCGGCGTGGCCATGCGCGCAGTTATACAGGACCGTTGCCGCGACGAGCACCAGTCCGTTTCAGGTAGGGATTCGCGGATGCGCCTTCGCGTCGTCGGCTGCTCGCCCGCCTGGCCCAATCCGGGCGGCGCCCAGTCGGGCTACCTCGTCGAGGCCGACGGGCGCCGGCTGCTCCTCGACTGCGGACCCGGCGTCCTCCCGCGCCTGCGACAGGAGGAGCCCTGGCCGCGCCTCGACGCGATCGTCATCACGCACTTCCACCTCGACCATTGGGGCGATCTCGTCCCGTGGGCCTTCGGCGGCCTCTTCGGCGCCGGCAGCGAGGTCGAGCCGCCCGAGCTCTGGCTGCCGCACGGCGGCCGGGAGACGGTTCACGGGCTCGATCCCGTGCTCTACGCCAACGCGATCCTAGAGCTCTTCTCGATCCACGAGTACGAGGAGGGGACGCCGTTTCGCGCAGCCGGCTTCGAGGTGGTCGCGTACCGGATGCTCCACTATGCGCTCGAGAGCTACGGCCTGCGCGTCGCGAACGGGACCCGGACGCTCGCGTACAGCGCCGACTCGGCGCCCTGCGACGGCCTCGTCGAGCTCGCCCGCGACGCCGACCTCTTTCTCTGCGAGGCGACGCTGTCCCAGCCCGAGCACGGGCTCCGCGGCCACCTGACGGCGGACGAGGCGATCGAGGCGCACGACGCCTCGGGCGCGAAGCGGCTCGTGATCATCCACCGCCCGAACGAGCTGCCGCTGCCGGAGGGCGTCGAGCGCGCCCACGACGGGCTCGAGCTGGACGTCTAGCCGGGAAGCCTGAGCGCGCCGGCACGGTAGTAGGCGCGGACGCGACTGCGGAAGTAGCCACCGTCGTCGTCGGCGGAGAGCGAAAGCTGCGTGTTGCCGTCGATCGGCGGCGGGTTCGTCACGCCGTCGTGCTGCGCGTCGCACGCGCACGTCGTTCCGTCGGCGCCGCCGCCGAAGAGGAAGCCGGCGTACCCGGCGCGCACGTACGCGCGCAGGTGCGCCCGTCCCTGCGCGCCGAGCAGCCACTGCACGCGGTTGTCCTGGTAGTGGCCCCAGGTGTCGTCCATCGCGCGCATGAGCGTGTTCCCGAGCGGGATCTGCCACGGCACCATCCGCAACCCGGCGAGGCGGACGAACGTCGCGCCGTAGAGCAGGTGGCGGCGGAAGTCGGCAGGCTTGAACCACGTGTTCGGGTTGCCCTCGACCTTGTCGTAGAAGCCGGCGTCCCGGTCGGAGAAGTCCTCGAAGGCGATGTCGAAGTGCGCGTGCAGCGAGCGGTAGAAGCGCGCCGACCGCGCCGCGTACGCGCGGACGGCGGCGTCGCTCGGCTTCTCGTAGAGGATGTCGTGCTTCGTCCCCCAGCCGCTCATGTGGTAGGCGAGGATGACGTTCGGCGCCAGCGAGTTCCGCAGCTGCACCCATTCCTGCGCGAATGCGACCGCGCCGGGGACGGTCGAGGCGTCGTCGCCGCGGGACGCCTGCTCGAGATAGCCCCAGAGGTCCGGCTCGACGTGGACGACGACGGGCTTCGCGCCGCGTACGCGGCGGAAGAGAAGCCGCACGTCTCGCCAGTACGCTCGCATCACGGCCGGGCTGTGCAGGTGCGCAAGGTCGGTCGTGGCCTCGTCGCTTCCGGTCGGATTCGACTGGAGGAGCTGGTAGTACGTCAGCACCGGGATGACGTGGTGCGCCCACGAGTCCCTGACGTACATCGAGGCGAAGGTGCCGTTCGGATTCCACGTCGCCCAGCCGTGCCCGGTGTTCACGCCGCCGGAGAGGTACTGGTAGCGGAAGCCGAACGGCGCCGAGGCGCGCAGTGCGGCCGCGTCGCCGGGCGGGTCGGTCAGCCCGATCTGGAGCGTGCGGGGCCAGCCGTGAGGGAGCGGCGGCAGCGACGACGCCGACGCGCGAGCCGGAGCCGCCAGACCGACGAGAACGAGGAGAAGCGCGAGCCTACGCACGGGGAACGAGCTCGACGACGAGCTCGCACTCGAGCGCTTCGGCGATCCGCAGCAGCGTGTCGATCCGCGGCGGGCGGCCGCCCCGCTCGAGCCGCGCGATCGCGGACTGCGTCGTCCCGCACAGCTCCGCCAGCTCCCGCTGCGAGAGGCCCATCTCGGCACGCCGCTCGGCGACGCGGTCCGCGATCGCCGCGAAGAACCAGCCGCGGTCGCCGGTTGCGATCTTCTCCCGCAGCCGCTCCAGCGGCCGTTGCGTGCGCGCTGCCACCCGCGGAGAATAGCGCGCGTGCTATATCGGCCCGACGGCGTCGCCGACCCGCACCCATCCGGGCTGGACGACGGATCCGTACATCCCGAAGGGAAGCGGCTCGGTGCGTTCCTCGCGCCGGTAGCCGGCGAGCGTGACGAGCGTCGGGAGGTCCACCACACCGGAGTCCGGGTCGCGCGACGTGACGATGCAGCGCCCGACGTCGCCGTTGAAGACGACGGTCGCCTCCCCGGCCCGGACGTGGCGGCCGAACCACGAGTCCTCCTCGTGCGCTCCGACGCCGTCGATCTCGAACAGCATGCGGAAGCGCCGCCCGTCGACGGGCGCGGCGGTGCCAAGCTCCTCGCGGAGGCGCTCGAGCGAGCCGCGCGAGACGAGGGAGACCGACCCGCCCTCGGGCATCCGATCGACGGCGCCGTCGTCGGCCCAGAGCAGCTCGAGCGGGCGACCGGCGAGCTCCGAGATCGCCTCCTGCCAGGGGCCGGGGACACGACGCGACGGCCGCTCGACACCGTACATCTCCGCCTCGACCGGCTCGCCGGGCTCGACGACGCCGTCGACGCGCGAGCCGTCCGGGAACTCGAGCCGGAGGAACCGCGTCGACTCGTCCCACTCCGGCCGGATCTGATGTAGCCTCCCGTCGCGCTTGCCGTTGAAGAGCCTGCCGTCGGCGTCGCGCAGCCAGAAGCGGCGATCTCCCACGACGCCGCCGGGCCCGACCTCCACCTCGTCGGGGTGCACGAGCGCAAGTGCCTTCACCGGTGCGATCGAGATGCGGACGACACGGCCCTCCACGAACCGTGACGCTACCTACGCCGGAGGCTCCCGCATCTCCACGGTCTTGGCGCCGCGCCGCATCGAGGCATCGACTGGGGGAACGTTCGCCTGGGCCAGTGTCCCGGAGTGACCCCTGAGCCGGGAGTATCTTCTGGGCGTGAGGAGGCTTCTTCTCGCTGCTGCCCTGAGCGGTTCGCTCGTAGGAGTAAGCGGGACTCCGGTGCTGGGTGCCGCGGCCTCGACTACTCGGCTACCGACATGCGGTGACTCCCAGCGATTGCGACGAGTCCACGGCTACCGAGAGACGCTGTTGGCTGGCGATGGGCCGGTCTTGCTGATGCTGGTCGGCGGGGAGCGGCGAGCGGAAATCAGTATCGCTCGGTCGCCTACCGACAAGCTGGGCTGGCGCGGGCAGAAGACACCGTGGCTTGTGCGGATGACCTATCGAGGTGCGCTGACGATCGCAGCGAGGCGAATCGACCGACCTGGGCAAGTCCGGTTCGCGCTTGGCTACGGCCAGCATCTCCGAAAGCTGGCTTATCCACACGATTACTATGCTCGTCCAGCCCACGGCTTCTACGGACTGCGTTCCACAACCCTATTTCGGTCTCCGGGCTGCTACGCATTCCACCTAGCCGGGAGGAGCTTCACAGAGCGGATCGTAGTTCGGGTGGTGGCGTAGGGACACCCGGCTGAGTGAGCCGGACCGGCTTTGACGGGGACCGGGTTTGGTGGGTCACACCGTTGCTCCTTGGAGCCTAACTCGGTCTCGGAGGGCGTGTTGGTGTTCGTATTCGAGCGGCGGGATGTCGTCGAGGCTCTCGTGCAGGCGGGCGTG
>DATIZN010000004.1:0-5463 GCA_035517075.1 Gaiellaceae bacterium | reverse complement strand
GAGACCCTCGGCAGGGCCGTCGAGGCTCACCCGAAGTTCAAGGACAACGCGCGGACGGACGACGATTTCACGTCGCTCCGCGAGGATCCGCAGTTCGTCGAGCTAGTCGGGTGACACCAGCGGCGTCTGTGGGCGCAGCCGGCAACTGACGCGCTCGCGCGTCAGTGCGAACAACCAGAGCCGCAGCCGGCTGCGTCCTCCGGCGCCTCGCCCTCGGCCACCTGGAACGAATGACCGCAGCCGCAGGAGGCGACCGCGTTCGGGTTCTCGATCTTGAAGCCCGACTCCTGGATCGTCTCGAGGTAGTCGACCGTCGCGCCCATCAGGTACGGCGCGCTGAACGGGTCGACGACGACCGTCACGCCCTCGCACTCGAACTCGTGGTCGCCCTCCTGGGCGCCGCGGTCGAAGCCGAGGCCGTACTGGAAGCCGGAGCAGCCGCCGCCCTCGATCGCGACGCGCAGCACCGAGACGTCCTCCTCCGACGCCATCAGGTCGCGGATCTTCGCCGCGGCAGCGGGCGTCAGCGAGACGATGCTGTCGGTGCGCTCCTGGATCTCCATCGGACTCGCATCGTAGCAACGTGGCCTCCGCTCACCCGGCCGCGCAGCGGACGTCGCCCGAGCCGGACTTTGTAACAGCCGCTGCACGCACGGCTACGGGGATTCGGTACCGCCAAGTGCAGGTCAGGCGACATTGATAACGTCACCGATTCGGTGAGTGCTTCGGGTGCGCGAACGGGTAAGGGGAGACGCGCGAGGTAGATGCTCCACAGCTGGCTGCCATTCCTGATCTACGGGATCCTCGCCCTCGTCATCCCCGCCTCGATGATCTGGATGTCGTTCCGGTTCTCGCAGCGCCCCGCGCGCCGCACGCGCGCCCGCACCGTGCCCTTCGAGTCGGGCGTGTCGACGGGCCCGCTGCCGCAACAGCGCTTCAGCGTCAGCTTCTACCTGACGGCGATGCTCTTCATCGTCTTCGACATCGAGATCGTCTTCCTCTACCCGCTCGCCGTGCAGCTCCACGCGCTCGGCTGGTTCGGCTTCGCGGAGCTCGCGTTCTTCATCGTCATCCTCCTCGTAGCCTACGTCTACATCTGGCGCAAGGGCGCCCTGGAGTGGTGACCGCGCGTGGCTGACGGGCAGCGGCCGCGGCTGCGCGACTACGGCCTCCAGTCGGAGAGGCTGCTCTGGCCGACGAAAGGGCCCTCGCATTTCGAGGAGGAGCTCGGCGTGGAGGAGCTCGAGCGCGCGCTCGGGCTGACGACGCTCGAGAAGGCGGTGCGCTGGGCGCAGACGAAGTCGATGTGGCCCGACACGTTCGGGCTCGCCTGCTGCGCGATCGAGATGATGTCGATCGTCTCCGCGCGCTACGACATCGCGCGGTTCGGGATGGAGGCGTTCCGCTCCTCGCCGCGCCAGGCCGACCTGCTCATCGTCTCCGGCCGCGTCGCGCACAAGATGGCCGAGCCGCTGCGCCAGATCTACGACCAGATGGTCGAGCCGAAGTGGGTGATCGCGATGGGCGCCTGCGCGAGCTCGGGCGGGATGTTCAACAACTACACGATCCTGCAGGGCGTCGACCGGATCGTCCCCGTCGACATCTACGTCCCCTTCTGCCCGCCGCGACCCGAGGCGCTGATGGAGGGAATCCTCCGCCTGCACGAGGCGCACCTGGCGGGCGTCCCGCCGGCGTACGAGCGCCAGGGAGTGGCGACATGAGCCGGTGGGACTCGCTGCCCGGGTACGTCTCCGAGCGCGACGGCGGCGACATGCCGACCGTGACGGTCGAGCGCGAGCGGATCCGCGAGGCGTGCCTCCACGCACGCGACGAGCTCGGCTTCGCGATGTGCGTCGACCTCGTCGCCACCGACTACCTCGCCTGGGGAGGCAACGGCGTCTCGGGCTACATCGGCACCGCGAGCGGGCGCGACCTCATGCATCCGATGACGCAGGGGCTCCAGGCGCTGCCGGCCCCGAAGCCGAAGCGCTTCTCGATCAGCTACCACCTGCTCGCGCTCGAGCCCGGGGCGCCGCGCCTGCGCCTGCAGTGCTGGGCCGACGACGGCGAGCCGGTGCCGAGCGTCGTCTCCGTCTGGCCGACGTGCGACTGGCACGAGCGAGAGCAGTTCGACCTGATGGGAATCGAGTTCGAGGGCCATCCGAACCTGACGCGAATCCTCATGACCGACGACTGGGAGGGGCACCCGCTGCGGAAGGACTATCCGCTCGGCGGCGAGCCCGTCCGCTTCAGCGACGCCGAATGAGCACGGTCGTCCAGAAGGTGCAGATCTACGAGGGGTCGCGGATCCCGCCGCGCGTGCCGACGATCCTCGACGTCCCGGACGAGCTGCGGGGCAGCGAGGACGTCTTCCAGGTCAACTTCGGCCCGAACCATCCGTCGACCCACGGCGTCCTGCGCCTGATCGTCGACCTGCACGGCGAGGAGGTCGTCGGCATCTCGGCCGTGATCGGCTACCTCCACACGGGCTTCGAGAAGAACATGGAGGCGAAGACGTACTGGAAGTGCATCACCTATCCGGAGCGCATCGACTACGTCGGCTACCAGAGCAACGAGCTCGTCTTCGTGCTCGCGGTCGAGCAGCTGCTCGGCCTCGAGACGCCGACGAAGGCGAAGTGGATGCGCATGCTCCTCTGCGAGCTGAACCGGATCCACTCGCACCTCGTCTACCTGGGGACGTCGGCGCTCGAGCTGGGAGCGATCTCGATGTTCTGGTACTGCTTCCGCGAGCGCGAGACGATCCTCGACCTGTTCGAGCTCGTCACGGGGCAGCGGATGCACACCCGCTACTTCCAGGTCGGCGGGCTGGCGGAGGACATCCCGCCGGGCTTCTTCCCGGAGTGCCGCAAGTTCGTCGAGTGGATGCCGCACGCCCTCGACGACTACCGCGGCATCCTCGAACGCAACCAGATCTGGCTCGAGCGGACGAAGGGGATCGGCGTCCTCTCGGCGCAGGACGCGATCGCGCTCGGCCAGACCGGGCCCAACCTCCGCGCCTCCGGCGTCGACTGGGACCTCCGCCGCGACCAGGCGTACCTCCACTACGAGCAAGTCGACTTCAAGGTTCCGGTCTACACGAACGGGGACGTCTACGACCGCTATCGCGTCCGCATGGACGAGATGGCCGAGTCGACGAAGATCGTCCGCCAGTGCCTCGACAAGCTCGAGCGCATGGAGGGGATGCCGTGGATCGCGGACGACCGGAAGGTCGTGCTGCCGCCGCGCGAGGAGCTCCACACCTCCATGGAGTCGCTCATCCACCACTTCAAGATCGTCACCGAGGGTTTCCGCGTCCCCGAGGGCGAGATCTACGTCGCGATCGAGTCGCCGCGCGGCGAGTCGGGCTGCTACCTCGTCTCGGATGGAGGGCCGAAGCCCTGGCGCGTGCACTTCCGCGCGCCCTCCTTCGTCGCCCTCGAGGCGACGGCCACCTGCCTCCACAACAACGCGCTCGTCGCCGACCTGATCGCCGTCGTCGGCTCGCTCGACGCGATCATGGGGGACACCGACAGATGAGCGTAGGCTCGACGGAGCTCACCCAGGAGCGGAGGTGGTGGCTTTGCCGCCGCCGGAGCGGGCAATGAGCTCCTTCTACGACGAGGTGCAGGAGCTCAGGTTGCGCTACCCGGAGGGGACGCGCTCGGCGGTGCTGCCGGCGCTCCGGCTCGCGCAGGAGCGCCGCGGCTGGCTGTCTCGCGAGGCGATCGAGGAGGTCGCCGACGCCCTCGAGCTAACGCCGGCGTACTGCTACTCCGTCGCGAGCTTCTACGACATGTTCCACCTCGAGCCCGTCGGGCGCCACACGATCGACGTCTGCACGAACGTCTGCTGCGGGCTCGTGAACGCGCAGGCCGTCCTCGACGCGTTCGAGCGCGAGCTCGGCGTCCGTCCCGGCGAGACGACCGACGACGGGGAGATCACCCTGCGCGCCGTCGAGTGCCTCGGCGGCTGCTCGACGCCGACGATCGTCGCCGTCGACCACGTCTACCGCCAGTCGGTGACGCCCGAGGACGTCCCCGCCATCCTCGAAGGGCTGGGCGAGTGAGCGAGACCGTCGTCCGCGTCGCCGAAGGGCCGGCGCTCGTCCTCGCCGGCTACGAGGGCGAGCCGCTGCGGAGCCTCGGGTCGTACCGCGCCGTCGGCGGCTACGTCCAGCTCGAGCAGGCGCGCACGCGGGATCCGCAGGCGGTGATCCAGGACCTCATCGAGTCGAACCTGCGTGGCCGCGGCGGCGCCTTCTTCCCGACCGGGCGCAAGGCGAGCTTCATCCCGACGCCCGACAAGATCGCGAACCCGATCTACATCACGGTCAACGCGGACGAGTCGGAGCCCGGGACGTTCAAGGACCGCGAGATCATGCTCAAGGTCCCGCACCGGCTCGTCGAGGGCTGCCTGATCGCCGCTCACGCGATCCAGTCGAAGCGGATCTACATCTACATCCGCGGCGAGTACCTCGAGGAGTTCGAGTCGCTGCAGGGCGCGATCGACGAGGCGCGCGGCGCCGGGATCCTCGCGGAGGTCGAGATCGTCGTCCACCGGGGCGCCGGCGCGTACATCTGCGGCGAGGAGACGGCGCTGCTCGAGTCGCTCGAGGGCAAGCGCGGGCAGCCGCGCTCGAAGCCGCCGTTCCCCGCCGTCTCCGGCGTCTACGCCTCGCCGACGCTGATCAACAACGTCGAGTCGATCGCGACGATCCCGGCCATCTTCGCAGTCGGCCCCGAGGAGTTCGCGAAGATCGGCGCGCCTCCAGACTCGACCGGCACGCGTCTCTTCTGCCTCTCCGGCAACGTCGAGCGGCCGGGCGTGTACGAGGCCCCGCACGGGATCACGCCGCGCCACCTGATCTACGACATCGGCGGCGGCGTCCCCGGCGCGCACACGCTGAAGGCGGTGATGATGGGCGGCTCGTCGTTCCCGGTGATGACGCCGGACGACCTCGACACGCCGCTCGACGCCGACTCGCTCGGCAGGAAGGGCTACTTCATCGGCTCGGGCGTCGTGACCGTGATCGACGAGCGGACGTGCATCGTCCAGTTCGCGCTGCGCGTCGCGCAGTTCTACATGCACGAGTCGTGCGGCAAGTGCACGCCGTGCCGCGTCGGCACGCGCTGGCTCGTCCAGCTCATGCGGGCGGTGGAGGACGGGACGGCGACCGAGGCCGACCTCGACCTCACCCTCGACGTCTGCGACCGGATCATCGGCAAGTGCCTCTGCGTGCTCGGCGACTCGGCCGCGATGCCGGTCGCGAGCTGCGTGACGAAGTTCCGGGACGAGTTCCGCGAGCACCTCGCGCACGGCGGCTGCCCCTTCGGCGCCGACTCGCAGCTCGCCGGCCTGTTCGCGCCGGTCGACCAGCATTCCCACACGCCCGTCGCCCAGGAAGCTCTGGTATGAGCACGCCGGACCTGGTGCGCGTGACGATCGACGAGCGGGAGGTCCACG
>DATIZN010000003.1:0-9832 GCA_035517075.1 Gaiellaceae bacterium | reverse complement strand
GTCTTGTTCACGATCGTGATCTCGCCGCCGCCGACGAGCTTCTTCGACTTGACGAGCGAGAAGTCGGGCTCGACGCCGGTCGTGTCGCAATCCATCATGAAGCTGATCGTCCCGGTCGGCGCGAGCACGGTCGCCTGCGCGTTCCGGTAGCCGTGCACCTCGCCGAGGTCGAGCGCCTCGTCCCACGCCTTGCGGCACGCTCCGAGGAGATCGGACGGCACCGAGTCGGCGCTCTCGATGTTGCCGACCGCGGCGCGATGCTTCGCGACCACGCCGATGAACGGCGCCCTGTTCGCCTGGTAGCCGTCGAACGCGCCCATCCGCGCCGCGATCTCGGCCGACTTGCGGTACGCGCGCCCGGTCATGAGCGCCGTGATCGCCGCCGCGTACGCGCGCCCCTCCTCGGAGTCGTACGGGAGCCCGCGCGCCATCAGCAGCGCGCCGAGGTTCGCGTAGCCGAGGCCGAGCTGGCGGAACCGCTTCGCGTTCCGCCCGATCTCGGGCGTCGGGTACGACGAGTAGCCGACGAGGATCTCCTGCGCGAGGAAGACGACGTCGACCGCGTGCTCGAACGCCTCGACGTCGAGCTCGCCGTCCTCGCGCCGGAACTTCATCAGGTTGAGCGAGGCGAGGTTGCAGGCCGAGTCGTCGATCGACATGTACTCCGAGCAGGGGTTCGACGCGTTGATGCGGCCCGTGGTCGGGAGCGTGTGCCACGCGTTGATCGTCGTGTCGTACTGGACGCCGGGGTCGGCGCACTCCCATGCTGCAGCCGCGATCTGGCGCAGCAGGTCGTGCGCGTCGCGCGTCTCGAGGACGGTGCCGTCGGTCCGGGCGGTGAGGTTGAACTCCTCGCCCTTCGTCGCGGCCTCCATGAAGCCGTCGCTCACGCGGACGGAGTTGTTCGCGTTCTGGTACTGGATCGACGCCCAGTCGGCCGAGTCGAGCGACATGTCGTAGCCGTTCGCCTCAAGGACGCGCGCCTTGCGCTCCTCCTTGGCCTTGCACCAGATGAACTCCTCGATATCGGGATGGTCGACGTCGAGGACGACCATCTTCGCGGCGCGCCGCGTCTTCCCGCCCGACTTGATCGTGCCGGCCGACGCATCGGCGCCGCGCATGAACGAGACCGGGCCGGAGGCGTAGCCGCCCTTCGAGAGCTGTTCCTTCGACGACCGCAGCCTCGAGAGGTTGACGCCCGAGCCGGAGCCGCCCCGGAAGATGACGCCCTCGCGGCGGATCCAGTCGAGGATCGCCTCCATCGAGTCCTCGATCGAGAGGATGAAGCACGCCGAGCACTGCGGCGACTCCTCGAAGCCGACGTTGAACCAGACCGGCGAGTTGAAGGACGCGTACTGGTTGACGAGGATCGCCTTCAGCTCGGCCTCGAACGTCTCGGCCTCGTCGTCGTCGGCGAAGTAGCCGCCCGCCTTGCCCCACGTGACGACCGTGTCGACGACGCGGCCGACCATCTGCTTCACGCTCGACTCGCGCTCGGGCGAGCTGAGCCGGCCGCGGAAGTACTTCTGCGCGACGATGTTCGTCGCCGTCTGCGACCAGAACTTCGGGAACTCGACGGCACGCTGCTCGAACGCGGGGCCGTTGCGGCCGGGGATGACGGCGTCGCGCGTCTCCCACTCGATCTCGTCGAACGGGTCGCGTCCGGGGATGGTGAAGAAGCGCTTGACGCCGAGCCGAGCGCCCTCGTCGACGACCTTGTTGACGACCTCTCCGGCCGTCGTCTCGCTGCCCTGAACCTGCTCGACGCTCGCCATTTCCCCTCCCCGCACTGTAGCCGTCGCCCGCTTGTCGAATCTGCCCGCCGGGGGCGCTTCGGTCCAGCGGGGGACCGGAGGGTAGACCTCCCATCGGACGGAACCGTCCGCGCCTGGGGCGAAGCCTCAGCGGCCGAGGATGAGCACGAGCTCGGGGTGACCCGAGCCGGCCGGCAGGCGCCCGTCGAGCGGCGAGACGACCTTCGCGCGGGCGTCGCGCGCGAGGCGCTCGGCCTCGCGTTCCCACCCGGGCCGGAAGAGGACGACGGAGCGCGCGTAGTTCGTCTCGGCGGCGTTCGCCGCGCGCGCATGGCCGTAGCCGTGGGCGAGCAGCCGCGTCGCCTCGGCGCCGGCGGCGCCGGAGATCCCGTCGCCGTTGAGGACGAGCACCGAGATGCGAGACCGCGGCCGGACCGGCGTCGTGGGAGCCTGTCCGGAAGAGACACGACCGGTAGCAGCTACCGGACGTGTCTGTTCGGTACCCGTCACCGCTGGGGGCGCGGCCGGGTGGTGCAGCGCGTGGTAGAGCCGGCCGCCGTCGAGCGCGACGAGGGCGGCGAGCTCGGCTGTGGCGAGGACGACCGCGACGAGCGCGGCGGCGCGCCAGGGGAACGGGCGCTGAAGCGGCTGGACGTGCTCCACGGCCGTTCCCGGTTCGCCGGGCGCCCGGCCGCTCCTCCTCTAGCCGGCTTCCCAGATCGCCTGAAGGCCCGCCTCGAGCGGCGTCTCCGCGTGCCAGCCGAGCTCGCGCCCGGCGCGGCCTGCGTCGAGCACGCTGTGCCGGAGGTCGCCCGGTCGCGGCTCGGAGAACGACGGCTCCTGCGCGACGCCGGCCGTCTCCGCGCACAGCCGGTGCAGGTCGACGATGCGCGTCGCGATCCCGCTGCCGACGTTGTAGATCCCCTCGCCGCCGGCCGCGGCGAGCAGCGCCGAGGCGACGTCGCCGACGTAGACGAAGTCGCGCGTCTGGAGGCCGTCGCCGAAGATCTCGGTCGGGCGGCCGTCCCGGAGCCGGTCGAGGAAGATCGCAACCACGCCTCCCTCGAGCTCCGGCAGCTGGCGCGTCCCGTAGACGTTCGCGAGCCGGCACACGACGTGCGACGTCCCGTGCAGGCGGTTCCACATCGCGAGGTACTCCTCGCCGGCGAGCTTCGATGCCGCGTACGGCGAGGCCGGGAGCCGCGGCGCGTCCTCCCGTGCCGGCTGCTCGCGCTCGCCGTAGATCGCGCCGCCGGTCGAGGTGAACACGACCCTTGCGCCGGCCTCTCGGGCCGCCTCGAGGACGCGGATCGTGCCGATCACGTTGACGTCGGCGTCGAAGACGGGGCGAGCGACGGACGTGCCGACGTCGGCCTGCGCCGCGAGATGGAAGACGACCTCCGGTCGCAGCCGCGCCGCGAGCTCCGCGAGCGCCTCGTCGCGGATGTCGAGCTCCTGGAGCTCCGCGCCCGAGGGGACGTTCTCGCGCCGGCCGCTCGAGAGGTTGTCCACGATGTGGACGTCGTCGCCGCGGCCGAGCAGCGCGTCGGCCACGTGCGAGCCGATGAAGCCCGCGCCCCCGGTCACGATCGCCCGCACCTCTCTATCGTAGGCAGACGTGTTCGTTACCTTCGAGGGAGCCGACGGCTCGGGGAAGTCGACGCAGGCGGAGCTGCTGCGCGGGGCGCTCGCCGCCGAGGGGCGGGAGGTCGTCCTCACGCGCGAGCCCGGCGGCACACAGCTTGGCGAACGAGTCCGCGAGCTGCTCCTCGACGGGCCGCCCATGAGCGCCTGGACGGAGGCGGCCCTCTTCGCGGCGTCGCGTGCGCAGCACGTCGAGGAGGTGATCCGGCCGGCGCTCGCCCGCGGCGCCGACGTCGTCTGCGACCGCTACGTGGACTCCTCGCTCGCGTACCAGGGGATCGCGCGCGGCCTCGGGGTCGACGAGGTGCTCGACCTCAACCTCCGCGTCACCGGCGGCCTGCTGCCGGACGTGACGTTCCTGCTCCTGCTCGACCCGCGTGTTGCGCAGGAGCGCTGGGTGGAGGCCGACCGGCTGGAGCGGGAAGGCGGGGAGCTCCAGGTGAGAGTCGACGCCGCCTACCGCACGCTCGCCGAGCGCTTTCCCGAGCGCATCGTCGCCGTCGACGCCGACCGGCCTCCGAGCTTCATCCGAGACGAGATCCTTGACAGCCTTCGAGAGCGTTCCTGAGCAGCACGAGGCGAAGCGCCTCCTCGCGGCCGCGTTGCACGAAGGGCCGGCGCACGCATACCTCTTCCACGGCCCCGGCGGCGTCGGCAAGCGCGAGCTCGCGCGCCGCTTCGCCGCCGAGCTGCTCGGCGACCACCTGCGCGTCGAGCGCGGCAGCCATCCCGACCTCTACGTCCTCGAGCCGCTCGGGGAACAGATCCGGATCGACGACATCCGGGAGCTGCGGCGCGACCTCCACATGCGCCCCTTCGAGGCCGACCGCCGCATCTACCTCGTCTTCGGCGCCGAGTCGATGAACGAGGACGCCGCGGACGCGCTGCTCAAGGACCTCGAGGAGCCGCCGCCGTATGCGATCGTGGTCCTCGTCGCCGAGGAGCTCGGGCCGCTGCCGGAGACGATCCGCTCGCGCTGCCAGCTCGTCCCGTTCCGCAGGCTCTCCGAGCGGGCGGTGCACGAGGCGCTCGGCGAGCGCGCGCCCGAGCTCGGCGAGGAGGAGTTGACGACGCTCGCGCGGATGGCCGGCGGGCGGCTCGACCGTGCGTGGCGCCTGCTCGACCCTGCGGCGGCGCGACGGCGCGCGGAGCTCATCCGCGTCGCGCGGGCCGTCTACCTGGATCCCGCCTTCGAGGCCGCCGGCGCCACGGACGCGCTCATCGTCGGGATCTCCGAGCGCGGAGCCGAGGCGAAGGAGGCAGCGGAGGGGCAGGTCGCCGCGCTCGAGCTGACGGGCCGGGAGGCCGAGCAGCGGGTGCGCCGCGCGCAGCGGGGAGCCGAGCGCGAGGAGCTGCTCGCGCTCCTCGAGGAGCTCGAGTGGTGGTACAGGGACCTCGTCGTCGTCGCGGCCGGTGCCGAGGCGGTCGCCGTGCATGCCGACCGGCTCGCGGAGCTCCGGGTCGACGCGACGCGCGAGCGGCTGCCGCTGGCCGAGCGGGCGTGCGAGCTCGTGCGCGGCGCATGGCGCGAGGCGGAGGAGCTCCAGGTCTCGACCCCGCTCGCGCTCGAGGCACTCCTGATCCGCCTGGCCGCGGAGTTCGGACTGCAGAGACTGGTGCCTGCTACCGCGCAGCGGTAGCAGGCACCCGCCTTCGGCTAGGCGGCGAAGACGAGCTCGTCGCCGAGCGCGAGCTGGAGCCGCGCGAGGGCGTCGCTCTCGAGCTGCCGGACGCGCTCGCGCGTCAGGCCGAGCTCCTTGCCGATCGTCTCGAGCGAGGCCGGCTCCGAGTCGAAGCCGAAGCGGAGCTCGATGATCCGGCGCTGCCGCTCGGGCAGCTCGGACACCGCGCGTTGGACGCGCTGCCGGCGCACCGACTCGACCGCCTCCTCGGCGGGGTCGACCGACGACTCGTCGGCGAACAGGTCGCCGAGCTCCGAGTCGCCGTCCGAGCCGAGTCCCTGGTTCAGGGAGACAGAGTCGACCGCCTCGAGCGCCTCCTCGACGTGCTCGAGCTTCAGCCGCGTCGCCTGCGCGAGCTCCTCTGGCGTCGCCTCGCGCCCCAGCTTCGCCTGCAGCTCGGCCGACGCGCGGTTGAGCTTGATCCGGCGCTCCTGGACGTGCACCGGGATGCGGATCGTCTTGGACTGGTTCGCGACCGCACGCTGGCAGGCCTGGCGGATCCACCAGGTCGCGTACGTCGAGAACTTGTAGCCCTTGCGCCAGTCGAACTTCTCCGCGGCGCGGTTGAGGCCGATCACGCCCTCCTGAATCAGGTCCAGGAGCGGGACGTCGTGTCCCTGGTAGCGCTTCGCGATCGAGACGACGAGGCGGAGGTTGGAGTTGATCATCCGCTCCTTCGCAGCTGCGTCGCCGCGCTCGATGCGCTTCGCGAGCGCGACCTCGTCGGCCGCGGTCAGGAGCTTGTGACGCCCTGCGGCGTCCATGAAGAGCTGGAGCGGGTCGAGCGTGCCGGTGACCGGCGCGGCTGCGGCCGGCGTCCGGGCCTCCTCGGGCGCCCCGTCGCGCACGACGACGTCGCGCTCTTCGAGCGCGGTCCGCAGCGCGGCGAGGTCGTCCTCGCTCAGCTCGTGCTCGTCGGCGAACGCCTGAATCTCCTTCTCCTCGACGAAGCCGCGCTCGGCGGCCTCCTCGAGCAGGCGCTCGGCAGGCGAGAGATCGTGCAGGTGAATCGTGTCGCTCAGTTGAAGTCCCTTTCCCTCGTGGAGGGCCGCCGACTCCCGGCGTCCCGTGGCGGCAATGTGCGCGGGTGTCCCGCGAGGGCCTGCCGCCCATCGATTTATAGAACGGCGTTGCACCGGAGTCCATTCCCAAACCCCGGGATTTTTCTATTTCCGAACAAAGTCTCATTCCCTGCTTACGCAGGGAAAACTGAATCGGTTCACCGCTCGACGGCGCGACCGGAAAGCTCGTCGAGGCGGATGCGGAGGACGACGACGCCGGGGCCGAGCGGCCGCGGCCCCGCCTCGCGGCCGGAGGCGCGGGCGAACCGCTCGCGCAGGAGCGCGAGCGCCGGCTCGATCGCGTCCCCACGCAGCTCCTCGTAGGAGCCGTGCGCGATCACGCTGCGCCAGCTACCGCGGCCGTCGGCGTCGTACTCGTCCACCTCGACGCAGACGCGCGGGTTCTCGCGCAGCATCTCGATCTTCCTGCCCTCGGTCGTGACCGCGACCACTGCCTCGCCGTCGTAGGCGTAGATGAGCGGGACGACGTACGTCTGGCCGCCGGCCTGGCAGCCGAGGCGCGCGATCCGCTGTCCGCGCAGGAACTCGTCGATCTCGGCCCGCGCGAGCTCGCGCGGAGTCCCCCTGCCGCCCTCGGGACCTGTCATATGTCGTTGAGCGTAGGACATACTGAAACCGTGGTGATGCGCGTCTGGCTCGTGGCGACTCTCGTCGTCGTCATCGTCGTCGCGGGGCTCGCCGGCGCTGCGCTGCTCGCGTGGCCGCAGGGAAGCCTCGCGCCGTCCTCGAGCGGGATCGTCCAGGTGTCGCTGCCCGGCTTCGCGGGAGACGTCGACGGCGTGCAGGTCGTCGGCTCGGGCGGCCGGCCGGTGCAGGTCGTCCTGCGCAACGGCGCCGTCTTCCCGCTCGGCCAGCTCGCACAGGGCCGCCGGCTGACCGTCACCGTCGAGATCGCTCGCCCGCAGTGGATCGGCTGGCTCGTCGGCCGGCGTGTGACGAGGACGCTGGCGGTCGTGACGCCGAGCGCGCAGCCGTCGGCACGGCTGCTCTCGCCGAAGCGCGGCGCGCACGTCGTCGTGCCCTACTCGACGCCGGTCGCGCGCGTCCGGATCGGCCGCCAGCGGTCGCGGACGCTCTCGACGCCGGCGAGCTTCGTGCCGCTCGGGCGCGTCGCTGCAGGCGCGACGAGCTCGGGGACGCTGCTCGTCGCCGTCGCGCCGCGTCCGTGGGAGCGGCTCGGCGCGCCGGTGCGCGTCTCGTGGTTCGTCCGGGGGACGAAGCCGCAGGCGGAGCTCGTCGTGGCGCCGGCCGCCGGCGCCGTCCTCTGGCCCGGCGGCCAGCTGACGCTGACGTTCTCGCGTCCGGTCGCCGAGGCGATCGGCTCGCGCCTGCCGCGGATCGGCCCGGCCACGCCCGGCCACTGGACGCAGGAGGACGCGAACACGCTCGTCTTCGAGCCCGGCGCGCTCGGCTTCCCGCTCGGCGCCGCCCTCCACGTGACCCTGCCGAGGCCGGCGCTGATCGGGGGCCGCAGCAGCCGCGTCATCACCTGGCACGTGAGCCCCGGCTCGGAGCTCCGGCTGCAGCAGCTGCTCGCACGGCTCGACTATCTGCCGCTCCGCTGGCACAGCAGCGCGGATCCGTCGAAGACGCCGGCGAGCGAGCTCGCGGAGGCCGTTCGCCCCCCGGCGGGCAGCTTCTCCTGGCGCTACGCGAAGATCCCGTCCTCGCTGACCACGCTGTGGCGGCAGGGTCAGACGAACGACATCACGCGGGGAGCGGTGATGGAGTTCGAGAACGAGCACGGGATGGCGACCGACGGCATCGCCGGCCCCGCGGTCTGGCGCGCCCTGATGAAGGACGACCTCGCCGACCGATTGCACCTCGGCGGCTACAGCTACGTCTTCGTCCACGCGACCGTTCCCGAGTCCCTCAACCTCTGGCACAACGGCAAGGTCATCCTCACCTCGCCGGGCAACACGGGCATTCCCTCCGCGCCGACGCCGTTCGGGACGTGGCCGGTGTTCGAGCACATCCCGGTCGGGACGATGAGCGGGACGAACCCGGACGGCACCCATTACGACGATCCCGGCATCCGCTGGATCAGCTACTTCCACGGCGGCGACGCGCTCCACGCGTTCCCGCGCGCCTCGTACGGGACGCCGCAGAGCCTCGGCTGCGTCGAGCTGCCCGAGGACGACGCGGCGAAGGTCTGGCCCTATACGCCGATCGGGACGCTCGTCACGGTCGAATCCTGAGGCGAGATCTGACGATCGCCTTACAAGAGTCTTAGGCTGCTCCTAGACCGGGCTGTTCGACTGTCGGACGTGCGAGTGCGGCGTCCGTCTGCGGCCATGGTGATCGCCTGCGCGGCGCTTTTCCTGGCCCTGGGAGGCTCCGGGATCGCCGCGGCGGTCCTCGTTGTGCCGAAGAACAGCGTGGGGACGGCGCAGATCCGCAACGGGGCGGTCATCTCGTCGAAGGTCAAGAATCACTCCCTGCTCGCGAAGGACTTCAAGAAGGGCCAGCTCCGGCCCGGGCCGGCCGGGCCCGAGGGGCCGGGCATCGAGACGTGGGCGATCGTGAAGGCCGACGCCAAGATCGACCAGAGCAGCAACGTCGCGTCGGTGACGAGTGCAGGTGTCGGCGCCTACATGGTGACGTTCACCGCGAGCGTCGCCGGATGCTCGATCGTCGCGAGCGCCGGAACCGACACGGCCGGCGAGGCAACCCGAGGCGCCGTCGCCGACTTCGCCCGGACGACGAATCCGGCAACGATCGAGGTCACGACCTCCACGGGAACGACCGCCGCGGCTCACGCGTTCACGCTGGCTGCGATCTGCCCGCCCGCGGGCGGCACGGCCGCCACGACGACGGCCGCAGGGACGACGAGCACGACCTCGTAGCGTCTCGGCGCCGCCGGGCGTAAGAGCCGTCCGGAGAGCCTCCGGTAAACTGGCCGCGGCTTGACCAAGCCCGTGCCGACGTAGCTCAGCTGGTAGAGCACATCACTCGTAATGATGGGGTCCGGGGTTCGAGTCCCCGCGTCGGCTCTCTCTACTGAAGCGGAATCTCCTGGTAGACCACAGTTTCGCTTTCTGCATCCGGAGCGCATAGAGGGGCTCGGAGGGGCGCTCCAGGCGACAACCGACGAGCAGATGACGAGCAGCCATCGGGCCACCAGTAGGGGCGGCTTCTCTTCGATCTCGGCGGCTGCGAGGTTACGGATGCGGGGGCATGAGTCTTGCCGCGATACACCGAGCGCGTGCGTGACATCGTCGACCGCGCGTTGCGCAGCGTCTGACGACCGGCGCCGTGTCGTCGTGCTTGATGTAGACGCGGAGGACCTGCTCGAGCTGACGGCGGATCTCGAGATCCTTCGTTCGGGCTGACGAGCACGATCAGCTGCCTATGCGGCCGCAGGCCGTTGCGACATCCAGATGTCGGAAGCTCTCACGCGACCGCCGGCTTCTCCCGGAAGCACGGGCACGGATCCATCGTCTTCGGGTCGCGCTGCCTGAACAGAAACAGCTCCGTCGCAATCCGCGGATTGAGGCAGACGCCGACGATCTCGTAGCCGACGTCGTCGTACGCGGGGGGATCGAGTCGCTCGAAGAACTTGCAGCGTGGGCACTCTTCAGGGCTGTAGGGCCAACTCATGGAACCTCCGTCCGTTTCTGGATCGAGCTAGAGGCCATCAGCCCTTTGGGGCGGTTCGGCGCGGCGCCTC
>DATIZN010000002.1:0-141348 GCA_035517075.1 Gaiellaceae bacterium | reverse complement strand
TCTACGCGAGTCGCCGGTGCGTCCACCAGCCGGCGAACACGACGAGCAGCAGGCCGATGCCGGCGACGATCGCGAACTCGATGCCCTGAAGCTCCCAGAAGCGGCTCGCCGGCTGGTACACGGCGGTCGTGTAGACGTGCGCGCCGGGCGCGTGCCGTTGCGCACAGCTGCTGGTGTGTGTGAACAGCCCGCCGGACCCGCCGGACGTCCGAACGCAAGGCCCGCCGCCGGCGATCCGGTGCCCGTGCTTGTCGCTCGTGAACTGGTCGATCACGAGGGCCTGATTCAGGTTCGGCCCGGGCGCGCTCCCCGGCCAGGTGGTCCTGACCGGTGTGAGCAGGCGCTGCCGCAGCCAGCTGTCCATGAAGGCGCGGCCGACGACGTAGGCCACGAAGGCGACGAGCAGCGCCGGCACCGTCCGACGCCAGAGCGCACCGAGCGCGACTCCGAGGCCGAGCACGAGCAACGCGTACGCGATGGGCACGATGCCCTCGGCGTCGTAGTTGTTGTTGCTCAGCCGGCCGTTGAGGTGATCGAGCGGCGCGAGCGACCACATCGCGAGCGCCGTGAGGCAGAGGGCGACCGCCACCGAGGCGACGACGCCCATCGTCAGCTTGCTGACGATCCAGCGCCGGCGCGTGATGCTCTGCGTCCAGAAGAGCCGATAGGTGCCGCTGTCGATGTCGAGCACGTACGGCGCCGCGAACAGGAGCCCGGCCAGCGCGGGCAGAAGCGTCGCCCAGACGAAGAGCATGTTGACGCTGCCGAAGCGCAACAGGAACGAGGACACGAGCGGGCTGCAGGCGCCGGGCTGCGTGTTGTCGGCGCAGACGGAGAGATGCTCGTGGCTGTAGACGGACGCCATGTGCACCCCGACCGGAATCGCGACCGCCGCCAGGACGACGAGCATCGCCGCGGCGATCGCCGCCTCGACGCGCTGCTGCCGCCAGCCGAGCCAGATCATCGCGCCGCCGCCGTCGTCTCATGCGAGGGCGCGCTCGCCCTCTGACCGAGATAGGCGAGGACGATCTCCTCGAGGTCGACTTCGTGCGCCTCCCAGGCGGCGTCCCAGATGTGGCCGTTCGCACGCACGAGCAGCGTCGTCTGCCGCTCCGTGTGGCTCTCGCGGATCACCTCGTGAACGCGCGCGACTCCGGCGGCGGCCGAGCGCGGCCCGGTGAGCAGACGGTGTCCGGCGAGGATCTCCTCGATCGGCCCGACGAGCTGCGTCCGGCCGTCGGCGAGGATGATCAGCCGGTCGCAGACCCGCTCGAGGTCGGTGACGATGTGCGACGAGAGGACGACGGTGACGCCCGTCTCGGCCACGCCCTGCAACACGCCCGTGAGGAACTCCCGTCGCGCGAGCGGATCGAGCGACGCAACCGGCTCGTCGAGCAGGAGCAACCGCGGCTTCTTCGCCAGCGCGAGCGTCAGCGCGACCTGCGCCTGCTGCCCTCCCGAGAGCGTGCCGACCCGCTGCCGGCGCGAGAGGCCGAGGTCGTCGATCCGCCGTTCCGCAACGGCGTCGTCCCAGCTCGGGTTCAACTCGCGCCCGAGCCTGAGGGTCTCGCCGACTGTGAAGCGGCGCGGCAGCGGATGGTCCTGCGCGACGAACCCCACGCCTGGAAGCACCGCGAGCGGCTCCGTACGCGGACCGTGCCCGAGCACGGTGATCGTCCCCATCGTCGGCTCGATCAGGCCGACGGCGAGCTGCAGCAGCGTCGTCTTGCCGGCCCCGTTCGGGCCGACGAGCGCCGTCACCGACCCGGACGGAACCGCCAGGTCGCAGTCGTGGAGGGCCCAGGTGGAGCCGTACCGCTTGCCGAGCCCCGACGCTTCGAGCACGGACGAGCCGCTCATGCCACCCGAGAGATCGCCGGGGGACGAAGCGTGTCCGCGAACAGCGCCGCCAGGTTGTCGTCGTCGAGGCCGGCGGCGCGGCCGCGCCCGATCCACCGCTGCAGCGACGAACGGAGCGCCTTCACGTCGTCGGGCGGCAGCGGGCGCTGGCCGCTCGCGACGAAGGTGCCCACGCCTCTCCGCCCCTCGACGAGCCCTTCGAGATCGAGCTCGCGGTAGGCGCGGAGGACGGTGTTCGGGTTGATCGTCAGCTGCTCGACGACCTCCTTGACCGTCGGCAGCTGGTCTCCGGGGCGCAGGATCCCGAGCCGCACGGCCTGCCGCACCTGCTGCACGAGCTGCAGATAGGTCGGGACGCCCGTGCGTGTCTCCAGATGAAACTCGATCATTATCTCTTTACCTAGATCTCTAGGTAAAGTAGTCGCCGGCGCTCACGCTGTCAAGGGCTCGGCGAAGACCGACGAGTCCCTGCGATGATCTCCGGCATGGATGCGACGACGATCGATCAAGAGTTCCAGGAGTTGCAGGGCGAGTTCCAGGACGTGGCGAAGACGGTGCAGGCGCTGGCCGGAAAGATGCAGGCGGCCGAGAAGGCGGGCGACGCGAACGCGAGCGAGTGGCTGGCCGACCTGAAGCAGGTCGCGCAGGACATCGACGACGAGCAGGCGCAGGTGCAGAAGCTCCTGCTCGCGATCCACGGCTTCGTCGGGAGCGTCTCCCAGGCGCAGGAGGCGGAAGACCCGCAACAGCCCGCGCCGCAGCATCACGGCCTGCTGGGCGGCATGCTCGGCGGCGGGATGGGCGGTGGCATGATGGGCGGAGGCATGTTCGGCGGGTACTACGGCGGCGGCTTCGGACGCGCGATGGAGATGGGCATGGCGATGAATCTCGGAGCCAACCTCGTCTCGAGCATCTTCCGCTAGGCCGCCGCTACCGGTCCTCGGACGACTCTCGCAGCGCCCGGCGGCCGAGAGCGGCAAGCTCGGTCGCCAGCCGGTGCCCGGTCGCGGCAATCGTCAGCACGGAACCGAACGCGACGACGGCGTCGATCGACTCGCGTCCTTCAGTGGCCCAGTAGTCGTCCTTCAGGTTCAGCCAGAGCGCGAACTCGTCGAGCGTGAGAGCGGACCCGGCCCCGTAGATCGCGGCGGTCGTCCGCGAGGCAACCGGGCGCCCGCCGATCCCGATCTCGTTCAGCCAGGCCAGGCCGACGCCGATCAGCCCGCAGATGCCGAAGGTCATGTGGTGGATGTGACGGCCGCCGGGAGTGATGTTGCGGAACGGGCCTCTGCCGTCCCGGATCGCATGGGTGACGAGCCGCGTGAGCGCGAACGTCGCGCCGAAGGAGGCCGCGCCGATCAGCCGCCGCTCCTCTGCCCCGCTCGCGAACGACCTCCGGTACGCGGAGCCGATCTCGTCGCGCCGTGGTGCGCGTGCCATGCCCGGATCGTACGGCTTCGCCGGCCGCGTCCCGGAGCCGAGCTCCGGATCATCATGGCCCCGGGAGGAATCGAACCTCCGCACGCAGCTTCGAAGGCTGCCGCTCTGTCCTCTGAGCTACGGGGCCGAGCGCTGAAAGGGTACCCCGCTTCTCAGGCGGGGACGGCCGCGCCGAACTTTCGTCGCAGATAGTCGAGATACGGCCTCGCGTCGATCGTCGAGCCCGTCGCCCGCCGCAGCGTCTCCTGCGGAGCGAACTTGCGGCCGAGCGCGTGGACGTGCTCGCCGAGCCACTCGCGCAGCGGCGCGAAGTCGCCGCGCTCGATCCGCTCCTCGAGGTCGGGCAGGTCGCGCTCGGCGGCGTCCCAGATCTGCACGGACATCACCGTGCCGAGGAGGTACGTCGAGAAGTAGCCGATCAGGCCGTCCGACCAGTGCATGTCCTGGAGGACGCCACGCGCGTCGTCGGGCACCTCGACGCCGAGGTACTCGTCCATCTTCTCGTTCCAGCGCTGCGGCAGGTCGGAGAGCTCGACGCGGCCCTCGATCATCTCCTGCTCGAGCTCGAAGCGCAGGATCACGTGCATCCCGTACGTGACCTCGTCGGCGTGGATCCGGATCAGCGACGGCTGCACCTTGTTGACCGCGGCGTGGAAGTGCTCGACCTCGATGTCGCCGAGCTGCTCGGGGAAGAGCTCCTGGACGCGCGGGTACCAGAAGCGCCAGAACGGGAGGCTGCGGCCGACGAGGTTCTCCCAGAGCCGGCTCTGCGACTCGTGGAGCCCGAACGAGGCGCCGGTGCCGATCGGCAGGTGCGCGAAGCGGTGCGGGATCTGATTCTCGTAGAGCGCGTGGCCGAACTCGTGCATCGTCGCGAAGAGCGAGTCGACGCTGCGGGGGTCGTAGTACGTCGTGATCCGGATGTCATCGACGCCGGCGCCCGACTGGAACGGATGCTCGGTCGGGTCGAGCCGCCACGTCCCCTCGCGGAGCCCGAACAGCGAGACGATCTCCTCCGAGAGCTGTCGCTGCCGCTCGACCGGGAAGTCGCCGGTGAGGCAGGAGTCGTCGACGTCGCGCTCGCGCTGCTCGGCGGCGAGCGCGGCGAGCACCGGCTTGATCTCGTCGAAGATGCGGCGCACCTCGGCGCTGCGCATCTCCGGCTCGAAGTCGTCGAGCAGGACGTCGTAGAGCTCGGCCCGAGGCTCGAAGCACGCGACGTAGCGGCGCTTCAGCTCGAGGTTGCGCTCGAGGGACGGCAGGAAGCGGGAGAAGTTCGACGTCGCCCTCGCCTCGACCCAGACGGACGCCGCCTCGGCGGCGGCTCGCGCCATCTCGGCCGTCAGCTCCGGCGGCACCTGCACCGCCTTCTCGTAGTTCCGCCGCGCGAGCCGCAGGAGGCCCGCCTCGTCGGAGTCGGGGTCGAACGAGTCGAGCGGCAGCTGGTCGAGGAGCCGGCCGATCTCCGGATCGATCAGCTTCTCGTGGGCGAGCCGCTCGAGCAGCCCTCTGTGCCGGCCGCGGATGAGCGCGCCGGCCGGCGGCATGATCGTCCGCTGGTCCCACGCGAGCAGGCCCGTCAGCGCCTCGAGGTCCTCGATCTCCTCGAGGCGGGACTCGAGCTGGGCGAGCGGGTCGGGCATCACAGCAGCCTATCGGAGCGGCTCGGGCGCCCCCGTGGCAGCAGAGGGTGGCGGATGGGACTCGAACCCACGACCACCGGGACCACAACCCGGAGCTCTACCAGCTGAGCTACCGCCACCTCGCTCGGCGACTAGCGTAGCGGGCGTCTGCCACCGAGCCACGGGCGCGCCGGCCCGGATCTCGCCGTCATGGATGCGTCGCTTGCGTCTTGCGCTACCCCGTCGGCCGAGAGCTATGCGTGGGAAGCGTGCTCTAGCCTTCCCCCCACGCGCCCGTAGCTCAGTGGACAGAGCGGCGGACTTCTAATCCGCGGGTCGGAGGTTCGAATCCTCCCGGGCGCGCCTTGCGAAGCCGCCGGACGCACGAGCGGCTCATCGCGCTCGGGGCGAGTTGACCGAACCGGAGCAACAATGAGGTTCTCCGATGGGTGACCACGGGAGAAGGAATCGATGACGCGCCCGGCCCGGGCCCACCGGCGGCGCGGCCCGCTCCACGTCCTGCGCGCGCACCATCTCGAGAGCGAGCCGCGGCACCTGGCGATGCTCACCCTCGCAGCAGGCGCGCTCGCGCTGATCGGCGCGATCGCCGTCGCCTGGGTCGCGGGGTTCGGCGCCGTGGCCACGCATCTGAGGCATCCGCAGTACTACTGGCTTCCCTTCGCGCTGATCGGCGCCTTCGTCGCGCACGTCGGCTACGTCTTCGCCTATCGCGAGGTCGCGCAGGTCGACCGCGGAGTCCGGATCGGGACACTGCGGCTCGGCGCGATCGTCGCCGCCGGCTTCGGGATGTTCATCCTCCGCGGCGGCTTCGCCGTCGACCTCGAGGCCCTCCAGGAGCTCGGCGTCCCGCCGGAGGAGGCGCGGGTGCGCGTGCTCGGGCTCGGCTCGCTCGAATACGCCGTCCTGGCGGCCGGCGCGTGCGCGTGCGCGATCCTCCTCCTGCTCGGCGGCTCGCCGGCGCAGCGGGCGGTCACGCTGTCGTGGACGATCGGCGTCCCGGCGGGCACGGTGCTCGCCGTCATCGCGGTGCGCTTTCGCGCCTTCCTCTGCCGCGGCCGGGTCGGGAAGCTGCTGCGACCCGCTCTCGACGCGCTCCTCGTCGTCTGGAAGATCGTCTCCGCCCCGCGCCGCCACGGGGCGAAGGCGTTCACCGGCATGGCGATCTACTGGGCCGGCGAGGTGTTCGTGCTCTGGACGTGCCTGGCCGCGTTTACGCACGTGACGCCGTCGGTGGATGCGGTCGTCGTCGGCTATGCGACCGGCTACGCGCTGACGCGGAGGACGCTGCCGCTCGCGGGCGCCGGCGCGGTCGAGGCGCTGCTCCCGTTCGCGCTCCACTGGGTCGGCTACGGGCTGGCGGCTGCGGTGCTCGCGGTCTTCGCCTACCGGATCTTCAACCTTTGGCTGCCGGTCGGGCCGGCGATCGCCGCGCTGTTCGCCCTGCGGCGGCGGCCGGCGTCCGGCGTCAGCGCCTGACGCCGAAGTCGGTCGTGATGATCGTGACGGTGAGTCCGTGATAGGTGCCGGGCGCGGCGAGGACGTGCACCGCCGAGATGCCGATCTGGCGCCACCGAGCTGCGAGGAGGTTCGCCTTGTGCTCCGGGCTCGCGATCCACATCTGCATCGCCTGACCGGTGCTCACGCCCGGCGACGACCAGAGGAGGTTCTCGCCGACCGACCAGTAGCTCGCGTGCTGCGAGGGGTAGTAACGCTCGATGCGCTGCCAGAACGCGCTCCCGTCGGCCGAGCTGTGGGCGAAGTAGCCGTCGGCGCCCATCTCGACCGAATGCTGCTGCGCCGAGCGGTCGAGCTCGGGCGAGACGCTGAGGCCGTGTAGGTGGTGCTGCGCCCGGTAGTGGTTGATCGCGGCGACGATCGTATGGTCGAGACGCGTGAGGCTGGTTTCCGGACGGGTCGCGCCGGCAGCCGTCGACGCTGCGGTGACGGCAGCGAGGGCGAACGCGCCGGCGATGGCGCCGATGATCCCGACCCGGCCCTGCACGTCGCGTAGCGTTGCGACCTGCGCGGCGAACCGCCATGGGCCGTTCGGCGCAAATTCGCGTCCTGCAGGTCCCAGGGCCGAAGCGGTTACGGTTCATGGATGAGCACAGCGACGCTCCACACCAACCACGGCACGATCGCGCTCGAGCTCTTCGACGATGACGCGCCGAAGACCGTCGACAACTTCCGCAGCCTCGCCGAGAAGGGCTTCTACGACGGCGTCACGTTCCACCGGGTGATCCCGGACTTCATGATCCAGGGCGGCGACCCGACCGGCACCGGCTCGGGCGGTCCCGGCTACCAGTTCGAGGACGAGTTCAACGAGCACAAGGTCGTGCGCGGCGCGCTCGCGATGGCGAACGCCGGCCCGAACACGAACGGCAGCCAGTTCTTCATCGTCACCGCGCAAGAGTGCCCGTGGCTCGACGGCAAGCACACCGTCTTCGGACAGGTGGCCACGGGGATGGACGTCGTCGACGCGATCTCCCAGGTCGAGACCGACCGCGGAGACAAGCCGCGCGAGCCCGTGACGATCGACCGGGTCGAGCTACCGCCCGCGTAGGCGACCCCACGCGGGCAGCCCGTACCAGAGGACGACCACGAGCAGCGCCGCACCGGCGGTCGCGCCGGCGGCGAAGCCGCCGTTCGTGACGACGTCCGTCACGAGCAGGACGACGCAGACGAGGGCGACGCCGAAGGCGGAGATTCCGAGGATGCCCAGCACGTTCCCGAGCCGCACGAGGTGCTCCTTGTCGGCCGCGCGGAAGCGGATCCGGTGGTAGCTCGTGATCGCCACGAGCAACGCGACCGAGACGCCGGTCGCGAGGAAGGCGGCGAGGAAGACGTCGTGCTGGAAGCCGGTCACGCGCTTCCAGCCGCTCGCGAAAGGGACGGCGAGGAGGAAGCCGAAGAGCACGGTGATGCCGGGCAGGACGACGCGGAACTCGTTGAGGAGCTCGCCCAGCTCCCGGTCCGCCCGCTGCTTCGGCGACTCGCCCGGTTGCGGCCCCTCCGCCATGCCCGGGACGGTACTTCGTCGCCGACCCTTACACCGCATTTGCACCTTGCTTAGACGAGCCTCATCGATCGCTGGTCTCATTCGAGGCGTGCCCGGTAGCGCGCGTCCCCTCCCGCTCGTCGTCCTGGCCGCGCTGGTGTCGGCCGTTGCCGCCTCTCCGGCCGGCGCCGCCGGGCACGCCAAGGTGGGGGCGAAGCCGAACCCGAACACCGGGATCGTCGACATCTACACGACGCTCGGCTACGAGCAGTCCTCCGCCGCCGGGACGGGGATGATCCTCACCCGCTCGGGCGAGGTGCTGACGAATAATCACGTGATCCGCGACGCGACGACATTCCGCGTCGTCGACGTCACGACGCACAAGAAGTACACGGCCGTCGTCGTCGGCTACTCGCTCTCGCGCGACATCGCAGTGCTCCAGCTCGAGCACGCCTCCGGACTGAAGACGATCCCGCTCGGCAACTCGGGGCTCGTGAAGCGCGGGCAGCAGGTGGTCGCTCGCGGCAACGCCCTCGGCCGCGGCGGAGCTCCGAAGGCGGCCTCCGGCAAGGTGACCGGGGTCGGCAAGCAGATCGTCGCCCAGGACGAGGAGGGCGGCTCGGAGACGCTGAGCGACATGATCGAGACGAGCGCGCGCGTCGTCCCGGGCGACTCGGGCGGCCCGCTCGAGAACGCAAGAGGCCGCGCGATCGGGATGATCACCGCGGGCTCGACGGGCAGCAGGGGCCCCGGCTACGCGATCCCGATCACGCGGGCGCTCTCGCTCGTGCGGCAGATCGTGCAGGGAACGAGCAACTCGCTCGTCCACGTGGGCGAGACGGCGTTCCTCGGCGTCAGCCTCGCCGACGCGCCCGACGGCGCAGGCGCGGTGATCGAAGGCGTCGTCTCGGGCTCCGCCGCCGAGACGGCCGGGCTCGCACCCGGGGACGTGATCACCTCGATCAACGGCACGACGATCACGTCGAGCTCCGACGTCCAGCAGGCAGTGCTGGCGCTCGTGCCCGGGACGACGGTCGCGATCGACTGGACGGACTCGAGCGGGACGCCGCAGACCGGGACGATCACGCCGGCCAGCGGCCCGCCGCAGTAGCTCTCGGAAAGCGGGTGGCGGGAGTCGAACCCGCGTAACTAGCTTGGAAGGCTAGGGCTCTACCATTGAGCTACACCCGCGGAGCGCTCGTTACGGTAGCGGCATGCATCCCTCGGCGGAGGCGATCGGGCTCGCACCGGCGCTCGCGCTCGGGCTCGCCGCCGCGGCGCGCCGGAACCGGCTCCCGCGTTCGAGGCTGCTCGCGGGCGCGCTCGGCGTGACGCTCGTCTTCGCCGCCTTCGCCACCGAGCTCGAACCGCTCGCGAATCACACGTTCCTCTGGGCACACCTGCTCCAGAACGTCGTCCTCGCCGAGTGGGTGCCCGCCCTCCTCGTGCTCGCCGTTCCGTCCAGGCTCGCCGCGCGCGTGACGGGCCGCGGCCCGCTCCGCCCGCTCGTCGCGTTGCCGCTCTGGCTCGGGACGTACTACACGTGGCACCTGCCGTGGATCTACGACCTCGCGCTGCGGCACCAGCACTCCGTTCTCCACGTCGAGCACCTCACCTATCTGCTCGCCGGCGGGTGCGTCTGGTGGCCGGTCGTCCACGGCCGGCAGAGCTCCGGCGCGAAGGCCGCGTACCTCTTCGCCGCCTTCGTGCTCGCCTCGCCGCTTGGCCTGCTGCTCGCGCTGATCCCGCGCGCGATCTACCCCTTCTATGCGCATGCGCCGAGGACGTGGGGGCCGTCGCCGCTCGCCGACCAGCAGATCGCGGGCGTGACGATGGCCGCGGAGGAGGCGGTCGTCTTCTTCGGCGCCTTCACGGCCTATCTGCTGCGCTTTCTCGCGGACGAGCAGGCTGCGGGGAGGCTCGCACCGAGCCCTGCTCGCGGCTCCTTTCCGTCTCGGCATTGAGCTCGGCGCCGAGCAGCAGCGCGACCGCCGCGAGCCAGAGCCATGTCAGCAGCACGATCACGGCCGCGAGCGAGCCCCACGTCTTGTCGTACGAGCCGAAGCTCGACGTGTAGAAGGCGAACGCGCCCGAGACGGCGAGCCAGACGATCGTCGCCAGCACGGATCCCGGAGTGACGAAGCGCCAGCGCCGCAGATCGGCGTCGGGCCCGAAGTGCAGGAGCACCGAGAACGCCGCGAGCAGGCCTGCGACGAGAATCGGCCACTCCGCGATCCACCAGATCCAGGCGACGGCGCCGGCCGCGCCGCCGGCATGGGCGGCCACGAGCCGCTCGAACGGCGACCCGAAGATGAGGAGGACGGCGACGAGAAGGAAGGCGGCGCCGATCACGGCCACCATCCCGGCCGCCACGAGCCGCTTGCGCAGGAAGGAGCGGCGGTCTCTCCGCCGGTAGGCGAGGTTGATCGCGACCAGGTACGAGCTCATCGCGCCGGTCGTCGACCAGAGCGCGAGCGCGGCGCCGGCGGCGGTCACCGCGATGCTCGTCGACTGGCTCCGATTCAGCCGCTGCAGGTCGCGGCCGAGGAGGCTGGTGGCCTGGGCCGGCATGACGTGCCGGAAGTGGACCATCAGCGTCGTGATCGTCCCTGGGCCGACGACGAGGCTGAAGACCCCGACGGCGACGAGCAGGACGGACGGGATCGCGAAGAACGTCGAGTAGGCGAGCGCCGAGGCGAGCATCGTCCCGTTGTTGCTCAGGAACGACTTCACGGCGCGGACGAGGATGGAGCGGCTCATCTAGAGCAAGCGGACTCTGCGGACGCGGCGTTCCGGCAAGGCAATCGGGGCGGGCAGACTCGAACTGCCGGCCTCCCGGCCCCAAACCGGGCGCTCTACCAGGCTGAGCTACGCCCCGAGACGTCTACGCAGTGTAGGGAGGCGGCCGGCGTCGCGTAGTCTCGAGATCCGATGCGCCGCGTCGGCCCCGGCTCGGCTACTCCGCTTCCATGAGCATCCGCAGCTCGGCGAGCTTCTCGCCGCGCAGCTCGTCCCGCTCGCCCCGGTCGATCCGCGATAGGAGGTCGCGGACGAGCGGAGCGAGGTCGAGCGGGTTGAACGGCTTCGTCACGTAGTCGACGCCGCCGATGTCGAGCCCTCGCGCCCGGTCGCGGAACTCCGCCCGAGCCGTGAGGAAGATGATCGGGATCTCGTTCGTCCGCTCGTCCTCGAGCAGCTCCTCGGCGACCCGCCACCCGTCGAGCCCGGGCATCATCACGTCGAGCAGCACGACGTCCGGCCGCTCGCCGCGGGCGAGGTGGAGCCCGCTGACCCCGTCGGGGGCCTCGAGCACGTTCATCCCCTCGGCCTCCAGGTTGACCCTGCAGAGCAGGCGGATGGGCGCCTCGTCGTCGATGACGAGCACCCTCGTCGCGTCGGTAGCCCGCATCGCCGCTCTATACCCTCCCGGACCCTCGATTACTCCGCTTCACCCGCCGTCCGGCGACCGCCGGGAGCTCGAAGGCGAACCGCGACCCCTCCCCCTCGCGCGAGGAGACCCGGATGCGACCGCCCATCGCCAGCACGAGCCCGCGGGCGATGATGAGTCCGAGCCCGGTGCCGCCGGTCCCCACGCGCAGCTCCGCCCGTTGCCGCCGCCGGCCCCCCGCCGTCGTCTCGAGCACCTGGGCACCACTCGAGGTCACGCCCCCGTGAGCGTGCGAGGTAGCCCGCCGCCTCACGCCGGCCTCCGAGACGAACGCGAGCGCAGCGAAGTCGACGCTCTACGTCCGCTCCCGATTCGCCACCATTTCCCGCGCACGAGTGAGTGCCGTAGCGCTTGCAAAAATGGGCCGTACGGCCCATTGTCGCCCCCGCGAGCGCGCTCTACGCTGCCGTCACTGGGCGATGCGAACCGCAGCCGTCTTCAGACGCCGGCGGTGAGCAACTTGGGAGAGCCCGCCGCACCGACCCCCCGAGCGGCGGGCTTTTCCATCTCTGTGTGCGCTCTCCGCGCGTACCTCATCGCCTCCTAACAGGCCGGAGCTATCGTGGCGCCGCAGTGGTGAAGAGCCTCCTCCTCGCCTTGCCGCGGGGCTACTGCGCCGGCGTCGACCGGGCGATCGAGACGGTCGAGCGCGCCCTCACGCTCTACGGGCGGCCCGTCTTCGTCCGCAAGCAGATCGTCCACAACTCGCACGTCGTCCGCGATCTCGAGTGCCGCGGCGCCGTCTTCGTCGACGACCTCGCGGAGGTGCCGGAGGGCGCAACCGTCGTCTTCTCGGCCCACGGCGTCGCACCGGCCGTGCGGACCGAGGCACACGTGCGCCGGGTGAACTCGATCGACGCGACGTGCCCGCTCGTGGCCAAGGTGCACGCGCAGGCCCGCCGCTACGCGAAGTCGGGGTACACGATCGTCCTGATCGGCCATGCCGGCCACGAGGAGGTCGTCGGCACGCTCGGCGAGGCGCCGGAGTCGATCGCCCTCGTCCAGTCGGCCGACGACGCGGAGCGGATCGTGCTCCCGCCCGACCGGCCGCTCGCGTACATCACGCAGACGACGCTCTCGGTGGACGAAACGAACGAGATCGTACGCGTCCTCCGCCGCCGCTTCCCGCACATCGAGGAGCCCGCGCGCGAGGACATCTGCTACGCGACCTCGAACCGGCAGTGGGCGGTGAAGGAGCTGCTGCCCGAGGTCGACCTGCTGCTCGTCGTGGGCTCGCGCAACTCGTCGAACTCGCTGCGTCTGGTCGAGGTCGCGCATGCCGGAGGAGTGGCGGCGCACCTCGTCGAGGACGTCGCCGCCATCGACGAGCGCTGGCTCGACGGCTGCGACACCGTCGGCCTCACCTCCGGCGCGTCCGCGCCCGAGCGGCTCGTCGCCGAGGTCTGCGCCTGGTTCCGCGCCCGCGGCGCCGAGGTGCGGGAACGCCCGGGCGCGCACGAAGATGTTCGGTTCAAGCTGCCGGCCGAGCTCCGGCGCGCCGAGCGCGCGGCACGGCACGCGGCCTAGCTCTGGCGAGCGTATGCCACCTCTTGGAGGCATCCGCCGGCAGTCTGCTTTGATCAATTTGATCAAATTGAGCCCGCCGCAGGCTTCGCTTCGTCGCCTTCGCCGCGGCCACCACCGAGCCCCATGACGCTGCGCGGAGGTCGAGCGCTGCGCCATTCGAGCCGCGCTCGTGGCGCTAATCGTCGACACCGGCCCTCTGTACGCGGCCATGGACCGAAGCGACGTCGACCACGGGCGTTGCGCCCGACTGCTGCAGGAGGCGCAGGAGCCGCTCGTCGTGCCCGCTCCGGTCGCCGTCGAACTCGACTGGCTCGCCGGCCGGAGACTCCGGCCCGCGCCATTCGTCGAGTTCCTCGCCGACGTCATCGACGGCGCGGTCGAGATCGCGGATCTCAAGCGTGACGACTACGCGCGAGTCCGCGAGCTCCTCCTCTCGTACGCGGATCTGTAGCTCAGCTTCGTCGACGCCGCAGTTCTCGCGCTGGTCGAGCGCCTCGGGGAGCCGAAGCTCGCCATGCTCGACCACCGTCACTTCGGGACGATGCGGCCGCGACACGTCCCGGCTCTCGAGTTGGTCCCCGCCTAGCTCTTCTCGATCTCCAGCACATCGCCGGAGACGCGGATCTCCGTCGCGAGCACCTCGCCGGCGATCCACTTGCCGTGGACATCCATCAGCGCCTGCATCTCGCTGGGAACGGTGAGGACGATCCGATCGATCAGCTGGAATCCCTGCTTCTTGCGCAGCGAGTTGACACGATGAATGAGCTCGTACGCCTCGCCTTCGACCAGGAGCTCGTCGTCCAGCTCAGGATCGAGAGCTACAGCAACGCGCTCCCCGGCTGCCGAGGGCCACCCGCGGTTGCCAGGCACCACTGTGAGGATCCACTCGTTCGGCTTCAGGACATCGCCGTCGCGAAGGATGACATCTCCGGCGGAATCCTGGTCGAAGTCCAGGCGTTCGAGGGCCGCTGCGATGGCGGGCAACCTGCTCCCGAATCGCGGACCGAGCGTCGGAAGGTTCGGCTTCACGCGAACCTCCTGAAGAGTCTTGACGCGCTCAATTCCGCGTACACGCAACTCACTTGCGATCTCGTCGCCGTGCTTCTCGACCGCTTCGGTCGCGCCGAAAACAGCCATCGTCCGCAACGGCTGCCTCAGCTTGATTCCAGACTTTGCTCGGGCTTGCCGCCCGAGCTCCACGACGCGCCGCACCTCCGCGATCTCGGCGAGCAGCTCCTCGTCCGCCGCCGGGACGTCCGGCCAGCCGGCGAGGTGCACCGACTCCGGGCCGTCGAGGACGAGGACGCGCCAGAGGTGCTCCGTGACGAAGGGCAGGACGGGCGAGACGACGCGCAGCGCCTGGGCGAGCGCGTACCAGAGCGTCCGGAACGCCGCCTCGTCGCCTCCCTCCCAGAAGCGGCGGCGGGAGCGGCGGATGTACCAGTTCGAGAGGTCGTCGGCGAACGACTCGTACTCGCGGACGATCGCGGGCGTGTCGTACTGCTCGTACGCCGCCTCGGCGGCGCGAACGAACGCGTGCGTCCGCTCGACGAGCCACCGGTCGAGGGGCACGGCGAGATCCGCCGGAGCGAGCTCGTCCCACGACGGGCGGAAGCCCTCGATGTTGGCGTAGTCGACGAAGAACCTGACCGAGTTCCAGAAGGTGAGGAAGCGGCGCTTGACCTCGTCGGCCGGGCCGTAGCCGAAGCGCATGTCCTGGCTCGGGTTCTGCTCGCAGTACAGCCAGCGCATCACGTCCGCGCCCATTCGCTCGAGCGCGTCGTTCAGCTCGATCGCGTTCCCCCACGACTTGTGCATCTCGCGCCCGTCCTCGTCGAGCACCTTCTCGTACGTGAGGACCTTGCCGTAGGGCTGGCGCCCGTCGAGCGCGATCGCCATGAAGCACTGGGAGTAGAACCAGAGGCGGATCTGCTGCCGCATCTCCGAGACCCAGTCGGCCGGGAACCACTTCTCCCAGTACGCGTGGTCGGGCAGGTCGGCGCCCGAAAGGCCGGCCGAGGCACCGGTCGCGTAGCCGCCGGGAATCCAGTCCGGGTTCTGCCAGCCCAGCGTCGAGAAATGGACGATGCCCGCGTCGAGCCAGGCGTCGCCGACCTCGGGGATCCGCTCCACCTCGCCGCCGCAGCCCTCGCAGCGGATCCGCACCGCGTCGATCCAGGGCCGGTGCAGCTCCTCGAGCTGGTCGAGCCCCGAGACGGCGCGCTCCTCGAGCTCGGCGCGCGAGCCGACGACGTTGAGGACGCCGCACTCGCACTCGTAGAAGGGCAGCGGCAGGCCGAAGTAGCGACGCCGGGAGATGTTCCAGTCGCCCATGTTGCGGAGCCAGTCGTCCATCCGCTTGCCGTACTGCGGCGGCGTCCACTCCACCTGGGCGTTGCCGTCGAGCATCGGCTGCCGGATCTCGTCCGCCGAGATGAACCAGTCGTCGACGACGCGGAACACGAGCGGCGTGCGGCAGCGCCAGCAGATCGGGTAGCGGTGGACGAGCGACGTCGCCTCGACGAGGAGGCCGCGCTCGCGCAGCGATTCGATCACCGGCACCACGACCTCTTCCGTCGTCATGCCCTCGAGGCTCCCGTAGCCGGGCAGCATCCGCCCCGACTCGTCGATCGGCGTCAGCACCTGCAGGTCGTGGATGCGCGAGAGCTCGAAGTCCTCGGCGCCCGCCCCCGGCGCGATATGGACGATGCCGGTGCCCTCGTCGAGGGAGACCTCGTCCCACGGGATCACGCGGTGGACGACGCCCTCCTGCGCCGCGAACGCGTCGAACGGCCCCTCGTACTCGAGCCCGACGAGCTCCGAGCCGCGCACGCGCTCGTCGAAGTGCTCGTCCGGATACCGCTCGACCGCGACCCACTCGCCGACGTCGTTGCGCCCATACTCCGCGTCCGGCTTCACCGCCGCCGCGACGTTGGCCGGCAGCGTCCACGGCGTCGTCGTCCAGACGACGAGCGCCTCGCCCTCGCGTCCGCGGAGCGGGAAGCGGACGTACAGCGACGGGTGCTCGAGGTCGATGTAGTTCTCCTCGCCCGACTGCTCGTGCTTCGAGAGCGAGGTGCCGCAGCGCGGACACCACTGCGTCGCGCGATGGCCCTTGTAGAGCCAGCCCCGCCGCTGCACCTCCTTCAGGAAGCGCCAGATGTACTCGATGTTCGTGTCGCTGAACGTGAAGTACGAGTTCTCCCAGTCCATCCACATGCCGAGCCGCTTCGACTGCTCCGTCTGCACGGCCGCGAAACGGGCGACGAAGTCGCGGCAGCGCCGCGCGAACGCTGCGATCCCGTACTCCTCGATCTCGCGCTTCGAGTCGAGCCCGAGCTCCTTCTCGACCTGCACCTCGACGTGCAGGCCCTGCGAGTCGAAGCCGTTCTGGTAGCGGAGCTCGTGACCGCGGAGCGCCTTGTAGCGCTGGTAGACGTCCTTGTACGTCCGCCCGATCCCGTGATGGACGCCGGCGGGCGCGTTCGCCGTGATCGGCCCGTCCATGAAGGAGAACCGCGGGCCGCCCCGGTTCTGCTCGCGCAGCCGGTCGAAGACGCCGGCCTCGTCCCACCACGCGAGAATCTCCCGTTCGAGCGCGGGATGGTCGGGTTTGTCCGGCAGCGGCTGGAAGATTGGCTCGGCCATCGGGAAGGCAAGTCTAGGCAGAGGCGTTCTCAACCACGGAGGCGTGGGCGGACCCACGCGGAAACGAAAGGAACCAATGGCAACAGACGTCACCGACGCCACCTTCGAGAGCGAGGTCCTGCAGGCCGAGGAACCCGTGCTCGTCGATTTCTGGGCGGAGTGGTGCGGCCCGTGTCACGCGGTCGCTCCCGTGCTCGAGAAGATCGCGGACGAGCGGAAGCTCAAGCTCGTCAAGGTGAACATCGACGAGAACCAGGATCTCGCGATGCGCTACGGGATCCAGTCGATCCCGAACATGATCCTGTTCGAGAGCGGCGCACCGAAGGCCACGGCTGTCGGCGCGATGCCGAAGGGCATGCTCGAGCAGCAGCTCGGGCTCGCCTAGCTCGCGACCGCCCACGAAGGAGCGCGGCGGCCGCTGCCGCGCTCCGCTCCGGTCGCCAAGGCGACCGACCCTTAGGGCGCCCGACCTCCGGGCTAGTCCGCCGTCGCCGTGCTGTCGCGGGCGGCGAGGAAGCGCAGGAAGTCCGCGTGCTTCGCGAGATACGCCTCGATCTCGCAGAGTCCGGCTCCGGCCCAGTCCTCGACCCACGTCTCCGCGATGTCGTCCTCGATCCGGTGGAAGCCTCGCTCGCTCACTTCCCGCTCCGACGCCGGCAGCTCATGGCGGCATGATTCCGGCGCAGCGACTCGATGCCTATGGGCCGTTCGGCTCAACTTGCGGGACGTGCGGACCCACCGGCGATGTACGCCTCCCGGCGGTCCTCGCGATACTAGGAGGAATGCGCGACGATCCCCACCCCATCGACGAAGAGCACGAGCTCGCGCGGGCCGAGCGCCCGCACGGCGAGGAGGACTGAGTGCCCCGCGCCTCGGCCACCTCGCACGAGCTGTCGCGCATCGGGCTCCTGGCCGGCCTTCCCGGGCAGACGCTCGCCCGGCTCGCCGAGCGGATGGAGCGCGAGGAGGTCGCCCCCGGGACGGTGCTCGTGCGGGAGGGCGAGCCGGGCGATCGCTTCTACGTCCTCTTCGCAGGGATGCTCTCGGTGACGCAGGACGGGATCGGCCCCCGCAACGTCCTCCGGCCCGGCGACTACTTCGGCGAGGTCGCGCTCGCGATGGACATCCCGCGGACGGCGACGGTCTCGGCCGTCACCCCTGCGGTCGTCGCCAGCTGCGACCGGGGGACCTTCGACGAGCTAATCCGGCCGATATTCGCGGACGATTGAGTCCGAGAACGCAGGCCAGGCGTCCTTCGCCCAGTCGCCGAACCCGCGGTCGGTGAGGACGGCGCACGCGAGGCCGGCCTCCGGATCGACCCAGAGGAACGTGCCGGCCCCGCCGAAGTGGCCGAACGTGCGCGGCGAGGCGAGCGCGCCGGTCCAGTGCGGAGCCTTCCCGTCGCGGAGCTCGAACGCCAGTCCCCAGTCGTTCGGCTCGAACCGGCCCCAGCCCGGCAGGACGCCGTCGAGCCCCGGGAACTGGACGGTCGTCGCCTCGGCCATCGTCTCGAGGGCGACGAGCGTCGGCGCGAGCAGCTCGCGGCCGAGCGCGAGCAGGTCGCCGAGCGGCCCCCGGTAGCCGTGTGCCGGCGAGCCGGCAAGGCTTCCGCGCAGGCCGAGCGGCGCGACGACCGCGTGCGCGAGGTAGTCGGCGAACGGCATCTCCGCCTGGGCGGCGAGGTGCGCGGCGGCCTGCTCGATGCCCGTGTTCGAGTAGATCCGGCGGCGGCCGGGCCGTGCGATCGGCTCGGCGCTGTCCGGCGGCAGCCCCGATGCGTGCGCGAGGAGGTGGCGGAGCGTCGAGCCGGGCGGCCCCGCCGGCTCGTCGAGGTCGACCGTCCCCTCCTCGAGCGCGACGAGCAGGGCGAGGCCCGTCAGGAGCTTCGTCACGGACGCCCAGGCGAAGACGTGCTCCGGGTCGCCGTGCACGGCCTCGGCGCGGCCGCCGACGCCGGCGGCCGCGTGCTCGGCGCTCCAGCCGTCGATCGCGCGCAGCGCCTCCACGCGACGATACTAGGCGCATGACGGACCAGCTCTTCCCGCCCTCGATCACCGGCAAGGGCTCGCGCTTCCCGCCCGGCGGCAGCGTCCTCGACCACGCGTTCGGGCGGAGCGACCCGTACACGCTCGGCGTCGAAGAGGAGTACATGCTCCTCGACGGCGAGACGTTCGACCTCGTCCAGCACATCGACACGGTTCTCGCGGCGGTCGCGGGCCACGAGCTCGAGCCGCGCATCAACTCCGAGCTGATGCAGTCGGTGCTCGAGGTCGCCACGCCCGTCTGCCACACGCCGGCGGGCGTCCAGCAGCAGCTCCTCCGCATCCGCCGCTACGTCTGCGACACGGCGCGGGAGAAGGGCCTCCGCGTCGGCTCGGCGGGCACGCACCCGTTCTCGCTCTTCGAGCGGCAGCGGATCACGGCGAAGGACCGCTACCGCGCCCTCGTCGACCAGATGCAGTACATCGCCCGCCGCGAGCTGATCTTCGGGATGCACGTCCACGTCGCGGTCGACGATCCCGAGAAGGCGATCCAGGTCGTGAACGGCCTGATCGCCCACCTGCCGGAGCTCGTCGCGCTCTCCGCGAGCTCGCCGTTCTGGCGCGGCGAGCCGACCGGCCTCCACTCCTCCCGCCACATGGTCTTCGCCGCCTTCCCGCGCTCGGGCCCGCCGCCGCGCTTCCGCGACTACGCCGACTACGCGCAGGTCGTGAACCAGCTGGAGAAGACGGGCTGCATCCAGGACTACACCCACATCTGGTGGGACATCCGCCTCCATCCGCGGCTCGGGACGATCGAGATCCGGATCTGCGACGCCGTGACGCGGCTCGAGGACGTCGTCGCCATCACCGCCTACTGCCAGGCGCTCGTGAAGCACTACGCCGACCTCGTCGAGCGCGGCGAGGAGATTCCGTCCTACCACCGGATCCTCACGACCGAGAACAAGTGGCTCGCCGCGCGCTACGGCCTGACGGCGCCGGTGATGGACCTCCATGCCGGCCGCCGCAACCGCGTCCCCGTCGCGACGCTGATCCGCCGCACGCTCGAGACGCTCGCCCCCCACGCGCGCGAGCTCGGCGCCGAGGACGAGCTCGCCGCGGTGCAGGACATCCTCCGGCGCGGGAATGGCGCCGACCGCCAGCTCCACGTCTTCAACGCGAACCGCGACATCGTGGAGGTCGCGCGCGAGATCGCGGCGGCGACGGAGGTGGCTCCCGTGCCCGAGCCGGCCGCCGCGTAGACTCGGGCTCGTGGTGCAGCCGGGAGAGAGCGCCCCTCTCGACGCCGTCGTGTGGACGACGCCGCGCGAGTCGGCGACGCTGCGAGAGCTCTGCGACGGGCAGCCGCTCCTGCTCCTCTTCTACCTCTTCGACTGGTCGGCGACCTGAACCAACGAGCTCGAGCTCCTGCGTGACAGGAGCCGAGAGTTCGCCGACGCGGGCGTGCAGCCGTACGCGATCTCGCGCGACTCGCCCTATACGCACGTCGCCTGGATGCAGGCGCTCGACCTCGACCTCCCGCTCCTTTCCGACTGGAACGCCGAGGCGACCCGCGGCTTCGGCGTCGGCTTCGAGCTGCGCGGGATGCGGGACGTCTCGCGCCGCAGCGCGTTCCTGCTCGACGGCGACGGCATGGTGCGCGGCGCGTGGGAGTACGCGAACGAGGAGGTCCCGGACTTCGACCTGCTGCTCGCCGCGGCGCGTGCACTCTGACGCCGCCCGATGAGTTTTGGGCGGCTCCACGGTCTCTGAGACACTGCCGCTAGTCCTTCGACTCGCCGAGGAGAGATATATGCCGACGCTTCTGACCGTCGCCACCCGCAAGGGCACCTTCATGCTCGCGAGCGACGATCGCCGCTCGTGGTCGCTGCGCGGCCCGTTCTGCGAGGGCTGGCCCGTCTACCACTCGATCTTCGACCCCAACACCGGCTCGATCTACGCCGCCGCCGCGAGCGAGTGGCACGGCTCGGCCGTGTGGCGCAGCCCCGACCTCGGCGAGACGTGGGAGATGTCGAGCGAAGGGCTCTCCTACGGCGACGAGGACGGACGCAAGGTGTCGAAGGTCTCGACGCTCGCGCGCGCCGGCGATCGCCTGCTCGTCGGCGTCGAGGCTCCCGGCATCTTCGAGAGCCGGGACGGCGGTGAGACGTGGTCGCTCCTCTCGACGCTCTCGGGCCAGCACGGCAGCGAGGCGTGGGACGATCCGGCGAACCAGCCGCCCGGACACCTCGGCATCTCCGGCTTCGTCACCGACGCCGGCGACTCCGACAGCTTCTTCGCGATCGTGCAGGGCGTCGGCGCCTTCGAGACGAACGACGGCGGCTCGTCGTGGACGCCCCGCAACAGCGGCCTCCGGCGCGACTGGCCGTCCGACTACGAGGACGTCGGCTTCTGCGTCCACAAGCTCGTCCGCTCGTCGAACCCCCAGCGGCTGTATCAGCAGAACCACGTCGGCATGCACCGCTCCGACGACGCGGGCCGGTCGTGGAACGAGATCACGGAGGGCCTGCCGGGCGACTTCGGCTTCGCCGCCGCCGTCCATCCCCACGATCCCGAGACGTTCTACGTCATCCCCGTCGACGGCGGGCACGGCCGCGTGATGCACGACGGCAAGGCGGCCGTCTGGCGCACGCGTGACGGCGGCTCGAGCTGGCAGGACATGCGGAAGGGGCTGCCGCAGGCGAACGCGCATCTCGGGGTTCTCCGCCAGGGGATGACGATCGACCGCCATGACGTCCCGGGCGTCTACTTCGGCACGAGCACCGGCCAGGTCTTCGCGAGCGCCGACGAGGGCGACACGTGGACGGAGATCGCGAGCTACCTGCCGTCGATCTCCTCCGTGGACGTCACGATCGTGGACTAGTGGTGGCCGAGGTCGTCCTTCCCGGGACCTTGCCTTCGCTCTTCGCGGGGCTGCCCCGGCGCGTCGAGGTCGAGGCGTCGACGGTGCTCGAGGCGATCGACTCCCTCGAGGCGCGGTGGCCGGGGCTGCGCGACCGTCTCGTCGAGGAGGGCCCGGCGTTGCGACCGCACATCCACGTCTACGTCGACCGCGAGCGCGGCGGGCTGGAGACGCCCGTCGCGCCCGGGTCGCGGCTCGACGTGATCGCAGCGATCAGCGGCGGCTGAGCCGCGCAGCACGCGCCAGCGTGGCCAGCTCTGCGAGCGTACGGGTGGCTTCGCCGGCATCGCGGTCCCGCAGCGTTGCGTGGACGGAGCGACCCGCCGTGTCGACGTGCACGCTCGCGAGGCGCAGTCGACGCTGGACGGGCCCCTGTACCCAGCGGAGGCTCTGCGCCTTCTCGAGCGGCACCCAGGACGTGACCCGGCCCAGGCGGCCGCTTCTCGTCGCGACGCACGACTCGGTGCGTCCCCAGCCGAGCTTCCCGTAACGGAGCGGGCTCTTCCAGGCCGCACGCCGCGGAGCGGGCTGCAGCTCGTGCGGCCGCTCCGGCACGAGCCGGTCGACGAGCTCGTAGGCGAGCTCGAGGTCCCCGACCGGCAGCAGCGTGCGCAGCTGTCCCCGCTCCGCCCGCCCTTCTCCCTTGCGGCGCTGCCGGCCGGCGAGGTCGATCTCGACCCTGCACCAGCCGAGCGGCCGCCAGACGAACGGCTCGACGATCCGCACCGCCTGCACGCGGCCGGGACGGATCACCTCGGTCGTCAGGGCCACGAGCCCGCCGTGCAGATGGAGGCCATCCGGTCCCTCGGAGACCGTCTGCCGGTAGAGCTGGTTGAAGCGACGCCACACGGCCGTGCCGGCGCCGAGGATCCAGACCGCTCCGCCGGAGAGGATCCCCGCCGCCGCGGCCGGCGAGACGACGTACCCGATCACGAAGCCCACGAGGATGAGCTCGGCGACGGCCCCGGTGCCGCTGGTCGCGATCGCGAAGACGAGCCGCCCGGTCGGGACACGCGCAAGGACCCGCTCCTCCGCGGCCGGCCGCTCTTCTCCTTGCTCCGGCTCGCCGCTCCGCGCCGTGCGGGCGAGGGCGAGGAGCCGGTCGCGCAGCGGCTCGACCTCGTGCTCGGGCAGGTAGGCGAGCCGCGCGGCGGCGCCGCTCGAGCCCGCCGTCCGCAACCGCAGCTCGGCGACCCTGAACATGCGCGCGAGGCCAGGGCGCACGACGTCGATCGCCTGCACCTGCGAGAGCGGAAACCGGACCGAGCGGCGGCGGAGCAGGCCGGTCTCGATGTGCAGGTCGTCGCCCTCGATCCGCCACCGGGTGACGAGCCAGGAGACGAACCCGGCGAAGACGAGAACCGCGATGACGACGAGCTGCGGATACGAGTCCGAGGCCCGTCCGCCGCCGAAGACGGCAGGCAGGAACAGGATCGCGAGCCCGATCGTGAGACGGCCGCCGCGCACGAGCGGCGAAAGCGGATGCAGCCGCCGCCACGCCTGCTCGGGACGATCGCTCAGAGCCCGGCCGCCTGTGCCTCGCCGAGTTCGGCGAGGCGGTCGCGCAACCGCTCCGCCTCCTCCCGCTCGAGGCCCGGAATGCGCGCGTCGGTCGCGGCGGCCGCGGTGTGAAGCCTAACCGTCGCCAGGCCGAGCATCCGCTCGAGCGGCCCCGCCGTCACGTCGATGAACTGCATCCGCCCGTACGGCACGACCGAGAGGCGGGAGAACATCACGCCACGCCGCACGAGGAGGTCGTCCTCGCGCTCGGCGTAACCCCACGAGCGGTACCGCCGGGCGACGAACGGCGAGAGTCCCGCCGCCGCGAGCGCGGCCGCCGCCGCGGCTCCGTATGCGGCCGCCGTCCCCGTGACGCCTCCGGCCACGGCGAGCGCGACAACCGCCAGCACCGCCGGCGCCGCGACCTCGAGCCGCCGCAGCCGGAGCAGCCGCGGCGACGGGCGCCTCCACTCCTCCGTTTCGACGTGCGACACGCTGTCGTCCGGCCGGCCTACATGCCCATCGCGTGGTAGCCGCTGTCGACGTAGAGCGTCGTCCCGGTGACGTTCCGGGCGCCGTCGCCGAGGAGGTAGGCCGCGGCGGCGCCGACGTCGTCGGCGGAGATGTGGCGATGGAGCGGCGAGCGCTCCTCGACGATGTCCTCCATCGTCGTGAAGCCGGCGATCGAGCGCGCGGCGAGCGTCCGCACCGGCCCGGCGGAGATCGCGTTGACGCGGATGTTCTTCGCGCCGAGATCCCAGGCGAGGTACTGGACGCACGAGTCGAGCGTCGCCTTCGCCACACCCATCACGTTGTAGTGCGGAACGGCCCGCTCGCCCCCGAGGTACGTCATCGTCACGATCGAGCCGCCGCCGGCCTTCTCCAGCAGCGGCTCGGCGGCCCGGGCACAGGCCACGAGCGAGTACGCGCTGACGTCGACGGCCATCCAGAAGCGGTCGCGCGGCGTGTCGGTGAAGCGGCCCTCGAGATCCTCGGCGGCCCCGAACGCGACCGAATGGACGAGCAGGTCGAGCTCGCCGCCGAACGTCTCCCCCACCTCGCGGAAGACGCGCTCGAGGTCATCGTCCGAGCGGACGTCGCATTCGGTCACGAGGGGGGAGTCGATCGATCCCGCGAGCTCCCGCACCGTCTCCTCGATGCGCTCGCCCTGGTAGGTGAACGCGAGCCGCGCGCCGCCGGCCGCGAGCTCACGGGCGATCGCCCACGCGATCGAGCGACGATTCGCGACGCCGAGGACGAGCCCTCGCCGTCCCTCGAACGCTCCTCCTTCGGCCACCGGTCGATCCTAAACAACGCTAGCCTGTTCTTCGTGCGCCGCGCCGTCCTTCCGGTTGGCCTCTGCGCGGCGCTGGTCGTGGTCTCGGCCTCTGCCGCAGGCGGAGCGCGGGATCGCTCTGCGGCCGGCGCGCTCGGAGGAGACCGGGCCGCTCTGACGGCGTCCTCGCCGGCCTCTCGCCTCTTCCGGATCCGGCAGCAGGGGCCGCGCGTCCGCAAGGGCACAGTCCAGCTGCAGCCGGCGAATCCGCACGTGCGCGTGATCGCGGAGCTCCGGCTGCCGCCGCTCGCCGCGCGCTACGGGCGCATCCTCGCCGGCGAGGGAACGCGACGCCACAAGCTGAACGTCCACAGCCGCAGCTCCCTCCTCTACGTCGCCCGCCTCGATGCGGCACAGGAGCTCGCCGCTCGCGAGCTACGCGCGGCGATCCCGCAGGCGCGTATCCAGGAGCGCTTCCAGGTCGTCCTCGACGCGCTCACCGTCGACCTGCCGAACCGCAGCCTGCCGAAGCTCCTGCGGCTGCGCGAGTTCACGCACGTCTACCCGAGCCTGCAGTACACGCTCGCGGACGACACGTCGCCGAGCGTGATCGGACAGCCGACCGTCGAGCAGCAGCTCGGCCTGGACGGCAGGGGGATGAAGATCGCGATCGTCGACGACGGGATCGACCAGACGAACACGTTCTTCGACCCCGCCGGCTACTCGTATCCGCCCGGCTTCCCGAAGGGGAACACGAAGTACACGACGCCGAAGGTGATCGTCGCGCGCTCGTTCCCCGGCCCCGGCTCCGGGGCCGCCGGGAGGCTGCCGCTCGACCCGAAGACCTCGTTCCACGGCACGCACGTCGCCGGGATCGCGGCCGGCGACGCCGACACGACCGCCCCGGCGAGCCCGGAGCACCCGAGCGTGAGCGGGCTGACGGGCATCGCGCCCAAGGCGTGGCTCGGCAACTACCGCGTCTTCACGGTGCCGACGCCGTTCGGCGAGAACGTCGCCGACACGCCGGAGATCATCGCCGCCTTCGAGGCCGCCGTCCGCGACGGGATGGACGTGATCAACTTCTCCGGCGGCGGGCCGCAGACCGATCCGGCGAACGACGCGCTCATCCCGGCGGTGGAGAACGTCGCCGCAGCCGGGGTCGTCCCGGTGATCGCCGCGGGGAACGACCGCGACCAGTACGGCGACGGCTCCGTCGGCTCGCCCGGGACGGCGCCGGACGCCATCACGGTCGCCGCCGCCTCCAACACGCACGTCTTCGCGCCGGCGCTCGACGTGAAGGCAGCGGGAGCGCCGGCCGACCTGACCGGCATCCCGTTCCAGGGCGCAGCAGGCGAGGATGCGCCCGCCGGCTGGAACACGAAGCTGCAGACGCTCGTCGACGTCGGGACGATCACCGGCACGAACGGACAGCCGGTCGACCGGCATCTCTGCGGGCCTGCGGACGATCTCGCACTGCCGAAGGGCAGGCTGCCCGCCGGCTCGCTCAAGGGCGACATCGCCCTCGCGCAGCGCGGCCTCTGCCCGTTCGAGACGAAGGCGGAGGAGGCGCGGGCTGCCGGCGCAATCGGGATCGTCCTCGTCGACAACCGCCAGGGCGAGGCGAACGAGATCCCGATCCTGCTCTCACTGCCCGCCGGCATGGTCTCGAACCTCGACGGCGCCCACCTGGAGTCGTTCATGGACGGGACGAGCGGGAGGACGCAGATCGAGGTCGGTCGCACGATCGAGGATCTGAACACCGGCCGCAGCGGCGTGATCACGAGCTTCTCCTCCTCCGGACCTACGGCCTTCGGACACGACCTCAAGCCCGACGTGACCGCGCCGGGAGCGCAGGTGCTCTCATCCACCCTCGCGAACACCGACCCGTCGCGCTTCGCCGTGTTCGACGGCACCTCGATGGCGACGCCGCACGTGAGCGGAGCGGCGGCGCTCCTGCTCGAGCTGCACCCGACATGGACGCCGGCGGAGGTGAAGTCCGCGCTCATGTCCACCGCCGCCCCGGCCTGGGCGGACACGGCACGGACGACCGAGGCGCCCGTTACCGAGGAAGGAGGCGGGCTCGTCTGGCTGCCCGCCGCCGTGCAGCCGCTGCTCTTCACCTCGCCGGCCTCGCTCTCGTTCGAGGACGTCAACGTCCTCCACGGCGCGGCCGAGAAGCCGCTCCTGCTCCAGGTGACCGACGCCGGCGGCGGCTCCGGCCTCTGGACGGTCACCGTCGACCCGCAGGCGGCGACGACCGGCGCCTCGCTCAGCGTCGCGGGAACGGTCGACGTCGCGCCGGGCGGGGAGGTGGACCTTCCCGTGGTCGCGAAGGCGGACGCGAGCGCGGTCCAGGGCGAGAACTACGGCTTCATCGTGCTCACCAGGGGCGCCGACACGCGCCGGATCCCCTATTTCTTCTACGTCGACCGGCCGGCGCTCGCGAGCGCGAAGGTGAAGCCGCTCGTCCCCGGCAAATGGGTGCTCGGAGACACCCGCAAGGGGACGGACCGCGTGACGACCTACCGCTTTCCGACAGGGCCCTTCGGCAACGCGCCCGACACGCCGCGGATGGACGAGACGGGAGACGAGCACGTCTACTCGCTGCTCCTCAACCGCCCGGTCGCGAACGCGGGCGTGTCGATGGTGCTGCAGGGCCCGAAGGCGCAGGCCGACGACTGGTTCCTCGGCTCGCTCGACGAGAGCACCGTCCAGGGCTACGCGGGCACGCCCACCGACGTCAACGACCTCACCTACGACTTCGGCCTGCCGATCTCGAGCGCCGGCGTCTCGTTCCCCAGCGTCCAGCGCTTCTACGTGTCCGTCGACGCGGACACCGACCCGTACACGGGGAAGAGCCTCGCCGGCACCTACGTCATGCGCGCGTGGGTGAACGACGTCACGCCGCCGACGCTGCGTCTGCTCACGACACGCGTCGTCGCCGGGCGCCCGCTGCTCGTGGTGCGGACGCTCGACAGCCAGTCCGGCGTCGACCCGTACTCCCTCGTGCTCGGCTACCGGGGCGCGCTCATCGGGGCCGCGTACTACGACCCGCTGTCGGGAATCGCGCTCTTCCCGCTGCCGAAGGCCGCCCCGGCGCTCAAGCGCGGGAAGCTGCGCATCGCGGTCTCGTCGTCGGATTTCGAGGAGGCGAAGAACATCGACACTCCCGGAACCTCGCTGCTGCCGAACACGCGCGCCCGGTCCTTCAGGGTGCAGGTCGTCAAGGAGCCGGTCGTCGACTGGCTGACGCCGGCACGGAACGCCTGCGTCGTGAAGGGCGCTCCGCTGCTCGTGTCCGCCGCGGCACCTGCGGGGGTGAGGAAGGTGCGCTTCGCGCTCGACGGACGCCGGCTCGCGGACGGCCACAAGGAGGGCAGTGGGCTCTGGCTCGTCAGAGGCGGCTGGCGGAAGGGGAAGAAGGGCCGCCACTCGCTGCGGGCGGTCGCCGTCGCGAAGAACGGCCACGTCGTCTCGAGCACGCTCGAGGTCCGCGTGTGCGGATGAGCGCGGGCGAGCCGCAGGTCGCTGTCATCACAGGCGCGTCCTCGGGAATCGGCGCCGAGATCGCCCGCCGCCTGGCCGCTCGCGGCTTCCGCTGCGTGCTCCTCGCCCGGCGCCGCGACCGGCTCGACGAGCTGGCGCGGGAGATCGGCGGCGAGGCCGAGCCCTGTGACGTCTCGGATCGTGCGGCCGTCGACGAGGTCGCGGCGCGCGTCCTCGAGCGGCATCCGAAGATCCGGCTGCTCGTCAACAACGCCGGCATCCCGGGCCGGACCGGCTTCCTCGACGGCGATCCGCAACGGATCGAGGACGTCGTCCGCGTCAACTACCTCGGCGGCGTGTGGTGCCTGCGGGCGTTCCTGCCCGGGCTGCGCGCAGCCGCCCCGTCCGACGTCGTCAACGTCGTCTCGGTGGCCGGCGTGGTCGCGTTCCCTCCGAGCGGCCCCTACGCCGCTTCGAAGCACGCCCAGCTCGCCTTCTCTCGTGCGACGGCGGCCGAGTTGCGCCGGGAGGGCATCCGCGTCCACACCGTGAAGCCCGGCTTCGCCGAGACCGAGGGCTTTCCCCAGTCGTCCCTGCCGGCTCCGGCGCAACGGCTCGTGCTCGGGCCCGAGGACGTCGCCCGGCACGTGCTCGCGTCGCTCGAGCACGGTCGCGGCGAGACGACAGTGCCCCGCTACTACGCGCCGGCGGGAGTGCTGCAGACGCTCGTCCCGAACGTTTTCGCGCGGGCACTGTCATTACGTCGTAGACCGGTCTAAAATCGCTCAATCGTGAGCGAACCGGCGGCCCCGACCACCGAGGACGTGATGGCCGCGGCCGAGTTCCGCGCCGCGCTCCGGCGTTTCCTGCGGCGCAGCGAGCGGGTGGCCCGGCAGTCGGGCCTCACGCCGCAGCGTCACATCCTCCTGATGATGATCAAGGGCGCGCCCGGCGGCGGCGAGCAGTCCACCGTGACCGAGCTGGCGGAGCGGCTGCAGCTCGCCCAGAGCACCGTCACCGAGCTCGTGCGACGTGCGGAGGACGCGGGCCTGATCTCGCGCGAGCAGTCGCAGAAGGACGCGCGCGTCGCGCACCTGCGGTTGACGCCCGAGGGGGAGCGGCGGCTCTTGAAGTCGTTCACCGCGCTCGCCGCGGAACGCCAGCAGCTGCGCGAGGCGTTCGCGAACCTCGACGAAAGCGGCGCCCTCTAGCCTCGCTCGAGGAGGTACCAGCCGACGGTCGTGCGGTCCGCGCCGGCGGCAGCCGCGAGAGCTTCGACCCGGGTGCGCGCATCCCCTTCGCAGCCCGCGAGGTCCAGGTACTCGTCGAGCTGGCGAGACTCCTCCTCGCGGCGCGCGCGGACGAGCTCGAGCCCTGCCGCGACGAAGAGCGCCCGGAGCTCGGCGTCGCCGAGCAGGCGCGTGTGCGACGGGTCGCGGGCCCGCTCGAACGCGTGGAGCGCATCCGCCCGGTCGGGGTCGGACGGCGCGAGGTGATCGACGACGAGCACACGGCCGCCCGGGCGCGTCACGCGGACGAGCTCGCCCAGGAGTGCCTCGGGCCGTTCGACATGGTGAAGCGTCCGTGCCGTAGCGGCGAGGTCGAACGAGCCGTCCGCAAAGGGAAGCGCCGTCCCGTCCCCCCTGAGGAACGAGACGTGCGGCTGCCCCCTGGCGCGCTCGCGGGCGTGCGCCAGGAGCTCGGGCACGGGATCGACTCCGACGATCTCGCGCACGAGCGGCGCGAGGGCGAGGGCGAGCGCACCGGCGCCGGTGCCGACGTCGAGCGCCCGCTCGTCGCCGTGGGGCGCCACGAACTCCCGCACCTGCTCGGCGAGACGGGCCGCGCGTGCATCCTGCCGCGCGGCGATGCGGTCGGCGTGCCGGGCGAACCTGTCAGGCGAGGACAACGCGACGCGTCCTCGCCGGATCGCTGTTGATCCCGCAGACGAGCTCGTAGCCGATCGTCCCTGCGACCTCGGCGTGACGCTCGACGAGCACGCCGTGCCCGATCAGCGTCACCGGCGTCCCGACCGGGAGCTCGCGGTCGAGCTCGACGGCCACGGCGTCCATGGAGACGGTGCCGACGACGGTGCGCAGCTCGCCCGCGACGCGCACCTCGGTGCCGGTCAGGTCGCGCCGGAAGCCGTCGGCGTAGCCGACCGGCACGATCCCGATCCACGTCGGCCGCTCGGCGACGAAGCGCCGCCCGTAGCCCGTGCTGAAGCCGGCCTCGAGCAGTCGCACCTGCGCGAGGTGGCTCGTCCAGCCGAGCACGGGCTGGAGCCCGTCCTCCACGGGATCGGTGCCGAAGGGCGAGATGCCGTAGAGCGCGATGCCGCAGCGCGCCGCGTCGAAGTGCGCGCTCGGATAGCGGAGCGCGGCGGCGCTGTTCGCGATGTGCCGGGTGAGGTGCGAGTACGCGCGCGTCGCCTCGCGGAAGCGCTCGATCTGCCACTCCGCGAACGCGGAGTCGCTGTCGGCGGTGGCGAGGTGACTCATCAGCCCGACGACCTCGACCGGGGGCAGCGGAAGCTCCGAGAGCCCCCACCTTCCCATCCCCGTGTCGAGCTTGAGATGCACGCGGACGCCTTCGGGGATCTCGCCGCTCGAGACGACGAGCTCGAGCCCAGCGTCGCGCGCGTGCGCAACCTCGCGGCTGCTCCCCGGCGGGCTCATCACGATGATCCGCGCGGTCGGATGCTCCTCGCGCAGCTCGAGTCCTTCCGGCACGGTCGCGACGCAGAGCGCGGTCGACCCGGCCCCGAGCGCGGCGCCCGCGACGTCGCTCGCGCCGTGCCCGTAGCCGTTCGCCTTGACGACCGCCCAGAGCTCCGCGCCGTCGAGCGCGGCGAGCAGGTGGCCCGCGTTCGCCCGCACGGCGCCGAGGTCGATCGTGATCTCGCTCCGGTGCACGTCCCTAGTCTCGCGCGAGCGCCTCGGGCAGCGCCTCGACGACGTCGCTCGCGACGAGGCCGTAGCGTTGCCGGGCCGCGCGGGAAGCGAGCTGCTGCGCCGCGCAGGCGGCAGCGGCGGCGCGCTGCGGCTCCATCCGCTTCGCGAGAAAGGCGGACGCGATCCCGGTGAGGACGTCGCCGGTGCCCGCGGTCGCAAGCGAAGGCAAGCCGAGCGCGCACACGAGCACGCCCTTCCCCGGCGCCGCCACGAGCGAGTCCTCGCCCTTGAGCACGACGACGCAGCCGAACCGCTCGGCCGCGTCGCGAACGGAGGCGAGCCGGTGCGCGGCGATCTCCTTCGAGTCGCGTCCGAGCAGCCGGCCGAGCTCTCCCTCGTGCGGCGTGAGGACGCGCGGCGCCGGCCACGTCCCCGGCTCGAGCTCGAAGAGGGCATCGGCGTCGACCACCGCCGGCACGTCGACCTCCGCGAGCAGCCGGCGGACGAGCTGCCTCGCCGCGTCGTCGCGACCGAGACCCGGGCCGACCGCGAGCGCGCTCGCCCGCCCGGCGGCCTCGAAGACCTGCTCGAGCGGCCGCTTCACCGCTTCGAGGACGAGCGTCTCGAGCACGGGCAGGGACTCCTCCGGCGCGGCGATCGTGACGTAGCCGGCGTCGGCGCGGAGCGCGGCCCGCGATGCGAGCGCCGCCGCTCCCGTCATCCCGCGCGAGCCGCCCACGACGAGGACGTGGCCGGCCGTGTACTTGTTGTCGCGCGCCGAGCGGCGCGGCACCTCGCCGAGGATCGCCGCCGTCACCAGCCGGTGCTCGGTCTCGGCGGGCTCGAGCCCGATGTCCGCCACCTCGACCTCGCCCGCGTGGAAGCGGCCGGGAGCGACCGCGAGGCCGACCTTGCGGCCGTGCATCGTCACCGTCACGTCCGCCCGCACCGCCGCACCCGCGATCTCGCCGGTGGAAGCGTTCACACCGGACGGGATGTCGATCGCGAGGACGGGAACCCCTGCTCCGTTGATCTGCTCGATCACCCGAGCCGTCTCCTCGCGCGGCGCTCCGCTCAGACCGGTGCCGAGCAGTGCGTCGATCACCGCGTCCGGCCGGTCGTCGACGAGCTCGCGGCCCTGCGCGCGGAGGACGTCGGCGGCGATCCGCCCGTCGCCGCCGTTCGCGCCGCCGCCCGCGTGGAGGGCGATCCGGCGGGCGTCCGGGAAGCGGCGCATGAGCGCCCCGGCCGTCGCCTCGCCCGCGCGCTGCATCATCGCCTCGACGTCGTGCCCCGCTTCGGCGGCGCGCATCTCCTCCGCCGTGTAGAGCGGCTCATCCATCGGAAGCGACCGCCACCGCCTGCGCGAGGTCGCGCGAGTGCGTCATCGAGAGGTCGACCGTCACGCCGAGCGCGGCGGCGCGCGCGGCGAGGCGGCCGGAGAGCCGCACGGCGGGCTTCGGCCGGCCGGCGATCTCGATCTCCTGCCACGCGAACGCACGCGCGACGCCGAAGCCGAGAGCCTTCCCCACCGCCTCCTTGCCCGCGAAGCGGCCGGCGTAGCTCTCGGCCGGGTTCGGCCGGGAGTCGCAGTACGCGCGCTCCGCCTCGGTGAAGCAGCGCTCGCGGAAGCGCTCGTAGCGGTCGAGCGTGCGCCGGATCCGCTCGATCTCGATCAGGTCGGTTCCGACCGAGACGCTCACAGGTGTTCCTCGAGCCACTCGGGCAGGTGCGCGATCGAGGAGACGATCCCGTCGGGCCGCACCCTCGAGGCCTCGACCGCGTCCGGCCGGAACTTGCCCGTCCGCACGAGCACGGTGCGCATGCCGAGCCCGTGCGCGCCGACGATGTCCGACTCGAGATCGTCGCCGACCATCCACGTCAGCCCCGGCTCTGCGTCGAGCGCGCGGCACGCGGCGTCGAAGTACGCCGTGCTCGGCTTGCCCAGGACGGTCGCCTCGGTCTCCGCCGCGTACTCGAGCCCCGCGACGTAGCAGCCGGAGTCGAGGAGCGGCCCGCGCTTCGTCTGCCACCAGCGGTTCCGGTGCAGGCAGTAGAGCTCGGCCCCGAGCTCGAGCTCCGCGAACGCGCGGGCGAGGTTCATGTACGAGAAGACGAGGTTCGTCTCGGGAGTCTCGTCCGCCCCGCCGAGCAGGACGGCGTCCGCGACCTCGCCGACGAGGTCGATCCCCTCGAGATCGCCGACGAGGGCGTGCATGACGAGCGCGAGCACGCGCCGTCCGCGCAGCGCCTCGACGGCGGCGTCGGCGGTCGTCTGGATCTCCGCTGCGTCGAGCTCGATCCCCGCCTCCTGCAAGGCGGTCGCGAGCTGCGCCTTCGACCGCGTGGTCGAGTTCGTGACGAAGCGGAGCCGGTGCCCGCCGGCCCGCAGTCGCCTGACGGCGTCGGCCGCTCCCGGGATCGGCTCGCCGGAGACGTGCAGGACGCCGTCGACGTCGAGCAGAATCGCGGCCATGGACGCCGAGTCTATTCGGGTCACGCGATCGGTCGTGCTGCCGCTGGCGGAGGTCGAGCTCCAGGTCTCACGGTCGAGCGGCCCCGGCGGGCAGCATGCGCAGAAGTCGGAGACGCGCGTCGTCGCGGTCTTCGACGTCGAGGCGTCGGCCGCGCTGACCGAGGCGCAGAAACGGCGCGTGACGGCGCGGGCCGGACCGGTGCTGCGCGCGGTCGCGCAGGACGAGCGGAGCCGCACGCGCAACCGGGAGCTCGCGCTCGAGCGGCTCGTCGGCCAGCTGCGCGAGGCGCTTCGCGTCGAGCGGAAGCGCGTCGCGACGAAGCCGTCGGCCGCGGCGCGCGAGCGCCGGCTGCAGGAGAAGAAGCGCCGCGGCGAGACGAAGCGGCTGCGGCGCCCGCCGGACTAGCTATCGCACGGTCCGCAGCTCGGCGTTCGCACGTGCGAGCTGCCGCGCGGTCGGACGGGCGCGTCCGAACCAGACGTCCAGGAAGTGCTCGACGCCGTTGCCGCTCCTCACCACCCGCTCGATCATGCTGATGCGCGCAGGCGCGCCCTCGAACGGGCCTCGAATCACGTCGGAGGCACGGAGTTCCGGCGGCCAGCTTCCGCGCCGTCCGTACGGCGGCCGCTCGCGTGCGTCCGTAAGCTGGATCACGATGCCGCCCGGCGGTACGCGCGCGAGCGTGCGATGCGGAGGGACGCAGTCCGGGCAGTCGCGGTAGCGCACCGTCGAGGCCCACGCCTCCGCCTGCACGCAGCGGCTCACTGCGACGCCCGGACAAGCCTCCGCACGGCGCGACCCGACGTGCCAGCCCGAAGCGTGGCTGAAGCCCGGCGTCGAGACGATGAGGAGCAGCGCGAGGAGCGCGAACACGCTTCCTGTACGCGGGACGCGGTCTCGCGCGTCCCGCCAAGGGTCAGTCGAACAGCTCCCAGTGCTGCACCGCGAGCTCGCGCTCGACGAGGAACGCGTCGTCCTCGGGATAGAAGACCGCGCGCTCGACATCCTCGCCGGCGAAGCCGCGTACGTCGTCGAGCGACTCCCAGACGCTGACCGTGACGAACTCGCAGCGGTCGCCGGCGAGCCGCCGGAGCACCCACGCGCCGCGGTTCCCGGGCGTCTCCCGGTACTCCGTCAGTCCCGTCTCGCGCAGATACGCGACGTAGCCGTCGGCATCCTCGGCCCGCGTCCATCCGCGCCAGGTCCGGACGATCAAGGGAGGCGCCTACTCGACGGTGACGGTCTTGGCCAGATTTCTCGGTTGATCCACGTTCAGGCCGCGCAGCCGCGCGATCCGGTAGGCGAGCAGCTGGAGCGGGATCGCCGCGAGCGGCGCCTGGAGGAAGTTCGGCGTCCGCGGCACGTAGATCACGTCGTCGGCGTGGTGCTGGATGTCCTCGTTGCCGTCGGTCGCGATCGCGATCACGTGCGCGCCGCGCGCCCGGGTCTCCTGAATGTTCGAGACGATCTTGTCGTAGACGTGGATGTTCGTCGCGACGACGACGACCGGCGTCCCTTCGTCGAGCAGCGCGATCGGCCCGTGCTTCATCTCCCCCGCCGAGTACGCCTCGGTCGGGATGTACGAGATCTCCTTCAGCTTCAGCGCACCCTCGAGCGCGACCGGCAGGCCGATGTGCCGGCCGAGGTAGAGGAAGAACGGCTTGTCGTGGAAGCGCTGGGCGATCGACTCGATCGGATGGTCGCCGTCGAGGAACTCCTGCATCGTCTCGGGCAGCTCGTGCAGGCGGTCGAGGATGAAGTCGATCTCCGGCTGGGGCAGCGTGCGCCGGATCTCGGCGAGCTTGAGCGCGAGCAGGCTGAGCAGCGCGACCTGCGCCGTGAACGTCTTCGACGCGGCGACGCCGACCTCCATCCCGCAGCGGGTGTAGAGCGTCGCGTCGACCTCGCGTGTGATCTGCGTGCCCATCAGGTTCGTGATCGCGAGCGTCCGCGCCCCGCTCTCGCGCGCGAGCTTGACCGCGTTCACGGTGTCGCGCGTCTCGCCCGATTGCGAGATGCCGATCACGAGCGTGTCCTTCGAGAGGACGGGGTTGCGGTAGATCCACTCGCTCGCGATGTCGGGCTCGACCGGGACGCGCGCCCACTCCTCGACGATGTAGCGGCCCACGACGCCGGCGTGGTACGCGGTGCCGCACGCGACGATCACGATCCGGCGCAGGTTGCGGATCTCGAGCTCGGTGAGGCCGAGCGCCTCGAGCACGAGCTTGTGGCCGCGGACGCGATCGCCGATCGTCTCCTGCACGGCGTCGGGCTGCTCGAAGATCTCCTTCAGCATGAACGTCTCGTAGCCGCCCTTCTCGGCGCCTTCCTCGTCCCAGTCGACCTCCTGCGGCTCGGGCCCGTCGACCTCGGCGCCGTCGACGAAGAAGCGGACGCCGGACGGCGTCACCTCGGCGACCTCACCGTCGGCCGGATGGAGCACCGTCCGCGTCTCGCTGAGGAATGCGGCGAGCGACGAGGCGAGGAAGTTCTCGCCCTGCCCGAGCCCGACGACGAGCGGCGTCTGGTGGCGGACGCCGACGAGCAGGTCGGGGTGGTCGCGGTGGATGGCGACGATCGAGAAGTGCCCCTCGAGCTTGGGGTAGACGCTGCAGAGCGCCTGGACGAGGTCTCCTTCGTGCGCCTCCTCGAGCAGGTGGACGACGACCTCGGCGTCGGTCTCGGACGTGAACGTGTGGCCGCGGGCGGTGAGCTCGCTGCGCAGCTCGACGTAGTTCTCGACGATCCCGTTGAGGACGATCGCGAGCCGCTCCGGCTCGCAGCCGGTGAGCGGGTGCGCGTTCTGCTCCGTGACGCCGCCGTGGGTCGCCCAGCGCGTGTGGCCCAGCCCGTGCTGCGAGCGGGAGCCGTTCGCGCCCGCCGCCTCGACGAGGTTCTCGAGGTTTCCGACCGCGCGGACGTAGTCGAGGCCGTCCTCCTCGCGAAGCGCGAGCCCGGCGGAGTCGTAGCCGCGGTACTCGAGCCGGCGCAGTCCCTCCAGCAGCAACGGCTTCGCCTGGCGCGATCCGACGTATCCGATGATCCCGCACATGTCCGGGCTCCTTTCCCGCCGAGAGCCGAAACTCCCCCTGAAGACGCGAATGAGCCCGGCCTCTCGACCCTTCCGCAACGTCGCGGGCAGGTCAGCCGAGCTCGCGTGCCACCAGGTCGGCGATCCTAGCACAGACGTCCTGGGCCGCCTTCGTCGTCTCGGCCTCCACCAGGATGCGCACGACCGGCTCGGTGCCCGAGGGGCGGACGAGGACGCGGCCGCTGCCGTCCAGCCCGGCGTTGACCCGCGCGATCTCCTCGAGCAGCGCCTCCGGAAGGGCCCCCCCGGCGTGCGGCAGGTTCCGCGTCACCTGCGGCAGGCGCGGCATCACGGCCGCGGCCTCCGAGAGCGGCCGGCCGGCGAGCGCGCGACAGAGCAGCAGCGAGGCGACGAGGCCGTCGCCGGTGACATGGCCGTCGAGCCAGATCAGGTGCCCGGACTGCTCGCCGCCGAGCAGGGCCCCTTCGCGGCGCAGCGCCTCGAGGACGTAGCGATCGCCGACGTCCGTCGTCACGACGCGGATGCCGCGCTCGGCCATCAGCCGGTGGAAGCCGAGGTTCGCCATCGCCGTCACGGCGACCGTGTCGACGCCGAGAGCGAGCGCGAGCACGGCGAGGATCTGGTCGCCGTCGACGGACTCGCCGCGCTCGTCGACCGCGAGCATGCGATCGCCGTCGCCGTCGAACGCGATCCCGAGGTCGAAATCCCCCTCGCGCACCGTCCGCTGCAGCAGCGCGAGGTCGGTGGCGCCGCAGCCGACGTTGATGTTCGTCCCGTCCGGGTCGTTCCCGACCGCCTCGACCTCCGCGCCGAGCTGCTCGAACGCCTCCGGGGCGAGACCGGCGTACGCGCCGTTCGCGCAGTCGACGGCCACGCGGAGGCCGCCCAGGTCGGTGGCGAAGCGCTCGAGGACGTGCTCGAGGTAGCTGTCCGAGGCGACCCGGACACGGTCGATCTCGCCGCCGCCGCGCGCCGGCGCGTCGAGGAGCGCCTCGATCTCCTCCTCGGCGGCGTCGGTCAGCTTCCTTCCCTCGCCGTCGAAGAACTTGACGCCGTTGAACTCGGGCGGGTTGTGCGAGGCCGAGATCACGACGCCGAGGTCGAGGCGGAGCAGTGCGACCGCCGGCGTCGGGAGCACGCCGGCGAGCACCGCCACCCCGCCCGCCGACGCGACCCCGCGAGCGAACGCTTCCTCGAGCTCCACGCCCGAGGCGCGGGTGTCGCGGCCGACGAAGACGCGCCCGCGCCCCGACCAGAGCGCGGAGGCCCTCCCGAGCCTCTCGACGAGATCGACGGTCAGCGACTCGCCGACGATGCCGCGGACGCCGTCCGTCCCGAAGTGCTGCCGCGCCATGCGCGGTCGATTACCTCTTGCTGAACTGCGGCGCCTTGCGCGCCTTGTGCAGGCCGGCCTTCTTCCGCTCGACCTGGCGCGCGTCGCGCGTGAGGAAGCCCTCGCGCTTGAGCGGGACGCGGAGCTCGGGGTTCGCCTCGACGAGCGCGCGGGCGATCCCGTGTCGCACGGCGCCGGCCTGGCCCGTGAGCCCGCCGCCGTGGACGCGGACGCGGAGGTCGTACTGCCCCTCCACTCCCGCCACCTTCAGCGGCGAGGTCGCGATCGTCTGCCAGACGGCGCGCGGGAAGTACTCCTCGATCGTGCGACCGTTCACCCACGTCGCGCCGTCGCCGGGACGGAGGATGACGCGCGCGACCGAGGTCTTGCGCTTGCCGGTGCCGCGATACTGGGCGATCTGGCTCAACTCACTGCTCCAGGTTCAGGGGCTTGGGACTCTGCGACGCGTGCGGATGCTCGGGGCCAGCGTAGATCTTCAGCTTCGTGATCTGCTGCCGGGCGAGGCGGTTCTTCGGGAGCATCCCCCGCACCGCGACTCGCAGCACCTCCGTCGGCCGCCGCTCGAGCTGCTCGCGCAGCGTGCGGCTGCGCAGGCCGCCGGGATAGCCGGAGTGCCGGTAGTAGCGCTTCTGATCGAGCTTCGAGCCGGTGACCGCGATCTTGTCGGCGTTGACGACGACGACGAAGTCGCCGGTGTCGACGTGCGGCGTGTACTGCGGCTTGCGCTTGCCGCGCAGCGTGTCGGCGATCTGGGTCGCGAGGCGGCCGAGCGTCTTGCCCTCGGCGTCGACGAGATACCACTCGCGTGCGATCTCGCCCGGCTTTGCGCTGAAGGTCTTCATGCAGAGAAAGGGGCGGACAGGGCGCCCGCCGACGGCGGAGTGTAGCGGACGAGCCCTCCCAACAGCGCTTCCAGGCCGCGCGCGAACCGCCGCGCGCCGCCGCGCGACGGGTGCCGGACATACGGCGCGCCGTCGAGAGCGGTCGCCGCGAGGCGGCCGACGGCGATTGCCGTCCGGCCGCGCACGACCTCGGCGAGAAACGGCTCGGAGGCATCGATCTCCTCGCGCGTCGGGCGTCTGTTCGAGGTCGCGGTGCCGGGATGCGTCGGCACGACGTTCCAGAGGAGAACCACCTCCTCGGCTCCGAGCTCGCCGAGGACTCGGTGGACGATCGTCGAGCTCGCCTCGGCCGGGCCGGCGCCTCTCAGCTGGCGCTCGGACGTGAACGCGAGCCCGCTGATCCGCGCGCCGCGGTAGCCGGCCGACTCGCCGACGAGCACGAACGGAGCCGCGGCCCGCGTGGCGAGGTAGTCCCGCAGCCGGCGGCGCCGGAGCTCGGAATCCGCGTACTGGTTGTACGTGTCGCCGATCCGCGTCTCCGCGAGCCGGGCTACGAAATCGCGCGCGTCCACCTTGCGCGAGCCTAGCCTCGTACGCGAGGCTCTTCCTGATGGAAGATCTCTGGACGTTCCCCGCCGGGATGCTGTCGCACTCGGACAGCGTCAAGGGCTACCGCGTCGACGGCAGCGACGGCAGGGTCGGCAAGGTCGCGTGGGCCGACTACAAGCCGGACGACAGCTATCTCATCGTCGACGTCGGGCACGGGCGGCACCCCTCGTCCCGGCCGGGGCGATCGCAGCCGTCGACCACGACGCGAGGACGCTGAAGCTGACCGTGACCGCCGACGAGGTGCGCTCGACTCCGCCGCACGACGATCCGCGGATCGCCTACACGCAGGCGAGGACGACGTACCTCGACCAGTTCGAGCGCGGCGTGCTCGCCGGCCGCGACGCGTGGCCGTACGTGGACGTCTGAACGGCCCTACGGGCTCCAGCGGTTCCACCTGACGACCTCGTCCTGCTTGCGGCGGCGCTGCGAGAAGGCGCTCGTCGCACGGTCCCAGTCGGGGTCGTCGGCCGGCTGCCCGACCGTCACGCCGACGACGATCGTCAGGTCGTCCGGAAGCGAGAGCAGCTCGCGCCAGCGCGCATCCTCCTCCACGGGAACGCCGTAGACGCCGGCGCCGAGTCCTTCCTCGAGCGCCGCGAGCAGGACGAGCATCAGGGCCGCGCCGGCGTCGACATGCCAGAACGGCACGGGCCAGAGCACCTCGACCCCGCCGGTAACCGCGAGCTTGTCGGCCTGGTTGTAGCGGTCGTGGTAGTCCTGCTCCCGCGTCAGGACGAGGATGTGCGCGGCGGCGCTCCGGAACCACGCCTGCGAGCGCTCGTCCTCCTGCCACCCGGCGAGCGTCTCGATCGTCGCAGGCTCGTCGATCACGAGCAGCCGCAACCCCTGGCTGTAGCCGGCGTTGGGACCGCGCCTCGCCGCGCGCGCGATCCGCTCGATCGTCTCGCGCGGCACGCGCTCGCCGGTGTAGCTGCGGACAGCGCGCCGCCGCTTGAGGAGCGCGTAGAACGGCTCCGTCATTCCCACTCGATCGTGGCGGGCGGCTTCGACGTGACGTCGAGCACGACCCGGTTCACGCCCGGGATCTCGTTCACGATTCGCGCCGAGACGAGCTCGACGAGGTCGTACGGGAGGCGCGCCCAGTCGGCGGTCATGGCGTCGTCGCTCGTGACCGCGCGGAGCACGACGGGATACCCGTACGTCCGCTCGTCGCCCTGGACGCCGACCGAGCGAATCGTCGGCAGCACCGCGAACGACTGCCACAGCTCGCCGTACATCCCCGCGCGGCGCACCTCCTCCTGGAGGATCGCGTCGGCCTCGCGGAGGATCTCGAGCCGCTCGGCGGTCACGGCGCCGATGATGCGGATCGCGAGGCCGGGGCCGGGGAAAGGCTGGCGCCAGACCATCCGCTCGGGCATGCCGAGCTCCTCGCCCACACGCCGCACCTCGTCCTTGAAGAGCAGCCGCAGCGGCTCGACGAGGCGCATCGTCATGTCCTCGGGCAGACCGCCGACGTTGTGGTGGGACTTGATCGTCGCCGCGACGCCCTCGGTCCCGCCCGACTCGATGACGTCGGAGTAGAGCGTCCCCTGGACGAGCCAGCGGACGTCTCCGAGCTTCCGCGCCTCGTCCTCGAAGACGCGGATGAACTCGCGGCCGATGATCTTGCGCTTCTGCTCGGGCTCCTCGACTCCGTCGAGCAGCTCGAGGAAGCGCTCCTGCGCCTCGACGTGGACGAGCGGGACGTGGAAGTGCTCGCCGAAGGTCTCGACGACCTGCTCCGCCTCGTCCTTGCGCAGCAGCCCGTGGTCGACGAAGACGCACGTGAGCTGGTCGCCGACCGCCTTGTGGACGAGGAGCGCCGCCACCGCGGAGTCGACGCCGCCCGAGAGCGCGCAGAGCACGCGCTCCGAGCCGACCTGCGCCCGGATCCGCGCCACCTGCTCCTCGATCACGGCGGCGGGCGTCCACGCGGGAGGCGCGTCGGCGACGTCGTAGAGGAAGTGCTTCAGCACCTCCATCCCGTGCGGCGTGTGGACGACCTCGGGATGGAACTGGACGCCGTAGAGCCCCCGCTCCGGCGCCTCGAACGCGGCCACGGGCGTCGCCGGCGAGGTCGCGACGACGCGTGCGCCCTCGGGCGCCGCGACAACGGTGTCGCGATGGGACATCCAGACGATCTGCTCGGAAGGCGTGTCCCGCAGCAGGCGCGACTCGGCGACGGTGAGCGGCGTCCGCCCGAACTCCGAGACACCGGTGCGGTCGACGCGCCCGCCGAGCTCGAGTGCCATCAGCTGGGCGCCGTAGCAGATGCCGAGAGTCGGGACTCCGAGCTCGAACAGCGCCGGGTCGACCCGCGGGGCGCCGTCCGCGTAGACCGAGGCGGGGCCGCCGCTCAGGACGAGCGCGTACGGGTTCCGCGCGCGCACCGCCTCGGGCGAGATCGAGTGTCCGACGAGCTCCGAGTAGACGCGGCACTCGCGGACGCGGCGGGCGATCAGCTGCGAGTACTGCCCGCCGAGATCGATGACCAGCACCGGCCGATCCTCGTGGCCGGGAAAGGCGAGAACCTTCGCCTCCTCAGCGGCGATAGTTCGGCGCCTCCTTCGTGATCGTCACGTCGTGCGGGTGCGACTCGCGCAGCCCGGCGCCCGTGACGCGGACGAAGCGCGCCCGCTTCATCTCCTCGATCGTCGCGGCGCCGCAGTAGCCCATCGCCTGGCGGAGGCCGCCGACGAGCTGGTGGACGACCGGTTCGAGCGGGCCCTTGTACGAGACGCGCCCCTCGATCCCCTCCGGGATCAGCTTCTCGGCGTCCTCGACCTCGCCCTGGAAGTAGCGGTCCTTCGAGAAGCCGCGGCGCATCGCGCCGAGCGAGGCCATGCCGCGGTACTCCTTGAACCGCTCGCCCTGGACGATGATGACGCCGCCCGGGGCCTCGTCGGTGCCGGCGAGCAGCGAGCCGAGCATCACGAGGTCGGCGCCGGCGCCGATCGCCTTCGCGATGTCGCCGCTCGTCGTGATGCCTCCGTCGCCGATGACCGGGACGCCCTCCTCGGCGGCGACGCGCGCCGCATCGTGGATGGCGGTGATCTGCGGAACGCCGACGCCGGCGACGACACGCGTCGTGCAGATGCCGCCCGGGCCGATGCCGACCTTGACCGCGTCCGCGCCCGCGTCGACGAGCGCCCGTGCCGCCTCGGCGGTCGCGATGTTGCCGGCGATCACGTCGACCGCGACCGAGTCCTTGACCTTCCGCGTCATCTCCACGACGCCGAGCGAGTGGCCGTGCGCCGTGTCGACGACGATCACGTCCGCGCCGGCGGCGACGAGCGTCTGCGCCCGCTCGAGCGCGTCGGGGCCGGTGCCGACGGCGGCGCCGACGCGCAGGCGGCCCTTCTCGTCCTTCGTCGCCTGCGGGTACTCGATCTTCTTCTGGATGTCCTTGACCGTGATCAGCCCGCGCAGCCGGCCCTCCGCGTCGACGACGGGCAGCTTCTCGATCTTGTTGCGGTGGAGGATCTCCTCCGCCTCCGCGAGCGTCGTCCCGACCGGCGCCGTGACGAGGTTGCGAGCCGTCATCAGCGCCGAGACGGGCTGCTCGACATCGTTCTCGAAGCGGAGGTCGCGGTTCGTGAGAATCCCGACGAGGACGCCGTCGCCGTCGGTGATCGGGACGCCGGAGACCTTGTAGCGAGCCATCAGCTCGACCGCCTCGCGCACGAGCGCGTCGGGCGGGAGCGTCACCGGCTCGACGATCATCCCCGACTCGGAGCGCTTCACCTTGTCGACCTCGGCGACCTGCTCCTCGATCGAGAGGTTCCGGTGCAGGATGCCGAGCCCGCCGAGCCGGGCGAGCCCGATTGCGAGCCGCGCCTCGGTGACCGTGTCCATCGCCGCGGAGACGACCGGGATCTCGACCTCGATCGTGCGCGTCAGCCGCGTCCGCGTCGAGACCTCCGCAGGCAGCACGCGCGACTCCGCCGGCACGAGCAGGACGTCGTCGAAGGTGAGGCCCTCGCGGGCGAACTTCCGATCGAGCTCGAGCAGCCGCTGGACGTCGTCGGCGCTCAGCTCTGCTGCTGCGGGATCCCTCAAGGAAGCCCAGGGTACCAAGGTGCAAGGACGCGGACGATCGAGGGCGAGCTTGACAACCCGCTAACACGTGACGGCTACCTTCCCGGAGTGAGAGCCGCAGCCGCTGCAGCCGGGCTTCTCGCCGTCGCGTCGGTCTCGGTGACGGGCACGCCGGCAACGCGGACGGTGCGCGTCGGCCGCGATCCGATCGCCGCGTTCACCCAGGACGGCGGGATGCTCGCCTGGCTCGGCGTCGGCGGAGCCAACTGCAACAGCGTCCGAGTCCTTGCCGCCGACGGCTCGCGGCTGACGGCGCCGCAGCCGGCGGACGACAGCATGACCTGCCACTGGGACGTCGACGAGGGGCACCCGCAGCTCGCGCTCGCCGCCCGCTCCTCGGCGGCGCTCTGGACGCTGCACGAGGGCGGAGGTGTCTCCACGGACTTCGTCATGGCGGCAGGGCTCGGCGGACGCGAGGTGCGCGTCGACCGGCTCGCGCACGATGCCGACGGCACCGGCCTCTGGCTCGGCGGCCTCGCGGGCTCAGGCACGACGCTCGCGTATTCCGTCGCCGACGTCGAGTACGCGAACGAGATGGCCTGCCTCTCGGGCGGCTCCTGCCGGCGCCGGATCGCCGGCGGCGGCGTCCGCGTCGTCGCGAACGGAACCGCGCGGCTCCTTCCCGGAACGAAGCCGGCGCTCGCGATCTCGACCGCGGCCGGGCGGCTCGCCTACGTCGAGGCGGCCGCCGGCCCGACGGGCCCGATCGCGAGCGCCAGCCTGCCCGTGCGCATCGTCGACGCGAACAGCGGTGAGCCGGTCTGCTCCATCCAGCCCGGCGGCGAGCCGCTCGCGCTCTCGCTCGCCTCCGACGTGTTGGCCGTCCTCACGCGCAGCGGCGACACGGACACCGTCTCCTGGTACGACGCGGCGCGAGGTACTCGGCTCGGGAGGATCCGCGTGGCAAGCCACACGGCGCCCGAGCTCGCGGCGAGCAACCGGCTCGTCGTGTACCGCGTCGGGCGCGTGCTGCGCGGGATCGCCCTCCCGTCCGGGCTCGTGCGGACGCTCGTCCGCGCGACCACGCCGCCGGTCGGCTTCTCGCTCGCCGGTCGCAGCCTCGCGTGGGCCGAGAACCGGGCGACCGGCGGGCGCATCCACGTCCTCGGCGTCCGCTAGAGCGCAGCGGGCCGCGGCGCGAAGAGCTAGGCCTTGACCGGGTCGAGCTCCTCGATCTCCACGCCGCCCGCGAGCCGCGCCGCCTCGCGCGGATCGAAGCGCCCCGCGCCGAGCTCGAGGACGGACGCGGCCGCGCAGCCGACCGCGAAGCGAAGCGCATCGCCGAACCCCCGCCCGTTGAACCGCTCGGCGAGGTAGCCGGCGAGGAGGACGTCGCCGGCACCGACGTGGGCGACCGGCTCGACGCGCTCGACCGAGGCGCGGAGGCGGCGCACCTTTCGCTTCTCACGGACGAGCGCAAAGCACGACGTCTCCTGCGTGATGACGACGTTGCGCGCCCCGAGATCGGCGATCGCGTCGAGCGCCATCACGAAGTCCTCCTCGTCCATGAACTCCTGCCCGACGAGGCTCTCGGCCTCCTGCTGGTTCGGGGTGACGAGGTACGGCTCGGCCTCGACGCCCAGCCGGAGCGGCTCGCCCTCGCAGTCGAGCACGCACTCGACGCCGCGCCGGTTCAGGTCGCGGATCGCGTTCGCGTAGAAGTCGTTCTCGACGTCGCGCGGCAGGGAACCCGAGAAGACGACATAGCTCGCGACGCGCGAGAGGTAGTGGAGCTTGTCGGTGAGGGTCTCGAGCTCTTCCGGCCGCACCGCCGGACCCCACTCGTAGATCTCGGTCAGCGCGCCCGCCGTCGGGTCGACGACCGCGAACGACGTCCGCGACTCGTCGGAGATGCGCACGAGGTCGCTGAGGATCCCCTCGACCGCGAGCTCCTCGACGATCCGGTCACCGGTGCGCCCGCCGGCGAGGCCGGTCGCGACGACCGGCGTCTCGAGCCGCTTGAGCGCCCGGGCGACGTTGATGCCCTTGCCGCCGGCGCTCGTCAGGCTGTGGCTCGCCCGGTGCCGGTGGCCGAACTGGAAGTTCGGCACGGTCAGCGTCCGGTCGACTGCCGCGTTGAGGGTGACGGTGACGATCAACGCCCTGCGGAGGTTACTTCACGCGACCAGCTCCACCGTCCGCGCGACCTCGTCGCGCAGGCGGCGGGCCTCGGCGGCGGCCGCCTCGCGCCAGCCGGGGCCGGAGTCGGCGTAGAGGACGGAGCGGGACGCCGAGACGAGCGCGCTCGCCGGGCCGGCCGAGAACGCGGCGGCGAGCTCCTCGGGGCGGCCGCCCTGCGCGCCCACGCCCGGCAGGAGCAGGACCGACCGCGGGAGCAGGCGGCGGGCCTCGGCCACCTCCTGCGGAAACGTCGCGCCGACGACGGCGCCGACAGAGGACAGGCCCGACTCGCCGACGAGGTCGGCGCCCCAGCTGTCGACGAGCTCGGCGACGCGCCGCCAGAGCGGGCGGCCGTCCTCGAGCGGCGCATCCTGGAGGTCGGCGCTGCCGGGGTTGGAGGTCTTGACGAGGCAGAAGACCCCCAGCCCTTCGCGCTCGAGGAACGGCTCGACGGAGTCGCGACCGAGATACGGGTTGACCGTGACGGCGTCCGCGACCGGCGCGAACGCGGCGGCGTAGGCGCGCGCCGTGGAAGGAACGTCGCCGCGCTTCGCGTCGGCGATCACGAGCAGGCCGGCCTCGCGCGCATACGCGCAGACGGCATGGAAGCCCGCCCAACCTTCGGCTCCGAGCGCCTCGAAGAACGCCGCCTGCGGCTTCACGGCGACCGCCGTCTCGGCGACCGCGTCGACGATCCCGCGGCAGAACTCGACCGCACCGACTCCGTGCGGCAGGCGCTCCGGGTCGGGATCGAGACCGACGCAGAGCGCGGCCCCCTTCCGCTCCACGGCCGCCGCGAGCCGGTCGGCGAAGTGCGTCGCCGTGCTCATGCCGCTGAGGATAGGAGATGCGCCGGAGACGAGAAGGCCGCCCGGAGGCGGCCTCTCGATCCTCGGAGGAGACGTGGCGCCGTCGCCGCTACTGCTTGACGGCCGACTTCAGGCTGCTGCCGGCCGAGAACTTCGGCACGCGCGCGGCCGGGATGTGAACTTTCTGGCTCGGGTTGCGCGGATTCACGCCGGTGCGCGCCGCGCGGTTGGCCGTCGAGAACTTGCCGAACCCCGTGAAAGCCACCTCGCCGCCGCCCTTGAGCGTGTCGGTGACCGCATCGAGAAAGGCGTCGACGGCCTTGCCCGCATCGCGACTCGACAGCTGCGCCCGGCGGGCCACCTCCGAAACGAACTCCTGCTTGGTCACTTTCTCCTCCCGTCGTTAGATCGCTTGCAGGGCCGGAACGACCCTACCAGGGACTGGTTTGCCGCTCAACCATGCGGTTTTGCGGGGGTTTTCTCGCCTCCGAGCAGCTCTCCTGCCCGGAAAAGCGGCCGCAGGCGGACGGCGTGGCGCGCGAGCGCGTCCGCTCCGCCCTCCTCGCGGTCGACGACGCAGACCGCCGTGCGCACGACGAGACCGGCCTCCCGCACCGCCTCGACCGCGTCGAGCAGGGCGCCGCCGGAGGTGACGACGTCCTCGACGAGGCACACCGTCTCGCCCTCCTCGAACACGCCCTCGAGCCGCTTCGCCGTCCCGTAGCCCTTCGCGGCCTTGCGCACGATCAGGAAGGGGAGGCCGCCGGCGAGCGACGCTGCGGCGGCCAGAGCGACCGCTCCCAGCTCGGGGCCGGCGAGCCGGGTCGCCTCCGGCTCATGCTCGCGCACGGCGGCGGCGATCCGCTCGCCGAGCGGGCCGAGGAGGTCGGGACGGGTCTCGAAGCGGTACTTGTCGAGGTAGTAGCGCGAGCGCTTCCCCGAGCGGAGCACGAAGTCGCCCTCGAGGTAGGCGGCGGCGACGAGCGCCTCGCTGAGCTCGGCGCCGGTCACGACGCCCGGATGACCGCGAGCGCGTCGCGGGCGGGCGGCAGCAGCCGCTGCGCCTCGGCCGACGAGGAAGCGTACGAGACGAGCGAGCCGTCGTCGAAGTAGACGTCGACACGCTCGCTGCGGCCGCCGAGCCCGCGCCGGAAGGCGAAGACGGCGGCGACGGCGGCGCCCGCGAGGCCGGCGAGCGTGGCGAGCCTACGCGGCATCGCCCGGCTCCTCCTCCTTCTTCGTCGTCCGCCGGCGACGCGGCTTCGGCGGCTCCTCCGCGACCGCGGCGAGGCAGCGCTTGAGGTCGTAGAAGACGAGGCCGGGAGTCGCACCACGCGCTGCGAGCGCGACCACGGCACGGTCTCCTTCCGCCTCGCGCACGACGTAGACCCCTCCGCCCGCGAGCGAGGCGCGGATCTGCGTGGCCCGGACGCTGTCGCCGCGCAGCTCGCCCGCGAGATCGAGCAGCCGTCCGGCGTCGCCGACGATTCGGCCGGCCCCTTCGTCGTCGACTCCCACCGCGCCGAGGACCTCGGCGCCGCGAAAAACCGCGGCGGCTTCCAGCTGCGGCCCGACCTCGAGCAGGTCGGCGAGGGCCTGTGCAACGTCCATCGCCGGCGAGGCTAGCAGGCACATGCAGCAGGATTGCGGCATGCAGGTCCGGCGCCGGCAGCTCGCGCGCAAGTTCTTCGCCGACCGCGGCACGCATCTCGCCGCGATGGTCGCCTACTTCGCGCTGCTCTCGTTCGTGCCGCTGATCTTCCTCGCGCTCTCGCTCTTCGGACTCGCCCATCGCGCCGAGGCCGGGGACTTCTTCATCCGGGAGCTGAAGCACGCCTTTCCCGGGACGTCGCTCGACAGCATCATCACGCTCGTCCATCGCGTTCAGGACAATGCGGCCACGCTCGGGATCATCGGCGGCGTCGGCCTGCTCTGGTCGTCGGTCTCCCTGTTCAGCGCGCTCGAGTCGGCGCTCAACATCGTCTACGGGCTGCCGAACCGGCGCTTCCTGCAGGGCAAGGCGATCGCGGCCGGCCTGATGGCGAGCATCATGATCACCCTCTTCGCGAGCCTCGTGGTGGGGTCGCTCGGCGTCGAGTTCCTCAAGCAGAACCTCGGCGCCTTCGGCGACAGCTCGGTGCTCGCCTATCTCGTCTCGGTGGGCGCCTCGCTGCTCGGCGTCTTCGTCTTCCTCCTGGCCGTCTACCGCTGGCTGCCGAACACACACGTCGGGACACGGGAAGCGCTGCCGGGCGCGGTGCTCGGCGCGATCGTGCTCGAGGCGTCGTTCCAGGCGCTGCCGCTCTTCATCCGCTTCGCCGACGTGAACGTCACGCTGCGGACCCTCGGCGGCCCGGCGATCCTCCTCCTCTGGCTTTACGTGATGGCGAACGTGATCGTCTTCGGCGGTGAGCTCAACTGGTGGTGGCGCGAGCGGAGGAGAGCGACGGGACCGGAGGGCACGCTCACGCCGTAGGGAGGTCATGACGAAGGCGGCGGCAGTCGTAGCGCTCGTGCTGTCGCTGGCCGCCGGCTGCGGCGGAGGCGGACGCCCGCACTTCGAAGGGGCTTCCGGTTGGCACGTGATCGCCGAGCCCGGGCAGATCGTCTCGGCGGCCAACGTCGCCTTCGCGGCCGCCGACCGAGCGCAGAGCGCGCCGATCCACACCGTCGCGTCGCTGCCGAGGCGCGGCATCCTGATCTGGGTCCAGTCGGCTCGAGGACGCAAGCTGAAGTCGGTGCCGTTGCGAGTGGAGTACATGGCGACGAGCCGCCCGGAGGGATTCGCCTGTCCGGGTACGACCCGGGCGCTCCAGACCGGGCGCAAGGGGTGGGACGTCTATGTCTGGGTCTTCTTCGGAGCGAAGCACCCGCCCGAGTCGATCGTCGCCGCGGCGAACGCCGAGCTGGCGCGCTTCAGCTTCTGAGCGCAGCAAGGAGCGCCCGCGCGGCGCGGGCCCGGTGCGAGCTCTCGGCCTTCCACTCGTTCCCGAGCTCCGCGACCGTCTGCTCCTCGCCGTCGGGGACGAAGACCGGGTCGTAGCCGAAGCCCTCGCTGCCGCGGGCCTCGTGGGCGATGCGACCCTTGAGCGTGCCGGTGCCGCGAAGCTCCTGGCCGTCCGGCGAGAGGAGGACGAGCTCCGACGTGTAGCGGGCACGGCGGTCCTCCGCCGCTCCGAGCTCGCCGAGGAGCTTCGCGACCGCCGGCGGGCCCTCCGGCGCGTAGCGCGCGGACAGGACGCCGGGCCGCCCGTCGAGCCCGGCGACCTCGAGGCCCGAGTCCTCCGCGAGCACCCACGCGTCGGGCGGCGCGTGCTCGCGGCCGAAGGCGGCCTTGATCGCGGCGTTGTCGTAGTACGTGTCACCCGACTCGGGCGGGTAGTCGTCGCGATCGAGCGGCTCGATCGTCCAGCCGGGAAGGAGCCGCTCGAGCTCGCGCGCCTTGTGCCGGTTGCTCGAGCAGAAGACGACCTCACGGGAGGTCACGCGCGACCGCCTCCGCCTGCAGCGACGCGATCTCGCCGATCCCCGCGGCCGCGAGCTCGAGCAGCGCGTCGAGGGTCTCGCGCGCGAACGGGTCGCGCTCGGCTGTCGCCTGCACCTCGACGAGACGCCCGTCGCCGGTCATGACGACGTTCATGTCGGTGTCGGCGCTCGAGTCCTCCGCGTAGTCGAGGTCGAGCAGCGGGACGCCGTCGACGACGCCGACCGAGACGGCCGCGACCGAGTCGCGGAAGGCGCGGGAGAGGCCGAAACGCTCGAGCGCCCGCATCCCGGCGACGTAGGCCCCGCTGATCGCCGCGCAGCGGGTTCCGCCATCGGCCTGGAGGACGTCGCAGTCGAGCCACATCGTCCGCTCGCCGAGCGCCTCGTAGTCCGCGATGGCGCGAACCGCCCGGCCGATCAGGCGCTGGATCTCGATCGTCCTGCCCTGCTGCTTGCCGCGCGCCGCCTCGCGCTCGACCCGGTCGCCGGTCGACGCGGGCAGGAGCGAGTACTCGGCCGTGATCCAGCCGCGGCCCCGGTTGCGCAGCCAGCGCGGCACGTCCTCCTGGATCATCGCCGTGCAGAGCACCTTCGTCCGGCCCTGCGTGACGACGACCGAGCCGTGCGGGTTCTCGAGGAAGTCCGGCTCGAAGGTCGTCGAACGCAGGGCGTCCGGCTTGCGCCCGCCCTCGCGCGTCACGCGGCCTCCTCGAGCGTCGCCACCGTCACGTGCTCGACGCTGCGGATCGGCAGCTGCAGGAAGCGGCGGCCCATCTCGCGGAAGGCGTCCGGATCGCCGGTCGTGAGGAACCGGTAGGTGCCCTCGCGCCGGCTCTCGTTCTCGGCTCCCTTGCGCGCGAGCGTCTCTGCGACCTCGTGCGCCGTCTCCTCCGCCGAGAACACGAGCGTCACCTCGCGGCCGAAGACGCGCTCGAAGACGTGACGGATGAGCGGATAGTGCGTGCAGCCGAGGATCACCGTGTCGACGTCGGCCTCCTTGAGCGGCGCCGCGTACTCCCGCACGGCGGCCTCCGTCTCCTCGCCGTACGGGTCGTCGCCCTCGATCAGCGGCACGAGCCGAGGACATGCGACGGCGTGGAACGAGACGCCGGCGTCGAGCGCGTGGACGAGCTCGCGATAGCGGTCCGAGGCGACTGTGCCCTCGGTCGCGAGCAGGCCGATGCGGCGGTTGCGCGTCGCCTGCACGGCCGTGTGCGCCTCGGGCGTGAGGACGCCGACGACCGGCACGCTCAGCTCCTCCTGCAGGCGCGGCAGCGCCGCCGACGTGGCGGTGTTGCAGGCGACGACGATCAGCTTCACGTCCTGCCGCTCGAGGTACGTCCCGATCTCGCGCGCGAAGCGCCGCACCTCGTCGAGCGGACGCGGCCCGTACGGCAGCCGCGCGTGGTCGCCGAGGTAGACGAAGTCCTCGTGCGGCAGCGAGACGAGGCACTCGTGGAGGACGGTCAGCCCGCCGACTCCCGAGTCGAAGACGCCCACGGGGCGAGAGTCCATGCATTGATCGTAGTTGCGCGCTAGCTTGGGCTCGTGGGTCGCAGCAGGGTCGTGCTCGCCGCTGCCGTCGCGGTCGCCGTCGCGGTCTCGGTCGCGGCCGCGCTCGCCTATGCGGGCGGCGTGTTCGGGGCCGGATCTCCCGCTCCCGGCTCGACCGAGGAGCTGACGCTGCCGATGTCGGACGGCGCCGAGCTCGCGTGCTCGGTCACGTACCCGGAGAACGTTCCGAACGGAACGTTTCCGGGCGGCGGCCATCCCGGCGTGATCCTCTTCCCCGGCCTCGGGCAGACGCACGCCGACCTGCTGAGCACGGCGCAGTTCTTCTCCGGCGACGGCTACGAGGCGCTCGCCTGCGACGCGCGCGGCACCGGCGCGTCGACCGGCGACTTCGGCCTCGACGCTCCGCGCGACCTGGAGGACGCACGCGAGCTCTTCGGCTGGCTCGCGGGACAGCTCGGGAACGACGACATCGGCGGCTTCGGCCTCTCGCTCGGCGGCGCGGAGGTCTGGAGCTCGGCGGTCGCGGGCGTCCCGTTCAAGGCGATCGTCCCAGCGGCGACCTGGACGAGCCTCGGCCGAGCGCTCGCTCCGGACGGCGTCGTGAACGACGGCCTCGCGCACGCGCTCGCGGACGCGGCCCCGGCCGCGAGGTGGGATCAGTCGCTCGGCCAGGTCCGCGCCGGCCTGCTCGCCGGCTCGTTCACGTCCGCGGTGCAGAGCGCCGCCGCGACGCGTTCCACGAGCTCGCGGCTCCATCTGCTCACCGTGCCGACGCTGATGCTGCAGGGACGGCACGACGACGACTTCGACCTCGACCAGGCGCTCGCCGCATACCGGCGGCTCGCCGGGCCGCACCTGCTCTATCTCGGCGACCTCGGCGCCGCGCCGTCCTCGAACCCGGCGGCGGAGCAGGCCGTCTACATGAAGCTCGCCGCGAAATTCTTCGACAGGTACGTGAAGGGCCTGCGCGACGTCGACCCCGGGAAGTCGGGCGCCGTCGAGCTCGCGCACGACCCCTGGGACGGGCTCGTGACGACGTTCGCCGCCCTGCCGCCGACGCGCGGCGACAGCGTGACGCTGCCCGGGACGACCACCCTCAGCCGTGAGGAGACCGCCGTCCGCGGGGCCCGCCTGACCGGCGGGCCGCTCGAATCGTTCGGAGCCGGCTCGGTCGTCGTCCGCTACGCCGGCGCGAGCCGGTGGACGCACCTCGTGGCGACGGTCTCGGTCCAGGGGTCGACGACGCCGTTGGCAGTGGGAGCGGCGCCCGTGACGAAGCCGGCCGGATTGCTGCGGATCCCGCTCCTCGACGAGGCCGGCCTGCTCCCGCGCGGCAAGCGCATCGTCGTCGCCCTCGGGGCAACCTCCCCGGACGGCGTCTTCACCGACGAGGAGCCGAGCGGGGCGTCGATCGCGATCGGCCGCTTCACGCTGAAGCTGTCGCTGCTCCGCCTCGCCGTCTCGCGCTAGAGGCCGAGCTCGGCGCGCTGCGCCTCGACGTTCACGCCGAGCATCTCCGCGAGATCGTCGGCGCACGGGCGCGGCGGCTCCGGCGGGGCCGTGCCGCGGAGGACGGCGTCGTGCAGCCGCCAGAGGTAGTCGAGGTCGGCTTCGGCGACGGCGAGCGCCTCGGCGGCGTCGTGCTCCGGGCCGTGACCGGCGACGACCCGCGCCGGCGGGTCGTGGCGGAGCAGGTCGATCAGCGCCGCGAGCGTGCCGCGGTACGACGCCGGCGACGAGACGAACGGAAACTCGACGGTCGAGAGGTGGTCGCCGACCGCGAGCAGGTCGAGCTCGCGGATCCGGTAAGCGACGCCGTCGGCCGTGTGGCCCGGCAGGGCCAGCGTCTCGACCGCGAACGGCCCGACACGATGGGCGCGGCCGGCCTCGAGCCGCCGGTCGACACGCGGCGGGCCGGCGACGTCGAGCCCGTACTCCGACGCGGCCCGCTGGATGCGGTCCCACGACCCGCCCGACTCGACTCGCGCCGCGCTCCCCTCTCCCATCGCCGCCTCGGCGTCCGGGAACGCGGCGATGCCGCAGACGTGGTCCCAGTCGGCGTGGGTGGCGAGGATCGCGACGACCCGTGCCCCGAGCTCGTCCGCCCGATCGGCGAGCCGCGCCACCTCCTGCGTCGAGATGCCGGGATCGACGAGCACAGCCTCGCCGTCCTTCGCGAGCAGAAGCGACGAGGTCTGCCAGAGCGCGCTCTCGAACCGTTCGGCGTGCACGGTCTGACCGTATCCTCCGCCGCATGGTGGCAACCGTCCGGATCGGCACGTGCTCGTGGGCGGACGAGGCCCTCTCGAAGTGGTTCTACCCGCCGAAGCTGCCGGCGAAGGAGCGGCTCGCGTGGTACGCCGAGCACTTCGACACGGTCGAGGTCGACTCGACCTTCTACCGGCTGCCGAGCGAGAGCGCCGTCGCCGGCTGGGCCGAGCGCACGCCGCCCGGCTTCACGATGCACGTCAAGGCCTTCGGCCTGATGACGCGCCACCCGGTCAAGGCCGAGGCGATCCCGGAGGACCTGCGCGGCGAGATGCCGCTCGACGACCGCGGCCGTGTCGACCGCCCGCCGCGCGAGCTCCGCGGCGAGGTCTTCCGGCGCTTCCTCACGGTGCTCGAGCCGCTGCGCGCCGCCGGGAAGCTCGGCGGCATCCTCTTCCAGCTCCCGCCGTACGTCGTCTTCAAGGACTCCTCCCTCGAGTATCTCCAGTGGGCGCGCGAGCAGCTCGACGGCGACGAGATGCTCGTCGAGTTCCGGCACCGCTCGTGGCTCGACGACGAGAACCGCAGCGCGAGCCTCGCCTTCCTCGAGCGGATCGGCGCCGGCTACGTGACGGTCGACGCGCCGCGCTCGGAGACGGCGCGGAACCTCGTGCCGACGGTCGTGGCGACGACCTCGCCGACCGCGTACGTCCGCTTCCACGGCCGGAACCTCGGCACCTGGAACAAGCGCGGCGGCTCGGCGGCCGAGCGGTTCGACTACCTCTACTCCGACGAGGAGCTCGGCGAGTGGGTCGGTCCGCTGCGCGAGCTCGCGGGAGAGTCGGAGCAGGCCTTCGCGTTCTTCAACAACAACGCGTCGTCGGAGGATCCGGAGAACCCGCTCGGCCGTGTCGCGCAGGCGGCGACGAACGCCCGGCAGCTGCGCGGGTTGCTCGACGTGAACGGGATCGAGGCGAGCGGCGGCACGTGAACGTCCTCTCGCTCGTCCACGGCGAGGACGCGCGCGCCGAGCTGTTCGCGCCGGTCGTCGCCGAGGCCGGCCACCGTCTCGACGAGTGGGGCTTCGCCTCGGGCGAGCCGGCGCCGCTCCCGCTCGACTCCTATGACGCGGTGCTCGTCTTCGGCGGGGCGATGCACGTCGACCAGCACGACCGGCATCCCTGGCTGCGCGACGAGACCGACTGGCTGCGCGGGCTCGTGCGCGCCGAGGTGCCGACGCTCGGCATCTGTCTCGGCTCCCAGCTCGTCGCGCTCGCCGCGGGCGCGTGGGTCGGCCCGCTCGGGGAGCCGGAGATCGGCTGGCACGACGTCGAGCTGACGGAGCAGGCGCTCGGCGATCCGGTGCTCGGGTCTCTGCCGCCTCGCTTCGAGGCGTTCCAGTGGCACCACTATGGGCACGGCCTGCCCGAGGGCGCGTTCGCGCTCGCGCGCAACGAGGCTTGCCTGCAGGCGTTCACGCTCGGCAGCTCGTGCTGGGGCGTCCAGTTCCACCCGGAGGTCACGGAGCCGCAGATCGCCGGTTGGATCGCCGACGAGTCCGACCCGCCTCCCGATCCCGAGCGCCTGCGCCGGGAGACACGGGAGAAGATCGGCGCGTGGAACGACCTCGGCCGCCGCCTCTGCCGGGCGTTCCTCGCCGAGGCGGTGCGGCTCGGCGCCCGTGCCGCCTGACTTCCCTAGCGCCTACGCCTCGGCTTGCCCTTGCTCACCGCGAGCCTGACCTTCGAGCCCTTCTTCAGGCGCCTGCCGTGCGCCGGGCTCTGCGAGACGACGCGTCCCTTCCTCACCTTCCGGGAGTAGACCCGCCTGACCTTGCCGACGCCGCAGTGAGCCTTCCTGATCGCCTTCTCGGCCGCCGCGAGCTTCCGGCCCTTCAGCTTCGGCACGATGCAGTGCACCGTCTTCTTGGCCGGCGGGCCGGTGAAGGTCGCGGCGACCGTCTGGTCGGAGGTCAGCGTCACCTGGCAGGCGCCCGTCCCGGTGCAGCCCGCCCCCGACCAGCCCGCGAAGGTCGAGCCGGAGGCGGGGGACGCGGTCAAGGTGACGCTCGTCCCCTGGTCGAAGCTCGCCTGGCAGGTCGGGCCGCAGTCGATTCCCCCCGGCGAGCTCGTGACCGTGCCCGAGCCGGAGCCCGGCTTCGAGACGGTGAGCGAGTCCTGCAAGTGCGCGGTCGGCGGGAAGATCGCGAAGCCGGCCTGGGGCTCGAGGTCGAAGCTGCTGAAGCTGCCGCCGACGTCGAGCGTCGAGCCCGACGTCGCGAGCGCGTACACGGTGCGGTTCGCGTCCGGGTTCCAGCTCGTGTCGTTGCCGCCCGCGTCGTCGAGCGCCGCGAGGTAGTTCCGGCTCTGGCCGCCGATGGAGGTGAAGTCGCCGCCGGCATAGACCGTCGAGCCGGAGACGGCGAGCGCGTGGACATCGCCCGATGCGTCCGGGTTCCAGCTCGTGGCCTTGCCGCTCGCGTCGAGTGCGGCGACGTAGTTGCGGGTCTGACCGCCGACCTGGGTGAACTCGCCGCCGGCGTAGACCGTCGAGCCGGCAACCGCGAGCGCCCAGACGTCACCGTTCGGGTGGGGGTCCCAGCCGGCGACGCTGCCGTTCGCATCGATCGCCGCGAGGTCGATGCGCGACTGGCCGCCGACCGTGGTGATCCCGTCGCCGCCGAGGTAGATCGTGGAGCCGGAAACCGCCAGCGCGCGCACGGTGCCGTCGGCGCCCGGGTTCCAGCCGGTCGCGTCGCCGCTCGCGTCGAGCGCGGCGACGCCGTTGCGGCTCTGGCCGCCGATCGTGGAGAACTGACCGCCGGCGTAGACCGTCGAGCCCGAGACCGCCAGCGCCCACACGGTGCTGTCGGCGTCCGGGTTCCAGGCCGTCGCGTCGCCGGTCGCGTCGAGCGCGGCGATGCGGTCGCGGCTCTGGCCGCCGATCTGCGTGAAGCTGCCGCCGGCATAGACGGTCGAGCCCGAGACCGCCAGCGTCCAGAGGTAGCTGTTGGCGTCCGGGTCCCAGCTCGTGACGTCGCCTGTCGCGTTGTCGATCGCCGCGATGTTGTTGCGCGTCACGCCGCCGATCGAGGAGAAGACCCCGCCTGCGTAGACCGTCGAGCCCGAGACCGCGAGCGTGGAGACGGGGCTGTTCGCGTTCGGATTCCAGCCCGTCACGGCCCCGGTCGACGCGTCGATCGCAACGACATAGTTGCGGCTCTGGCCGCCGACCTCGACGAAGTCGCCGCCGGCGTAGACGGTCGAACCGGAGACCGCGAGCGCCGAGACCGTCTTCGTGCCGTTGACGCTCGGGTTCCAGCTGGTCGCGCTGCCACTCGACGCGTCGAGGGCAGCCACGTGGCTGCGGCTCTGGCCGCCGATCGTGGAGAAGCCGCCGCCGGCGTACACGGTCGAGCCGGAGACCACGAGCGCTAGTACGTCGTGATTCGGATTCGGGTTCCACGAGGTCGCGTTGCCGCTTGCGTCGAGCGCGGCGACGTAGTTGCGGGCCTGACCGCCGATCGAGGAGAACTCACCCCCGGCGTAGACGGTCGAGCCGGAGACCGCGAGCGCGTCGACCGTTCCGTTCGCGTCGGGATTCCAGCTCGTCGCGTCGCCGCTCGCGTCGAGGGCCGCGATGCGGCTGCGGCTCTGGCCCCCGATCTGGGTGAAGCTGCCGCCCGCGTAGACCGTCGAGCCGGAGACAGCGAGCGCGTCGACGGGGCCGTTGGCGTCCGGGTTCCAGCCTGTCGCGCTGCCGGTCGACGCGCTGAGCGCGGCGAGGTGGTTGCGGGTCTGGCCTCCGATCGAGGTGAACTGGCCGCCCGCGTAGACCGTCGGGCCGGAGACCGCCAGCGCGGAGACGACGTCGTCGGCGTCGGGAGCGAAGCTCGGATCGACGCTGCCGTCCGCGCGGATGTGCGCGATGTCCTCGCGAGCCAGCCCTCCGGCGTGCGTGAAGTTGCCCCCGATGTAGAAGCCGCCGGAGCCGTCGGGGACGACGGCGAGGATCGACGCGGCGCCGCCGCTGACCTGGGCCCAGCCGAGGCTCAGGCCGCTCGCGGCGCCGATGCCCACGCCCGGCCCGGTGCGCGGGCCGACCTGCGTGAAGTTGCCGGCGATGTACGTGGTCGAGGAGGTGCTTGCGATCGCGTAGACGGCGCCGTTCGTCACCTCGGTCGTCACCGGCGTCGAGCTCACGTCGCCGAGAGCCTGCGACGCCGCCAGTAGCGCGACCGCGCCGACGGCGAGCACCGCCGACAGCGCAACGTGCACGCCGCGGCGGCGCGCAGTCGTCGCCACGCGCTCCCATCCCCGCTCCGATTCGCTCGATCCAAGCATCGCTAATAGGCCCGCCGGGCCGAGCCACTTCGTAGTCTGTCGCAGCGCGGTTCGACGGGCATCCGGCTGCGCCTGCAGCCGGAATCCGTGGGAACTACTACTCGCCGCCCCCGGCCATCCCGCGATCGGCGCCGACGAGGTCGAGTCGACAGTGGGCCACAGTCCCCGAACCTTCGGCGACTACGACGAGAAGGCCGCCGCGTACTGAAAGCGTCCCGCCACGGATGCCGCGTACGCGGTCAGGGGCCGGGCCTGGAAGGCATCTCCCCATTCCGGCTCCGGAGGCATCACACCCAGCTCCTCGGCCGGACGGAACCCGAAGCGGCTGTAGTACTGCGGCGCGCCGAGCAGAACGATCAACGGCACGTCGGCGGCATCGGCGGCGGCGAGAAGCGCGTCCATCAGGGCGCTCCCGATCCCGGCGCCTTGATGATCCGGAAGCACGCCGATCGGCCCTACGGCGACGACCGGGCAGGCGGCTACGGTCGCCCGGCTCGCCGTAACGTGACCGACGACCCCGCCGTCGCTCAGTGCCGTGAACGAGAGCTCGGGAATGGCGTCGCCCGCCTCCCACAGCGCTTCGAACAGACCGACCTCGGGTGCGACGACATCAGCCTCCTGGGGCGGGCGAAACCGCGGCCGCCGAAACGCCTCGGCGTAGACGTGCCGAATCGCCTCGTAGTCGTCGGCCCGCTGCCCCCTGACGATCACCGGCTCATCCTCGCATCACCGCCGTTCGAATCGCCTACGGGTGATGCAGGAACCTGAAGTAGAACGCAACGAACACCAGGACGATGCCTACGTTCGCCGCCAGCCGTTCCCAGAAGTGGCCTCGGAAGAACAGGACGTCCACGGCGACCACAACAGCTGCCATGGCGACGACAAAGAGCGCGCTCGCGACCGGCTTCGACACCGAGCCACCTTCGCACAAGCCCTAGCTCGCTCGTCTGGCGGCCGGGGTTCCGGAATGACCGCTGAGCGCCGTGGCAGACTGGGCGCTGATGGAGGTCGTACCAAGGGTCAGCCGGCTCGCGGCCGAGGCTCATGCGCGACGAAGCATCTTCTCGCTGTTCGCCTTGACCAGGCCTGGGGATCGCGAGACGTTGGTGTGGCTCGGCGGATGGAATCCGGCCTCGTCGGGTTCCAACTTCGAGCGCCGCCTGGCCCCCGAGATCGATCCAGTCAGTGGATCACCGCTGGAGGTCTACGGCCCCGCGCGGCGACGGTGATGACACCGGCCGACCGCCACTCGTCTAGCGACCATCCTCGCTTGCGCGACGGCCCTTTCGCGCGAGCGGCGGCTAGCGCTCGAGCGGGAGCTCGTCGTGGCGGCTCCACTCGTGCCACGAGCCCGCATAGTTGCGCGCCTCGTAGCCGGCCGAGCGGAGCGCGAGCGTCGCGAGCGCCGAACGGGAACCGACGTGGCAGTACGCGACGATCTCCGCATCCTCCGGCAGGCCGACGAGCTCCCGGATCCGCTCGGCAGCCGCCGGACGCCCCGGCGCCTCGAACAGCTCCCCCACCTCGAGGTTCCGCGCGCCCGGGATGTGACCCTGGCGCGGATCGCACCGGCTGCCGCGACGGCCGCTGTACTCCTCCGGCGTGCGCACGTCGAGGAGATGGAAGCCGTCGTCGCCGAGCCGCCGCAGCAGCTCCTCGCGTGTCGGCAGTGCGCGCGGATTCGGCTCGAGGTCGGCCTCGCGCACGTGGTCGAGCTCGACCGCGCCCTCGGCGAGGTCGCCTTGCCAGCCGGCGATCCCGCCGAGCAGGACCGCGACCCGCGGATGCCCTGCGAGCTCGGCCATCTGCGCCGCCGGCATCGCGCCGACTCCGTCGCCGCGGTCGACGAGGACGAGCCGCTCGCGGCCGGTGATCCCGTGCCGGCGCAACCGCAGCGCGACTTCCCGCGCAAGCGCCCGCGCCGATTCCTCGTCGGCTGCGGGCGGCGGCGAGCCGAGCACGAGCGGCCGAGAGCCGCGGATGTGCCCCCGCATGTGGGCGTTCGGGCCGCGCACGTCGCCGACGACGAGATCCTCGTCGTCGAGATGCTCGGCGAGCCAGGTGGAGTCGACGACGGCCTTCACAGCGCCGCGACGATATCGGCTTCCGCCGCGACCGCAGGCCGCTCCTCCAGCCGCGCGACCCACGCCGCGAGCGCCGGGAAGCCGTCGAAGGAGACGTCCAGCACGTCGCGCGCGCGAAGCAGCCACGGGATGTACGCGATGTCGGCGAGCCCGTACTCGGCGCCGCCGAGATACGGGGCCTGCTCGAGGGCAGCGTCGAGCCGCCCGAGCGCGGCGTCGAGCTGCTCTCCGGCGCCGTCCTCGCCGCGCCTGAGCGCGTAGTACGGATCGGTCAGCTCGTCCGCGCGGAAGATCAGCAATCGGACTGCGGCGCGATCCGCCGGATCGGGCGGGAGCAGCGGGGGATCCGGGTAGCGCTCCTCGAGAAACTCCATGATCACGGCCGACTCCGGCAGCGGCCGCCCGTCCTCCTCGAGCACCGGGACACGGCCGGTCGCGTTCTTCTCGTACAGCCACGGCGGCCGGTCGGAGAGATCGATCTCGACCACCTCGACGTCGACCGCCTTCTCGGCGAGCACGATGCGCACGCGGGAGCAGTAGGGGCAGCGCGCCGCGTCGTAGAGGACGAGGCTCACGGCTCCACTCCCATCACGCGCGCGATCTGCTCGTACAGCTCCTGCGCCGGCGGCAGCTCGGCCGCAGAAGCCGCGGTCCGCGCCGTCTCCCGCACGCGCCGCGCGTCGGCGCCGGTGAGCCGCGCCACGACCGTCGGATTCGAGCCGAGCGCGTACGCGTCGCCCGGCGGCAGCGGCCCGTAGAACTCCGGGACGGACAGGTACTCGTCGACGTCGGAGCCGCGGTCGAAGAGGTCGTAGCGGACGACCGCGCCGCGCTCGACGCCGAGCGAGAGGACGACTCCACCGGTCGTGTAGGAGAGCTCCTTCGCGAGCGCCTTCAGCCGCTCCGGCTCGGCGTCGGTGACGTCCGAGCGGACGCGGACCCAGTCGCCCGCGGTCTCGACGTCGGGCTCGGTGCGCAAGAACTTCGTCGCGTCCCGCCGCACCTTCTCCGCGTCGTCCGTCTGCACGTGGACCGCACCGAACGTCGGCCCGGTGGGCGCCTCGAGCCGCTGCTCGAGATCGGCGACCTGGACGGCGAGGCGCAGCTCGAAGGCCTCGAATCCCCAGCGGGTGTAGACGGCGCGGGCATCCTCGTTCGAGGCGACGACGTCGAGCTCGATCGCCTCGGCGCCGCTCTCCCGGACACGCGACGCGAACTCCCGCACGAGCTCGGCCGCGATTCCCGCCCCGCGGGCCCGAGGCCGCACGTAGAGACCGCGCAGCTCCGCGACGCGAGTCCCGGTCATGCCGCCGAAGGCGATGCCGGTCGCAGCGTCCTCGCTCTCCGCGACGAGCACGACGCCCTTGCCGACCAGCTCGTCGATCTCGGCCAGCTCCTCGTCTTCGTCCGGATCGCGCCAGGGCGCGTCCTTGACCTCCTCACCGAACTCACGCCAGAGCTGGTGGAGCACCTCGCGGTCGGCTCTTGTCGCTTCGCGGATCACGGTGTCAGGTACTGGGCCAGGAGATAGTGCGCGGTCAGGTTCTGGAACGGCTCGTAGCGCTCGCCCACGGCGCGAACGTCGGTCTCACCATAGAGCGCCGTCACCGCCCGGCGCACGGCCAGGTCGCCCGCCGGCCACGCCCGCGGGCGGCCGAGGTGGCGGGCGAGGAACCAGTCGGCCGTCCACTCGCCGAGGCCGCGGACGGCGACCAGGCGCGCCTTCACCTCCTCGTCGGAAAGCGCCGCGAGCCCGTCGAGGTCGAGGTCCGAACGGGCGAGGCCGATCACGTACTCCGCCTTGCGGCGCGAGAAGCCGACCGCGACGAGATCCTCCTCCGCCGCCCCCGCCAGCCGCTCGCGCGTCGGGAACGTCCACGCCACTCCGACGCGGACGCCGAAGCGCTCGATCAGCCGGTTGCGGATCGCGACGGCCGCGAAGAGCGACACCTGCTGCGCCGTGACCGCGCCGACGAGCATCTCGAACGGGTCGGGCGCGAGCGTCGGGCGGAAGCCGCGGAAGCGGCCCGGCAGCTCCGCGAGCTCCGGCCTGCGGGCAGCCCACGCGTAGAACGGCTCCAGCTCGAACTCGAGCCCGAGCAGCTTCCGCACGACCGGCTCCGTCGCATCGTCGAGCGGCTCGACGTCGACGCCGCCCTCGGCGGCCTCGATCCGCACCTCGCGTCCGCCGACCACGCGATGGACGCCACCCTCGTGCCAGAGGCTGGCGCGGTCGACGCCGAAGGCGCGGAAGCGGGCCGTCGTGAGCGCAAGGTCGAATGGGCCGTTCACCCGGAGCAGAGTCACGGCGAGACGCTACTTCGCAGAGCCGGAGGCGGGGCGGCGGTCGGAGTGCGCCGCCCCGCGATCCGCTCAACGCCCGTGCACGCGGAAGCCGACGACCGCGGAGGTCGCCGTGCCGCCGTGGAGGGAACGGGCGATCGCGACGAGCTGCAGGCGCTCGTTCTTCCTGAACTTCGCGGGATCGAGGAAGGCTCGGTACGGCGGCGAGTCGTCGACGTCGAGCCGGCGCCACGTCTTCGAGCCGGCGGGCCGGTACGCGAACGCGACCGTCACGGGCAGCTGTCCCTTCGCGTTGCTCGCCGGCGCGGCGGCGCTGCCGAAGAGGACGCTCCAGGACGACGAGGGCGTCGCCGTCTGCACCGTGACCGACTTGGCCGAGGTCGAGCCGTTCGTGAGGACGAGGTACTCGCGCCCGTGCCGATCATCCCGACCTCGTCCCCGTACATTACGACCGGCGCGCCGCGCATGACGTACGAGGAACGTCGCCGGCGCCGGGTCGCTCCCGTCAGGCAGGCGGTAGTCGTCCTCGAGCAGCCGATCGCGGAGATTGCCGAGACGGCGGTCGAGACGCTCCAGTCGCTGATCGCCGACCCCGAGCGGCCGGTGCCGAACTCGTACTTCCGCCCGCAGGTGCGCGTGCGCGGCACGACGTCGCCGCCGAAGCCGAAAGCGGTCCCGCCCCCGTCTAGAGGTGTGACGTGAGGCCGGCGCCGGAGGCGTCGGACCCTTCGGCCGGCGTGTCCCCGTTCTGCGCGTTCTCGTACCACGAGTACGCGTAGCGGCCGTCGTCGAGGTCGCGTGCGAAGGCCGACAGCTTGAGCGGGTGGAACGTGTCGCACATGACGGCGAGCTCGTGCGTCTCGTGCATCCCGATCGCCTTCTCGGCCAGGCCGGGCTGCGGCCCGTGCGGCAGGCCCGAAGGATGGAGGGTGATCGAGCCGACCTCGACGCCCTTCCTCGAGCCGAAGTTGCCGGAGACGTAATAGATCATCTCCTCTGACTGCAGGTTCGAGTGGTGGTATGGGATCGGCACCGCGAGCGGGTCGAAGTCGAGCTTGCGCGGACAGAACGAGCAGATCACGAAGTTCCGCCCCTGGAAGGTCTGGTGCGAGGGCGGCGGCTGGTGGATCCGGCCGGTGATCGGCTCGAAGTCGTGGACCGAGAACGTCCACGGATAGAGGTAGCCGTCCCAGCCGACGACGTCGAACGGGTGGTAGTCGACGACGTAGGTCTGGTAGCCGCCGCGGACGCGCACCTTGACCGGGAACTCGCCGCGCTCGCGCACCGTGTGCAGCTCGGTCGGCGGATGGATGTCGCGGTGGTAGTACGGCGCGCCCTCCACGAGCTGCCCGTACTGGTTCCGGTAGCGGCGCGGGATCTCGATCAGCCCCGGCGTTTCGAAGACGAGGTATCGCTGCTCGCTGACGCTGGAAGCGCCGCCGGCGCCCGGCGAAGAGACCGCGTCCGCCTCCGGCGGCCGCCCGGCCGGCTTGAAGCGGTAGGTCGTGCCGCGGGGGACGACGACGTAGTCGCCCTCGGTGTACGGCAGCTCGCCGAAGATCGTCTCGAGCGTGCCCGAGCCCTCGTGGACGAAGATCACCTCGTCGCCCTCGCCGTTCCGGAAGAAGTAGTCCATCGAGGCGGACGGCCGGCAGAGCGAGATCTCGACGTCGTCGTTCCACATCAGGACGCGCCGGCCGGTGATCTCGTCGCCGGCGGGGGCGGTCTCGTACGTCTTGAAGTGCCGGTGCGCGTGCTGCTCGGGCACCCACTCCTCGCGCTCGACCGGCTCGAAGCCGGCGAGCTCCATCACGCGGCACGGTGAGTGGAGGTGGTAGAGGATCGACTCGTTCCCCGTGAAGCCCTCGAGGCCCATGACCTCCTCGGTGAGGAGCGTCCCGTTGTCGCGGAACTGGACGTGGCGCTTGCGCGGGACGTCGCCGAGGCGCTGATAAAAGGGCATACGGAAACTGTATCGGGGACAGGTTGCTCAAAAGCGATACGACGGCGACCTGTCCCCGATGCTGCTATTGGTCGAGCGCGAGCTCGGCGAGCCTCGCGCCGACGGCCGGCGCGAACTTGAAGCCGTGGCCGGAGCAGGCCGAGCCGACGACGAGCCGCCCGCGCCGCTCGAGCACGAAGCGCTCGTCGGGCGTGGTCGTGTACAGGCACGTCTCGGCGCCGGCCGGCGTCGGGTCGACGCGGGGGAGCCTCTCTCCCACCCAGGCGGCGATCCGCGCGACGAGCTCCGGATCGGGATCGGCGACCTCGTCGGGATCGGCCTCGGCGCCCGCGTGGTGAGCGCCCGCCTTCAGGCCGTGCACGGGATCGTGGAGGGAGAAGAACGCGTGCGCGCTCCGCTCGTTCAGCTCGACGACGGACGGATGCGGCGGCCCCTCGTAGCGGAAGTAGGCGACGGTCTCGCGCGTCACGCGCAGCGGCAGGTCGGGGAAGAAGCCGCCGATCCAGGCGCCGGCCGTGACGACGACGACGTCGGCGTCGAGCGCTTCCGGATCGTCGACCCGCGAGCGCTCGAGCACGTGGGCGCCGTGGGCGCGGGCGCCGTCGAGGAAGGCCGCACGCGCGAGGTCGGCGCGCGCGATGCCTCCCGTTGGCTCGTGGAGCGCGATCCAGCCGGCGGGAACGGCGACGCCCAGCTCCGCCGCTTCTTCCGGGCTCAGGAGCCGGTGCTCCACGCGCTGGGCCGCCAGCCCGGCCGTCGAGGTCAGCGCTTCCGTCGGCGCGACCTCCACGAGCCCGTAGAGCTCGAGCAGCGTCCGTCCGGTCTCGGCCTCGAGCTCGGCCCAGCCTCCCCGCGCCTCCTCGGCGAGCCGCACCCACGACGGTTCCGGGTAAGCGAGCCGAACGATCCGCGAGCGTCCGTGGCTCGAGCCGCGCACATGGTCGAGCTCGAACTGGTCGTGGACGACGACCTCGGCGCCGCGGCGCGCGAGCTGCCAGGCGGCGGCGCTGCCCATGATCCCGGCTCCCACGACGGCGACCCGCGTCATGCGGCGATCACGTCACCTGGATAGAGCCGCGTATTCGCGGCGGCGTGCGCGACGAGCCGCTCCCAGTCGACACCGGCGGGGGCGCCCTCGTCGGGCGTCGTGACGACGGGCCCGAGCGCGAGCGCGAAGTCGCGAGACTTCTCGCCCGGCAGCTCCGGCGCCGTCCACTCGACGAAGTCGGCGAAGCCGCCGATCGCACCCTCGGCGCCGACGATCGCCGCGTGCCGCCGTACGGGCACCGCACCGGCGACCGGAATCTCGGCGTCCGGCCCGACGATCGCCGCCGGGTTCGCGAAGCGGAAGTCCTCCCCCTCGAAGATCCGCACCGACGGCGGATGGAGCACCGGCGCGCGCAGGGAGACGCCGGCGAGCGCGTACTTCGCGTGCTCCCGCGCGTGGCCGCCGCCCGCGAGGAACGACTGGAGCGTCTGCGCCGCGAGCTGGATCACGGCGTCGCCCTCGATCCGGCCCGGCCAGCCGCGCTCGAGGTCCAGCTCGATCGGCGAGAACATGACCAGCCTCATGGCTCCGTGTGAACGATCACGTCGGCGATGTCGGGACGCTCGCGCCGGATCCGCTCCTCGATCCGGCTCGCGTGGGCGTGCGCCTCTCCGAGCGGTGTCGAGCCGTCGACGGCGAGCGTGAGATACGCGACGAGGCCGTCGTCCGTGTCGAGGAATCGGAGCGCCCGGGGCTCCCGTCCGGTTTCCTCGAGCACGATCCGCGTCACGAGGCCTCGCTCGAGTGCGGTGTCCGACGCCCGAGGCCACGCGCCGGCCGCCTCCTCGGCGAGGGGCTCGATGTGCGTCTGCACCGAGGCGACCTCGGGAACCTCCGCGCGGATCGCGCGCTCGACCTGCTCGGCGATCGCGTGCGCCTCCTCGAGCGAGAGGTCGGAAGGCAGCTTCAGGTGGAGGGAGAGCTCGGTGCCCGACTCGACGGCGACCGCGGTCACGTTGTGCACCTCGCGGACGCGCGGCACGCCGAGCGCGGCGGCGTGCGCTCGCTCGCGGACGGCGGCGCCGGCTTCCTCCGGCTCGACGTGGACGACGACGTCCGCCTCGGGAAGCGCGGCCTGCACCGCCTGCTCGACCGCATCCGCGGCCGCATGCCCCTGCCGCACGGCGGAGTCGACCGAGACGCCGATCACGACGTCGGCGAAGTGCCGTCCCGCCGCCGAGCGCATGCGCAGCCGGCGCAGCTCGACCGGCGGCACGATCCCGGCGATCGCGCGGCGCGCCGCCGCAGTCGCGGCGTCGGGCGCGCGGTCCATCAGGACGTCGACGTTCCGCCGCATCAGCCGGAACGCGGCGGCGAGGACGAGGACGGCGACGAAGAGCGCAGCGGCCGCGTCCCCCTTCGGCTGGCCGGCGCGTGCGAGCAGCAGCCCGGCGAGGACCGCGGCGGATCCCGCGAGGTCGCTCGCGAAATGGATCGCGTTCGAGGAGAGCGCGGCGCTCTCGTACCGGCGAGCGGCGCGCCACGACGCAGTCGTGCGCGCGAGGTCGACGAGGATCACCACGCCGACGACGAGTAGCGACCACCAGACCGCGTGCACGGGCTGCGGCGAGCTCTCCGCGAGTCGGTGCCCCGCGCGCCAGGCGATGAAGAGGCTGGCGAGGACGAGGAACGCCGCCTCGGCGAGCGCAGCGAGATGCTCCGCCTTCCCGTGGCCGTACGGGTGCCCGAGGTCGGCCGGCCGGATGGCGACGCCGACGGCGAGGAACGTCAGGAGCGCCGCGACGAGGTCGGTGCCGGAGTGGATCGCCTCGGAGACGAGCCCGAGGCTGTGCGTGGCCAGTCCCGTCGCGAGCTTGAGCGCGATCAGGGCGACGGCCGCGAAGACGGAGAGGAGCGCTGTCCGGCGCTGCGGGGTCACGCGGAAAGCGTACGCAGCGATCAGGCGCGAACCGGCTCGGGCGGCCAGATGAGCGCGTCCTGGCGGAACGCGAAGTGGCACTGGGGCGGGCCGGCGAGCGCGACCGGGGCGATCGAGGCGAGCTCGATCTCCGCCTCGGCCGCGCTGAGCAGCCAGCGGTCGTGGTGCATCTCGGCTCTCCCGTCCGTCGTGAAGAGCCGGTAGCGCTCGGTCAGGAACCACTCGAGCGATCCCGGATCGGCGTGGCGAGGCTCGCCCGTGGCCCGGTAGCGGCCCGAGAACACGCGGCCGGGCTCCCCGAGCCGGACGCACTCGGCCTCCTGCCAGCCGCGCACCGGATCGAGGGTCATGCTCGCGTGGTACGCGGGCACGTGGTAGATCCGTCGCACGCCGACCGCGGCCAGCCGGCTCGAGACGTCGATGCTGAAGAACCAGACGCCGGGGAGCCCGTCGGGGCCGCGGACGTACGTACGGACGTTGAGCTGCAGGAAGGACGAGATGCCCGGCACCGGCAGCGCCCCGCGCGCCCGCAGCGCGCGCACGCGGAAGAAGAGAATCCCGAGCCACGCGCTGCCGTCGTGCTCCTCGAGCTCGAGCTCGTCGGGAACGCGAGCGCGAAGCTCCGATGCCTCGACCGGCCAGTGCGCCCACAGCGTCTGCTCCCAGGTCTGCCCCAGCGTCCAGGTGCTGCCCGGAAGCGGAAACGGACGGTGGCCGACATGGCGCAGCGACCGCGCCTGCCGGGCCGCCGCCCTCGCATCGTCGAACAATCGCGCCCCTAGAGGTTCCCGCGCAGCGCCTGCTCGCGCTCGATCGCCTCGAACAGGGCCTTGAAGTTCCCCTCGCCGAAGGTCGTCGCGCCGTGCCGCTCGATCACCTCGAAGAACATCGTCGGCCGGTCCTGCGCCGTCTTCGTGAAGATCTGGAGCAGGTAGCCGTCGTCGTCGCGGTCGACGAGGATCTTGTGCCGTTGGAGCACCTCGTAGTCCTCGGCGATCTCGCCGACGCGGCCCGGCGCCTCCTCGTAGTACGAGTCGGGCGTCTCGAGGAACATGAAGCCTCGCTCCTTCATCGTCTCGACGGTGCCGACGATGTCGGTCGTGGCGAGCGCAATGTGCTGCGCGCCCGCGCCGCCGTAGAACTCGACGTACTCCTCGATCTGGCTCTTGCGCTTGCCCTCGGCGGGCTCGTTGATCGGGAACTTGATCTTCCCGGAGCCGTCCGCCATCACCTTCGACATGAGCGCCGAGTACTCGGTCTGGATCTGGTCGTCCCCGAAGTGGAGGATGTTCGTCATCCCGAAGACGCGCTCGTAGAACTCGACCCAGAAGTCCATGCGGCCGAGCTCGACGTTGCCGACGATGTGGTCGACGTTCAGGAGGCCGACGCCCGGTCCGGCATGGCCGTTCTCCGAGACGGAGACGTAGCCGGGGAGGAACGGCCCCGCGTAGTCGCTCCGGTTGACGAACGTGTGGATCGTGTCGCCGTACGTCGCAATCGCTGCCCGCTCGATCGCGCCGAACTCGTCCTCGTCGCGGTGCGGCTCGGCGACGCCGCGAGCGCCCCGCGACACGGCCTGGCGATACGCCTCGGTCGCGTCGGGAACGGTGAGCGCGATGTCGCGGACGCCGTCGCCGTGCTTCGCGTGGTGGCGGGTGATCTCGTGCTCCTCGCGCAGCGCCGAGGTGAGGACGAAGCGGATGTCCCCCTGCTCGAGCACGTAGGACGCGCGGTCGCGGACGCCTGTCTCGGGTCCCGCGTACGCCGTCCGGGCGAAGCCCATCGCGTGCTCGTAGAAGTACGCCGCCTGCTTCGCGTTCCCGACCCAGAGCTCGACGTGGTCCCAGCCCAGCAGCGGCATGAAGTCTTCGGCCATGAGTCGATTATGCCCTGACACCGCGACTAGGCAACCGCGATGAAGTCCCGTCCCTCGACGAGCCCGAGCTCGGCGGCGAGCTCGCGCACCCGCCTCCGTCCCTCCACGCCGGCGACCGCGCCGCAGGAGAGCGCGCCCGGGAAGGACGCCGCCTCCTCCACCGGCACGACCCGAGCGCCGTGGATGCGCTTGCCGAGCTTGCGCGGATCGACCTCGACGAACGCCGCCAGCGGCGTCCCCGCCTCGAGCAGCGCGCGGGCGAACGCCTTGCCCGTCGGGCCCGCTCCCCAGACGACGGCCGCCCGCCCGCCGGCGAGGAGCGTCCGCCGGAGGAAGTGCGCCTTGCAGCGGCGGAACGCGTCGAGCGAGTACTCGGGATGCGTGCGTGTCAGCCGCTCCGGGTGGTCGCGCCAGCGGAGGACGAGGCGGTCGAGGTTGCGGAAGCGGTGGCCGCCCTCGAGCAGCCGGAGGACGATGTCGTAGTCCTCGGGCCAGCCTCGCTCGCGATAGGAGACGAGGTCGGCGCGCATCGTCATCGCGGGCCCGGGCAGCGGGCACTCGACCCAGACGTCGCGCAGCGCCGCCTCGACCGTGACGAGGGAGTTGAGCCAGGCCGCGTATTCGCGGAGCCCGCCGCTCGGGTCGGGGAAGTACTCGACCTGCCCGCCGACCGCGGCGAGCCCTTCCTCCTCGAGCGCCGCGACCTGGAGCTCGAGCCGGTCCGGGAGCGCGACGTCGTCGCCGTCGAGCCGTGCGAGCAGAGGCGCCCGTGCCTCGGCGCGGGCGCGCTCGGACGCGGCGATCATCCCGAGCGGCGGCTGCCGGACCACGCGGACGCGCGAATCGCGCCGCGCGTACGCGCCCGCGAGCGCCGCCGTCCCGTCGGTCGAGCCGTCGTCGACGACGACCACCTCGTGGTCCTCGAGCGTCTGAGCGGCGAGCGAGTCGAGCGCCTCGCCGACGAACGCCTCCTCGTCGCGGACGGGGACGATGACCGAGACGCGCGGCCGGCTCACTCGGGTTGCGAGGGCACGGGAAGGGACCACCTCCGCGCGAGCCGCTCGTAGGCGATCCCCGCGAAGATGAGGACGCCGCCGACGATCTCGAGCCCACGCAGGCTCTCCCCGAGCAGCACGAGGGCGAAGAAGACGGCAAAGAACGGCTGCAGGTTCCCGAACAGCGAGGCGCGGGACGGGCCGACGCGGTCGATCGCGGTGAACCAGAGGATGTTCGTGAGGAAGAGCGGGCCGACGACCGCGTAGCCGAAGCCGAGCCAGACCTTCCAGCCGAACGAGAACGTCTCGCTCGCGACCTGCGGGATGGCGACGAGCGCGAGCGGCACCCAGCCGATCGCAAGCACGAGCGCGCTGATCCGGTACGGCGAGTAGCGGCGCATGAGCGGCGCGATCGAGACGGTGTACGCGGCCCATGTCGCGGCGGTCGCGATCGAGATCAGGTCGCCGCCGAGCGAGCTGCCGAGGCCGCCGCTCGCGCTACCCGCGATCACCCCCACGCCCGCGAACGTCACGGCGGCGCCGATCCAGAACGACCGCGCGAGCGTCTCGAGGCGGAGCGTCACCGTGATCAGCCCGATGAACACCGGCGTCGCACCGAGCAGCAGCGCAACGGTCGAGGCGTGGGCGAGCTTCACGCCGTAGACGAAGCAGACCTGGTTGCCGAAGATGAAGAGCGCCGCGAGCAGGACGAGGCGGAGATCCTTCCGGTCGATCCGGAACGAGCGCTCTCGCCGGTACGTGAAGATCCAGAAGAGGGAGATCGCCGCGAAGTAGCGGATCGTCCCGTACGCGAGCGGCTGCCAGCCTTGGTCGAACATGTACTTCGTGACGGTGATGTTGAGCGCCCAGAGCAGCACCGTCCCGAGCAACATCGCATCGACGGGAGAAATGCGGCGCACGATGGCGAAGCTACATTCGTCTAGGGTTTCCGCGATGGCCGAGCCGACCTTCGCCGACGTCGACGAGCTCGTCGGTCCCGCGACTCCGCACTTCGCGTACCAGCTCCGGGCGCGCGTCCGCGAGCTCGTGCTCGACCTCCCGGACGAGCATCCGGTGCGCCGCTACGCCGAGGAGAAGATCGAGCTGCTCGATCGGCTCGGACACGCCTCCTCCAAGGCGCAGGACGGCGCGCGGGAGCCGCGGACGCGGCCGGGCTGGAGCGAGCTGCCGAGCTCCGCGCCCGTCGACGAGCCGCTGCCGCGGATGGAATGAGCCTGCGAGGAGCCTCGGTGCTCGTCACCGGGGGCACGCGGGGAATCGGGCGGGCGATCGCGCTCCGGCTCGTTGCCGACGGCGCGAGCCGGGCCGTCCTCGGCTACATGCGGAACGACGCCGCGGCCGAGGAGGCCGCGGCGCTCGTCGCGGAGACGGGCGCAGAGCCGGTCCTCGTGCGCGGGAACGTCGCGTCCGAGCGCGTCGTCCAGGAGCTCGCGGCGGCGGGGCCGTACCGCGCGGTCGTCCACAATGCGGCGACCGGCGTCATCCGCTCCGCGCTCGAGACCGAGGACAAGCACTGGGACTGGACGCTGAACGCGAACGCCCGGGCGCTCCTCGCGCTCGCGCGCGCAACGGCGCCTGCGATGGAGACCGGCAGCTCGATCGTCGCGATCTCGAGCCTCGGCGCGCAGCGCGTGCTCGAGAACTACGTCCTCGTCGGCACGTCGAAAGCTGCCCTCGAGTCGGTCGTCCGCTATCTCGGAGTCGAGCTCGCGCCGCGCGGGATCCGCGTGAACGGCGTCTCGGGCGGCATCGTCGACACCGACGCGCTCGAGCACTTCCCGAACAGGGAGGAGATGCTGCGCTCGGTCGAGCGGACGCCGGCCGGGCGCCTCGTCGAGCCGGAGGACATCGCTGCGGCGGTCTCGTTCCTCGTCTCGCCCGATGCAGCGATGATCTGCGGCCAGACCCTCGTCGTCGACGGCGGGTTCTCGCTGCCCGCATAGCGATGGAGCCGACAGACCAGAACCTGCGCGCCTGGGAAGAGGCGCACCGTGTCCGCCCCGAGCCCGTGGCGCTGCCGCCGCTCGTCGAGCGGGCGCTCGGCGACCTGGCCGAGAAGCGCGTCCTCCATCTCCAGTGCGCGACGGGCGAGGCGACGGCGGCGCTCGCGGAGCTCGGCGCGGTCGCGACGGGCGTCGATCCGCGCGAGGATGCGCTCGAGGCCGCCCGCGAGCGGTGGCCCACGATCCTCTGGGTGCAGGGGGAGGCGCAGTCGCTGCCGAGGGAGCTGCGGCGCGGCCGCTTCGACCTCGTCTACTCGGGCGAGGGCGTCGTCGGACGGCTGACCGATCTCGACGCCTGGGCGGTCGGCGTCGTCGCGGCGCTTCGTCCGCACGGTGAGCTGCTCGTGTTCGACGACCATCCTGTCGCGGACTGCGTGGACGGGCTGCTGCGCTGGCGCGACGACTATTTCCGCGATCCCTCCGATCCCGACCGGCTGTGGCGGATCGGACAGGTCGTCAGCGCGCTCGTTCGCGCGGGGATGCACGTCGCCGCCCTCGAGGAGTACCCCGGCGGCACGTCGCGGCGCCGCCACGACCGTCGCATCCCGGCGACCTTCCTGCTCTACGGACGGCGAGCGGACTAGCGGGATGGTCGGTTGGGATCCGCGACGAAGGGACGAGTTCCGCCGTCAGGGTTTCCTCGGCTTCGTTCCGCTCGGCAAATCGGTACGACAACGCGAACTCTGGCGATGGCTGAAGTCATTCGCGTACGTCTTCAGGACAGCACGCGTGGACGCAGGCGCAACTCGAGGCGAAATGGGTCGAAGATGTCGCCACGAAGTCATCTCGACCGTTGCGAAAGCGAATGAGTGACCTCCTCCGACACGGCGCAGGACGTGTCTCCGCCAACGGAGCTCACGCGGGCGGCGAGCGGGTCTGGCAGTGCAAGGACTGGGAAGACTTCCAGCTGGCGTGGAAGACGACCGAGGAACATCCCAGCCCTCACGAGCTGGAAGTCGCTATCGGCCGAAGGTTCGAAGAGATGACCGGAAAGCTCCCCTTCGCGAACGTTCGGCTCTAGCCGAGGCGCAGCACCCTCTCCGCCGTCGCGCGCGCGATCGTCCCCGCCATCGCAGGATTCTCCTGCAGACGGCGCAGCGAGTATGCGTACCACTCCTCGCCGAACGGCACGTAGACGCGCAGCCGGTGCCCATCGGCGACGAGCTCGTCGCGGCGCTCCTCCCGCACGCCGAGCAGCATCTGCAGCTCGTACTGCGACGCGTCGAGCCCGTGCCGGGAGAGCCGCGCGAGCGACTCGCCGATCAGCCACTCGTCGTGCGTCGCCACGCCGACGTAGCAGCCCGCGTCGAGCAGCTCGTCGAGACAGCGGAGGAAGCTCGCGCGCACCGCCTCGTCGTGGGAGAAGGCGATCGCCGGGGGCTCGAGGTAGATCCCCTTGCAGAGCCGCACGCTCGGGCGGAGGTCGGCGAGCGAGCGGACATCGTCGAGCGTCCGTCGCAGCCGCGACTGGAGGACGACGCCGAGGTTCTCGTGCCCGTCCTCCCGCAGCTCGCGGTAGAGACGGAGCGTGTCGTCCGTCGTCGTCGAGTCCTCCATGTCGATGCGGACGAAGTTGTCGTAGCCGGCCGCCGCGCGGAGGACGTCGAGGAGGTTCTCGCGGCAGAGCTCGAACGCGAGGCCGAGCCCGAGCGCCGTCAACTTCACGCTCACGTTCGAGTCGAGTGCGGCCTGGTCGATCGCGTCGAACACGTCGCGGTACGCCTGCGCGATCTCGCGCGTCTCGTCCTCGCTCGTGATCTCCTCGCCGAGCACGTCGACGGTGGCCATCTTCCCGCCGGCGTTGAGGCGGCGGACGGCGGCGACCGCGTCGGCGAGCGTTGCGCCGGCGATGTAGCGGGAGGAGAAGAGCTGCACGACGGGCTTGGGCACCGCCGGCAGCACGCGGACGATGGCGCGGTCGAACAGGCTCACGGGCTGCGCGATTCTACGACTCGCGCATGAAGCCCTGGCGGGCGGCGCTCACGAGCGCCACCGCCTCTGGGAAGAGCACGCGCATCGCGTCGCGGAGTGCCATCGCCTGCTCGTCGACGCCGCCCTGCGTCTGGATCTGCTGCAACGCCGCCGAGGTCAGCTCGACGGCGGTGTTGAGCGTGAGCGTCGCGAACTGCTCGCGCTGCGCCTCCTGCACGCTTTCGGCCTGCGCCTCGGCGAACTCGCGCAGGTTGCGCATGATCTCCTCGGGGTCGCCCCCGAACGGGAATCCGAATCCTCCGCCTTCCATACGCTGCAGGTTAGCGGCGGACGAGCGTCAGCTCGCCGATCACCCCGAAGGCGCGGACACGGACGCGCGGCGCCGACGGCGCCACGTCCTCCTCGGATCCTGTGGCGGACTTGCTGCGCGGAGGTCGAGCTCGCAGGTACCGATGCCCATCACCACGTTCGTGCGCCTTGCCACACGCCACCGGCCGGTGCGCTTCACCTCGCCGCCGACGACGCCCATCCAGCGGGAGACCTTCCGCCGCGAGGAGGGGGCGAGCGGCACGTCCTCGGTCAGGCGCACGAGCTCCGCGTGCGACTGCGCGCGGTAGGCGAGCGCGGCTCGGTCGGCGAGCTCCTTCGAATGTGAGCCTGCCTTCGGCCGACGCGTCGCGGAGACGGGCGACCGCCTGCTCGCGCTCGGCGTCGGAGGCGCGGGACTCGACCTCCCCGGTCACTCGAGCGGCCCCTTGTAGCTGCGCTCGACATCCGCGGTCAGCTCCTCGACCGCGGGAGCGGCCGAGCGAAGCGCCGCGGCGAACGGCGACCCGCCGTCGTAGCCGCCGAGCGCCTGCTCGAGGCGGCGAGACGCGGCGCCGAGCTCGTCGAGGTAGGCGCCGGAGGCGATCCGCGGCTCGGGCGCGAGCGTCTCGGCGAGGGAGGCGGCGGCGGACTCGGCCTCCTCGATCCCCTCGGGTGCGTCAGCCTCGCGAATCTCGGCCAGCCGTACGCGAAGCTGCTCGAGGTCGCCGCCGCCCGCCGACTCCTCCGCCACCTCGCAGAGAGCGGCGAGCGAGGCTGCCTCGCGCACCAGGCGCCGCTGGCGCAGCGGTCGTGCCTCGGCGTCGAGTGCGAGCCAGCTCCGTTCCTGCCCGGCCTCGAACGCGCAGAGGTAGACACGCTGGCCCAGCGGCTCCGCGACGACCACGCCGGCGACCCGTTCGCCATCCGACGCGAACTCTCCGGCGGCGGCTGCGATCCGGACCACGTCCTCGCTGAGCGCCATGTGGAGAGAATACGGACGTGGAGGCTGCGAGCCGCACGCGCCGGGCGAGGACGCTGTTCGCGCCGCTCGGACCGACGTACGACCGCTACGCCCGGCTGCTCTCGTTGGGCCAGGACCCGCGCTGGCGGCGGTTCCTCGTCTCGCGCGTGCCCCTCGAGGCGGGGCGCGTGCTCGACGTGGCGACGGGAACGGCCGCGGTCGCGCTCGAGCTCGCCCGGGCCGAGCCGTCCCGGACGGTGGTGGGGATCGATCAAAGCCCCGAGATGCTCGCCGCGGGGCGCGAACGCGTCGCGGCGGCGGCGCTGGCCGGCCGAGTCGAGCTGCTCGAGGGCCGCGCCGAGGCGCTCCCGGTCCCCGACGCCTCGTTCGACGCGCTCACGTTCACGTACCTTCTCCGCTACGTCGAGGACGTGCCCTCGACGCTGCGCGAGCTCGCGCGTGTCGTCCGGCGGGGCGGCGTCGTGGCGATGCTCGAGTTCGGCCTGCCGCGCGGCGTGTGGCGGCCGCTCTGGGAGCTCTACGTGCGCACCGGCCTCCCGGCCGCCGGGTCGCTCGTGTCGCCCGCGTGGCGCGAGGTCGGCCGCTTCCTCGGCCCGAGCATCCGCGGCTTCTGGGAGACGTGGCCGGAGCCGCGCCTGCTCGACGCGTGGCGCGAGGCGGGAGTCGAGGACGTCCGCGCGAGGCGGCTCAGCGTCGGCGGAGGCATCGTCGTCTGGGGGCGGCGCGCTTGAGCGAGGCCGGGCCGCGTCCCGCCTTCTACGCGCTTCGGCCGGGCGGCTGGCGCGACTACGCGACCCTCCTCCACCCGCCGTACACGCTGTGGCATCTCTCGTACGTCGCAGTCGGCGCGGCGCTCGCGCCCCGCATGGACTGGCCGCTGCTCGGCTGGACCACGCTCGCGTTCGCCCTCGCGATGGGAGTCGGAGCGCACGCCCTCGACGAGCTGCGCGGCCGGCCGCTGCAGACGAGGATCCCGCCGAGGACGCTCGTCGCCCTCGCAGCGGTCTCGATCGGAGCAGCCTGCGGGATCGGCGTGGCGGTCGCCGTCTCCCGCACGCTCTGGCTGCTCGTCTTCGTCGCGGCCGGCGGGTTCGTCGTCGTCGCCTACAACCTCGAGCTGTTCGGCGGAAGGTTCCACGGCGGAGTCTGGTTTCCCGCCGCCTGGGGTGCGTTCCCCGTGCTCACGGCGTACTTCGCCTCGGCGCAGACGCTGCGCGCCGACGCGATCGCGGCGGCGGCGTATGCGTTCGCCTCGAGCTGGGCCCAGCGCAGGCTCTCGACGCCGGTCCGGCTCGTCCGGCGGCGGGTCGTGCGGATCGACGGAGAGGCGGAGCTCGCCGACGGGACGATGCTCCGGCTCGACGCCGACACCCTCGCCGGCGCCCCCGAGGCGGCGCTCAAGGCGCTTGCCGCCGCGGTCATCCTCGTCGCCGCGGCCCTGCTGCTCGTCCGCGCGGGATAGCCCTCTACACTGGGGCCGGTGCCGCTCACGACCATCGCGGATCTCGGCTTCGCCGTCGGCGTCTGCGTCGCAGCCCTCGCTCTCGGCCTCGCATCCGTCCGGCGCGGGCCGACGTGGGCGCTCGCCGGGGCGACGGTGCTCGAGAGCGGAGCGGCAGTAGCCGTCTGGATCGGATTCGCCCTCCGCCACGAGCGTCCGCTCGCCGTCGCGGCCGGCGGCCTGAGCGCGTGCGCGGTCGCCGCCGCCGGTTCGCTCCTTCTTCGCCGCGCCTTGCAGCGGGTCGCCGACATGGACACTCGGCTCGCCGTGGCGCAGGCCGACCTGCTCGCGCTCGTCGAGCGGGAGAAGACGGAGCGCGCGGCCGAGCTCGAGCGGACGCTCGCACGGGCCCGCGCGGACTCGCGGTCGCTGCTCGAGGAGCAGGAACGCGCACTCGGCGAGGAGCGGCGGGCGGTCGCCGCCGAGCGCGAGCGGGAGGCCACGACGGTGCTGACCGCGCGACTTACGCAGGTGCAGGCGGAGGTTGAACAGCGCCTCGCCTCGTGGGTGGAGGATCTCGATCGTGGCGCCGAGGCGACCAAGGCGCGCATCGCCGAGCTGGGCCAGCAACAGGAACGGCTCCTCGGCGAGGTCGAGCTGCGGCTCGCCGCCGACGCCGAACGGCTCGCCGCCGAGAGCGAGGAGCAGCGCGCGGCCGTCGCACGGCTCCGAACGGAGCTCGACCGTGTCGTCGAGCAGTCGCTGACCGACGCGCGTTCCGAGCTCGAGACGCACGCCGCCGAGCGGCGCCGGGCGATCCACGAGCTCGAAGAGCGGATCCGCCGGCGCGAGCGGGAGCTCGCCGAGCATGCCCAGCGTGAGGAGTCGGAGGCGGTCCAGCGGATCCGCGTCGGCTTCGAGGACGCTGCCCGCAGGCAGGTCGACCAGCTCGAGCGCGTCGTCGAGCGGGCGGTCGCCTCCCACGCCGATCAGGCGGCGCAGCAGTTCGGCGCTGCCGTCAAGACGGCGCGCGAGGACGCTGCGAAGCGACTCGCCCGAGAGCTCGAGCGGGCCGTGTCGACGTTCGCACGTGAGGCCGAGACGGTGCTCGCCGAGCGGCTCGCCCACGTCGGAGACGCGGGAGCGCAGCGGATCGAGCGCCGTCTGTCGGAGGTGACCGGCAGCATCGAGCGCCGCCACGACGAGATCGTCGCGACGCACGACGAGCGGCTGACGGAGCTCGAGGCCGAGCTGCGGCGGCGCCTGGAAGAGCTGAATGCCGACCTCGAGGCGGACCGGGGTGTGCTCGAGGCCCGCCTGCAGGAGCTGTTCCGTCGCGTGGATGCGGCTGCAACCCCGAGCTAACAAACCCGGGGAGGGTTCGTCGAAAGCACCACGAACCTGTGGAGCCATGAGCGAGACGACCCAGATCCTCGAGCCCCTGATCGACGAACGGTCGAAGGTCGAAGGCTGGAGACTCCACGTGCTGATCGAGGCCGGGTATCCGTTGCCGCTCGCCGAGAGGCTGGCTGCCAGCGAGGCCGACCTCCACATCGCCTGCGAGATGGTCGGCCGCGGCTGCGCGCACGAGACCGCCGCCGAGATTTTGCTCTAGCTCGACTCTGATGCCCGCAGGGCGCGAGTACGCTGCGCCAGTGGCGAAGGTCGAGGCGCTTCCGTACGACGACAGGACCGTCTACTCCGTCGCCGCCTTCAACCGCGGCGTCGGGCAGTGGCTCGGCCGCCTGCCGACGGTCTGGGTCGAGGGCGAGGTGACCGAGCTGCGCCGGCACGAACGGTGGGCAACCGTCTTCTTCACCCTCAAGGACCCGGGCGACGCGTGTTCGGTCGGCGTGACGATGCCACGGAGCCGCTTCGACGCCCTCCGCCTCGACCTCGAGGAAGGGGAGCGCGTCCACGTCTTCGGCCGGCCCGAGCTCTACGAGCAGCGGGGCGAGTTCAAGCTCCGCGCCCTCTCGGTTGAGCGCTTCGGGCTCGGCCGCCACCTCGCCGCGCTCGAGCGGCTGAAGGCGACGCTCGCCGCCGAAGGGCTCTTCGCGACCCAGCGGAAGCGTCCACTTCCGCTCCTGCCTCGCCGGATCGGAGTCGTCACCGGAAACGCCGCCGCCGCCAAGCGCGACGTCGTGACCACGATCCGGGATCGTTTCCCGCCGGCGTCGCTGGTCGTGGCCGAGGCGCTCGTCCAGGGCTCCCGAGCCGCCGGCGAGATCGTGGCCGCGATCGACCGGCTCTGCGAGCAGGGCGACGTCGACGTGATCGTCCTCACGCGCGGCGGCGGAAGCTTCGAGGACCTGCTTCCGTTCAGCGACGAGCGCGTCGTACGCGCCGTCGCCGGCTGCCGCGTGCCCATCGTGTCGGCGGTCGGTCACGAGCAGGACACGCCGCTCTGCGATCTCGCTGCCGACGCTCGCGCGTCGACGCCGACCGCTGCCGCGAAGCTCGTCGTGCCCGACCTGGCTGAGTTGTGCGGCAAGCTCGACCGGGCACGCGAAGCGTCGGGACGCAGCGTCCGGATCTCGCTCGGGCAGGAGTCGGCACGGCTCGAGCGGACGCGGGAACGGCTCCGGCTGGCTCCTGCGCTCACGGTCGAGCGGAAGCGGGCGGCGCTCGAGCCGCTCGCCGCAAAGCTCGCCTCGTTGTCTCCGTCGGCAACCCTCCGTCGAGGGTACGCGATCGTCCGGACGGAGTCGGGGCTCGTCTTCTCGTGCGCCGACGTCGAGCCCGGCGACCGCGTCGAGGTCGCGCTCGCCGAGGGCGCCTTCGGCGCTCGCGTCGAGGATGTCGCGCCGTGAGCGCCTCGCAGCCCGAGCAGACGTTCGAGCAGGCACAGGCCGAGCTGGAGCAGATCGTCGAGCGGCTCGAACGGGGGCAAGCGCCGCTCGATGAGGCGCTCGCGCTCTGGGAGCGCGGCGAGGCGCTCTACGCCTTCTGCCGGAGGAAGCTCGACGCGGCGGAGGGAAGGGTCGAGGAGCTCGCGCGCCGCGTGGAGCAGTCGCGGCCTTCGGGCATCTAGCCGACGCCGGCGCGTTCCGGCTCGCGTCGCTCGTCCTCTTCGTCTGCCTCGTCCTCGACCGGTAGCTCCGCCTGCGCCGCCGACGGCATCACGCGGAGCATCGCGAAGGAGACCCCTTCCCGTGCGAGGAAGAGCATCCCGACGCCGATGCCGACCGAAGCCTCGATCGCCTGCAGGCCGAAGCCGTACGCGACGCCGACGCCGTACGCGACGCCGTAGCCGGCGAGCGCCGATGCAATCGCCACCTGCACGAGCCCGACGTTGCCGGGCCAGAACGGGAAGATCGTCACGACGTTCATCAGGAGCAGCACGACTCCGGCGGCGGGCAGCGGCGAATGGATGTCGAAGGCCCGCATCGCCGTGTAGACGGCGAAGAGCTGGCAGACCCAGCCGCAGATCTGGAAGAAGATCGCCCCCGCCGCCCCGACCGGCGAGCGGAGGACACCGAGCCCTGCGCGCCCCATCGCGAGCAGCCGCCGCACAGGCCCGAGCCCCTCGAGAGAGATGTGCATGGGCCGCCGCGCGGTGACGAACCCGAATGCGAAAAGGCAGATCCCGGCCACGATCACGGCGAGCAGGCTCGCCCGCGCGGAGGTCGGGATGTTCGCCGTCGCGATCACATAGAGGACGAGCATGAGCACCGGGATGACGTCGAAGAGCCGGTGCGCGAACACCGTTCCGACGAGCGTCGCCCAGGCGCCCTTCCGCCCAGGAAGCTTCCGGGTCAGGACGGCGACACGGGCGAGCTCCCCGATCCTCCCCGGCAGGACCGCGTTCGCGAACAGGCCGACCGAGAAGGCGGAGAAGACGAGCGGCACTCGCGGGTACGGCGGCTCCATCGCGGAGTGGATGACCGTCGTCCACGCGAGTGCGCGCACGGCGACCGAGAGGAGGTTGAGCGCGATCGCGACGGCAACCCACTGCCACCGCACATCGGCGAACGCGGTGCCGATGGAGGAGAGGATCCCGTGCCGCCACCAGGCGAGAGCGGCGAGCACGCCGAGCACGAGGAGGCCGGCGACGGCGCGAGCCGTCCTGCTGTGCGACAGCTTCACGAGGCGGCCGGCGAGCCGTGCCTGCGGGCTCATCCGGCTACCGCGGCCGCGTAGACGTCGACGAGCCGCCTCGCGATCGAGTCCCAGCCGTACCGCTCCTGCGCGAGTGCGCGCGCGGCCGCTCCCATCGCCTGCCTGCGCGGCTCGTCGGCGAGCAGCGACTCGACGGCGGCGGCGAGCGCCTCGCGATCGCCGGCTGGAAAGGAGACGGCCGCCTCGGGCGTCATCACGTCACGGTAACCCGAGATGTCGGACGCCACCACGGGCGTCGCGCAGCCGAACGCGCGCGTGAGCACCATCCCGAAGCTCTCGCCGCCGAGCGAGGGCGCGACGAGCGCCTTCGCCGAGAGCAACTCCTCGGTGAAGCGGTCCTGCTCGAGGAACCCGAGCACCTCGATCCCGTCGGAGTCGCGCAAGCGCAGCCGCGTCATGAGGAGCCTGACGCGGAGCGGGTCGGAGCCGATGACGCGGAGAGTGGCGCCGGTACGACGCCGAATCTCGGGCCACGCCTCGAGCAGCACGTGCAGCCCCTTGCGCGCCTCGTGCCGTCCGGCGAACAGCACGCGGTGCTCTCGGCCGCCGGGATCGGCGTGCGGCGGGATGAGCACGCCGTTCGGGACGATGTCGTACTCGCCGCCGAGCCAGCGGGCGGCCGAGCTCGCCGCCATGTCCGAGACCGCAACCCGCACGTCGATCCGCTCGGCGAGGAAGCCCCACGTGCGGATGGCGATCCGCATCCAGCCGAGGTCGCCGCTCGCGTGGAATGTAGCGACGGTCGGACCGTCCCAGCTCGCGAGCGCGACAACGCACGGGATGGGCGTCATCGGCTCGTGCAGGTGGAGGACGTCGAAGCGCTCGCGCGCGAGCACATCCCGGATGCGGAAGACCGAGCGTGGGCTGAGGATGATGTTCGGCAGCGTCCCGTTCGCGGGGACGATCACCGAGCGGCCGATCGGGATCACGTCGGGCGGCGGTGTCCCGTGGCGGCCGTGGCGCGGGTGGAGGAAGCGCGTGAACTGGCCGGGCGGGTCGTTGCCCATGATCGTGCGCACGTCGTGGCCGAGCTCGCGCAGCGCCGCGGACTGCAGCTCGGCGTGCTCGACGACGGCGCCCCAGAACGACCAGGAGTACGGCACCACGATCCCGATCTTCACGTGCTCTTCCGGAGGAGGGGGCTCGCGGGGCAACCAGGGGTTCCTCCGCGTTGGACGATCCCGATCTTCATCCGGGGGATTATCGTCGGCTGCCCGTGCGCCTCCGCTCCGTTCACGACCGCGAGATCGGCCGCCTCGCGATCCCGGCGCTCGGGGCGCTGGCGGCGGAGCCGCTCTACGTCCTCGCCGACACGGCGATCGTCGGTCATCTCGGGCGGCCGCAGATCGCGGCGCTCGGCCTCGCCGGAACGGTGCTCTCGGGCGCGTTCGCGATCTTCAACTTCCTCACGTACGGGACGACGGCGGTCGTCGCGCGCGCCTCGGGAGCGGGAGAGGGCGAGCGGGCGGCGCGACTCGCGGCGCAGGCGCTCTGGGTCTCGCTCGGGATCGGGCTCGTGCTGCTCGTCGGGCTCGAAGCGGTCGCGTCGCCGCTCCTGCGCGGGCTCGGCGGCCACGGCCGGTCGGGGCACTTCGCGCTCGTCTACCTCCGGATCGCGACCGTCGGGCTGCCGGCCGCCCTCGTCGCGCTCGCGGGCCAGGGCTATCTCCGCGGCGTCTCGAACCTGCGCCGCCCGCTCGAGATCATCGTCGCGGCGAACGTCGCCAACCTCGTCTTCGAGGTCGTCTTCGTCTACGTCTTCCACTGGGGGATCGCGGGCTCTGCGGCGGGGACGGCGATCGCACAGGCCGGGATGGGGGCGGTCTTCGTCGTCGAGCTGCTGCGCCCGCACGCGCCGTCGCGGTGGCCGAGCTGGCACGAAATGCGGCCGCTGGTGCGAGTCGGCCGGCAGATCTTCGTCCGCACGGTAGCGCTCTACGCCTCGTTCCTCGTCGCCGCATCGGTGCTCGCGCGAATGGGCGACGCCGAGATCGGCGCGCACCAGATCGGCTACCAGCTCTTCGTCTTCCTCTCGCTCGTCCTCGACGCGATCGCGATCGCCGGCCAGGTGATCGTCGGGCGGATGCTCGGCGCGGGCGACGCCGCCGGCGCCCATGCCGCCGCCGTGCGGATGATCGCGTGGTCCGTCGTCGTCGGGCTCGTCTTCTCCGCCGTCCTCGCTCCGCTCTCGCACGTGCTGCCCGAGGCGTTCACGAGCTCGCCGCGCGTCGTCCACCAAGCCGAGCTCCTTTGGCCGTTCCTCGTCGCCATGCAGCCGCTCGGCGGCGCCGTCTTCGCGCTCGACGGGATCCTGATCGGCGCCGGCGACACCCGCTACCTCATGTGGTCGATGGTGGTCGCGAGCGGCGTCTTCCTGCCGATCGCCGTGCTCGCGCTCGAGCTCGGCTGGGGGATCGTCGGTGTCTGGGCGGCGCTCGACGTGCTGATCGCGGCGCGCCTCTTGCTGCTCGGCCCGCGCTTCGCGCGCAGGCGCTGGGCGGTCGTGGGCTGGGGGTAGACTCCGTCGATGGACGGAGGCCTCGCCGAGCTTCACACCCACCTCGGCGGCTCGGTCTCGTCCGACATCCTCTGGTCGCTCGCCCACCGGCAGGGGATCGCGCTGCCGGTCAAGGACTACTGGGACTTCGACAGGCTCGTCACCGTCTCCGACCCGCGCGGGGTGCCCGACCTCGACGCACTCGACGCGATCTACCACTGGACGGAGCTGATCCAGTCGAGCCCGGCCGCGGTGGAGGTGTCGGTGCACGAGGCGATCGGCGGCGCCTACCGCTCGCAGGGGATCACGACGCTCGAGGTCCGCTTCAACCCGATGAAGCGCAATCGCGGCGGCGAGCGCGACCTCGACCACATCATCCTCGCCGCGATCCGCGGGCTCGACGTCGCGAGCCTCGAATACCGGCAGGTGCGCGCAGGCCTGATCCTCATGATGGACCGGACGTTCACGCAGCGGCAGAACGAGATCATCGTCGAGAAGGCGATCCGCTGGGCGCCGCGCGGCGTGGTCGGGATCGACATCGCGGGCCCGCGGCCGGGCCACGAGCGCTACGACTACTCGCAGGCGCAGCCGATGGTCGAGGAGGCGCGCGCCGCCGGCCTCGGCGTGACGATCCACGTCGGCGAGGAGGGCGGCGACCTCGGCCGTGAGGAGATCGGCGAGGTGCTCGAGGTACTCCGTCCGGACCGGATCGGTCACGGGATCCTCGCCGCGAGCGACCCGGCACTGATGCGCGAGCTGCGCGAGCGCGAGGTCGTGCTCGAGATCTGCCCCACGTCCAACCTCCTGACGAAGTCGCTGCCCGACGACGACGCGGTGCGCGAGGTGTTCCGGACGTTCGTCGAGCACGGGGTGCTCTTCACGATCGCGACGGACGGACCGGAGATGATGCGGACACACCTCCGCGACGAGTTCGACCTGCTCCTGCGGGTCGGCGCACTCACGCAGGAGGAGCTCGCCGAGGCGAACCGGCGCGGTCACGAGGCGAGCTTCGTCCGCCACGCCCAGGGCGCCCGGACGAATACTCCCGTCGGCCAATAGCTCGCGTTCCAGCGCGGTCGTAGGTTGCCGCGCCATGGGAGACAACGACGAGACGAGACCCGACCTGACCGAACGGCAGCTCGAGATCGTGCGCCTCATCGCGCGGGGCTGCTCGAACGACGAGGTCGGGGCGCAACTCGGCATCTCGCCGCGGACGGCGAAAGCGCACTGCGACGTGCTGCGCCAGAAGCTCGGGGTGCCGAGACGGCGGCAGATCCCTGCCGCCTTCCGGGCGCTCACCGGCGAGGACCCGCTCGCTCGGGAGCCCGCGCCGGCTCTGGCCGGCGCCGGGGGCTGACGGCGAACCCGCGTCCGGCTAGAGCCGGACGCGGGGCCCCCCGATCATGTGACGCGCGTGCCGAACGCGCGGGAGAGGAGTAGGGTCCGGTGGCCCGGCGGCGGGGTTCCGTCCGGCAGGGGAGATGGTCGAGACGATCACAGCGACGGCTTCGCCGGCGCTCGATCACATCATCGAGCGTCCGAGGCTGATTGCGCGCATCGTCGACGGCGACGCGCGCGTGACGGTGTTCGCCGCAGCCGCGGGCTACGGGAAGACGACGCTGGCGCGTCAGTGGGCGGAGCGCCAGACGGGTCCTGTGGCGTGGTACCAGACGACCCGCGCCTCCGGCGACGTCGCCGCGCTCGCCGTGGAGATGGACGAGTTGCTCGCCTCGATCGCGCCCGACCTGCCACGGGACCCGGGGCGCGTCGCGCGCATCGCGTCGGTCAACCCGAGCCCGCGCCCGCTCGGCCGCGCGCTCCTCCAGACGTACGAGCCGTTGACCCAGGACGTGCTCGTGATCGTGGACGAGTGGGAGGCGGCCGGCACCGACGAAGCCGAGCAACTCCTGTCGACCCTCGTGGACGGTCTCGCCGTCCGCTTCCTGATCACCACGCGCACCCGCCCGGCCTGGTTCACCCCGCGCCTCGAGGTCTATGGCGAGGGGCTGGAGATCGGAATGGACGAGCTCGCGATGACCGATCAGGAGGCGGCCGACGTTCTCTTCTACATTCGGAATAAGGAAACGTCTGCAAGTGTCTTGGCTCTCGCTTCGGGTTGGCCGGCTGTACTCGGTCTAGCAGCGTTCACGACAAAGAGGGCTGGCGAGGCGGAACAGATGAACCCGCTGCCGGCCGCGCTCCACGAGTATCTCGCTACTGAGGTGATCTTCAGCGCAGAGCCTTCAGTCCGCGAAGCGGCGATGTTAGTCGCAGCCGCAGCCGTTTCAGACGTTGATACAGCGCGGGTGATCCTCGGTGCAGACGCGAATGTCCGACTTGCGCAGGCCCAAAGTCACGGCCTTCTTGCGATTGACGCAGGGAGGGTCTCGATGCACCCTCTCATCGCAAACGCATTGGTCGTCGCGCTCTGTAGTGCGGACGAGGTGCGTAGCCAAGTTGCTGGGCTCGCGGAAGTAGTTGTCGAACGTCGACTATGGGGAGAGGCGCAAGCCCTGGCGGAGCGCGCACCGGATGCGAGCTTTATCTCGTCAGTGCTAGCTGCGGCCCTTCCAGAACTCACCCGCACGGGACGACTGACGAGCATGCGCTGGTGGGTCAAAACAGGGTTGGCAGCAGGGGCAGACCCCTCCCTTCTCGACTACGCGGAGGCCGAGCTCTCGCTTAGAGAAGGCGAGACTGTGCGCGCATATGGCCTTGCGGAACGAGCTGCGAAGGCACTCGAGGGCGACGTCGCGGCGAGAGCGCATCTCGTAGCCGCTCGCGCAGCGCACCTTCGAGACCGTCCCGCAACAACCATGAAACAAGCGAGGGCAGCTGCCGGGCTTGCGCGCTCGGACGAAGCCAGGGAAGGCGCAGCGTGGCTGCAATTTCTTTCAGCGCTTGAGGAGCAGGACGAAGGACTCGAGGACGCGCTCGGAGTCTTCGAACAAATTGCTCGGAGCGGGCTCGATCAGTCACTAACCCTCGCGACAGGGCAACTGTGCATTGCGGAGATCGAAGGAGGGTTGACGGCCGCGCTTGATGAAGCGGCTACGGCGCTGACACTAGTCCAGGGGGACGTTGACCCAATGGCCTACACAGGGCTCTTGAGTACGCAGAGTTATGCGCTCGTTATGGCTGCGCGTTACGAGAAGAGCCTCGAGGCAGCGGAGGCGCTGGCCACCGTAGCCGACACCTATGAGTTGGAGTTCGCGTCTCGGTACGCCACATTCAACAAGGCGGCGGCACTGATTGGCATACGCCGATTCGGTAGCGCGGATCGTCTGTTGTCTTCCCTCGAGAAAACCACACGAGACGAAGCTGGAACCTACTTTGGGGGAAATATTGCGATCCAGCGTGCGCGTCTCTACGCAAGCGTCGGCCAAGTCGAGCGCGCTCTAGATGTCCTCTCGCTGGGACCGAGCCGAGACTGGATTCGCGCGGCGCGCGGCGAGTTCCTCGGACTGCGCGCGCTACTACTAGCCGCAACGGGCGCCGTTCCAGAGGCCGTTACGCAGGTGGAGATGGCGCGTACTGTGTCGCGGGGATTAGAGACCCGAGCGCTCGCTTGCTTAGCCGAGGCGACGGTTCTCCTCGCAAGCAAAAGACATGACGAGGCAGACCCTCTCCTCGATGAGGCAATCGAAACCGAAACACTCGACCCCCTTGTCATTGCGCTACGGGCGGTGCCAGCTCTAGCCTCGTACGTCGCACAGCAAGCGAAGTGGCAGGGGTTGCTCCTCCGCCTCCTCACCGGGTCAGTAGACGTCTCCCTCGCTCGAGCCTTAGGTATTCGGATCCCAAGAGCCGTCCGTCCAAGACAGGTTCTCTCCCCGCGCGAAGCTGAGGTGCATGAGCTCATCGCGGAAGGGCTGACGAATGAAGAGATCTCGAAACTTCTCTACATCAGCATCTCAACGACGAAGGTCCATGTGAAGCACATTCTCGAGAAGCTCGGCGCGCGGTCTCGAGTGGAAGCTGCGCGACTACTAGATGACAGCTGACGCCACTGAATAGATACCGGCGCCACCGTCGACGGCGTCTCCCTCCGGCGCAGTCTCAAAGAGAACATCGGGGCGTTCAATTTCGAAAACCATGCCGGCACCCGTGCGGTAGTCCTCATCGGCGACGGCAAGGATTGCCTCGAACGCCGCGACGATCGTTGTGTCGAACTGACTTCCGACGGCCTGCGCGAGCCGTAGACGCGCCACGGCACTCGGCAGCGCGTCTCGGTAGGGTCGATCTGAGGTCATTGCGTTGTAGGAGTCCGCCACAGCGATGATCCGAGCTAGCAGCGGAATCTCGTCGCCCATGAGCCGGTCCGGATAGCCAAGGCCGTCGATACGCTCATGATGGTGACGCACGATGGTAGCCAGCTCAGCCCACTCGGGAACCTTTCGAAGAATCTGCTCGCCGATCTCCGAGTGCAGCTGCATGTGCCGCCGCTCCTCAAGAGTTAGAGACCCTGATTTCTCGAGCAGACCGGGCCGGAGCCCGATCTTGACGATGTCGTGCACGAGCCCGCAGAGGTGCACGAGTCTCTGCTCCGCTGGTGAAAGGGCGAGGCGACTGGCGATGTCGCGCGCGTACACAGCGACTGCCGCGGAATGCCCAGCCGTGTATCGGTCACGAGCGTCTAACGTGGCGACGAGCGCCGTAGCGAACGTGAGGTTCGCCCGCCTGAGGTGCCGACTTGCAACCCGTTCCTGCTGGTAAAGGTGGATCAGTCGCTGAAGCGCGAGCGCCGGCACGAAGATGACCAGGACGACGAGAAGCGAATACGCGTGATAGCCGTAGACGAAGAGCGCAACAAGCGGCCCGTAGAGTGGTAGCGCAAGCGCGAAGATCGGCAGTACCGTCCGCGGATAGCTCCAGAGGCTCGCCCTGCGGCGAATCGCAAGGGTGAGTGAGTTGAAGATCGCGTCCACCGTAATCAAGGTGACCGAGGCGACAGTGCTCGTCACCAGGAAGTGACCGAAGCCCGACCCACTCCCCAGCCACCCGGCAGCGAGCCCTGCCGCGGCGCCAGTCATCGCCCGCACCGGGGTGTAGGTGACCCACCGAAGTAAGGGCCGGCGTACGTCCGCGGCATTCGCTACACCTGCAGCGACGAACCCTGCTAGTGGTCCAAAGGCGACGGTCACGAACACGATCGGGAGGAACGACGCTGACATCTCCACGCTTTCTGTGACAGCGACTCCCGAGCGTTCTGCTATCGCTGCCATAGCTCCTAGCAGGAAGACAGCCCACACAGGGCCAAGCGTGTAGCCCTCAAGCAATAGCGCGACCGCAACAGACGCGGCCGCTACGAACAGGAAGGCTGCCCAGGCAGCGCCTCGCCGATCAGCAGAATTCTGCCGCCTAACAAGGTCAGCGATACTTGCGGCTCCCCCAAAAGGGGTATAAGCTCCGCCTGCCGTCAGTCCCCGAGTTAGGGAGTTCATCTCAGATGCGCACCATCGCTCGTTTCGCCGCACGCGCGACTGTCGTCGGTCTCGGCAAGTCCTGGTAGGGGTACGAATCCTCAGTTATCCACAGCTTCCCCACGTCCCCCACATGAGGGATCTCGGAAATCGGTAGGTAGCTGAAGAACCGAGAATCCATTGGGCGTCGGGTGAGTTCACCCGGCGCCCTTCGTTTCCTCTTCCACAGCCTCTCGACAGGCGGGTGTGGAAGAAGGGTCGTTAAGCGATGATGCCGCGGCGAAAGCCGACCGCGACGGCGTGCGCGCGCGAGCGCGCCTGGAGCTTCGCCAGCAGGTGCCGCACGTGCGACTTCACCGTCTCCTCCGAGAGGAAGAGGCGCTGGCCGATCTCACGGTTGACGAGCCCGTCGGAGATCAACTGGAGCACCTCGATCTCCCGCATCGTCGGCTCCTGCTCGAGCTCGCGCATCGGGCCCTGCAGCGGGATCACGTCGGCGCCGCCCGCGCCGCGACGCCGCGCCGCGACCTCCTCGAAGCGGCGCGAATGCGTCAGATACCGGTTGAGGATCTCCTTGCGCTCGGCAGCGTCCATCGGCCCGAGTATCGGCGGTGCAACAAAGCTGCTTTAGCAGCCCGCCGTACCTCGAACGGGGGGTGCCGTCAGGCCAGCCTCACCAACGCCCGCCGACGGGCACGCAGATCGCCGGCCTCGGGTTCCTCGATCACACCGTCGACCCCGTCACGCCGTGTCGCGTGGAGGATGCGACCGCCGCCGAGCCAGAACGCGATGTGGTCGGCCGCTCCCTCCGGCGGGCCGTACGTCACGAGGTCGCCGGGCCGGAGCTCATCCTCCCCGAGCCACCGTCCGGCCGCCTCCTGCTGGTGGGCGTCGCGGGGAACGAGACGCCCGCACGCCCGGAACGCCATATGGACGAGACCGGAGCAGTCGATGCCGGCAGCCGTCATCCCGCCCCACTCGTACGGCGCGCCGAGGAGCGTGCGCGCGTGCGCTATCGGATCGGCCGGGCCGCCTGTGAGCCAGGCGGGATCGGCCTCGCCGCCGAGCAGCTCGCCGCGCAGCCAGCCCGGATAGTCGTACGCCGTAACGACCCGCGCCCAGCCGTCGCGCGCCTCGACCAGGCGAAGCGGCTCGCCACGAAGCGCCTGCGTCACCTGCTCCGCCTCCTCGACCGGCGCTGCGCGCAGCGGAGCGAGCTGGCGGGCGAACACATGTTCGCCTAGGCTCTCGACCATGCAGCTCAGGCTAGATGCCGCCGACCGGCTCGTGGAGCTCGTCGAGGAACGCCGTGGCCCCGTCGCAGCGGAGCACGCCGCGCGGCAGCTGTTCGCGCTGCGGCAGGCGCCGGTCGCGCTCGCGCGCTCGCTCCTCGCCGACGTCGTCGAGGCCGACGCGCGACTCGCGTGGAACGGCGACTCGGTCGCCCTCGCAGCGCCGCCCGGCGGCACGCTCCCGCTCGAGGAGGCGACATACGTCGTCGTCGACCTCGAGACGACGGGGCTCCGGCCGGGGTTCGCCGCAATTTGCGAGATCGGCGCCGTCCGCATCCACAGACTCGAGGTCGGGGAGGAGTTCGCCACGCTCGTCGATCCGCGGATACCCCTCGCGCCGGCCGCCGCGGCCCTCACAGGGCTCCGCGAGGAGCAGCTCCGCGGAGCGCCATCCGCAGCCGTCGCCGTCCGGCGCTTTCTCGAGTTCGCAGGCGACGCGGTCCTCGTCGCGCACAACGCCCGCTTCGACCTCGCGTTCCTCGACCGGGAGACCGAGCGGCTGACCGGCTCACGGATCGCGGCGCCGGTCGTCGACACCGTGACGCTCGCGCGGACGCTGCTCGCGGGACGCGTGAGCCGCTTCGGACTCGGGCAGCTCGCCTGGTTCGTCGGGACGTCGGTCGAGCCGTGCCACCGGGCCCTGCCCGACGCCCAAGCGACAGCGGAGATCCTCCTCGCCTTGATCGGGCTCGCGCAGGAACGCGGCGCACGGACGGTTGCCGACCTCGGCGCGCTCGCCGCGACGCGCACGCGGCGAGTCCTCGAGAAGCGCCACCTCGCCTTCGGCGCGCCGACGCGGCCCGGTGTCTACCTCTTCAGGGGACGCGACGAGCAGGTGCTCTACGTCGGCCGCGCGCGCGACCTGCGCGCCCGCCTCCGCTCGTACTTTCGCAGTGACCGGCAGCGGCACGCAGTCGAGGCGGCGCTCGGCGCGACCGAGCGGATCGAGTGGCGTGTGACCGGGTCGGAGCTCGTAGCCGCGCTCGACGAGCTGAGGCTGATCCGCGAGCTCGGCCCGCCCGGCAACGCGCGCGTCTCCCGACCCGACCGGCGCCTGTGGCTGCGCGCCCGCGGCGACTCGGTCGTCGTCAGCCGAAAAGCGCCGCCCCCCTCAAGTTGCAATTTGCACCTTGGCCCGCCTCGCTTGCAGCGGACCGCGCGGCTCGCCGCCCGCGCGCTGACGGTGGAGGAGCTCGCGCAGCCGGCGTCTGCCCTGCCGCGGCTTCGCCGGCGCCTGCGCGACCTCGTCGACGCGCGCCGCTTCGAGGACGCGGCCCGCGTGCGCGACCGGATCGCGGCGGTCGAGACCGTCTGCCGCGAGCTGCAGCGCGTCGAGCGGCTCCGGGCGCTCGAGCGCTGCCTCCTCGTCCCGGCCGTCGAGCCGGGACACGTCGACGCGATCTTCGTAGCGAACGGGCGGATTGCGGCGCAGAGGACGCTGCCGCCGGGCGCCGGCGTCCTCGAGGTCGAGGCGGGGCTCGCCGCCGCCGACCGTCCGCCGCAGGGCGAGGAGCTCGACGAGCTCCTCCTGCTCGAGAGCTTCCTGCGACGCCCCCCGCCGGAGCTGCGAGTCGCCCCGCTGCGGCGGGACGCGATCCTTCGCGCGGCCGCCGAGCTCGCCGTGCTCTACGAGCCGTCAGACGGTTCGCCGCGGTAGAGGTGGCATTCCACCTCGACCTCGCCGGAGGGCGCGAGCAGCGGAGCCTCCGGCTCGTGGAAGTCGAGCTCGAGCCGCCCGTCGACCGCCTCGATCCGGCGGACGCCGCGCCAGAACGGCTCATCCGGCGCCTCGTCGCGAATCCGGTCCAGGAGCGCGGCCATCTCATCCGCGGAACGGCCGCGCGACGCCGGCAGCCGCACCTCCGCCGACGACCGATCGAGCGCGCCCAGATCGCCGACGAGCGCCTGCTCCTCCTCGACGCCCGCCTGCCCCGCCGCCAGCGCCCACCGCGACTCGAGCAGCTCCCGCAGGTCGCGCGACTCCCAGCCGCAGGGCTCGAAGGCGCGCGGGCAGCGCGGATGGAAGTGGCAGCCGAGCGGCGGCCGCGCCGCGTCGGGCACCTCGCCGCGCGGCAGGTCCCGCGGTACGGCGCGCTGCGGGTCCGGCTCCGGGATCGCGCGCAGGAGCGCCCTCGTGTACGGGTGCTTCGGGTCGTCGTAGATCGCGGCGGCCGGGCCGATCTCGACGATCCGGCCGAGGTACATGATCGCGATCCGGTCGCAGAAGAAGCGGGCGGTCGCGAGGTCGTGAGTGATGTAGAGGTACGTGAGGTCGAAGTCGCGCTTGAGCGCGAGCATCAGCTCGAGGATCTTCGCGCGGACGCTCATGTCGAGCATCGAGACCGGCTCGTCGGCGACGAGCAGCACGGGGTCGAGGATGAGCGCGCGCGCAATCACCGCGCGCTGCTTCTGGCCGCCGGAGAGGTCGCCCGGGTACTTGTCGAGATACGCCTCCGCGGGCGCGAGGCCGACGCGCTCGAGCACCTCCGCCACCCTGAGCCGCAGCCCGTCGCGGTCGTGCTCGAGCCCGTGGATCTGAAGCGGATGGCCGATGGCCTGCGCGATCGTCATCGCGGGATTGAGCGAGGCGTGCGGATCCTGGAAGACGACCTGCATCCTTCGCCTCAACGAGCGGAACTCGCGCTCCGGCAGCCGCGAGATCTCCCTGCCCTCGAACTCGACGCTCCCGCCGGTGGCGCGCACGAGCCCGAGCAGCGTCCGCCCGAGCGTCGTCTTGCCGCTGCCCGACTCGCCCACGAGACCGAGCACCTCGCCGCGCCGGATGTCGAGCGAGACGCCGTCCACCGCATGCACGACCCCTGCCTCGTGGCCGACGAGGCGGCTCGCGAAGCTGCCGCGGATCGCGTAGTACGTCTTGAGGTCGCGAATCGAGACGAGGGGCGCACCGTCTGCCCGCGGATCGGATACGGGAGCGACGGTCTCAGGCCTCATCGGCCACCCAGATCGCCTCGCGCTCGAGCGGCAGCTCGCCGCCGGACGGGATCCGGCGCTCCGGCCCGTGGAGCCAGCACTGCACGCGCCGGCCCGCCTCGAGCTGCTGCTCGACGGGCTCGAGCAGGGCGCAGACGCGCATTGCCTCGGGGCAGCGCGGATGGAAGCGGCAGCCCGTCGGCGGAGCGATCAGGTTCGGCGGCGCGCCCGGGATGGAATGGAGCTCCGTCGTCTCGAGTGAGATCGTCGAGCGCAGGAGCTCGCGTGTGTACGGATGGGACGGCTCCGCGAAGACATCGCGCACCGAGCCCTCCTCGACGATCCTCCCCGCGTACATGACGGCCATCCGGTCGCACGACTCGGCGACGATCCCGAGGTTGTGCGTGATCAGGAGGAGCGCGGTGCCGAAGTTGCGCTTCAGATCGGCGAGCAGCGCGAGGATCTGTCCCTCGACGATCACGTCGAGCGAGGTCGTCGGCTCGTCGGCGACGAGCAGCTTCGGCCGCAGCACGAGCGCGAGGGCGATCATGATCCGTTGCCGCATCCCGCCCGAGAACTCGTGCGGGTACTGCCGGAAGCGCGTCGGCGGGATGCCCATCCGGCCGAGGGTCTCGAGCGAGCGCCGCCGCATCTCCTCGTCCGACAGGCCGGGCTCGTGCTGCTTCAGCGTCTCGCGAAAGTGGTCGGAGATCCGCAGCAGCGGGTTCAGCCGCGTCATCGGCTCCTGGAACACGAGGCCGAGGTCCGGGCCGCGCAGCCGGCGTAGCTCCTTCGGCGACAGCCCGACGAGATTGCGGCCGCCGTAGAGCACCTCGCCGTCGGAGCGCGCCCCCTCGGGCAGCAGGCCGAGGATGCCGCGGCCGAGCGTCGACTTGCCGCAGCCCGACTCTCCGACGAGGCCGACGACCTCACCCTCGCCGATGTCGAGCGAAACGTCGTCGACGGCGCGTACGGGCCGGCCGGGCGTGCCGTAGTAGACGCGGAGCCGGCGCACCCGCAGCACCGGATCACTCATAGGGCACGACCTCTTCGGGGAGGGCGTTGAACTCGATCGTCCCGAAGCGGCGGCGGCGCAGCACCGGGTTGAGCGTCTCGTTGAGGCCCTCGCCGAGCAGCGTCAACCCCGTCACGAGCAGGACGATCGCGAGCCCTGGGAAGAGTCCCGTCCACCAGATCCCCGAGGCGGCGTCGGAGACCGCACGCGAGACGTCGTAGCCCCACTCGGCGCCCTGCGTCGGCTGGATGCCGTAGCCGAGAAAGCCGAGCGCGGCGAGCAGGAGTATCGCGTCGGCCGCGTTCAGCGTCGCGATCGGCGGCACGTTCTGCACGACGTTGAAGAAGACGTACTTGCGGATCACCGTGCGCGGGCGCGCACCGAGCGCTCGCGCGGCATCGACGTACGGCTCCTCTCGCACGCTGATCACGTGGTTGCGGACGACGCGGAAGTAGAGCGGCACGTAGGCGGCGGTGATCGCGATCGCCGCGGTGAAGACGCCCGCGCCGATGCTCGAGTTCGAGAGCAGGAACGCGATCACGATCGCGAGCAGCAGGTACGGGAAGGCGAAGAGGGCGTCCATGACGAGGACGAGCGCCCGGTCGAGCACCCCGCCGAAATACCCGGAGATCAGGCCGAGCGGGACGCCGACGCTGAGCGACATCACGAGCGCGATCGCGACGACCTTGAGCTCGGTCTGGGCGCCCCAGATCACCCGTGCCATCACGTCGCTCGACTGGACCGTCGTTCCCATCAGGTGCTTCGCGGACGGATGCGCGAGCTGCGGGAAGCGGACGCCCCCCGATTCGTACTGGCCGAACCCGTACGGCGAGATCCACTGCGCGAAGACGCCGAGAACGATGAAGAAGAGCGTGATCGCCGCTCCCGACCACAGCATGGCCCGCGCCATCCCGGTCGCCTCGCGGATCGGCTTCGTCGCGTGACCGAGGGCGATCAGGCGCGCGCGTCCGTGGGGCGTGCGGGCGGTGACCGCCGAGGCCGCCATCAGTAGCGGATCCTCGGGTCGACGAACGCGTTGATGAAGTCGACGAGCAGGCTCACGGCCACGACGACGAGCGCGAAGACGATGATGATCCCCTGCACCGCGGTGTAGTCGCGGTCCTGGAGGTAGAGGTAGAGCTCATGGCCGATCCCGGGCCAGTTGAAGGTCTCCTCGGTGAGCACCGCGCCGCCGAGCAGGGTCGCCATGTTGAGGCCGACGATGGTGATCACCGGGACGAGGGCATTCTTGAACGCGTGGTGGAAGACGACGCGCCGCTCGACGATGCCGCGGGCGCGTGCCGCCTCGATGTAGTCGTCGCGCAGCGTCCTGATCACGTTGACGCGGATCAGGCGGATGAAGACCCCGGCCGTGACGAGGCCGAGGGTCGTCGCGGGCAGGATCAGATGCTGCACGATGTCCCAGAGCGCGGCCCAGTTGCGATCCCAGATCGCGTCGATGAAGAAGATGTTCGTGTGGGTCTGGAGCAGCGCTTGCGTGATCGGGCTCGCCTGGTCGGAGATCGGCAGCCAGCCGAGCCAGACGCCGAAGACGAGCTGCGCCATCAGGCCGAGGAAGAAGACGGGCGTCGCGTAGACGAAGACCCCGAACAGGCGTCCACCGACGTCGAGCCACGTGTCGCGGTGGCGCCCGGCGAGGAGGCCGATAACGACGCCGACGACGATCGCGACGAGCATCGCGAAGAACGTCAGCTCGAGCGTCGCCGCGCCGTTCTGCTCGATGATCTGCGACAGCGGGCGGTTGTCGGTGATCGTCCGGCCGAGGTTGCCTCGAAGGATGTTCCAGAGGTAGTCGCCGTACTGGTCGTAGAGCGGCTTGTCGAAGCCGAGCCGGCGCTCGATCTGCCTGATCGCCGCCTGCGGGACGTGACCGCCGAGCGACGCCTCGATCGGGTTGCCGGGCGCGACCCGCATCAGCAAGAAGACGAGCGTCAGCAGGATGAACACCATCGGCACGACGAGCGCGAGGCGCGTGATGAGGTACGTCCTGAGAGAGGTGCCGGTCACGGGGTGCTACGAAGTTTGACGGAGGAGGGGCGCCCCGGTTGGAACGCCCCTCCACCCACGAGGTTCCTACGACTTCGAGATCAGCCAGAAGCGCATGTAGTACGTCGCATCGAGCGTCGAGTCGATGCCCTTCACGTCGCTGCGCCCGACGGCGATCATGTTCCCCTGCCAGTACGGGATCGTCGGCAGGGTCTTCGCGGCGAGCGTCTGCATCTTCTCGAGGTACTTGATCCGCGACTTGGTCGTCCGCGCCGCCCGCTCCTTGGCGATGAGGCCGTCCATCGTCTTGTTGCTGTAGCCGTTGTTGTAGAACGAGTTGGTCTGGTAGAAGCTGACGGTGTAGTCGTCGGCGTCCGGATAGTCCGGGAACCAGCCGAGCTGGAACGCACCGTACGTCTTGCCGAGCGCGCCGCTGTACTGCGCCCACTCGGCCGACTTCAGCGACACCTTGAACAGATGCGAGGCGTCGAGAGCCCGCTGGATCTCGATGTACTCGTCCGAGGACGCATCGCCGTAGTGCGTCGGCGTCCACCAGAGCTGGATCGACATCGGCGTCTTCACGCCCGCGGCCTTCAGCACGGCTTTCGCCTTCGCGACGCTCGGCTTCGCGCCGTACAGGGTCTTGTACGGCTCGATCGCGCCCGGCAGCCCCTTCGGCACCATCGAATAGAGCGGCGTCACCGTGTTGTGGTAGACGCGACTCGCGATGTCCTGCCTCGGGAACAGATACGCGATCGCCTTCCGCACCGCGAGGCTGTTGAACGGCGGCCGCTTGACGTTGAAGACGAGGTAGCGGATCACCACGCCCGGAGCCGAGTGGACGACGAGTCCGCTCTCCTTCTGCATCGCGGAGATCTCCGTCGGCGTGAACGTCTGGAACGCCATGTCGATGTTGCCCTTCTCGAGGTCGAGCTTCATTGTCGACGACTTCGAGTAGTAGTTGATGATCACGCCGCCGTTCTTCGGCTTCGGCCCCCAGTAGTACTTGTTCGGGGTGAGGACCGCCTGCTGGCCGGGCGTGAACTTCGTCAGCTGGTACGGCCCGGTGCCGATGAGGTCCTTCACGTCGGTGTTCGGCACGATCTTGTTCGCCGGGAAGGTCTTGTGGTCGACCACGTAGCCGGCGTTCGTCGAGAGGATGTACGGCCAGACCGAGTCGGGCGCCGTGAGATGGAAGACGACCGTGTAGGGCCCGCTCGTCGTGGTCGTCTTCAGGTACGTGAGCAGCGTCCAGATGCCCTGGTCGCCCTTGATCTTCTGCACCCGGTCGAACGAGTACTTCACGTCGGCCGACGTCATCGGATCGCCGTTCGCGAACTTCACGTTGTGCCGAAGCTGGCACGTCCACGTCTTGAGGTTCTTCGAGTGGCTGCACCCGGTTGCGAGCACCGGCGCGAGCTTCGCGCCGTTCGGGAAGCCGTAGAGCCCCTGGAACATCGTGAGATCGACCGTGAACGAGTCGTAGTCGTACTGGTTCGCCGGGTCGAGGTTCACGACGGTGCCCGTCGTGCCGTCGACGATGATGTTGCTTCCTGCCTTGCTTCCGCCGTAGGCGCTCGCGGCGAGCGAGGCTGCCGCCGTCACGGCTGCCACGGCTACTCCCGCCAGCAGCAACCTGCGTCTCTTCCCCATCTAGCCCCCTCCTTCGACCGAGTGACGATGTGCCTGAGCGAGAGACTCCCACTCGCGCATCCTGGGAGCCAATCGCAAACCGGTGGCGCGGTCAAGCGGCAGGCGCAGCCGCTCTTAGCGTTCTCTTAGGCGGCGACGGAGATGAGGTCGCGCAGGGCGCCCAGCCGGGCGAGCGCCTGACCCTCGAGCTGGCGGACGCGCTCGCGCGTCAGATCGAGCTCGTTGCCGATCGCCTCGAGCGTCCACGGCTCGCCCTCGAAGCCGAAACGGAGCTCGAGGATTCTCCGCTCGCGTTCGGGGAGCGCCTCGAGCGCACGGCGTACGCCCTGCCTCCGCAGCGACTCCTCCGCCTCGTCGAACGGGTCGGCCGCCTCGCGGTCGGCGAAGAGGTCGCCGAGCTCGCCCTCGTCGTCGGCGCCCACCGTCTGGTTGAGCGAGACCGACGCGTTCGCGGCCCCGAGCGCCTCGTCGACGTGCTGCATCGGCAGCCCCGTCGCCTCGGCGAGCTCCTCCTTCGTCGGCTCCCGGCCGAGCTCGACCTCGAGCCGGCGCGCCGCGCGCGAGAGCTTCTGCTGGCGCTCGACGACATGCACGGGGACGCGGATCGTGCGCGCATGGTTCGCGACGGCGCGCTGCACCGACTGCCGGATCCACCAGGTCGCGTACGTCGAGAATTTGTAGCCGCGCCGCCAGTCGAACTTCTCGACCGCGCGGTTGAGCCCGAGCGTGCCCTCCTGGATCAGGTCGAGGAACGGGACGCCGAGGCCGCGGTAGCCCTTCGCGATCGACACGACCAGGCGGAGGTTCGACTCGATCATGCGCCGCTTCGCCACCGCCTCGCCGCGCTCGATCTGCTTCGCGAGCATGACCTCCTCGGCGGCCGTCAGGAGCTTGTGCCTGCCGACGTCGGCGAGGAAGAGCTGCAGGCTGTCGGCCGAGCCGGATACGACCGGCGCCGGCGCAGGCTCCACCTCCGCCTCGGCAGGCTCCTCGGGCTTCTCCTTCTCGGCCTGGGGCGGCTCGGCGGCCGCGGCAGGCGGGCCGACCTCCAGCCCGATCCGCTCGAGCTCGCGCGTGAGCTCCTCGACGTCGTCCTCGTTCAGCTCGAGCTCGGCGGCGAACGCCTCGAGCTCGGCGGGCTCGACGTAGCCGCGCTCCTCCGCGCCCTCGACGATGGCGCGCACCTGGTCCGACTCGAGCAATTCCTGCAGCTGATTCTGCGTCAGGGTCCTCTCAGTCCTTTCGGTCCTGCCTGGGGAACGAAGCGTCGGGCAAGTCTATTCCTCGGCTCGGCCGGGTCCCGAACGATAGGACGCGGACGAGGGATCGAAGTTGGTCAGGAGCGGCTCCGCCTCGAGCGCGGCTTTGCCGGTCCCTTCGCGCGCCGTTCGGCGAGCAGCTCGAGCGCCCGGTCGAGCGTCACCGTCTCCGGGTCGTCGCCGCGGCGGAGGCTCGCATTCGTCTCGCCGTCCGTGACGTAGGGGCCGAAGCGGCCCTCGCGGAGGACGATCGTCTTGCCGCTCGCGGGATCGGCCCCGAGCTCGCGCTTCGGCGCCGCGGCTGCCTGGCGCCCGCGCCGCTGTCGCGGCTGGGCGAGGATGGCGAGCGCCTCGGGCAGCTCGATCTCGAGCAGCTGCTCCTCCGACTCGAGCGAGCGGGTCTCCGAGCCCTTCTTCAGGAAGGGCCCGTAGCGCCCGTTGGACGCGACGACCTCCTCGCCGTCCTCGGCGATGCCGACGACGCGCGGCAGGGTGAGCAGGCGAAGCGCGTCCTCGACCGTCACGGTCTCGAGAGACATGCTCTTGAAGAGGGACGCCGTGCGCGGCTTCTCGGTCGCGCCGTCCGGCAGCGCCTCGGTCACGTAGGGCCCGTAGCGGCCGCTGCGAGCGACGATCGTCCGGCCGGTGTCGGGGTCGACTCCGAGCTCGCGATCGCCGCTCGGCTGGTCGAGCAGCTCGTTCGCGCGCTCGACCGTCAGCTCGTCGGGCGCCATGTCGTCGGGAATGCTCGCGCGCTGCCCGTCGCGCTCGAGGTAGGGCCCGTAGCGCCCGACGCGCAGGACGATGCCGTCGCCGAGCTCGAGCGAGTTGATCTCGCGCGCGTCGATCTTGTCGAGATCCGACACGAGGTCGTGCAGGCCGTCGCTGCCGTCGCCGAAGTAGAAGCGCTGCAGCCATTCGACCCGCCGCTCGTCGCCGGCGGCGATGCGGTCGAGGTCGTCCTCCATCCGCGCCGTGAAGTCGTAGTCGACGAGCCGGCCGAAGTGCCGCTCGAGGAGGGCGACGACGGAGAAGGCGAGGAACGACGGCACGAGCGCCGTGCCCTTCTTGAAGACGTAGCCGCGGTCGAGGATCGTGCCGAGGATCGACGCGTACGTCGACGGGCGGCCGATGCCGAGCTCCTCGAGCGTGCGGACGAGCGTCGCCTCGGTGTAGCGCGCCGGCGGGCTCGTCTCGTGCCCCTGCGGCTCGAGCGCACGCAGCTCGACCCCGTCGCCCTCGGCGAGGTTCGGGAGCCGCCGCTCCTCGTCGTCCTCCTGTGCGGAGCGGTCGTCGTCGCGCCCCTCCTCGTACGCGGCGAGGAAGCCGCGGAAGGTGATCACGGTGCCGCTCGCGCCGAGCTCGACCGTCTCCCCCGTGCTCGATTCGCCCGCGATGCGGAGCGAGACGGTCTGCCCCTGGGCGTCCTTCATCTGCGAGGCGATCGTCCGCATCCAGATCAGCTCGTAGAGCGCGTGCTCGTCGCGAGAGAGCTCGGGCTTCACGTCCTGCGGCGTGCGGAAGCGGTCGCCGGCGGGGCGAATCGCCTCGTGCGCCTCCTGCGCGTTCTTCACCTTGCGCTCGTAGCGGCGTTCCTTCGGTGGGACGTAGTCGGCCCCGAAGAGCGAGGTCGCCTGCTCGCGCGCGGCGGCGAGTGCCGACTCGGACAGCGTCGTCGAGTCGGTGCGCATGTACGTGATGTAGCCGTTCTCGTAGAGCCGCTGCGCGATCCGCATCGTCGTCTGGGCGGTGAGGCGGAGCTTGCGGCTCGCCTCCTGCTGCAGCGTCGAGGTCATGAACGGCGCGCTCGGGCGGCGGACGTATGGCTTCCGCTCGACCCGGCCGACGCGGAACGACGCGCCGTCGAGCCGCCCGGCGAGCCCGCGCGCCGCCTCCTCGTCGAGGACGAGCGCCTGGCCTCGGAGCTGTCCGTCCGGGCCGAAGTCGCGACCCTGCGCGACGCGGGCTCCGCCCACCGAGACGAGCCGCGCCTGGAACGACTCCGGATCGAATGTCGCCAGCAGATCCCACCACTGCGCCGCGCGGAAGGCCATCCGCTCGCGCTCGCGCTCGACGACGAGGCGCGTTGCGACGGACTGGACGCGGCCGGCCGAGAGACCGCGCATGACCTTCTTCCAGAGGACGGGCGAGACCTCGTAGCCGTAGAGCCGGTCGAGGATGCGGCGCGACTCCTGCGCGTCGACGAGCCGCTCGTCGACGTCGCGCGGCTGCTCGAGCGCGCGTTCGATCGCGTCGCGCGTGATCTCGTGGAAGACCATCCGGCGCACCGGGACCTTCGGCTTCAGCACCTCGAGCAGGTGCCAGGCGATCGCCTCGCCCTCGCGATCCTCGTCCGTCGCGAGCAGGAGCTCGTCGGCGCCGGCCAGCTCCTTCCGCAGCTCGGCGACCTTCTTCTTCTTGTCCGGGTCGACGACGTAGAGCGGCTCGAAGCCGTGCTCGACGTCGACCCCGAGCCTCGCCCAGGGCTCGCCCTTGTAGCGCTCGGGGATCTCGGCGGCGCTGTCGGGAAGGTCGCGGATATGGCCGACCGAGGACTCGACGACGAAGTCGGGGCCGAGATACCCGGCGATGGTCTTCGCCTTCGCGGGCGACTCGACGATGACGAGGCGCTTCGGCATCGGCGGATCACCTTAGCCACGGCGGGCGATACTCAGGGGGTGCGCCCGACGCCGGTCTACAACCTGATCGCACTGCTGGCCTGGCCGTTCCTCTACGGAGTCTTCCGGCTGCGGGCGCGGGGCGTGGAGAATCTCCCCGCTTCCGGCGGCTACGTCCTCGCCTGCAACCACCTCTCGAGCCTCGACCCGTGGCCGCTCGGCCTGCCGCTCTGGCCGCGCCGGTTCCTCCGCTTCATGGCGAAGAGCGAGCTCTACTGGTGGCCGCTCCGTCTCGTGCTCGACGGCGGGGGCGCGTTCAAGGTGCAGCGGGGTCTCGCGGACGTCGAGGCGATCGAGACGGCCGTGCGCCTCGCGCGCAACGGCAACGTCGTCGCGATGTTCCCCGAGGGGACGCGGCGGCGGAAGGGGCTCGTGAAGAAGCACGAGGCGCGGCCGCGCTCGGGGGCCGCGCGGATCGCGCTCGAAGCCGGCGTCCCGCTCGTGCCTGCGGCGGTCGCCGGGACCGACCGGCTGCTCGCACTCGGCCCGCTCCGGATCGCCTACGGCCCGCCGCTCGAGATCGACGACCTGCGCGGACGCAGCGACCTCCGCGCCGCAGCGCAGGAGGCGACAGATCGGCTCATGGCTCGCATCGCCGAGCTCGAGGCCTCGCTTTGACGAGGCAAGTTGCAAGTTGCAACTTGGCGGGGTCGTTGCTGGCAATCGACGGCGACTCGTTCGCGCACCGCGCCTACCACGCGCTGCCGAAGTCGATCCGGCTCAACGCCGTCGTCGGCTTCACGAACATGGTCGTGCGGCTCTGGGAGCAGGAACGGCCGGAGGCCCTCCTCGTCGCCTGGGACACGCTCTCGACCCCGACGTACCGGCACGAGGCCTTCCCGGCCTACCAGTCCGGACGGATCTTCGAGGAGTCGATCCTCGAGCAGCTCGAGGTCCTGCCGGAGCTCGTCGCCGCGCTCGGGTTCCTCGTCGCGAAGGCCGAGGGATACGAAGCCGACGACTTCCTCGCCGCGGCCGCCGGAGCCTGGCCTGGCGACGTGCTCGTAGCCACGTCCGACCGCGACGCCTTCCAGCTCGCGAGCGAGCGCGTCACGATCCTCCAGCCGACGAGGGGCGTGAGCGAGCTCGCGCGGATCGGGCCGGCCGAGGTGCGAGAGCGCTACGGCGTCGATCCCGAGCAGGTGCCCGACCTCATCGCTCTCCGCGGCGACCCGTCCGACAAGCTGCCGGGAGCGCGAGGCATCGGGCCGAAGAAGGCGGCGGAGATCCTCGCTCGGTACGGCTCGCTCGAGGCAGCCCTCGCCGACGGCAGGTTCGCGACGGAGGCGGAGGACTTGAGGCTGTTCCGGCGAATCGCGACGATGGACGCCTCCGCCCCCCTTCCTCCCCTCGAAGCAACACCACCCACGTGGGCGGGGGCGTCTTCCTTCCTCGACCGGCTCGGACTGCGCGCTGTCGCCGAGCGCCTCGGAGCGCTATCGACGTCCTGACGCATCCCGCGCTCGCGCGCCTGCACCCGACCGGCCACCATCCCGAGCGGCCCGAGCGGCTGGCCGCGCTGCTCGAGCACCGGCAGGAGTGGCGTGAGGGCCGCGCAGCGACCGAGGCGGAGCTGCTGCTCTGCCACACGCCCGAGCACCTCGGCCGCGTGCGCTCGGTGGAGGAGCCGGAGTGGCTCGATCTCGACACGCTCTGCAGCGCGTCGACCTGGGAGGCGGCGACGCTCGCCGCGGGAACGGCGATCGAGGCGGCGCTCCAGAGCGGGTTCGCGCTCGTCCGGCCTCCCGGGCACCACGCCCTCCAGGGCCGCGCGATGGGCTTCTGCATCTTCAACAACGTCGCCGTCGCGGCACGGGCGGCGCAGCTGGAGCTCGGGCTCGACCGGGTGGCGATCGTCGACTTCGACGTCCACCACGGCAACGGGACCGAGGCGATCTTCTACGACGACGACAGCGTCCTCTTCGTCTCGCTTCACCAGTGGCCGTTCTATCCGGGGAGCGGCGGGCCGTCGAGCCAGCTCGACACGACGGTGAACGTGCCGATGTCGGCGGGCTCGGGCGACGAGGAGTACCTGCATGCGTTCGAGCATGTCGTCGAGCCCGCGGTCGCGCGTTTCGACCCGCAGCTCGTGCTCGTCTCGGCCGGCTTCGACGCGCACGAGGACGATCCGCTCGCCGGAATGCAGGTGACCGAGGAAGGATTCCGCGAGCTCGCTCGCCGCTGCGGCGGGCTTTCCGACCGCGTGGCCGCGGTGCTCGAGGGCGGCTACGTCCTCGAGACGCTCCCGGGGCTCGTCGAAGCAGCGCTCGACGGATTCGCCGCCGCATAGGAAGAGGGCGGCCCGTTGCCGTGACCGCCCTCGCTAGATCGCCATCCGCGCGCTGGAAGTGCCGCAGCTCGAGCTGAACATCGGCGACTCGGACGGCCGCCTCGTGACCCGGCGCGGGCGAATGGCATCCCCCGCGGTGGGGGATCCGACGGCCTACGCGGCGCGGGCGAGAGCGAGCTGCTCGAGCGCTTCGCGACGCGAAGAGACACCGAGCTTCCGCAGCAGGCTCTTCACGTGCGAGCGGACGGTGTGCTCCGAGATGAACAGACGCTGCGCGATCTCGTCGGTGCCGTGGTGCTCGTCGAGCAGGAGGAGGACCTCGAGCTCGCGCGCCGAGAGAAGCGACGCGATCTGGTCGGGAACGCCCGAGCCGCGACCGCCGCCGTTCCGGACCTGATCGAGCAGCCGCCGCGCGACGGGCCCCGACAGCGCAGCCTCGCCGTTCGCGACGCCGGCGAGGAACGTCGCGATCCGCTCCGGCGGCTCCGTCTTCAGCAGGTAACCGGCGGCGCCGCCGCGGATCGCGGCGAGGAGGTTGTCCTCGGTGCCGGACGCGGTGAGAACGACCACCTCGCAGCCCGGGGCGGCCTCGCGGAGGTGCGGCAGGGCTGTCAACCCGTCGATGCCGGGCATCGAGAGGTCGAGAAGGACGAGGTCGGGCTGCGCTTCGCGCGCCAGCGCGATCGCCTCGGCGCCGTCCGCGGCCGCGCCGGCCACGTCGAAGCCGTGCGCCCGGAGCAGCGAGGCGAGAGCCTCGCGCGTGAGGGGATGATCGTCGACGACGAGAACGCTGACCGGCACGTGACCCTTATCGGCAGCACCTCTCCTGCCGACAAGAGGCAATGTGAGCGAGCGTCGCACGGAATTGCAGGCCTGGCTGTGGGGAGAAGTGCTCCTCACGGGCCTCCTCGGCGCGAGCCTCGCCCTGTTCATCGCGTACCCCGTGCTACGGACGCAGTACGACGATCCGCAGCTCCTGCTCGTCCTCAAGACGGCGATGGCGCTCGCCGGCGTCCTCGTCGCGGCGCTCGCGACGGTGCGGTTCTCGGTCGAGGGCCGCCGCGTCGACCTCCTGCTCGCAAGCGGTTTCCTCGTCGGGTCGCTCTCGACGGTGGGCTTCGCGATCATCCCGATGCTCGGCCGCGGCGACCTGCCGCTGCCGGAGGGCTGGGCCGCGCTGCTCGGCGGACTGCTCGGGCAGGCGCTCGTCGCCATCGCACCGTTCCTGCACGGCCGCACGCGCATGCGCGACTGGGCGATCGCGAACTCGGTGATCGCCGCAGGGGTCGTCTTGGCCATCGCCTGGGCGGTGCTCCACGCGCACGCGAGCTCGCTACCGGCCCTCACGAACCCGCCGGGCTCGAGCCTGCCGCCGGCGTTGACGTCCGCGCTCGCGGTGCAGGCCCTGCTCTACCTGCTCGCGGTGCTGGGCTGGGGACGCCGGCTCGCCCTCAGCGGCGACGACCTCGCACAGTGGCTCGCGCTCGGCTTCACGCTTCAGCTTTTCGCCTCGCTCCACCTCGTCTTCACGCCGCTGCGCGGGACGACGTACGTCGCCGAGGGCGACTTCCTCCGCCTGCTCTCGTACGCGCTCGTCCTCGTCGGCGCGTGGCGTGTGATCCGCTCGGCCGAGTTCGGACGCGCGGTGGCCGAGGAGCGGGCGCGAGTGGCACGGGAGATCCACGACGGGCTCGCCCAGTATCTGTTCGCGCTCTCGACGCATGCCCAGATGCTCGAGGCCGGGGCGCCGATCGAGGAGGTGGCGCCGAAGCTGAAGGAGACGGCCGCGCTCGCGCAGCAGGAGGCGCGGTTCGCGATCCTCGCCCTCTCGTCGGCGAGCGGCACGGCGCCGTTCGACGCCGCGCTGCGCCGCTACGTCGAGTTCCTGACCGCCGACGGCGAGCTCGAGGTGGAGCTCGACGTCGATCCGGCCATCCGCCTCGCTCCCGACGAGCAGATCGAGATCTTCCGGATCGTCCAGGAAGGTCTCGGGAACGTCCGTCGCCACGCGAAGGCGACGCGTGCGGAGGTGGTGATCGGGCAGCGCCCGTTCGGCGAGCGCTTCGTCACGATCAGCGACGACGGCGAAGGCTTCGACGGCGAGGGCAGCCCGGCCGGCCAGGGGTTGCGGAACATGCGCAAGCGCGCGGAGTCGATCGAAGGCGGCTTCAAGCTCAGCAGCGTCCCGGGTCGTGGCACGGCGCTCGAAGTCGTGCTGCGTACCTAGCCCCCTTCCCAGGACGCCGCGCTCGTCGCAGAATCCTCGCATCGCCCGCTCGATCGTCATCTTCCTCGCGGCGGCCGTGGCCTGTGCCGGCGCCGCGGCCGCCGCCCCGGCCGCGCACCGGCAGCAGCCGCTGCAGCACGTCACCATCTTCGGCGACTCGGTCGCCGCGGCTCTCGACTGGGATTCGACGGCGCGGGAGGTTCTCGAGCACGGCGACAGGCTCACCCTCGACCTCGCCCCATGCCGCCGCCTCTGGACGGCGGGCTGCCTGTCGCCGCCGCCGCCGAGCGTGCTCGAGGACGTGCGCAAGCTCGGCCGCCGGCTCGGCCCGACGGTCGTCGTCCTCGTCGGCTACAACGACGACCCGGTCATCTTCCGGGAAGGGCTCGGGGTGACCTTGAACGCGATGCGCCGCGACGGCGTTCGGCAGGTCTTGTGGCTGACGCTCCGAGCCGTCTATCCGCAGTACGTGGCGACGAACGCGGCGATCAAGGCAGCGGCGAGGAGACGCTCGTGGGTGCGAGCGATCAACTGGAACGGCTACTCGCGCGACCATCCGACGTGGTTCGCGTCGGACGGGATCCACCTCAGCGCCGAGGGCGCCGTCCAGTTCGCGATCTTCGTCCACCGGACGCTGAAGAAGTACGGGCTCACGGGCCCGCCGCCGGCGGGGCAGGTCGGCTCGCGTTGAGCCGGGACTTCCGCCCGCAACGGAACCCCCACGACGCCGCCGCAATGGAGAAGCCCCGCCGGAGCGGGGCTTCTCGGTAGCAGGCCTGTAAGCCGGATTCTGTCGGGGGCGACCATCCATCTGTGCAGCTACCCGGCTCCTCGGCGGGCCGCGTCGGCGGAGCCTGTTCGCCTTGCACCGGACGGGGTTTGGCGAGCCGGTCCTGTCGCCAGGGCCGCTGGTGGGCTCTTACCCCACCGTTTCACCCTTACCGGCCGCGACTCCGGAGATCCGCAACCGGCGGTCTGTTTTCTGTGCCACTTTCCGTCGGCTTTCGCCGCCTCCCTCGCGGGAGCGTCCTGCCCTGCGGTGTCCGGACTTTCCTCGACGGCCCGAAGACCGCCGCGGTCACCCGGCCTGCAGCCTGGATGCTACCGGCGACTCCGCGCCGCCGGCGCGTCCGTGCAGACGCATCCCGCACTCGGGACACCGGACGAGCGTCCCCTCGTGGAGGACGAACTCGCCGCACACCGGGCACTCGAGCGAGGCGCCGCGGAGCACGGCGAAGAGCTCCTGCTCAAGCGTCCGGTGGAGAGGCGCGATTCCGCTCATGTCACCCGAGCTCCCTGAAGACGCCGACGACCTTGCCGAGGATCTGGACGTGCTGCGCGTAGATCGGCTCGAGCGCACTGTTCTCGGGCTGGAGCCGGATGCGACCACTCTCCCGGTAGAAGGTCTTGACCGTTGCCTCGTCAGCGGTCTCGTCGTCGCCGGCGAGCGCGACCACGATCTCGCCGTCGCGCGCGTCCTGGGCGCGACGGACGACGACGATGTCGCCCTCGAGGATCCCGGCATCGACCATCGAGTCGCCCTTGACGCGGAGGAGGAAGTCGCCGCGCAGGCGTTCGGGGACGGCGATCTCGTCCTCGACGTTCTGGTCGGCGAGCAGCGGGCCGCCCGCGGCGATCTGCCCGAGCAGCGGCAGCTTCGGGAGCGCCTCGCGCGGGGCCTCGGCCGCCCCGTCGCCGGTCACCACCTTGGCCCGGCCGACGAGCTCGAGCGCGCGCGGCTTCGTCGGATCGCGCCGAAGCAGGCCGGCCCGCTCGAGGTTTGCGAGGTGCGCGTGCACTGTCGAGGGCGACGCGAGGCCGACGGCCTCGCCGATCTCGCGCACGGTCGGCGGGTAGCCGCGACGGTCGACGTAGTCGACGAGGAAGCTCCAGATCTCGCGCTGGCGGCCGGTCAGTTCCGCGCTGGTCTCCATGTCACGCTCCGGGTCGGGGACGGTGGCCGAACGTGTGTTCGACATCAGGGTACGGACTCCTCCGGACGGCGTCAACAAGAAGGCCGCCTCGCGGCGGCCTCGATGCTCTCCGGCAGGGCGCCACCGGCTTCGCCGGCGACGCTTCCAGCCTCGGAGTGCGCTGGAGAGGACTTGAACCTCCACGGCCTCAAGCGGCCACTAGGCCCTCAACCTAGCGCGTCTACCAATTCCGCCACCAGCGCGAGAGCCCGCGCAGTGTAGCTCCTAGCCCAGGTAGTGGAAGAGCGCGATGCTGTTCGCGAAGAAGAGCACCGCGATCACGACCGTCACGCGCGTGAGGTTGCGCTCGACGATGTGCGTACCGCCCTGCGAGGCGGGCGTGAAGCCGAGGCCGCCCATGCCCGCGTCCCTCCCCGAGTGCATGAGGATCAGGGAAACGAGCGCGACGACGAGCAGCACCTGCGCGACTGCGAAGAACTGGAGCACTCGCCTAGGGTAGCCGCCGTCCGGCGAGCTCGAGGATCGCGTCCACGAGCTCCGACGCGATCCGATCCTTCGTCACGTATCCCGAGGCGCCCGCCTCGCGCGAGCGGTCGACGTCTGCACGCGAGTTCGACCCGGTCAGCATCAGGACGCAGACACCGGGGCCGGCTGCGCGGATCTCGCGCGTCGCCTCGACCCCGTCGAGCAGCGGCATGCTCACATCCATCAGGACGACGTCCGGCTCGAGCGTGCGCGTGAGCTCGACCGCGTCCCGGCCGTCCCTGGCGCGCCCGACGACGGCAATGCGCGCGTCCCCCGCGAGGATCGCCTCGATGGCCTCCGCAAACAGGCGGTGGTCGTCGGCGATCAGGACGCGGATCGGCGCCGGCGCGGGCATCGGTGCATCCTGCCCTGTACGCTCGAGCGCGTGAAGGGGGACGCACACGAGCGGATCCGGAAGCTGCTCGTGACCGGCGACAACCGGCTCAAGCAGGGCGTCGAACCGCGGAAGGCGCGGGAGAGCTGGGAGCAGGCGCTCGCGGTCGCCCGCGAGGCCGGACTCGAGGAGCAGGTGCGTCCGCTCGTCGAGGTCAGGCTGGCCGACCTCGAGTCGCCGCCCGGCTGAGAATCGCCTCGATCCGCTCGGCCTGACGGCGGACGTCGTGCGCCTCGGTCGCCGCCCGGGCCGCCTCGTTCGGCCGCGGCAGCGCGGCCGCCGCGGCGAGCGCGCCCGCGAGCGCGTCGACGTCGAGCGGGTCGACGACCACTCCCGCCTCGGGCGGGACGAATTCCGGCGGGCCGCCGATGCGCGTCGCGACGACCGAGCGGCCGCAGGCCATCGCCTCGAGCAGCGCCTGGCCGAGCGGCTCGACGAGGCTCGGCTGCGCGAGGACGTGCGCGGCGGCGAGCAGGCGCGGAATCTCGTCGTGCGGCACCCGGCCGAGGAGCTCGACGCGCTCCCGTCCCTCGAGCGCGGGACGGAGCGGGCCGTCGCCGGCGAAGGTGAGCGTCCCTTCCGGCAGGCGAGCGAAGGCGTCGGCGAGACGGACGACGTTCTTCCGCTCCTCGAGGGCGCCGGCGCAGAGGAAGCGCGGCGGCCCGTCCGGCGGCGGCGTGACGGCGAACCGCTCCCGGTCGACTCCGCTCGAGACGACCTCCGTCTTCCCCTGCGCCTCGGGCAGCTTCGTCTCGAGCTCGCGCCGGAGGTACTCCGAGACGCAGATCACGGTCGCCGCGCGCCGGACGACAAGACGGGTCGCGGCCGCGATCCCCGGATAGGCGCCGATGTTGCGGACGTCGCGTCCGTGGGCGGTGACGACCAGCGGGCCGCGGCCGGCGACCGCGGCGATCAGGCCGGTCGGAACGAGGAAGTGCGCGTAGACGACGTCGTGCGGCGACGCGGCGAGCGTTCGCCGCACGAGCGTCAGGTAGCGGAGCTTTCCGCCCGCGCGCGTGTCGAGGACGGCGCAGTCGACCTCGTGGCCGCGCGCCGCCAGCTCGCGCTCGAGCTGGGCGACGAACGTGCCGAGATCCGGCGAGTCCGGCCCCGGGTACATCTGCGAGACGAGGAGGATCCGCACCAGCGCAGCCTATGTCCGCCCGTCTGAAGCGGACATGACAGGTAGCAGCTACTGGTCATGTCCGAAGAAGCCGATGTGCGCTCGGCAACCATGCTGAAACGTCTCGCCGAGCCGTGGCGAGAAACGGCTAGTCCGGTAGCAGCTACCGGACGTGTCGCGTCGGGGCGTGTCCGGCGGAGTCGTCAGGCGCGCGCGCGGAGGGCGTCGTACATCCCCCACTCCTCGCGCAACGTCTCGCAGATCTCGCCGACCGTGCAGCGCACGCGCAGCGCCTCGCGCATCGGCGGCAGCAGGTTCGCGTCGCCCCGAGCGGCCGTGCGGACGGCCTCGAGCGCCGCCGCCGCCTCGTCCGCGTTCCGCTCGGCACGTATGCGCGCCGTCCGCTCGAGCTGACGCCGCTCGGCCTCGGGGTCGATGTGCAGGAGCTCGACCCGCTCGTCGGACGCCTCGACGAACGCGTTGACGCCGACGATCTCGCGCTCGCCCGCCTCGACCTGCTGCTGGAACTCGAACGCCGCCTGCTCGATCTCGTCCTGCACGAAGCCCGCCTCGACGGCCGCGACCGCGCCGCCGAGCTCGTCCACCCGCTCGATCAGCTCCCACGCGCGCGCCTCGAGCTCGTCGGTCAGCGCCTCGACGAAGAAGGAGCCGCCGAGGGGATCGGCCGTGTCGGTCGTCCCCGCCTCGGCCTGGAGGATCTGCTGCGTCCGCAGCGCAAGGTGCGCCGCGTGCTCGCTCGGCAGCGCGAGCGCCTCATCGAACGAGTTCGTGTGCAGGCTCTGCGCCCCGCCGGCCACGGCCGAGAGCGCCTGGATCGCGACGCGCACGATGTTGTTCTCGGGCTGCTGTGCCGTCAGCGTCGAGCCGCCCGTCTGCGCGTGGAAGCGCAGAGCGAGCGCCTTCGGGTTCGTCGCGCCGAAGCGCTCCTTCATGATCCGCGCCCAGAGCCGCCGCGCCGCGCGGAACTTCGCCACCTCCTGGAAGAAGTGGTTGTGCGCGTTGAAGAAGAAGGAGAGCCGCGAGCCGAACTCGTCCGGCGACAGTCCCGCCTCGACCGCCGCCTCGCAGTAGGCGATCCCGTTCGCAAGCGTGAACGCGAGCTCCTGCACCGCCGTCGAGCCCGCCTCGCGGATGTGGTAGCCCGAGATCGAGATCGTGTTCCAGTGCGGGATCCGCCCGGCGCAATAGGCGAACAGGTCGGTCGTGAGCCGCATCGACGGCCGCGGCGGGAAGATGTAGTTCCCGCGCGCGATGTACTCCTTGAGGATGTCGTTCTGGACGGTGCCGCGCAGCTCGGCCGGAGCGACGCCCTGCTGCTCGGCGACGAGCTCGTACAGGAGCAGGAGCAGCGAGGCCGGCGCGTTGATCGTCATCGACGTCGAGACCTCGCCGAGCGGGATCCCCGCGAGCAGGATCGCCATGTCGGCGAGCGAGTCGACCGCGACGCCCGTCCTCCCCACCTCGCCGAGCGCGCGCGGGTCGTCGGAGTCGTAGCCGAGCTGCGTCGGCAGGTCGAACGCGATCGAGAGGCCCGTCTGGCCGCGCTCGAGGAGGTAGCGGTAGCGCGCGTTCGACTCCTCCGCCGAGGCGAAGCCCGCGTACTGGCGGATCGTCCACGGCCGCCCGCGGTACATGTCCGGATACGGCCCGCGCGTGAAGGGGTACTCGCCCGGCGGCTCGAGCTCGCGCGGCGCGTCGTCCGCCGAGTAGACCGGCTTAACCTCGATGCCGGAGTCGGTGCGCCGGTCGCCGGTCGCGGCCATACCTCGATCGTACGCCGTGATCAGACCAACGCGGGCGGCTCGAGCTGGGCGTCGCGGCTGACGAGCGCGGCGTAGCGTCCGCCCGCTGCGAGGAGCTCCTCGTGGCGGCCGATCTCGACGACCCGCCCGCCGTCGAGGACGACGATCTGGTCGGCCTCACGGATCGTCGAGAGCCGGTGGGCGATCGCGATCGTCGTCCGGCCCTCCGAGAGCCGGTCGAGCGCGTCCTGCACGAGCCGCTCCGTCTCGGTGTCGAGCGAGGAAGTCGCCTCGTCGAGGACGAGGATCTGCGGGTTGCGGAGGATCGTCCGGGCGATCGCGATCCGCTGCTTCTCACCGCCCGAGAAGCGGTAGCCGCGCTCCCCGACCATCGTGTCGTAGCCGTCGGGCAGGCTCGCGATCAAGTCGTGGATACGCGCCACCGTCGCGGCCTCCTCGATCTCCGCATCCGTCGCATCCGACTTCGCGAAGCGGAGGTTCTCGCGCACCGACGCGTGGAAGAGATACGTCTCCTGGGAAACGACGCCGACGAGATCCGTGAGCGCGTCGAAGGAGAGGTCGCGCACGTCGACGCCGCCGATCGTCACTCTTCCGCGCCCGACGTCGTACAGACGCGCGGCGAGATAGCCGAGCGTCGTCTTCCCCGATCCGGTCTCGCCGACGATCGCGGTCGTGGTGCCGGCCGGAATGGTGAAGGAGACGTCCTCGAGCGCCCAGTCGCCGGCGCCGTAGCTGAACGAGACGCCGTCGTAGACGACGTCCCCCGGCCGTGCGACCGCGATCGCGTCCGAGCGCTCCTCGATGTCGACCGGAAGCGCGAGGTACTCGAAGATGCGGTCGAAGAGCGCGAGCGAGGTCTGCACGTCGAGGCTGACGCCGAGCAGCGAGCCGACCGGGAAGAAGAGGCGCGTCTGCAGGGTCGTGAACGCGACGATGGTCGGGATCGAGATGTCGTGCGAGAAGACGGTGCCGCCGAGCCAGTAGACGGCGGCCGGCATGACCGAGAAGCTCGTCTGGATCGACGCCATGACCCAGCGGCCGGCCATCCGCTGGCGCACCTCGAGGTCGGCGAGGCGCAGCGAGTCCACCTCGAACCGGTCGGCGAGCGCCCTCGTCCGGCCCATCGTCTTTCCGAGCATGATCCCGCTGACCGAGAGCGCCTCCTGCACCTGGCTCGAGAGGTCGGCGAGCGTCTCCTGCGTCGTCTTCGCGATCCGCCTTCGCTCGTCGCCGACGCGGCGGGTGAGGACGGCGAAGAGCGGGATCAGCGCGAACGCGAAGAGCGCGAGCTCCGCGTTCAGGAGCAGCATGCCGACCATCGTCGCGACGACGGTCGTGAGGCTCGACGCGATGTTCGTCGCCGTATTCGTGACGACGTTCTGCACGCCGCCGATGTCGTTGTTGATGCGCGACTGCACCTCGCCGGTGCGCGTCCGCGTGAAGAAGGCGAGCGAGAGCCGCTGCAGGTGGCGGAAGACGTCTGCGCGCAGATCGTGCATCACGCGCTGGCCGACCTGGTTCGAGAACAGTGTCTGGACGACCGTGAGGACGCCGGAGACGACGGCGATCACGATCATCCCGCCGGCGGCGAAGGAGATCGCCCGCGTGTCGTGATGGAGCATCGCGAGGAGGACGCGGCGGAGCAGGAAGGCAGGCACCACGCCGAGGCCGGCGCTCACGACGATCAGGCCGAGCAGCACCGAGAGACGCCGCCAGTACGGCTTGAAGAGCGTCCCGATCCGCCGCATGTTCGCCCGCCGCACGGCCGGATCGGCGGGCCGCTCGGGCGGCGGGCCGCCGCGGTCGTGGAAGAACATCCCCATCGGCCCAGTATGGCCGCCAGGCACACTCACGCGGATGCGCGTCTCCGTTCGCCTCTTCGCCGGCCTGCGCGAGCGGGCGGGCACCGGCCGCGTCGAGCTGGACGACGTCGGCACCGTCGCGGACGTCTGGGCTCGCCTCGAGCTCGGCGAGGAGCCGCCGGGTCTCCTGTACGCCGTCAACCGCGAGTACGTCGAGCGGGCGCGCGAGCTTTCCGACGGCGACGAGGTCGCGCTGATCCCGCCCGTCAGCGGCGGCGCGTTCCGGCTCGTCGAGGGGCCGCTCGACGTCCCGGCCGCGCTGCGCGAGGTCGAGAGCCCCGACGCGGGCGGCATCGCGAGCTTCGTCGGCACCGTGCGGCGCCGCTCGCGCGGCCGCGACGTGCTCCACCTGGAGTACGAGGCGTACGAGGAGATGGCGGAGTCGATGCTCGAGCGGCTCGCCGCCGAGCTGACCGCGCGCCACGGCCTCTGCGCGGTCGCGATCCACCACCGCGTCGGGCGCGTCGAGATCGGCGAGCCGAGCGTCGCGATCGCCGTCTCGGCGGCGCATCGGGCGGCCGCGCTCGACGCCTGCCGCGAGGCGATCGACAGGCTGAAGGAGACGATCCCCCTCTGGAAGAAGGAGGTCTACGCGGGCGGCGAGGAGTGGATCGGGAGGGGATCGTGACGGCTGCGGCGCCGGAGCGGCAGCGCGGGATCGTCCGGCGGTCGCTCGAGCGCGTCCTCGGCTCGGCGATCGTGATCGGGGGCGCGGCGCTCAAGTGGGGGTTCCTGTTCGCGAAGTTCTTCGCGTTCTTCGTCTCCTTCGCCCTCTACTCGACGCTCTTCGGGAGCTGGGAGTTCGGGCTCGGGCTCGTCCTGCTGATCCTCGTGCACGAGCTCGGGCATTTCGCAGAGGCGAAGCGCCAGCACCTGCAGGTGTCGCTGCCGACGTTCGTGCCGCTCCTCGGCGCGTTCGTGACGATCCGCCGCGCCAATCTCGCGCCCTGGGGCAGCGCGCTCGTCTCCCTCGCCGGCCCGTTCGTCGGAAGCGTCGGCGCCGCGGCGGTGTGGGCGGCCAGCTCCGCGCGCGACTCGTCGCTGCTGCTGGGACTCGCGAACATCGGCTTCCTGCTCAATGCCTTCAACCTGCTGCCGATCGGCTTCCTCGACGGCGGCAGCGTCGCGCGCGCGTTCTCCGAGGAGCGGCGGGGCTGGATCCGCTACGAGAACGGCGTGCCGGTGGAGGCCACTCCGCCGGACGGCCGCCGGGCGCTCCTGATCGGCTCGCTGTACGCGCTGCTCGCCGCCGCGATCGTGCTCGGGCTGCTCGCGACGAAGCGGAACGGGACGCTGTGATGGAGGATCGCCAGCTCTTCGAGGCGCATCAGACCGCAGACGCCCGGCGGCACACGGAGTCGATCGGGCGCGAGTTCCTCGCCGGCTTCGAGGCGGTCGAGCGGATCGACCGGCCGGCCGTCTCGTGCTTCGGCTCGGCGCGCGTCGGCGCGGAGTCGCGCCCCTACACGCTCGCCCGTGAGACGGGCCGGCTGTTCGCGGAGGCGGGTTGGGCCGTCGTCACGGGCGGCGGCCCCGGCGTGATGGAGGCCGCGAACCGCGGCTGCCGCGAGGGCGGCGGCCTCTCCGTCGGGTTCAACATCGAGCTGCCGCACGAGCAAGGGACGAATCCCTACGTCGACCTCGCGCTCAGCTTCGACCACTTCTACGCGCGCAAGACGATGTTCGTGAAGGCGGCTGAGGGCTTCTGCGTCTTCCCGGGCGGCTTCGGCACGGCCGACGAGCTGTTCGAGTCGCTGACGCTGATCCAGACGGGCAAGGTGCTCCACTTCCCCGTCGTCCTCATCGACGTCGGCTACTGGGCGCCGCTGCTCGACTGGGTCAGCGGCCAGGCGCTCGTCGAGGGAACCGTGTCGCCGGACGATCTCGCGCTGCTGACGGTGACGGACGAGCCGGAGGTCGCGGTGCGCACAGTCCTCGACGCGTACGAGCGCGGCGACGGCGAGAGCCCGCACACGCCGGAAAAGGGCGACGCGCAGTAGCGTTCGGGCGTGGAGCTGCGCGACCTGCCGTCGGTGGACGAGCTCGCGCGCGACGCCGGCGACCCGCTCGCGGTCGACGCGGCCCGCGCGGTGATCCAGCGGGCGCGGGAAGAGATCCGCGCAGGCGCCGATCCCGGCGACCTCGCGGCGCGCCTGCGCGACGAGCTGACGGACGCTCGCCGGCCCAGGCTGCGGCGCGTCCTCAATGCGACAGGAGTCGTCATCCACACGAATCTCGGGCGGGCGCCCCTCGCCGAGGAGGCGCTCGCGCGGGTCGTCGAGACGGCGCGCGGCTACTCGAACCTCGAGTACGACCTCCGCGAAGGCGTGCGCGGCTCGCGGCAGGATCACGCGGCGCGGATCCTGCGGAGGCTGACCGGCGCAGAGGCCGCGCTCGTCGTCAACAACAACGCCGGCGCGGTCCTGCTGGCGCTCGCCGCGCTCGCCGAGGGGCGCGAGGTCGTCGTCTCGCGCGGCGAGCTGATCGAGATCGGCGACGGCTTCCGCATCCCCGACGTGCTCGCCCGCTCGGGCGCGCGGCTCGTCGAGGTCGGGACGACGAACCGGACGCGCGCCGCGGACTACGAGCGCGCGATCGGGCCGGAGACGGCCGTCCTCCTCCGCGTGCACCAGTCGAACTTCCGGGTCGTCGGCTTCGAGGAGCGGCCGCGCCTCGAGGAGGTCGCCGCCGTCGCCCGCCGCCACGAGCTGCCGCTCGTCGACGATCTCGGCTCCGGCGCGGTCAGCTCTCGTGACGCTTTCGTCGCGGTAGCTGCTACCGAGCCGACGGCGACCGAGCCGACGGCGCGCGAGTCGCTCGCCGCTGGCGCCGACCTCGTCTGCTTCAGCGGCGACAAGCTGCTCGGCGGCCCGCAAGCCGGGATCGCCGTCGGCCGCGCCGACCTCGTCGAGCGCCTGCGCCGCCACCCGCTTCAGCGCGCGCTGCGTGTCGACAAGCTCTCGCTGGCCGCGCTCGAGGGCACGCTCCTGCTCCATCTCGACGCGCCCGGGCGGATCCCGGTGCTGCGGACGCTCGGACAGGAGGCGGCCGCCGTGCGGGCGCGCGCCGAGCGGCTCGCGGCGGCGACCGGAGGCGGAGTCGAGGAGACGGTCGGCCGTGTCGGCGGCGGCGCGCTCCCACTCCACGAGCTGCCGAGCTTCGCGTGCACGCTCGACGAGTCGCTCGCGGCGCCGCTTCGCGAGGGCGAGCCGCCGGTCGTCGGCATCGTCCGGGACGGGCAGCTCCTGCTCGACTGCCTCACCCTGGCGGACGACGAGGCGGACGAGGTCGCCGCCGCCGTCCGCGCCCTGCGCTAGGAGCTTAGAGGAGATCCGCGAAGACGAAGCCGTCGCGCTCGACCACCTCGCCTCGCTCGCACGCGACCGGCTCGTCGAAGACCGGCCCGTCGTAGACGAACGTGTGGAACTCGCCGTTCTCCCCGCACGGATCGACTCCCGGCGGCAGGTCGGCGAGCAGCCGTTCGTCGTACTCGCGGCCGGCGAAGGAGCCGTCGAGCGCGTCCGGGTCGACGCAGACGAGCACCGCCCCAAAGCCCGCGCCGACGAACCGGCGCGCCAGCTCGGCCGTCTCGGATCCCCAGAGCGGGAACCGCGCGCGCCTGCCGGCCGCCGCGAGCCGGCTTTCGCGGTAGGCGCGCACGTCTTCGAGGAAGAGATCGCCGAACGCGAGCTCGTCGACGCCCGCGAGCGCCTCCGAGGCGAGCGCAGCGGCCATGCGGGACTCGTAGACGTCGTTGCCGCACGGCGACGGGATCGCGACCTCGACGAGCGGCAGCCCGACCGCGTCGGCCTGCCGTCGCAGGAGCGAGCGCCGCACGCCGTGCATCGAGACCCTGTCGAACGTCTCGGTCACCGTCGTCAGGAGCGCCGCAGGCTCGAGCCCGTCGCCCTCGCGCAGCCTCCAGAGCGCGAGCGCCGAGTCCTTGCCGCCGCTCCACGAGAGCGCGAGCACGCGTCGAGTCTAGGCTGCTCTCATGCCGCTGACGGTCGGCACCGCGGGCCACATCGACCATGGGAAGACGACGCTCGTCGAGGCGTTGACGGGGAAGAACACCGACCGGCTGCCGCAGGAACGCGAGCGCGGCATCTCGATCGACCTCGGCTACGCGCCGCTCGAGCTCCCCGACGGCACCCGGCTCTCCGTCGTCGACGTGCCGGGCCACGAGCGCTTCGTGCGCACCATGGTCGCCGGCGCGAGCGGCATCGACCTCTTCCTGCTCGTGATCGACGCCGGCGAAGGCGCGCGACCGCAGACACACGAGCACCTCGCGATCCTCCGCCTGCTCGGCATCGAGCACGGCGTCGTCGCCCTCACGAAGTCCGACCTCGTCGACGACGAGACGCTCGAGCTGGTGCGGCTCGAGGCCGAGGAGCTCGTCCCCGGGGCGCCCGTCGTCGCGACGAGCGCGCGGACCGGCGCCGGGCTGAACGAGCTGCGGCAGGCGCTCGCGGAGGCCGCGGCGCAGGTCGATCGCCCGCCCGCCGGCGGACCCGCCCGGCTGCACGTCGACCGCGTCTTCTCGCTGCGCGGGATCGGAACCGTCGCCACCGGCACGCTCTGGTCCGGGTCGATCGGCGAAGGCGACGAGCTCCGGCTCGAGCCGCGCGGGCAGACCGTGCGCGTCCGGAGCGTCCAGGTGCACGACGAGCCGGTCGAGCGGGCCGAGGCGGGACAGCGGGTCGCCGTCTCGCTCCCCGGTGTCGAGCGGCGGGAGCTACGCCGCGGCGACGTCCTCGTCACGCCTGGTGCGTTCATGCCGAGCTACCGGCTCGACGTCGCGCTCGACGCGACGGCGGAGATCCCCTCTCGCGTTCAGCTCCACCACGGGACGGCCGAGGCCGCCGCCCGGGTCGCGCGGGCCGGCGAACGCTTCGCGCAGCTGAGACTCTCGCGACCCGTCGTCGCCGCCCGCGGCGACCGCGTCGTCCTCCGCGCGGGCACGACAGTGGGCGGAGGAGTCGTGCTCGATCCCGCTCCACCCCGGCACGCCGACGAGGCGCGCTTCGAGGCGCTCGAGCGAGGCGACGTCCTCGTCCACGCCCCGGTTCGCGTCGACGGGCACTGGCGCTGGTCGCAGGAGTGGCTCGACGAGCTCCGCGCCGAGCTCGAGCGCGCCCTCGACGCGGCCGACCCCCTCGACCCCGGCGTTACCGTTCCCGCCGCAGCCTGGGCGAAGGCGGTGCTCCCGCACCTGGGGCTCGAGCTGCGCGGCGCGAAGCTCTACCGGCCGGGCGCGGTGCCGGAGCTGGGCGCCCGCGCGGAGGAGGCCGCAGCACTCGAGGCGCTACTCGGGCTCGAGCCGGTTCCCGTCGACGACGCGGCGCTCGCGCGCCACCTCGAGGAGCAGGGCCGGCTCGTGCGCGTCGGCGACGGCCTCGCCGTCTCCCGCGAGGCGTACGAGCGCGGCCGGGCCGCGCTCTTCGACGGGATCACGCTCGCCCGCTTCCGCGACGCGCTCGGCGTCGGCCGCAGGGCGGCGCAGCTCTATCTCGAGCGCTACGACGCGGACGGCGTGACAAGGCGGGTCGGAGATGAGAGGGTCCTCCGGCGACGGCGATGAACGTCCGCGAGCTGATCGAGCGCTACAACGATGCCTGGAACAGGCAGGACCTCGACGCAATCTGCGCGCTCCACCATTCCGGCGTCGTCTTCCACAACCACACCGCCGGCGAGCGGGCGGAGGGCGCGGACGCGGTGCGCACGCACATCGCGGAGATCTTTCGCAGCCACCCGACGCTCCGCTTCGCGGCGCGCTCGCTCCGCGCTGGCGACGACTTCGCGGTCTGCGAGTGGACGGCGACGACGAGCCGAGACGGTCGGACGGTGGAGTGGGACGGCGTCGACGTGTTCCCGCTCAGCGACGGGCTGATCGCCCGGAAGGACGTCTACTCGTCGTCGCATCGTCCGCGCGAATTGTGAGCTGGAGCACGTCCGGCCGGCTGTAGTGGCCGACGGGATCGAAGCGCTGGCGCTCGGCGAGCAGGCGCGCCGGATCGAGCTCGGCGTAGAGGATCCCCTCCTCGTCGTAGAGCGGCCCGGCGAGATAGGAGCCGTCGGGCGCGAGGATCGCGCTGCCGCCGCGGCCGATCGTCCCTGCGCCGTCGATCTCGGCACGCAAGGGGAAGTCGCCGGGGTACGCGCTCTCGCGCTGGAAGTGCGCCGGCGCGACGACGTAGGCGCGGCTCTCGCGCGCGATGTGGACGAGGGTCGGCTGCCAGGCGTCGCCGTCGTCGGCGGTCGAGGCGACGTAGATCTCGACACCCGACTCGTACAGCGCCACGCGGGCGAGCGGCATGTAGTTCTCCCAGCAGATCAATCCGCCGAGACGCCCGAATCCCGTCTCGACCGCGTGCAGCCCGCGCCCGTCGCCCTGCCCCCAGACCAGTCGCTCGTGGTTCGTGGGGACGAGCTTGCGGTGGTGGAGCGCGAGCTCGCCGGCCGGCGAGTGGTAGAGGAGCGAGTTGTAGACCGTCCCCGGGCGCTCCGGCTCGACCTCGTTCACCCCGGTCACGATCCAGACGCCCAGCTCCTGCGCGGTCGCGGCGATCCGCCGCTCGGCGGGCGAGCCGACGGCGACCGATTCCTGCGCCAGGCGCGCGAAGGTCTCCTTCGCCCGCGGGTCCTGCCAGCCGGCGAACGCCTTGGCCCAGGCCGAGGACGGATAGACGGGGACGAAGGTCTCCGGGAAGACGACGAGCTCGGCGCCCGCGCCGGCGGCCTCGGCGGCGACCCGCTCGAGCCTGTCGAGCGTCGCCTCGCGGTCGAGCACGACCGGCTCGACCTGCGCGCAGGCCACCTTGACCGGACGCTCCATGCGCGGAGCCTACTCCGGTCGGCCGTAGCCTCCGCCGCCCGGCGTCTCGACCCGGACGACGTCGCCCGCACGCAGCTGCCGGGTCAGCTTCGGCGGCTGCTCCTCGCCGTTCACGAGCGTCCGGCCGGGCGCGCCGTCCTCCCCGCCCCGCGCGCCGCGCGGCGCGTGCCGGCGGCGCTCCGCGAGGACCGAGAGTCGGCAGTCCTCGAGCGCCCGCAGCTCGCGCACGACGCCGTCGCCGCCGCGCCGGGCGCCCGCACCGCCGGAGCCGAGGCGCAGCGCCCACCGCTCGACGCGCAGCGGGTACTCGAGCTCGAGCGCCTCGACGGGAGTCAGGAGCGTGTTCGACATCGCGACGTGGATGCCGCTCGGCCCGTCCGCGTCGGGGCATGCGCCCTGGCCGCCGCCCACGGTCTCGTAGTACGTGAAGCCCTCGTTGCCGAGGGCGACGTTGTTCATCGTGCCCTGGCCCTGCGCCGGCACCGGGACGATCTCCGCCAGGGCGGCGAAGACGACGTCGACGACGCGCGACGAGGTCTCGGTGTTCCCGGCAGCCACCGCGGCCGGCCGCCGCGCGTTCAGCAGCGAGCCCTCGGGCGCCGTCACCGTCACGGGCGCGAAGGCGCCGCCCGAGGCAGGCAGGTCCGGCTCGGTCAGACAGCGGACGACGAAGTAGCAGGCGGACTTCGTCACCGAGAGCGGACAGTTGAGGTTGCCGGCGTGCTGCGGCGCCGTCCCGGCGAACTCGATCCGGATCTCGTCTCCCTCGATCTCGACCCTGCAGCGGATCGGCAGATCGCCCTCGACCGCCTCGACGACGTCCTCCGCCTCGCCACGGCCGTCCGGCAGCTTTGTGAGCGAGGCTCGCACGATCCGCTCGGAGTACGCGTACAGCGCGTCCATCGCGGCGGCGACCCGGTCGCGGCCTCGCCGCACGCAGAGCTCCTCGAGGCGGCGCTCGGCCAGCCGGTTCGCGGCGAGCTGGGCGCGCAGGTCGCCGCGTCGCTCCTCGGGCTGCCGAGTCGCGGCGACGAACGCCTCGCGCGTCTCGTCGGAGAGGAGCTGCGGCGGCAGGATCACGCCCTCCTCCTCGAGCGTGCGCGAGAACGCGGGCAGGCTCGCCGGCTCGATCCCGCCCACGTCGGCGTGGTGCGCGCGCGAGACCGCGTAGCCGAGCGAGGTGCGCGAGACGAGAGTCACGTCCGGCAGGTGCGTGCCGCCGGTGTACGGGTCGTTGAGCATGGCGACCTGCCCCGGCTCGAGGCCGAGGCGCATGACGGCCGCCACCGCGTCCGGCATCGCGCCGAGGTGGACGGGGATGTGCTCGGCCTGCGCGATCATCCGCCCGCGCTCGTCGAAGAGGGCGGTCGAACAGTCGCGCCGCTCCTTGATGTTCGCCGAGAAGGCCGAGCGGACGAGCACCGCGCCCATCTCGTCCGCGATCGATCGCAAGGCCGCGCCGATCACTTGGAGCTGAATCGTTGCGATCGCGTCACCCACGCGTCACAACCCAGCTGGGACCATCCCTAGCCCCCTCCCACCCGGGGGGAATCCAGAGGGTCGACCCGTCGAGCTCGAGCAGGGCCGGCCCGGACAGGCGCCTCGGCTCGCTGCCCGGCAGCTCCAGCTGGGGCCCCGGCTCGACCTCGGCCGTGCGGACGGCGACGAGCTCGATCTCGCGCGCCCGGTCGGCGTAGCCGTAGCGCTCCTCGTGGGCGCGGTGGAAGCGCTCCGCAAGGTCGCCGCCGAGCGGAACCGTCAGCTCGAACGACTGCCCGCGGTAGCGAAGATCGGCTTCACCTTCGCGCGGCAGCTCGCCGACCTCGCCGAGCGGGCGGACGTGGGAGACGACGTGGTCGCGCCGCTGCTCGCTCGCGGCGAGGCCGAGCGCGGAGAGGACTCCCGCCGCGGCGGGTACGAGCACCGTTCCGATCTCGAGCTCCTCTGCGAGGGCGCACGCGTGCAGCGGGCCGGCGCCGCCGTACGCGACGAGCGCGAACTCGCGCGGATCGTGGCCGCGTTCGACCGAGACGACCCGGAGCGCGCGCAGCATCTCGGCGTTCACGACCTCGACGACGTCCTGCGGCTCGATCCCGGCGAGGGCAGCCGCGGCGGCGGCGCGGTCGAGCACGAGCCCGCCAGGGAGCTCGTCGGGCAGCCGGCCGAGCAGGAGGTTCGCGTCGGTCACCGTCGCCCCGCCGCCGCGGCCGTAGCACGCCGGGCCGGGATCCGCGCCCGCCGACTCCGGCCCGACCCTCAGCGCCCCGCCCGCGTCGCGGCGCACGAGGGAGCCGCCGCCGGCGCCGACGGTGTGGACGTCGACCGACGGCAGCCGGACCGGAAAGCCGCCGACCTCCCGCTCGGGCACGCGCGCCGCCCGCCCGCCCGGAAGCAGGCAGACGTCGGTCGACGTGCCGCCCATGTCGAAGGCGATCACGTTCTCGAAGCCTGCGCGGCGCGCGAGCAGTCCCGCCCCGACGACGCCGCCCGCGGGACCCGAGACGAGCAGCCTCACCGGATGCGCGGCAGCCTCGTCCACCGCCGCGACGCCGCCGGAGGAGAGCATCACGACCGGCGCCGGTAGCCCTGCCTCGACGGCGGCGGCGGCGAGCGCGCGCAGATACCCGGAGGCGAGCGGCGCGAGGTACGCATCGGCGGCGACGGTCGATGCGCGCTCGTACTCCCGGAACTCCGGCACGACCTCGTGCGAGGCGACGACGTGAAGATCCGGCCTGCGTCGCCGCAACTCCTCGGCCACGACCCGCTCGTGAGACGAGTCGCGGAACGAGAAGAGGAGACAGACGGCGACGGCCTCGGCGTCGCCGAGATCGGGAAGCGAGTCGAGGCCGAGCGGCTCCAGCTCACCCTCCGACCCCAGTCGTCCGGCGACGCCGTGGCAGCGCTCGAGAGGGACGAGAGGCTCGGCGTGCGCCGCGCAGAGCCGGTAGAGGTGCGCGCGGTTCTGGCGGCGCAGGTGGAGGAGGTGCTCGAAGCCCGCGTTGCCGACGTACGCGGTCCGCGCGCCGCGGCGCTCGAGCAGCGCGTTCGTCGCGACGGTCGTGCCATGGGCGAAGCGGTCGACCCCGGCTTCGCGCGCCCCCACCGCGCGCGCCGCCGCGAGCACCGATTCCTCCTGCCGCGCCGCGGTCGGCACCTTCGCCGTCCGGATCCCGCCCGTCCCGACGAGCACGGCGTCGGTGAACGTGCCGCCGACGTCGACGCCCAGGATCGCCATGCCCGTACTCTGAATCGACGTGACCATCCGCGCCTTCCTCTTCGATTTCGACGGGCTGATCCTCGACACCGAGCTCGCCTCGCGCGCGGGCTGGGAGCTGCTGTACGGCGAGCACGGCCACGAGCTGCCTGCCGAGCTGTGGGCGACGCTCGTCGGCACGACACACGCGGTGTGGGACCCGATGGAGCACCTCGAGGAGCTCGTCGGGCGCCCGCTCGAGCGGGAGGCGCTCAACGAGCGCCGCTACGCGCACGAGATCGCGATGATCGAGGCCGAGGAGCTCCGGCCCGGGATCGCCGACTACATCGCAGTGGCACGGCGCCTCGAGCTGAAGCGCGCGATCGTGTCGAGCTCGTCCCGCCGCTGGGTCGACATGCACCTCGAGCGCCTCGAGCAGGCCGTCGGCTGGGACGCGATCTGCACCGCCGACGGCGACCCAGCACGCGCGAAGCCGGCGCCGACGCTCTACCTCGAGGCGCTCGAGCTGCTCGAAGCCGCCGCGGACGAGGCGGTCGCGTTCGAGGACTCGCCGAACGGAGTAGCCGCGGCGAAGGCGGCCGGGATCTACACGGTCGCCGTCCCGAACGAGGTGACGCGAGAGCTCGGCCTCGAGGGCGCCGACCTCGTGCTCGACTCCCTCGCCAACCTGCCGCCGGACGAATTGCTCGCCCGGCTCGCACGGGCGTAGGGTCCGTGCCATGGGAACATACGAGAAAGCCGATCTCGACGAGATCGCGTCGAAGCAGTGGCCGCACTGGATCCCGATCCGCCACCACTTCGGGATCGAGACCTTCGGCGTCAACGCCTACCGCCGCGATGCGGGCGAGGTCGCCGTCCCCGAGCACGACGAGACCGAGAGCGGCTCCCCCGAGCTGTACTACGTCGCGAGCGGGCGGGCGAGCTTCTCCATCGCGGGCGACGAGGTCGACGCCCCGGCCGGCACGTGCATCTGGGTGAAGGACGCGGCGGCCACGCGCTCCGCGACCGCGCAGGCGGACGGGACGCTCGTGCTCGCGGTCGGTGCGGCCGCACCCGGACAGGCATTCGAGCCGGACGGCTGGGACTCCCGCTACCTCGCGAACGAGTCGTGACCGCGCGCATCTAGGCTGACGCCGGAGCGGCGGGGCCTGGTGGCCCAGCGGGTCTTCAAAACCCGTACGGTCGTGCAACCCACGGCTAGGTCGGTTCGACTCCGGCGCCGCTCCGCTTCGTCCGGGTCGAGGCTAGGTGCAGACCGCGGCCGGGCTGGTCGTCGCCATGATCGGGCCCGTGGGATCGAGCTGGTACGCGTACCAGCGCCCGGCGAGCGCATAGACGCAGAAGTGGCTGCTGTCGAGCGCCGCCCGTGCCGTCACGCCGGGGGCATCCGCTCCCGCGTTGTTCACGTAGGCGCCTGGCGCGAGGCTCGTGTCGTACGCATAGAGCTCGTTCTTCGTCATCCCCGTGTAGCCGCTGTCGGACTGGGAGGCGTCGGGATCCTCCTTGCTGCCGGGATAGTTGTCCTCCGAGTAGAGCTCGGCCGCGACGGCGGTGCCTCTGGCGTTCGAGGCCGCGGAAGCCTTGTACGCACCGTCCTCGTACTGGAGATACGCCGGCAGCGCGATCGCGCAGAGAATGAGGAGGATCAACATGACGAGCAGGAGCTCCATCATGGTGAAGCCTTCCTCCTTGAGGACGATCTCTCTGCAGCCAAGCCGGATCCGCTCAACCACGGGACGTATATCGGCCGGGCGCGCCAGGTACCTGAGGGTGTGATTTTCACCCTTTCGGGCAGAGTTTCACATCAGGCCTCTAGTCGGCCTTCATCTCGTCGATCGCGCCGCGCGCCTCCTCGTGGACGCGCCGCCGCCGCTCCTCGGGCGAATCGTCGCCTTGCGGCTCGGCCGCCGTCTCGGACTCCTCGGCCGCCTGCGTCTCGGCGAGCTTCGCGCGGAGCTCGTCCGCCCGCGAATCCGGCTCCGGCCCCGACTCGGGGATCGGGGGCTCCCTGCGCCTGTGCAACAGCCGGTAGGCGGCGAGGCCGCCGGCGGCCCCCGTGATCCACGCGTACAGGCGGCGCATGGCGCGGATGCTACTCTGACCGCCACTTCCTGCCCCGTCATCGCGCCGTTCCGTCCCGAGCGGCGCCCGCAGTCGGGGCCGACGTCGAGACCATGGGAAGGGAGGACATCGGGACGTGACGACTTACGAGATCCTGCTGATGCTCGACCCCGAGCAGGCCGAGGCCCGCCAGGACGAGATCGTCGCGCGCACGCGCGAGCTCGTCGAGAAGGGCGGCGGCACCTGGGAGAGCCACGACCCCTGGGGCCGGCGGCGGCTGGCCTACCCGATCGCGCACAAGGAGGAGGGCGTCTACCACCTCGTCGTCTTCGAGGCGGCGCCCGAGACGCTCGACGAGGTCTCCCGCGTGCTCAAGATCGACGACGCCGTGATGCGGCACATGGCGACGCGCCACATCGCCGGCTCGCGCACGAGCGCGCCGCGCGACGAGATCCCGGCTCCGGCCCCGGCGGCAACCGTCCACGAGGACGATGGCGCCGTCGCGGACGAGGAGTACGCTGACCCGAACACGGGTTCGGACGAGGAGGAGTAGAGGTGGCAGCCAACATCAACCGGGTCGTGCTCGTCGGCAACCTGACGCGCGACCCCGAACTGCGGCACACGCCGGGCGGCACCCCGGTGTGCAGCCTGCGCGTCGCCGTCAACGACCGCAAGCGCGACGAGTCGGGCAACTGGGTCGACGCGCCGAACTACTTCAGCATCTCCGTCTTCGGCAACCAGGCCGAGAACTGCGCGCAGTACCTGTCGAAGGGCCGGCCGGTCGGGATCGACGGCAAGCTCCGCTGGCGCGAGTGGCAGCAGCAGGACGGCTCGAAGCGCGAGGCCGTCGAGATCGTCGCCGACAGCGTCCAGTTCCTCGGCGGGCGCGGCGACGGCGAGTCGGGCGGCGGCAACCAGTTCGTGCCGGCAGGCGCGCAGGAGAGCGCCGACTTTCCGGCGGCGACCGACGACGACATCCCGTTCTAGGAGCCGAGGTGGCGAGAGAGAGAACGCAGACGCGCAAGCGTCCCGGCGGGCCCGCCGGGCAGATCAAGCGCCGCAACTGCTTCTTCTGCAAGGAGCACATCGCGGAGATCGACTATAAGAACGTCAACCAGCTGCGCCGGTACGTCTCCGAGAAAGGGAAGATCCGCAGCCGGCGCATCACCGGCGCGTGTCGCCGGCACCAGGTGCAGATCGCGCAGGCGGTGAAGCGGGCGCGCGAGATGGCGCTCCTGCCGTACGTCGCCGAGGGCAGCGACGACCGGCCCGGCGGCCGGCGCGACCGCGGCGACCGCGGCGACCGCGGTGAGCGGTAGATGCCGATGGAGGTCATCCTCCTCTCCGACGTCGACCACCTCGGCCTGCGCGGCGACGTCGTCTCCGTCGCGCGCGGGTACGCGCGCAACTACCTGCTGCCGCGACGGCTCGCCGAGGAGGCGACCTCTGCGCGAGTCGCCGAGCTGCGGAAGCGCGACGCCGAGCGGGCACGCCACGAGGCGAAGACGGCGGAGCAGGCGCAGGAGATCGCCGACACGCTCGCGAAGACCGTGCTGCGCTTCGAGGTCAAGGCGGGTCCGACGGGCTCGCTCTTCGGCTCCGTCACCCCGACCGACATCGCCGACGAGATCTGGCGGACGCGCAAGATCCGCATCGACCGGCGCAAGATCGAGGCCGACGCGATCAAGCGGATCGGCCGCTACGAGATCCCGATCGACGTCTTCCAGGACGTCCGGGTGGAGGTGAAGACGCTCGTCGCGCCCGAGGGCGGAGAGCTGCCGTCGGACGAGGAGCTCGCCGCGATGGAGGAGGCCGAGCAGGCCGAGCGGGCCGCGGCCGAGGCGCCGCTCGAGCCGAGCGAGGAGCTCGCCGAGATTCTCGCCGCCGTCGACGCCGACGATGCGGCCGAGGGCGAGGCCGAAGGCGGCGCGGAGGACGAGGCCGAGGCCGAGCCGGAGTGGCGCGCCGACGCCGACGCCGCGCTCGCCGACGAGTAGCGAGTCAGGCGTCCCGCAGCCTGTCGACGTACGCGCTGACCGCGTCGTCGGCTCGCTGCGGGTACTCGTACCCGAGACGCGCGCCGACCTCGCGCGAGACGCGCCTGAACAGCTCGACCGTCCGCTCGAACGAGCCGGCGGCCGCGTCGAGCTCGGCCACGATCCGGGGCGGCAGCTCGCGCTCGATCCCGCGGCCGTAGGCGCCCGGCTTCCACGCCCAGTCGCGCTCGGTCTCGACGAGCCACTCGAGCATCCTGCGGAGCGCACCGTGGGTGAGATCCGAGTCGAGGGCGAAGCGGGCGAACAGGCGCTCGTCTCGGGCGCGCGCCTTGGCGACATAGGTGGCGCTCCACCAGAACTCCTCCACGAGCGCCGCGTACTCCGCCTCCGTCGGCCGCGGCGGGATGTGCGCGCGAAACGTCGGCGCCGGCCAGCGTGCGGTGGCGCCGTCCTTGTCGAGCAGGACGCGATAGCCGACGTCGAGGGCGTCGGTCAATCCGTGCTCGGCCACGAGCTTCGGGACGTCCGCCGGCCAGAGCGTCCAGTCGACCTTCACGCCGTCCTCGTAGACGACGCCGCGGAAGAAGGTCCTCGTCCCGTGGACGTCGTGCTCGTCGCCCCAGCGCGCCGCGGGGCTGCCGTAGGCGGCCGCCGGGTCGAACCGGCCGAGATCCCGGAGGACGAGGATCAGGTCGTAGTCCGAGAGTGCGTCGGGCGGCCCCTCGGGACGGGCTCGGGTGCTCGTGAGCACGACCGCGCGCGCGGCCTCCTCGCCGTCGGCCCAGCTGACGATCCGCGAGAGCACCCCGTCCATGCGGCGCATTCTCCACAAGCCGTCCCGCGGCCTGTGGATCTGTCCCGGAAGTTGCCGCTCCGAGCAGGAGAGTCATCCACAGGCGCGCCGTCCGGCGTGCCTGCCACGATGGTTGATTCTCCTGCAAATGACGAGAAACGACCTGTCGATAAGAGACATTTCCACCCCTGGCGGACAGGCGCGGCGAGTGCTGGAATCGCCGTCGATGGCGCTCGCCCCCGTCAGCTCGCCCGCCGCGCCCGAGAACGCCGTCCCGCCGCAGAACCTCGAAGCCGAGGAGTCCGTCCTCGGGGCGATGATGATCTCGCCGGGCGCGATCGCGGCCGTGAGCGAGATCCTCGACGCCGGGGACTTCTACCGCGAGGCGCACGCGAAGATCTACAAGGCCGCGCTGCATCTCTACGGCCAGAACGAGCCGGTCGACGCGATCACGCTCACGAACGAGCTCGAGCAGCGCGGCGAGCTCGAGGCGGTGGGCGGCCGAGTCCGGCTGCACGAGCTCGCTAGGCTCGTCCCGGCCACCGCGAACGCCCGCCACTACGCCGAGATCGTCCGCGAGAACGCGACGCTGCGCGGCCTGATCCGCGCCGGCGGCGAGATCGCCCAGCTCGGCTGGGAGCGCGAGGGCGAGCCGGCCGAGCTCGTGGCCCGCGCCGAGCGGCTCGTCTTCGAGCTCGCGGAGCGCCGCGCCGACGGCGAGCTCGTCCTCTTCAAGGACACCCTCGTGGAGGCCTTCGAACGGATCAGTCATCTCTACGAGTCGGGGGCCGAGGTCACCGGCCTCCCCACCGGCTTCAAGGAGCTCGACCGCATCACGGCCGGCCTCCAGCCCGCGAACCTCGTCATCCTCGCCGCCCGCCCCTCGATGGGCAAGAGCGGCTTCGCGCTCGAGGTCGCGAACCACGTCGCGGTCGAGGTCGGCAAGCCCGCCGCCTTCTTCAGCCTCGAGATGTCGCGGCAGGAGGTCGCCCAGCGGCTCATCTGCTCGCGCGGCCGCGTCGACTCGAACGCGATCCGCTCCGGCCGCCTGACGAAGGAGGACTGGCAGAAGCTGACGAAGGCGTGCGCCGACCTCGAGGGTGCGCCGCTCTTCGTCGACGACACTCCCGGCCTCAGCCTGCTCGAACTCCGCGCCCGCGCGCAGACCCTCAAGCGCCGCGAGCCCGACCTCGCGCTCGTCGTCGTCGACTACCTCCAGCTCATGACCACGGGGACGAAGGAGGAGAGCCGCCTGCAGGAGGTCTCGAAGATCTCGCGTGACCTGAAAGCGCTCGCGAAGGACCTCGACGTCCCCGTCGTCGCGCTCTCGCAGCTCAACCGGTCGCCCGAGCAGCGCCACGACAAGCGCCCCGTCCTCTCCGACCTCCGCGAGTCCGGCTCGATCGAGCAGGACGCCGACGTCGTGATGTTCCTCTACCGCGAGGAGTACTACGACCGCGACCAGACCGACCCCGACAAGCAGGGCAAGGCGGAGGTGATCGTCGCGAAGCACCGCAACGGCGCCACCGACTCGTTCGAGGTCAACTTCATCGGCCGCTATGTCAAGTTCACCAATCTCTAGCGTCATCACCTCCCGCTGCCTCGGCTGCGGCCGCGAGTTCGCGACCGAGGAGGTCGTGCTGCTCGGCCGGCGCTTCGCCGCCGAGCGCTACTGCGAGCTCTGCCGCGCCGCCGAGCAGGTGGTCGGCGAGCAGCGGCGCGCCGAGGGACGCTGGTCGCGGGTGCGCGTGCCGGCGGCGTACACCGACTGCGCCTTCGCGAGCTTCGAGCCGCTCCCCGGCACCGAGCACGCCCTCGGCGTCTGCCGGCAGTGGGCGAAGGAGTACCGCGCGGGGACGCCGCTCCGCCGTGGCCTGCTCCTGCACGGGCCGCCCGGCGCCGGCAAGACGCACCTCGCGGTCGCGATCCTCCGCGAGCTCGTCTGGTGCGACCGCCCGGCGTCGGCGCTCTTCCTCAACGTCCCGCAGTGGCTCGACTCGCTGCGGGCGAGCTACTCCGGCCCCGAGGCGGAGCCGCCGCCCAGCCCGGCCGGCTACGACGTCGTCCTGCTCGACGACCTCGGCGCCGAGGATCTCACGCCCTGGGCGCGCGAGCGGATCTACACGCTCGTGAACCAGCGTGAGCAGTCGCGGCTGCTCACGCTCGTGACGACGAACTGCGAGCCGCGCGAGCTCGTCGCCCGCGTCGGCGGACCCACGGCGAGCCGGCTGCAGCGGCTCGCGGCCGACGTGCCGGTCGAGGCGCGCCACGACTTCCGCCGGCTTCTCGCCGAGCGCGGCGCGGCCTGAGGGGCCGGTCGGGCACACTTCCTCCGTGCCGGCCACCGTCATCGTCGGCGCGCAGTGGGGCGACGAGGGAAAGGGCAAGATCGTCGACCTGCTCGCGCAGCACTCGCACGTCGTCTGCCGCTACCAGGGCGGGCCGAACGCCGGGCACACGATCGTCGTCGGCGAGGAGACGTACAAGATCCGCGCCCTGCCGAGCGGCATCGTCCGCGGCAAGCCGTGCGTGATCGGGAACGGCTGCGTCGTCGATCCCGAGGTGCTGATCGCCGAGCTCGACGACTTCGAGCGGCGCGGCCGCCCGACCGGGGAGGTCTACGTCTCGGGCAACGCGCATCTGATCATGCCGTGGCACGTCGCGATCGACCGGGCGAGCGAGCGCCGTCTCGGCAAGCTCGCGATCGGCACGACCCGCCGCGGCATCGGCCCCTGCTACGCCGACAAGGCGATGCGCCTCGGCATCCGCGTCCAGGACATCCTCGACCCGAAGATCCTCCGCCAGAAGATCGAGGTCGCCCTGGCGGAGAAGAACCTCTGGCTCGAGCGCGTCTACGAGAGCGAGCCCTTCGACCTCGAGACCGTCGCCGCGCGCTACGAGGGGTACGCGCAGCGGCTGCGCCCGTACGTCGCGGACACGTCTCTCTACGTCGACACGGCCCTGGCCGAGGGGAAGGACGTGCTGTTCGAGGGCGCGCAGGCCACGCTGCTGGACCTCGACCACGGCACGTATCCCTTCGTCACCTCGTCCAACCCGGTCGCTGCGAGCGCGGCCACCGGCACCGGCATCGGCCCGCGCCGCATCGACCGCGTGCTCGGCGTCGCGAAGGCGTACGTCACGCGGGTCGGGGAGGGCCCGTTCCCCTCCGAGATCGAGGGGCCCGACCAGGGGCGGATGCGTGAGCTCGGCCACGAGTACGGGACGGTCACCGGACGCGAGCGCCGCTGCGGCTGGCTCGACCTCGTCGCGCTCCGCTACGCCGTCCGGGTGAACGGGATCGACCAGCTCGCGCTGACGAAGCTCGACGTGCTCTCCCATTTCGACGAGCTGCCGGTCTGCATCCGCTACCGCACGCGCGACGGGAGCGAGACGCGCGACTTTCCCGCGCACCAGAGCGACTTCCACGCCGCGCAGCCGGTCTACGAGGTGCTGCCGGGCTGGAGCGAGCCGCTCGACGGCTGCGCCTCGGTCGACGAGCTGCCCGGCGCCGCGCGGAGCTACGTCGAGCTCGTCGAGCGGGAGCTCGGCGTCGAGGTGACGCTCGTCGGGACGGGCGCCGAGCGCTCCTCCGTGCTCACACGCGCGTAGCGTCCAGCGCGGCGAGCTCCGCCGGCGTGTTCGCGTTGGCGAGCAGCCGCTCGTCGAGCTCGACGTGTGCCGTGTCGAGCCCGGCCAGCACCGTCCGGAGCCGGCGCTCGCCGGACTCGAACGCCGGCAGTGCGGAGCGGGCGACGGCACACGGCAGCGGGCCCGCCTGCGCGACGGCCGCCTCACGGCACGCGGTCGCGAGGGTCCGGAGGGCGCCGGCGGTCAGCAGCGGCATGTCGACCGGGACGACGATCGCGACCTCGTGCGTCGCCTCCCGCAGACCGGCCGCGATCGCCGCGACCGGCCCCGTCCCCTCGTCCTCGAGCGCGGGGAAGGGCAGTCCTTCGGTCCGCCCGACGGCGATCCGCTCCTCGCACGCCTCGCCGAGCAGGCGCCACGCCCGCGCGGCGAGCGTCTCGCCGCCGAGGAGCGCGAGCGCCTTCGGCGAGCCGAAGCGCGCGCTCTGCCCGCCGGCGAGCAGGATCCCCGTCAGGCGATCCGCCACGACTCGCTGTAGACGTTCGCCGAGCCGTCGCGGACGAAGCCGCAGAGGGTGATCCCGCGGTCGGACGCGAGCTCGATCGCGAGGCTCGACGGCGCGCCGACGGCGACGAGGATCGGGCAGCCGGCGACGGCCGCCTTCTGCACGAGCTCGAACGACAGGCGGCCGCTGACGCAGAGCACGTGCTCGGCGAGCGGGAGAAGCTCCTCGCCGAACGCCCAGCCGACGACCTTGTCGAGCGCGTTGTGGCGGCCGACGTCCTCACGGACGCAGAGCGGCTCGCCGCCCGCGGAGAAGAGCCCGGTCGCATGGAGGCCGCCGGTCGCGGCGAATGCCGCCTGCTCCGCACGCAGAAGTCCCGGAAGCGCGCTGAGGAGCTCGAGCGAAACCCGCAGCGCCGACTCGACGCGCGGTGCCTCGACGGCGACCGCCTCGAGCGCGCCCTTCCCGCAGACCCCGCACGAGGACGTCGTGTAGAAGCTTCGCTGCAGCCGCCGCGGGTCGAACTCCGGCGCGTCGACCTCGACGATGTTCGCGGCAAGGTCGTCCGGCAGATGCGCTCCCCGCGGTCTCAGCCCCTCGGAGATGCAAAAGCCGAGCGCGAGCTCCTCGTCGTTGCCGGGCGTCCGCATGGTCACCGCCACGGGACGCCCGCCGATCCGGATCTCGAGCGGCTCCTCGGCGGCCACTGCGTCGCGCTCGTTCGTCCCGCCGGGGAGCCGGACGACGCCGACGGCAGCGGCCGAATACGGCGGCGCGTCCATCGACGGAGCGTAGCGCCGCGCGGGCTCGGGGCTCACCGGCGGTCGCGTAGGATCGGGCGGTGAGGGTGCTCGTCGTGGGTTCGGGGGGACGTGAGCACGCGCTCGTCTGGGCGCTCGATCGCGACGGCAACGTCGACGAGTTGCACGCGGCGCCGGGGAATCCAGGGATCTCGAGCATCGCCTTCTGCCACCCCGTGCGCGCCGACGACTCCGGCGCCGTGGTCTCTCTCGCGCGCGAGCTGCCGATCGACCTCGTCGTCGTGGGGCCGGAGGCACCTCTCGTCGCGGGGCTCGCCGACGAGCTCCGGCGGCACGGGGTCGGCGTCTTCGGGCCGAGCGCCGAGGCGGCCCGCATCGAGGGCTCGAAGTCGTTCGCGAAGGAGGTAATGGAGGCGGCCGGCGTCGCGACGGCGCAGACGCTTCCCGTGGCGCGCCCGCCGTGTGTCGTCAAGGCCGACGGCCTCGCCGCGGGCAAGGGAGTCTGGGTCTGCCGCGGCGAGGAGGAGCTCGAAGACGCGTTGCGCGCGGCCCAGGCGCTCGGGCAGCCGTTCCACGTCGAGGAGCTCCTCGAGGGACCCGAGCTCTCGCTGTTCGCGATCGCCGCCGGCGAGGGTGCCGTCCCCCTGCCGCCGGCGCGCGACTACAAGCGCATCGGCGACGGCGACACCGGCCCGAACACCGGCGGCGTGGGCTCGTACTCCCCGCTTCCCGATACCCCGGACGAGGACGCCGAGGAGATCCTCGAGACCGTTCACCGGCCCGTCCTGCGCGAGCTCGCGCGGCGCGGCACGCCCTTCCACGGCGCTCTCTACGGCGGGCTGATGCGCACGGCGGACGGAATCCGCGTGATCGAGTTCAACTGCCGGTTCGGCGATCCCGACACGCAGCCCCTCCTGGCGCGGCTCGAGAGCGATCTCCTGCCGCTGCTCGCCGGCGACCTCTCGGAACCGCCGCGTTTCTCGCCGCGCGCCGCCGTCGTGGTCGTGCTGACCGCGCCCGACTACCCAGCGAGGAGCGACTACCGCGGCGCGGCGATCGAGGGCGTCGAAGACGCAGAGGCGGCGGGAGCGCTCGTCTTCCACGCCGGCACCGCCCTGCACGACGGGCGGCTCGTCGCGAGCGGCGGCCGGATCCTCGACGTGGTCGGGCTCGGCGACACGGTCGCCGAGGCGCGGACCGCAGCGTACGACGCGGTGGCCCGCATACATTTCGACGGCATGCAGTACCGCCGCGACATCGCCGCGAATGCCTGACGCGCTGATCGGAATCCTCGTCGGCTCGGAGTCGGACCGCGAGCGGATGCAGGGCGCGCTCACGGCGCTCGACGAGGCGGGCGTCGGCTACGAGTTCGAGGTGCGCTCCGCGCACCGAACTCCCGAGGCGGTCGCCGAGTATGCACAGACCGCGCGCGAACGCGGCCTGCGGGTCCTGATCTGCGGCGCCGGTCTGTCGGCGGCGCTGCCCGGCGCGGTCGCCGCGCACACGGACCTCCCGGTCATCGGCGTCCCGCTCCGCTCGAGCCTGAGCGTGCTCGACGGCCTCGACGCCCTGCTCGCGATCGCCCAGATGCCGCCCGGAGTCCCGGTCGCCGCGGTCGGCGTCGACAACGCGAAGAACGCCGCCGCACTCGCGCTCCGCATCCTCGGCTCCTGAGGGTTCCGGTCGGCGAGCCTCCGCTCCTCGAGCCGGCGACGGCTCTCGCCGACCTGCGAGCGCTCTAGACTGGTGCAGGTGATCGCGCGCTACTCCCGTCCGGCGATGACCAGGATCTGGTCGGACGAGGGGAAGCTCGCCGCCTGGCTCGAGGTCGAGCTCGCCGCCCTCGACGCCTTCGCCGAGGTCGGGACGGTCCCGGCGGACGCAGTCGAGGCGATCCGGGCGCAGGTGCACGTGCCGACGCCGGAGCGCGTCGCCGAGATCGAGCGTGTCACCGACCACGACACGGCGGCCTTCGTCGACGCGGTCGCGGAGCAGCTCGGCCCGGAAGGCCGCTTCGTCCACTACGGCCTGACGTCGTCGGACGTGATCGACACCGGCCTCGCCCTCCAGATCCGGGAGGCGGGAGCGCTGATCGCGGCGGGGATCGGCGCCGCGCTCGACGTGATCGTCCGCCGCGCCGAAGAGCACCGGGACACCCTCTGCATGGGGCGCTCGCACGGCATCCACGCCGAGCCGGTCACCTTCGGCTGGAAGCTCGCCGGCTGGGCCTTCGAGCTCGACCGCGGGCGGCAGCGGCTCGCCGACGCGCTGGAGCGGAATCGAGTCGGGCAGCTCTCCGGCCCGGTCGGAACGTATGTGGAGGTCGAGCCCGAGGTGGAACGGATCGCCTGCGAGCGTCTCGGCCTCGAGCCCGACCCGCTGTCGACGCAGATCGTCGCCCGGGACCGCCACGCAGAGCTGTTGAACGCGCTCGCGCTCTGCGCCACGTCCCTCGAGCGGTTCGCCCTCGAGATCCGCCACCTCGCGCGCACCGAGGTCCGCGAGGTGGAAGAGCCGTTCAAGGCAGGGATGAAGGGCTCGTCGGCGATGCCGCACAAGCGCAACCCGAAGGTCGCAGAGCGCATCTGCGGACTGGCGCGGGTCGTGCGCGCCGCCGCGCTCGTCGGGATGGAGAACGTCGCGGTCTGGCACGAGCGCGACATCTCGCACTCGTCCGCCGAGCGGGTCGCGATCCCAGACGCCTTCCTCGCGCTCGACTACATGCTCGACCGCTTCGTCTGGATCATGGACGGCCTCGTCGTCTATCCGGAGCGGATGCGCCGGAACGTCGAGTCGAGCCACGGGCTCTTCTACTCGCAGCGGCTGCTGCTCGCCCTCGTCGACGCGGGGCTCGCCCGCGACGACGCCTACCGGCTCGTCCAGCGCAACGCGATGCGCGCGTGGGACGAGGAGCTCGACTTCCGCGAGCTCTGCCGCGCCGACGACGAGATCGCCGGCCGCGTCGAGCTCGACCGGGTCTTCGACCTCGCCGCCTATACGCGCCACGTCGACACCGTGTTCGCCCGCCTGCGTCAACTCGCCCAGCACAAGGAGGAGCCCGTCCATGCCTGAAGCCGCCCAGCACGTCGCATCCGGAAAGGTGCGCGAGCTCTACGCGATCGACGACGACACGCTGCTGCTCGTCGCGAGTGACCGGATCTCGACCTTCGACGTCGTCCTGCCGACCGAGATCCCCGACAAGGGCCGGGTCCTCACCGGGCTCTCCGGCTACTGGTTCTCGCTCCTGCGCCCGATCGTCCCGAACCACATGCTCGCGATCCGCGAGGACGGCCGCTCGATGGAGTGCCGGAAGCTCGAGATGCTGCCGATCGAGTGCGTCGTCCGCGGCTACATCACCGGCTCCGGCTGGAAGGACTACCAGGCGACCGGCGAGGTCTGCGGGCACCGGCTGCCGGAGGGGCTGCAGGAGTCGGAGAAGCTGCCCGAGCCGATCTTCACGCCGGCGACGAAGGCGCAGGAAGGGCACGACGAGAACATCACCCGCGAGCAGGCGGCGGAGCTCGTCGGCGAGGCGCGGCTGCGCCAGGTCGAGGACGTCTCGCTCCGGCTCTACAAGACCGCGGCCGACCACGCGTGGAACGCCGGGATCATCATCGCCGACACGAAGTTCGAGCTGGGGCTCGATCGCGAGGGCCGGCTCGTCCTCGGCGACGAGGCGCTGACTCCCGACTCGTCGCGTTTCTGGCCGGGGGCGTCGTACGAGCCCGGGCACGGGCAGGACAGCTTCGACAAGCAATACGTCCGCGACTACTGCGAGACGACGGGCTGGGACAAGGCCTATCCGGGCCCCGAGCTTCCGGACGAGGTCGTGCAGCGGACGCGGGCGAAGTACGTCGAGGCGTTCGAGCGGCTCACGGCCGTCCCGCTTCCCGCGTACCTCGACGATCCGAGCTCGGTGCTCGCATGAGGGCCACCGTCCTCGTGCGACCGAAGCTCGGCATCCTCGACCCCCAGGGCGAGGCCGTCGAGTCGGCGCTCGGTCACCTCGGCTTCTCGGTCTCGGAGGCGCGCGTCGGGAAGGTGATCGACCTCGAGCTCGAGGCGGCGGACGCCGCCGAGGCGAAGGCCCAGGTCGAGCGGATGTGCGCGCAGCTGCTCGCCAACCCGTTGATCGAGTCGTACGAGGTGGAGGTCGCCGGCTGATGGCGTCGCCGCAGCCGCGGATCGGCGTCGTCTCGTATCCCGGCTCGCAGGACGACCGGGACGCGCTCTGGGCTCTCGCCGCGCTCGACGCCGAGGCGATTCCCGTCTGGCACGACAAGCCCGAGCTGCCCGACCTCGACGCGGTCGTCCTGCCGGGCGGATTCTCGTACGGCGACTACCTCCGCTGCGGCGCGATCGCCCGCTTCTCGCCGGCAACAGCCGCGACGTGCGAGTTCGCCGCCGCCGGCGGGCTCGTGCTCGGCGTCTGCAACGGCTTCCAGGTGCTCTGCGAAGCCGGGCTCCTGCCGGGAGCCCTCGTGCGCAACGAGTCGCTCCGCTTCGTCTGCCGCGACGTCGAGCTCGCGGTCGAGCGCGACGACCTGCCGTTCACGAGCCGCTGCGGCGCGGGACAGCGGCTCGTCGTCCCCGTCAAGCACGGCGACGGCCGCTACCTGCCGCCGCCCGATCTCGACCCGCGGCAGGTCGTGCTCCGCTACCTCGACAACCCGAACGGCTCGGTCGACGACATCGCCGGGGTGTGCAACGAGAGCGGCAACGTGATGGGACTGATGCCGCATCCGGAGCATGCCGTCGATCCCCTGCTCGGCTCGGACGACGGCGCGCTTCTCCTCGCCTCGCTCGTCGACGCCGCGCGCGAGCGGGCGCTCGCTGCGGCCTAGAGGCCGAGCAGCTCGGCGAGCGCCGGGTGCTGCGCGAGGGCGGCCTTCAGCCGTCCGATGTCCCGCTCCCGGAGCGTCACCGGGCCGCGCCTCGCGCTGCCGCCGGTCGAGTACGAGAAGCGGACGAGCCGCTCCCCGTTCGCCGTCTCGAGCAGCTCGACGCGCGACGCGAACCGCTTCGGCCCCGCCTGCTGCGGGACCGTCAGCTCCTCCACGAGATCCGCCTTGCCCCACGGTGTCGCCGCCCTCGTCGCCATGCCGAGGACGCTAGTCGGGCGGAAGTCACGCGTGGTTCACGTCTTCCCGGCGAGAGGTGGGCGATCAGGCGACGCGCGAGATGCAGGGGTCGAGGTAGAGGTCGTCGAGCTGCCACGACCCCGACGAGGAGGTGTTGGTCACCAGGACCTGCGTGGTCCTGGTGAGGAGCGGCAGCGCGAGCAGCGACGAGATCCGCTGCGTCGGCTGCCAGCTCGAGTAGTCGCCGGCCGAGAGGCTGCCGTAGTTGAGGATCCCGGTCAGGTTGCCGAGCAGGCCGCTGAAGACCACCTGCACCCGGAGCGAGCCGTCGGCGCCGTCGGACTTGGCGAAGAAGCGGATCCACGGATCGAGCAGGTTGACGGGCAGCGGCGCGCTCAGCGCGCTCGCGCCCGGGCCGAGCTCGAGCGAGTGCGTCCCGGGGCCCGATACGTTCCAGGGCTCGTTCCCCGAGACGACCGTGGCGTCGCCATGCAGCGTCCACCCACTCGCCCCGCTCTCGAAGCCGAGGTTCGAGAACTCGCAGTAGCCGTGGTCGTCCCCGAACTGCGCGAACGGGTGCGACATCGGCCCGCAGGACGGCATGACGCCGCCCAGCAGCGATGCCGAGGCGGCCGGAACGGACAGTCCGGCCGCCACGACGACGACTGCGAACGCGATCGCGACGCGCCGTCCCTTTCCCCCGGAAAAAACCGCAGCCACAGTCGCCGAAGCTTGAAAGTGCCTGCGTGTGCGGACAATCACTCTGTCGGGGGGCATCGCTCCCTCGAACGAGGGTTTTTCCTCCAGGACTCAAGACTCACCCCTCCCGCTGCCGATCACGTTCCGGTGACGATCGAGGTCACTGCGGCTCCCGAGCGCCCGCTCACCGCCGACGCGCGGCTCGAGTACGCGCGCGAGCACGACGTCCGGCATCTCGAGGGAGCGACCACCGGCGTCGTCATGGCGACGGCCTTCGCCGTGCTCGCGATCGGCGCGCTGTTCCTCCCCGAGCACACCCCGCTCTCGGTGACGGCGCTCGTCGTCTCGCTCCTCGCGTATGCGGTCGCGCGCAGCATCGAGGTCGAGTACGCCGGGACCTTCGTCGTCGTGCCGACGGAGGCCGTCTTCGTCGTCATGTGGTTCGTCCTGCCCGTGCACGTGCTGCCGCTCGCGGTCTGCGGCGGAGCGCTGCTCGGCGCGCTGCCGAAGGTCGTCCGGCGCGAGGTCGCGCCCGACCGCGCCCTCGTCGTCAACACCGCCTCGTGCTGGTATGCCGTCGGCCCGGCGCTCGTCCTCTACCTCGCAGACGTCCACGCGCCGCGCTGGCAGGACGTGCCGGTCTACGGGGCGGCGCTCGGCGGCCAGTTCGTCCTCGACTTCCTGACGACGTTCCTGCTCACGCGCGCCGCGGTGGGGCCGGTCCCGCTGCGGACACATCTCGAGGACGTGCGCGGCGCCTACCAGTTCGACGCGCTACTGGCCCCGCTCGGAATCCTCGCGGCGTTCCCGGCGCACGCACATCCGTGGGCGATGCTCCTCCTCCTCCCCGTGCTGCGGCCGCTGACCCAGCTCGCCGCCGAGCGGCGCGAGAAGAACACGAAGATGCTCGAGCTCTCGACGGCGTACCGGCAGACGGCGCTCCTGCTCGGCGACGTGATCGAGGCGGAGGACGAGTACACCGGCACGCACAGCCGCGACGTGGTCGAGCTGGTGCGGGCGGTCGCGCGGCGGCTCGGGCTCGACGGCGACGAGCAGAACGTGGCGGAGTTCACCGCGCTCCTCCACGACGTCGGCAAGGTGAAGATCCCGGCCGACATCATCAACAAGCCGGGCCCGCTCGACCCGGACGAGCGCGAGCTGATGAACTCGCACACGATCCTGGGCCACGAGATGCTCGAGCCGATCGGCGGCCTGCTGGGCCGGGTCGGCCGGATCGTGCGCTCCTGCCACGAGCACTGGGACGGGAACGGCTATCCCGATGGGCTCGCCGGGGAGGAGATCCCGCTCGTCGCGCGCATCGTCTGCGCCTGCGACGCGTGGAGCGCGATGACCACCGATCGCTCGTACCGGCCTGCCCTCTCGCGCCGCGAGGCGGCCGCGGAGCTCCGCCGCTGCGCGGGCACGCAGTTCGATCCTCGCGTGGTCGACGCGCTCGCGGCCGAGCTTGCCCTCTGAGTCAGCGCGCCGCGAAGCCGAGGGCGTAGCCGAGCGCGAGCGCGGCTCCGGGCCCGAGCAGCCAGCCCTGGGCGATCAGGAGCAGCGTCCGCAGGTGCACAGTCTCGCGCCCGCGGGCGAAGCCGGCGCCGGCCATCGCGCCGACGAGCGCCTGGTTCATCGAGGTGAAGAAGCCGAAGGCGACGGCGGCGAGGACGACCGCCGCCTGGACGAGCTGCGCGGCCGTCGCCATCGCCCGGTCGACCTCCACGATCTCGAAGGCGACGCGGCGCAGGAGAGGCTTGCCCCAGGTGAGGACGCCGACCGCGATGCCGGCCCCGCCGACGGCACCCGCCGCAAGCGGGCCGAACGTGCCGGTGCCGACGAGAGCGCCGCTCGCGTTCGACACGTCGTTCGCGCCCATCGCAAAGGCAGCGATCGCGCCGACCACGACGAGGACCGTGCCGATCCGGCCGTGCAGCGGAAGGCGGTCGAGGACGACCGTGAGGAGCGCGCCGAGACCGATCGCAGCGACGGGAGCCGCCGCCCAGACCGCGATGAGATGCTCGATCGAGCTCCACTCGACGCCGGTGTGCGTCGCGAGCGCGACCCCGACGACCGAGAAGACGAGGATCTGGATCGTCGAGGTCGGCATGCGGAAGCGGTTGAAGAACGTCGTGGCCGCGAACGCGACGCCGATCACGACGGCCTGCTGGCTCACCGAGAGATGCGCGGTCGTCAGACCCGAGCCGACACGCTTCTCGACGGCGTGGCTGGCGAAGGTGGCGCCGAGGAAGGCGAGAGGCGCCATCAGGAGCAGCGCCTGCCACGCGCCGATCGCCCGCAGCGCGTGCGGCATCCCCATCACCGCGCCTGTGTAGTGGGCGCCGATGCTCCAGGCGAAGCCGATCGCGAGGACGATGAGCAGCGGCGTCATCCGCCGCGAGGCTACCTCCCTTGTCGGCGTGCC
>DATIZN010000001.1:0-29785 GCA_035517075.1 Gaiellaceae bacterium | reverse complement strand
GCGCACCGTCCGCCGGCCCGGGCTCGACGCCGCCGTGCTCCGGCTCCGCCCTTCGGTGCGCGGCCTCGCCGTCGCGCTGCAGGGGCCGGCGCCCGGCGAGACCGACGGCTTCCGCGCCGGCGTGCAGGCGACGCTCGGCGCGGCACGCAACGTCGCGTGCGCGGGAGGCGAGCCGCTCGGGCTGACCGACTGCCTCAACTTCGGCAATCCCGAGAAGCCCGAGATCGCGCACGAGCTCGCGCAGGCGGTCGAGGGGGTCGCGCAGGCGGCGGAAGCGCTCGGGATCCCGGTCGTCTCCGGCAACGTCTCGCTCTACAACGACTCGAACGGCGTCTCGATCCCGCCCACGCCGGTCGTCGGCTGCGTCGGGCTCGTCGCGGACGTGCGCCTGGTTCCGGGTCGCTGGCGGCGCGGCGACGCCGTCCTGCTCGCGGCCTCGCCCGAGGGGACGTTCGTCGCGGAGGCGGCACTGATCCGCTTCATCTGGAAGGCGGCGCCGCACCTCTCCCTCTGCCACGACGTCGGCTGCGCCGGCCTCGAGGCTGCGCTCGCCGAGGCCGCCGCGTGGAGCGGCGGGCTCGAGGCCGACGTCGAGATTCCGGAGGACTACGACTCGCGGCGCGGCGCCGCGATCCTCGCCTGTGCGCCGACGGCGGTCGAGCGGCTCGGCTCGCGGGGCTTCGTCCGGATCGGCGAGGTGCGCTAGCCGTGTGCGGCGTCTTCGGCGTCTACGCACCGGGCCGCGATGTCGCGCGGCTCACGTACTTCGGCCTCTTCGCGCTCCAGCACCGCGGCCAGGAGTCGGCCGGCATCGCGGTCTCGGAGCAGGGACGGCTGACCGCGATGCGGGAGCTCGGGCTCGTCTCGCAGGTCTTCGACGAGCAGAAGCTGCATGGCCTGCAGGGCCAGGTCGCGATCGGTCACACGCGTTACTCCACGACGGGCTCCTCGCAGTGGGCGAACGCGCAGCCGCTCGTCCAGCACGGAAGCGTTCGCACGGTCGCCCTCGGCCACAACGGGAACCTGATCAACGCCGGCGGGCTGCGCGAGGAGCTGCGCGGCGAGGGCGTCACGCTCCGCACGAGCTCCGACAGCGAGCTGATCGCCGCGCTGATCGCGAACGATCCGGCGCCGCTCGAGGAGGCGACGGCCTCCGCGATGCGCCGGCTCGAGGGTGCGTACTCGGTCGTCGCGCTCTCGGAGGGCCGGCTCCTCGCCTTCCGCGACCCCCACGGCTTCCGGCCGCTGGTGCTCGGACAGCTCGACGGAGATCGGATCGTCGCGAGCGAGACGTGCGCGCTCGATCTCGTCGGCGCCGAGCTCGTACGGGAGGTCGAGCCGGGCGAGGCGGTCGTCGTCGACGCGGACGGCATCCACGCGACGCAGGCGCTCGAGCGCGCCGGCGGCGGGGCGCTCTGCATCTTCGAGTTCTTCTACCTCGCGCGTCCCGACAGCCGTCTCGAGGGCGTCGAGGTGCACAACGCGCGCGTGCGGATGGGCGAGCGCCTCGCACGCGAGGCGCCGGTGGAGGCCGACCTCGTCCTGCCTATTCCCGACTCCGGCACTCCGGCGGCGATCGGCTTCTCGCGCGAGCTCGGGATCCCCTTCAGCGAGGGGCTGATCAAGAACCGCTACGTGCAGCGGACGTTCATCCAGCCCGACCAGGAGATGCGACAGCAGGGGGCGCGCCTCAAGTATCACCCCGTCGCCGAGGTCGCGGGGAAGCGCGTCGTCGCGGTCGACGACTCGATCGTGCGCGGGAACACGACGCGCCAGATCGTGCAGATGCTCTTCGACGCCGGCGCTGCCGAGGTGCACGTCCGCGTCTCGGCGCCGCCGATCATCGGGCCGTGCTTCTACGGGATCGACTTCGCCGACACGTCGGAGCTGATCGCCGCCGGACGGAGCGTCGAGGCGATCCGCGAGCAGATCGGCGCGACGACGCTCGCGTACCTCTCGCACGACGGACTCGTCGAGGCGACCGGCCGCCGCGCCTCCTCCCTCTGCCGTGCGTGCCTCACCGGCGACTACCCGACCGAGGTGCCTACCGAGGCCGCGAAGCTGCGCTTCGAGCCGGCACGTGCTTGAGCAGCTGCTCGAGCGGGCGCAGGCGGACGAGAACGCGGTCGGAATCATCGTCCACGGCTCGCGCGGCCGCGGAGCAACTCGCGGCCGTGACGACCGTCGACCGGCGACGGCCGCGGCGCCGCTCGATGGCTACGTCAACTCCCTCCACCGGTCGCTGAAGAACGCGCAGGAGTCCGGCCGTACAACAAGTGGCTCGAGTGGGAGCTCGCACATCACCCGCTCCCACCAAGTTGCAATTTGCAACTTGGGAGGTTGGAGCGGATCGCGCGCACCCCCGACGGCGGCGAGCAGCGCGCGCTCTTCCGCGAGACCGAGGCGCTCGCCCGCGAGCACGGGCTCGACGCGACGATCGACGGCTGGGAGCCGGAGGTCGCGTGGCTGCGCGGGTGACGCGTCCCGTGCGGCACGATGAATCGTCGTGCAGCTCTTCCACTACCACCTCGTCACGAGCCGCGTCCGCGAGGTCGAGGCGCGGTACGTCGGCAAGCTCGCGTTCGACCTCGTCGCCCGGCACGGCCGGATAGGCGAGGAGCTGACCTCGTACGAGCCGGGCGTCTCGTGGATGGAGCTCGACCGGATGAGCTTCAAGCTCAGGCTGACCGAGCTCGAGAAGGGCGCGGTAAACGTCGTCATCCAGCCGGGCCAGTGGCCGTTGCCGCGGGTCGACCATCTCGGGCTCGTCCTCGACGAGGACGAGTTCGACGCCGCGCTCGCCCGTGCCGAGGCGAGCGATCTGCGCGTGCAGGAACACGGCGGCCGCCGCACGTTCGTCTCGACGAACGCGGGCTACCGGCTCGAGCTCCATCCGCCGCGCGACTGGATCGACGAGCTGATCGCGCAAGCGGACGATCTCCGTCTCGCGGAGCTGCACCTGAGGGCCGACGATCCTTCCGCCAAGGCGGAGGCGCTGGCCCAGATCCTCGACCTGGAACGCAACGGGAACGACGTCGTGGTCGGCGACACGGTCGTCCGCTTCGTCCGCGGCGGCCCGAAGGGCCGGCCCGAGCTGTACGGCGAGCTCTTCGTCTAGAGCGGACGTGTCCGGGGTCAGACCCCGTACATGGCTGGAACGGACATCGGCAGGTCGCCGTAGACTCGGCTCGTGAGCGGCGAGGGGCAGACGTACGAGGCCGCCGGGGTCTCGATCGAAAAGGGCGAAGCGGTCGTCGAGCGGCTGCGCAACGCCATCGAGTCCACGGGCGCTCGCGGCTTCGGCGCCTTCGCGGGCCTCCACCCGCTCGACGAGCGGCGCTTCCTCGCCTCGTCCATGGACTCGATCGGGACGAAGCCGATCGTCGCCCGCCCGCGCGGCAAGCTGCGGAGCTGCGGGGCCGACATGGCCGCACACGGCATCAACGACGTGATCACGTGCGGCGCAGAGCCGCTCTTCCTGCTCGACTACGTGGCCGCCAACCGGATCGACCTCGAGGAAGTCGCCGAGCTCGTGGAAGGGGCGGCAGGCGTCTGCCGGGAGGCCGGCATCGCCCTCGTCGGCGGCGAGACCGCGGAGCTGCCCGGCATCTACCGCGAGGGCGAGCTCGACTTCGCCGCCACGTGCGTCGGGATCGTGGATCGCGCGGAGCTGATCGACGGAACGCGCGTCGAACGGGGAGACGCCGTGATCGGCTTCACCTCCGCGGGCGTGCACGCGAACGGATTCACCCTCGTGCGGAGCGTGCTCGAGCTGGAGGACTACGACGGCGACGATCTGCTCGCGCCCACGCGCTGCTACCTGCCCGAGGCGCGCCGGTTGCGAAGCTCCGCCCGCGCCTTCGCGCACGTGACGCAGGGTGGAGTCGCCGGCAACCTCTCCCGCATGGTCCCGGATGGGCTCAGCGTCGAGATCGACTGGGAGGCGTGGGAGCGCCCGCCGGTCTTCGAGTGGCTGGCGCGCCACGTCGAGGAGGTCGAGCTGCGCCGCGTCTTCAACCTCGGGATCGGCTTCTGCGCGGTGGTTGCAGAGCCGCAGCCCGACGAGCTCGTGATCGGGCGGATCGCATGATCGGCGTGCTCGTCAGCGGCGAGGGAACGAACCTCCAGGCGCTGCTCGACGCCGGCCTCCCGGTGGTCGCCGTCGCGAGCAACCGGCGCGATGCACCGGCGCTCGCGCGCGCCAACGGAGTCCCGGCCGCGGCATTCGAGCTCGCCGACTACTCCGACCGTGCCGGCCGCGACGCCGCGATGGCCGACTGGCTCGAGGAGCACGGCGTCCGCCTCGTCGTCCTCGCCGGCTACATGCATCTCCTCACGCCCGCCTTTCTCGAGCGCTTTCCCGGCGCCGTCGTCAACGTCCACCCGTCGCTGCTGCCGGAGTTCCCCGGCGCACACGCGATCGAGCAGCAGCTCGCCGCGGGCGTCGGAGAGTCGGGCGCGACGGTGCACCTCGTCGACGAGGGGATCGACACCGGGCCCGTCCTCGCACAGGAGCGCGTCCCCGTCCTTCCAGACGACACGCCGGAGTCGCTGCACGAACGGATCAAGCAGGTGGAGCACCGGCTGCTCCCCGAGACGGTGAGGGAGCTGTGCGAGCGCTAGTCTCGACCTGGGACAAGGAGGGCCTCGACGAGTTCGCGCGCGGGCTCGTCTCGCTCGGCTGGCAGCTCGTCGCGAGCGGGAAGACGGCGGCTGCGCTCGAGGCGATCGGCCTCCCCGTCGAGCGCGTCGAGGAGCTGACCGACTCGCCGGAGATGCTCGGCGGCCGCGTGAAGACGCTCCACCCGCGCGTCCACGCCGGAATCCTCGCCCGCCGCGACGACGAGGAGGACGTGGCCACGCTCGCGGAGCACGGGATCGAGCCGTTCGACCTCGTCTGCGTCAATCTCTACCCGTTCGAGGAGGTGGCGGCGCGGAAGGGCGTGAGCGAGGCCGAGGCGGTCGAGATGATCGACATCGGCGGCCCGTCGATGCTACGAGGGGCGGCGAAGAACTTCGCCCATTGCGCGCCCGTCTGCCGGCGCGACCAGTACGGGCCCGTCCTCGCCGAGCTCCGTCGCGACGGCGGCCTCTCCGCCGAGACGCGCCGCCGCCTCGCGGCCGAGGCGTTCGCCCACACGGCCGCCTACGAGGCTGCGATCGCGACCTGGTTCGGCGCGCGCGACACCTTCCCCGACTCGCTCGTGATCGCGCTCGAGAAGGTGACCGGCCTCGCGTACGGCGAGAACCCGCACCAGCGGGCCGCGTACTACGCCGAGCGCGGCGTCCGCCGCCACCTCCTCTCGCGCGTCGAGCAGCTGCACGGGAAGGAGCTCTCGTTCAACAACCTCAACGACCTCTCCGGCGCCCGCGCCGTCGCGCGCGAGTTCGCACTGCCGGCGTGCGTGATCGTGAAGCACGCGAACCCGTGCGGCGTCGCGATCGGCGCGACGGTCGAGGAGGCGTACGACAAGGCGCTCGCATCGGACCCGACGTCGGCCTACGGCGGCATCGTCGTGCTCAACCGCGACGTCGACGGGCGCCTCGGGGAGAAGCTCGCCGAGCAGTTCGTCGAGGTCCTCTTCGCGCCCGGCTACTCGGACGCGGGGCTCGAGGCGCTGCAGCGGAAGAAGAACACGCGGATCCTCGTCGACCGCGAGCGCCGCGCCGGCGAGCCCGGCGAGCGCCAGTACAAGCGGGTGCTCGGCGGGATGCTCGTCCAGGACTCCGACGCCGAGATCGACGACCGCGAGGGCTGGACGGTCGTCGCCGGCAAGGTGGCGGAACCGCAGTGGGGCGACCTCGTCTTCGCCTGGCGCGTCTGCAAGCACGTCGCCTCGAACGCGATCGTCCTCGCGAAGGATCTCGCGACGATCGGGATCGGCGCCGGCCAGATGAGCCGCGTCGACGCGGTGCAGATCGCGATCGAGAAGGCGGAGCGCTTCGGCCACGACATCGCCGGCTCGGCGCTCGCCTCCGACGCCTTCTTCCCCTTCCGCGACGGGCCGCAGCTCGCGCTCGACGCGGGCGCGACGGCCATCGTCCAGCCGGGAGGCTCGCGCCGCGGCGACGCGGACGTGATCGCGGCCGCCGAGCAGGCGGGCGCGGCGATGGTGTTCACCGGCCGCCGCCACTTCCGGCACTAGGAGGTCTCCTAGCCCGTGACGTACGAGATCCCGTCGGCGGCGAGCGGCGACGCGGGGCTGGAGGGGTTCAGCGTGGGAAGCGGACGGGTGGCTGCGGTGAATCGGACCGACCGCGGGCTCGTGCTCCTCGTCGACGCCGGCGGCGCGGTGCGGGCGGTGCCGCTCGAGGCGGTCGAGCGCGTTGAGCTGCGGCCGCGGCGGATCGTCCTCCGGGAGGAGCGCGAGTGGCCGGCGGTCGACGCGCGCGTCGTCCGCGTCGAGTCGCCCCGCCTCGTCCGCTACGTGCCGCGCGAGCTGGCTCGGATCACCGTGGAAGGAGCGGCGCCCGCCGGCCGGCTCACGTCGCGGCTCTGGCTGGCGGGAACGCTCCTCTTCACGGTCGGCGGCGTCGCGCTCTTCGTCGGGATCTCGCTCACGATCGAGCGCGTCGGCGGGGGGCTCTCCTGGCTGTGGGTCGCCCTTCCGGGCGCGGTCACGCTCGCCGGGGCGGCCGTGCTGTGGCGCGCGCTCTCGGCCGGGCCCGGGCGCGGCCTCACCGTACGCCAGCGTGCCGGGCTCGCCGGCAGCTTCGTCCTCGGGATCAGCCCTCCCGAGCGGCGGCCCCGGAAGTAGTGGCCTGGGAAATAGTCGCAGCATCTGGCACGTTCCCTCCCGCAACCGACCTTCGGAGGAGACGAACATGGCCGCACCGGATCCGCGTCGCTGGCAAGCCCTCGCACTCGTCTGCGTCGCCTTCTTCATGACGGTGCTCGACGTCTCGATCGTCAACGTCGCGCTCCCGTCGATCGGGCGCAGCCTGCACTTCTCCCAGACCGGGCTGCAGTGGGTGATCACCGCCTACGCGATCACGTTCGGCGGCTTCCTGCTCCTCGGCGGGCGGGCCGGCGACATCCTCGGCCGCAAGCGCCTGTTCCTCGTCGGGGTGACGATCTTCTCGATCGCCTCGCTCGTCTGCGGCCTCTCCGGGTCGACCGGCGTGCTCGTCGCCGCGCGCGCCGTGCAGGGGTTCGGAGCCGCGATCGTCTCCCCGGCGACGCTGTCGATCATCACGACGACGTTCGAGGAGGGCGCCGAGCGAAACAAGGCGCTCGGAATCTGGGGCGCGATGGGCGGTAGCGGCGCCGCGGCCGGCGTGCTCTTCGGCGGGATCCTCACCCGCTACGCCGGCTGGGAGTGGATCTTCTTCGTCAACGTGCCGGTCGGCGCGCTCGTCCTCGCGCTCGCGCCGGGCGTCGTGCGCGAGAGCCGCGCTCCGGACATCGCACGGGAGTTCGACGCCGTCGGCGCGTCGGCGGTCACGGGCGGGCTCGCGCTGCTCGTCTACGCGATCTCGAAGGCTCCGGTCGACGGCTGGAGCGATGCGACGACGATCGGGCTGCTCGCCGCGGCTGCGCTCCTGATCGTCTTCTTCGTCGTCTGGGAGACGCGCGTCGAACACCCGCTGATGCCCCTCTCGATCTTCCGCATCCGCACGCTCGCCGGCGCGAACGCCGTCGGGCTCCTGCTCGGCGCGTCGATCTTCGCCGACTTCTTCCTCCTCACGCTCTACGTCCAGAACGTCCTCGGCTACTCGCCGCTGAAGACCGGGATCACGTTCCTCGCGACCGCGGGAACGACGGTGCTCGTCGCCGCGCTCTCGCAGGCGCTCTCCACCCGCTTCGGGCCGAAGCCGGTCATGGTGGCCGGGCTCGCGCTCAACACGGGAGCGTTGATCTGGTATGCCCAGATCCCCGTGCACGGGACGTACGTCGGCGACCTGCTCGGCGGCTACCTCATGTTCGGGTTCGGCCTCGCGCTCGCCTTCATCCCGGTCTCGATCGCCGCGCTCGCCGGCGTCGGCGAGCGGGAGGCAGGGCTCGCCTCGGGACTGCTCAACACCGCGCAGCAGGTGGGCGGGGCGATCGGCATCGCGATCGCCTCGAGCGTCGCCGTGTCGCACGCGACGAGCCTGTTGCGGACCGGCCACTCGCAGGCGGCGGCGTTCACGAGCGGCTACGCGCTCGCCTTCTGGGTCACGGCCGGGATCTCCGCCGCGGGAGTCCTTGCCGCGCTCGTCCTCGTCCGCTCGAGCGAGGTCGCAGTCGAGGCGGAGGAGGTTTACGCCGGCTAGAGCTGCCCGGGCGGCGCGAAGCGATAGAAGTGCGCGCCCATCCCGGCCTGGTTGACGGCGAAGAGGAGCGCGAGCGCGTCCTCGAGCAGCCGCGCCTGGTCGAGCCCGCCGGCGTAGACGGGGTCGTAGCCGGCGTCGCGGATCAGCCGCTCCGTGACCTCCCGCGCCTCGTCGTCGGCCGCGTAGATGTTCGACGGCCGCACGCGCTGGGCGTCGATCTCGTCGTAGACGGCGGCGAAGTTGAGGTTGAACGACTTCGCCGTCGGCCCGCCGACGATCGAGCGCACCTCGTGCGCGAGCGACTCGAAGCCCTCGTCGCGGCCACGGAAGGCGTTCGTCGCGTCGATCGCCGGCTTGCCCTCGATGCCGCTCACCTTCCCGAGCGCCTCCGCGATCGCGGTCGACGGCACCGCGACGAGGAGGACGTCCGCGTTCGACGCGTCGCCGCCGTCGCGGCCGAGCTCCTGCACGTCGTGGCCGGCTGCGCGCCACCGTTGCGCAAGGCCGCCGCCGACGTTCCCACGGCCGATCACGGTGATCTTCATGCCTACTTCCAACGCCGCCGACTGCTCTAGGCTTCCCGCCGATGCCGCGGGAGTATCCGACCATCCTCGACCTCGTCGGCGGCACGCCGATCGTCAGGCTCGACAGGCTCTCTCCCGCCGGCGGCGCCCGCATCCTCGCGAAGCTCGAGTACCTCAACCCGGGCGGCTCACTCAAGGACCGGATCGGGCTCGCGATGATCGAGCAGGCGGAGCGCGACGGGAAGCTGAGACCGGGCGGGACGATCGTCGAGCCGACCTCCGGCAACACCGGCGTCGGGCTCGCGATCGCGGCGGCGCGCAAGGGCTACCGCTGCATCTTCGTCATGCCCGACAAGATGAGCCAGGAGAAGATCTCGATGCTCCGTGCGTACGGCGCCGAGGTCGTGATCACGCCGACCGCGGTCGACCACGACTCGCCCGAGTCCTACTACTCCGTCTCGTCGCGGCTCGCCGAGGAGATCCCGGGCGGCTTCAAGCCCGACCAGTACTCGAACACGGCGAACCCGCAGGCGCACTACGACGTGACGGCCCCCGAGATCTGGGAGCAGACCGGCGGCGAGCTCGACGCGCTCGTCATCTCGGTCGGCACCGGCGGGACGATCTCCGGCGTCGGCCGCTGGTTCCACGAGCGCAAGCCCGAGGTGAGGATCGTCGGCGTCGATCCCGAGGGCTCGATCTACACCGCCCGCGACGACAGCGAGCTCCATCCATATCTCGTCGAGGGGATCGGCAAGGACACCTGGCCCGACACGATCGACCTCGACGTCGTCGATGAGTGGGTCCGGGTCTCCGACCGCGACTCGTTCCTCACCGCGCGGCGGCTCGCGCGCGACGAGGGCATCCTCGCCGGCGGTTCGGCCGGGTCGACGCTCTGGGCGGCGATCCGGGTGGCCGAGCAGCTGCCTGCGGAGGCGACCGTGCTCGCGGTCGTGGCCGACTCGGGCCGGTCGTACATGTCGAAGTTCTACGACGACAACTGGATGCTCGAGCACGGCTTCGTCGAGCGGCAGGCGCCGACGCCCACGGTGGAGGAGCTGCTCCGCTCGAGGCACGGCGGGGAGGTGCCCGAGCTCGTCACGATCGCGGCTCACGCGAAGGTCGGCGAGGGCATCGACGCGATGCAGCGCTATGGCATCTCGCAGCTGCCCGTCGTCCGCGACGGACAGTGCGAGTCGCTCGCGGACGTGATCGGCTCGCTCCAGGATCGCGCCCTCCTCGAGCGCGTGTTCGCGAACCCGGACGCGGTGCACGAGGACGTCGCAGCGGCGATGCAGCCTCCGCTCGCGGCGGTCGAGGCGTCGTCGACGCTCGACGCGGTGTTCGCGACGCTGAGCGGCGGGACGAACGCCGTCGTCGTCGCGCGCGCGGGGAAGCCGGTCGGCGTCCTCACCCGCAGCGACCTGCTCGACTTCCTGGCCCACCGCTCGTAGCTACTCTCCGCTCGTGGCCGCCGAGCGCCTCGAATCTCTTCTCCGCGACGCGTTTCCCGACGCGCCCGAGCTGCGCGTCGAGGATCGCACCGGCGGCGGCGACCACTTCCAGGTGACCGTGCAGAGCCCGCGCTTCGACGGGCTGCCGCTGCTCGACCAGCACCGCCTCGTGAACGAGGCGCTCGCCGAGCCGCTCCGCGACGGCACCATCCACGAGCTTCGGATCAAGACGAGGGGGACGGCATGAGCGAGTTGGGCGAGCGGATCAAGCAGGTGATCGACGACGAGCCGGTGGCGCTCTTCATGAAGGGGACGCCGCAGTTCGTCATGTGCGGAAACTCGGGCCGCGCGCTCGAGGCGCTGCGGGCGGCGGGCGCGCCGGTGACGGCCGTCGACGTCCTCCCCGACCCGTCGATCCGGCAGGAGCTGTCGGAGCTGTCGGGCTGGCCGACGATCCCGCAGGTGTTCGTCAAGGGCGAGCTCGTCGGCGGCGCCGACATCACGCAGGAGCTCGCGGAGAGCGGCGAGCTGAAGCGCCTGCTCGAGGAGAAGCTCGGCGCGGACTACCCGGCAACGGCGCAGGAGCGCGTAGTCGACGTCGTCAGCGGCACGCGCGCCTGAGGCGACCACCTCGGCCGCTCCGTTGTAGTCGGCACGTCTCTGTGAGAGAGTTCTCGGCCGCACGACGAGGCAGGGTCCCTTCATCATTCGCTCTGTCCGCACGTAGCGCAACGGCCAGAGGAACGAGGAGGTCGAAATGCCACGTGGACTTCGTACTGTCAGCCGGAGGGTCGGCTCGCGCTGATCCTGCTCGCTTCCGCCCCGGCCGGCATCGTCGCCACCATCGCCAACGGATCCGGTCCGGCGCCGCTGTGAGGAACGTGAGCGGCGTCTCGCAGGTCATGAGCGGGGCCGGCGGGGCGGCCGGGGTGTTCGGCGGCGCACAAAACTGCCAGGGCGCGACCATCTTGCCGCACAAGTTCTGCGAGATGTTCTACGCCTTCTCCCCGACGTCGACCGGGACCGTCAACGGGTCGACGAACGGAAGCTGGAACGGCCAGCCGTTCAGCTTGACGTTCACGGGAACCGGCACCTGAGTCCGCCTCGGTGAGGTGGACGGTGCCCGCGGAGGGGCAGGGCCGAGGACGCCGGCGCCCCTCCGCGGGTCACCGTCTCCGAGCCCAGCGCCGAAGGCGTCTCGGCGCTCTACGCGGCGGGAGCGGGCTCGGGCAGGGCGTCGCGGACGAACGCCTCGATCCGCCGCTCGATGTCGTCGCGGACGCGACGCGCCTCGTCCACGTCGGCCCCCGCAGGGTCGCCGACGCGCCAGTCGAGGTGGCGGACGGTCTCCGGGATCTCGAAGTCGCCGACGCTCCTCCCCATCGTGATCACGACGTCCGCGCTGGCGAGCACCTCGGGGCTGATCGGCTTCGTGAACGCCTCCGTGAGGTCGACCCCGACCTCCTCGAGCACCGCCCGCACGCTCGGATCGACGCTCGCGACCGCGTTCGATCCTGCGGAGTGGACGCTGACGGCAGGGCCGGCCCGGCGCGCGAGCAGGGCAGCTCCGATCTGCGCCCTGCCGCCGCCCGTGAGGCTGACGAACAGCACCTCCGGAATCGTCTTGGCCACCCGACCCGCGCTCTGCGCCTGCGCCCGGAGCCGCTCGCGGGCGAAGCGCTCGACGAGGATCGGCAGGAACGCCGTCACCTCGCCGCCGCTCAGCTCTCGCGCCGAGGCGTCGAGCGTCGCGCTGATCGTCTCGCGGTCGTGAATCCCCTCGAACTCCTCGGCCAGACGGTCGCGCGCGCTTGCGAGGCGGCTGCGGAGCGCGTCGTCGAAGTCCGGGAAGTCCATCAGCCCCATCGCACTGCAATCCTCCCGCGCAGCGAGCGACGAGTGGGTTGCGATCGGGCGACGATCTGGAGAATGCCCGCGGGCTACTTCTGGCCGGAGACGATGAAGGCAACGAGGTCCGCGAGCTGCGTCTTCGAGAGCGACGTCCCGAACGTGTGCGGCATGACGTTCGCCTTGTAGCCCTTCGCGATGTACGCGTCCGGGTCGACGATCGACTGCTTCACGAACGCGGTCAGGTTCATGTTGTGGTCGAGCTTCGCGGAGGCCGTCGGCGCCGTGTCGAGGTCGGGGCCGACCTGCCCGGTCGCGCCCGCCGGCTGGAACGTGTGACAGGTGGCGCAGCTGTTGGCGGTGAAGACCGCTTTTCCGGCGGCGGCGTTCGCGCCCCCGGACGAGGTCGACGTCGTCGTCGCAACTGCGGTCGTCGTCGGCGTCGAGGGAGTCGAGGCGGCCGCCGTGACCGTCACGGTCGCCGGCGGCTTGCCGAGCGAGGTGTAGTGGCCGACGGCCCAGCCCGCGAAGCCCGCCGGGAACAGGAGCGCGGCGAACAGGATCCACATCAGGATCTCGCTCGTCACGACCCACGGATTGCGGCGTCTCGGGCGCGGCACGGGCGTGAGGCTATCGAGTCGGGCGACGCCGACGCGCCGGTAGCTGGTAGGTACAGGGGAGATGGGAACGGCAACCGTAAGCCTCACCGCCGTCAGGCGGCTCGTCGTCTCGGCTCAGGGCTACACGCCCCGCTTCCGGCGCGCACAGGAGGGGGAGATCGAGGGCGCGATCCGCCGCCTCTCCGCCGTCCAGCTCGACTCGATCTCCGCCGTCGACCGCGCGCACCGGCTCACGCTGTCCGCCAGGATCGGCGCCTTCGAGGACGCGACGCTGCAGCGGCTGATCGCGGCCGGGCGGATCTTCGAGTACTGGGCACACGAGGCCTGTCTGCTCCCGATCGAGCTGTGGCCGCATTTCCGGCGGACGATGGAGGATGGGGCGCACTGGCACTTCCACGAACGGGCGATGCTCGAGCACGGCGACCTCGTCGAGCCGGTGCTCGAGCGGATCCGCACCGAGGGCCCGCTCGGCTCGCGCGACTTCGAGGGAAGCGGCGACGGCACGGACATGTGGAACTGGAAGCCGGCGAAGATGGTGCTCGAGGCGCTCTGGGACAACGGCGTGCTCGTCGTCGCGGGGCGCGAGGCCTTCCAGCGCCGCTACGACCTCGCGGAGCGGGTCATCCCGCGCGGCGCGCTCGACGCGCCCGTGCCGAGCGAGGACGAGACGCTCCGGACGCTCGCACTCCTCGCCGTCCAGGCCCGCGGCGCACTGACCGAGCCGGCGATCCGCGAGCACTGGCGGCTCAAGGGCGGCCGCGCGCGGCTCCACCACCATGTCCTCGCGCTCGTCGAGGACGGGCTCCTCCGCGAGGTGCACGCGGACGACGGCGGGCCGCCGCTCTACGTCGCCGCCGACGCGGAGCTCGACGGCGACGCCGCGCCGCCCACCTTGCTCTGCCCGTTCGACAACCTCCTCTGGGACCGGACGCTGCTCGAGCGCCTCTTCGCCTTCCGCCACGTGATCGAGGTCTACAAGCGCGAGCACGAGCGCGCCTACGGCTACTACGTCCTGCCTCTGCTCGCCGGCGACCGCATCGTCGGACGCGCCGACCTCAAGGCCGACCGCGCGGAGGGCGTCCTCCACGTGCGACGCTTCCACCGCGAGCCGGGCGTGCGCGGGAACGTCGGCGGGCGCCTCGAGCGGGCGGCGGCGCGGCTCGCGCGCGTCCTCGGGCTCGCGGAGGTGCGCCATGCGTGAGGTCGGCGTCGAGGAGGCGCGCCGGATCGCGGTGCGCGCGCAGGCGCTCGACGGATCGGCGAGCGGCGTCCTCGAGACCGTCCGCCGCCTCGGCCTCCTCCAGCTCGACCCCATCTCGGTCGTCGCCCCGCCCCAGCATCTCGTCCTCTGGAGCGGGCTCGGGCCGTTCGACGTCTCGGAGCTCGACCGGCTGCTCTGGGAGGAACGCAAGCTCGTGGAGTGGAACGCGTTCGTCTATCCCGCCGACGACCTGCCGCTGCTGCGCGCCCGCATGCGCCGGCGCGACCGGCCGCTCGACCTGCGTATCGTCGCCCACCTGAAGGAGCACGCCTCCTTCCGCCGTCACATCCTGCGAGAGCTCGAGCGGCGCGGCCCGCTCCTCTCGCGCGAGATCGAGGACGCGCCCGGCCACCGCAGGGAGGCGCACGACTGGTGGGGCGAGCGGAAGATGGGCCTGATGCTCGGCCTCCTGAACACGCGCGGCGAGGTCGCGGTCGTCGGGCGGCGCGGCAAGCAGCGGCTCTGGGATCTCGCCGAGCGCTGGTACCCCGAGACCGAGAAGGTGCCGTGGGCGAAGGCGAAGCGGATCTTCGAGGAGCGCCGCTTCCGCGCAGCCGGCGTGCAGCTCGAGCGCGGAAAGCTCGTCGCGCACCCGGAGGCGGAGGACGCCCCGATTCCCGACCGCGTCACGTTCCTGTCGCCCTTCGACGGTCTCGTCAAGGATCGCGACCGCGCCGAGGCGCTCTGGGGCTTTCGCTACCGGCTCGAGATGTACGTCCCCGCCGCGAAGCGGGAGTTCGGCTACTACGTCCTCCCGATCCTCCGCGGCGACCGGCTCGTGGGCCGCATCGAGCCCGTGTTCGACCGCAAGACAGGCGAGCTCGCGGTCAAGGGCGTCTGGTGGGAGCCCGGCGAGAGGCCGCTCGACCTGAGCGAGCCGCTGGGCGAGCTTGCCGGCTGGTTAGCATCGACCTGATGGACTTCGAGACGCGCGCGATCCACGTCGGCCAGGAGCCGGATCCGGCGACCGGCGCGATCATCACGCCGATCTACCAGACGTCGACCTACGTCCAGGAAGCGGTCGGTGAGCACAAGGGCTACGACTACTCGCGCGTCGCGAATCCGACCCGGCACGCCCTCGAGACGGCGCTCGCCTCGCTCGAGTCGGCCGAGCACGGGGTCGCCTACTCCTCCGGCCTCGGCGCGGTCACGACGCTCTTCCACCTGCTCGACCCGGGCGACCGCGTCGTCCTGGTCGCCGACGTCTACGGCGGCGTCTACCGGATGACGTCGCAGGTCTACGAGCCCAAGGGCTACCGCTTCGACTACCTGCCGGCCGAGGAATTCCCGAACCTCGCCGGGCACCTCGACGAGACGACGCGGATGGTCTGGATCGAGACGCCGTCGAACCCGATGCTCAACATCGTCGACATCCGCGCGGCGGCGGAGGCCGCGCATGCGGCGGGCGCGCTGCTCGTCGTCGACAACACGTTCGCGACGCCGTACCTGCAGCGGCCGCTCGAGCTCGGCGCCGACGTCGTCGTCCACTCGACGACGAAGTACCTCGGCGGCCACTCCGACGTCGTCGGCGGCTTCGCCGGAACGAACAATCCCACGGTCGCCGAGCGGCTCCGCTTCCTCCAGAAGTCCCTCGGCGCCGTGCCCGGACCGTTCGACTGCTGGCTCGTGCTGCGCGGGATCAAGACGCTCGCGCTGCGGATGCGGCGGCACTGCGAGAACGCGATCGCCGTCGCCTCGATGCTCGAGCGGCACCCGCGCGTCGAGCGCGTCCTCTACCCCGGTCTGCCGCGCCATCCCGGGCACGCGATCGCAGCGCGCCAGATGCGCGACTTCGGCGGCATGGTCTCCTTCCTGGCGGAGTCGGCGGAGGAGGCCGAGTCGCTCGCGGCGCGGACGCACCTGTTCCGGCTGGCCGAGTCGCTCGGCGGCGTCGAGAGCCTGATCGAGGTCCCGGCGCGGATGACGCACGCGGCGACCGCCGACGCGCCGTTCGCGGCCCCGCCGAGCCTCGTGCGGCTCTCGGTCGGGATCGAGTCCGCGGCCGACCTCGTCGACGACCTCGAGCAGGCGCTCGTGCCGGCGGCTGCTCGCTCCCGATGAGCGAGGACGTCGTCTTCGTCGAGATCCCAGCGGGCTCTCGGAACAAGTACGAGTGGGACGAGAAGCTCGGCGGCATCGTCCTCGACCGGCGGCTGTTCACGTCGATGTCGTATCCAGCCGACTACGGCTTCATCGAGGGGACGCTCGCCGAGGACGGCGACCCGATCGACGCGCTCGTGCTCGTGTCCGACCCGACCTTTCCCGGTTGCCGCATCCGCGTGCGCACGATCGGCGTCTTCCACATGTCCGACGAGAAGGGTCCCGACGAGAAGCTTCTCTGCGTCCCGCAAGGAGATCCGGCATTCGAGCGCGTGGCCGACATCCACGACGTCCAGAACGAGCTCCGCGACGAGATCGAGCACTTCTTCCAGCGCTACAAGGACCTCGAGCCGTCGAAGCAGACGGAGACGCGCGGCTGGGGGAATCGCGCCGAGGCGGAGCAGATCCTCGCCGCCGCGCGCGAGCGCAACGCGGAGGCGTAGGAGGGCTGGGCCGTTCGGCGGCGAATCGTCGTCGGGCAACGGTTCTCTCGACGAGGAGGTTCGGCGGTGCGCGGGTCGGCAATGCGGTACGTCGGTTGTGTGATCGGGTTCGGGTTCGGCGCGGTCTGGATGACCGCGGGGCTCGGCTCGGCGGTCCTCTCCCTGCTCTGCGCCGCCTTCGGCTACGGCGCGACGGTCGCGCTCGAGCGCAGGCGCCCGGCCGAGCGGACGCGGACGCGTCCGAAGCAGACGCGGCGGATCGACGTCGAGACGATGCCTGTGGTGGAGCCCGGCTGGTAGCCCGGCCGCGAGCGCACGCGACATAGGATCGGGGCATGGCCGCCCCGGAGCCGATCGACCTCCTCCACCTCGGGCGCGAGCGCGTGATCGCGAGCTACCTGCTCGACACCGAGGACGGTCCGGCGCTCTTCGACTGTGGGCCGGCGACGACGGTCGGCACGCTGAAGCAGGGGCTCGCGGCCCGGGGGCTCGAGCTCGGCGACGTCCGCCATCTGCTGCTCAGCCACATCCACCTCGACCACGCGGGCGCCGCCGGCGTGCTCGTCCGCGAGCATCCCGGCCTGCAGGTCCACGTCTCGCCGGTCGGCGCGCCCCACCTCGTCGACCCCGAGCGGCTCGAGCGCAGCGCGCGCCGGCTCTACGGCAACTCGTTCGACAGCCTCTGGGGCGAGCTCGCGCCGGTGCCCGAGGAGAACGTCCACCCGGTCGGCGACCGCGTGCTCGGCCTCGAGTGCTTCGCCACGCCCGGCCACGCCTCGCACCACGTCTGCTACCTCGACCGCGACGGGACGCTCTGGGCCGGCGACGCGGCGGGCGTCCGCGTCCTTCCCGGCCGCTTCGTCATGCCGCCGACGCCGCCGCCCGAGATCGACGTCGAGGCGTGGGAGCGGACACTCGACGAGATCGAGCGCCGCGAGCCCGCGCGGCTCGCGCTCATCCACTTCGGCGTCGCCGAGGATCCCGTGCGGCACCTCGCCCAGCTGCGCCTCTCGCTCGAGGACTGGGCCGACTCGGTGGCGGGCGGCGCGACCGAGGAGGAGTTCGTCGCGCACGCGCTCGCCGAGCTCTCCGACTCCGACGAGGACGCGGAGGCATACGGCCAGGCGATACCGTTCTGGCAGTCGTACGCCGGGCTCAAGCGCTGGGCCGACAAGAGGGCGGGCGGCTGAGATGCCGCGCGTCCCCGTCCCGCCCGAGGTAGACGCGTTCCTCGCCCGCCCGAACCCGGCGGTCGTCGGCACCGTCCGCCCCGACGGCTCGCCGCACACGGCCGCGACCTGGTACGACTGGGAGGACGGCCGCGTCCTGCTCAACATGGACGAGAGCCGCGCCCGGCTCGGCTACCTGCGCGAGAACCCGGCGGTCGCGCTCACCGTGCTCGCCGAGGGCGACTGGTACCGGCACGTCAGCCTGCTCGGCCGTGTCGTCTCGATCGAGGAGGACGAGGGCCTGCGAGACATCGACCGGCTCGCGCTCCGCTACACCGGCAAGCCGTACGGCAACCGCGAGAGCCGCCGCTTCACGGCCTGGATGGAGCCGGAGCGCTGGCACGCCTGGCCGCTGCCCCGATGACCAAGTTGCAACTTGCAACTTGCAACTGAGCGGCGCTACGCGTCGCGGAGGACACGCCCGCCCGACGACTGGTTGCGCGCCTTGACGACGATCTCATCGACATTGACGTGCCACGGCCGCGTGAGCGCGAAGAGGATGCAGTCGGCGATGTCCTCCGGCCGCATCGCCTCGACCCCGCGGTAGACGGCGGCCGCCTGCTCGGCATCGCCCTTGAAGCGGACGAGCGAGAACTCCGTCTCGACGAGCCCCGGGTCGACCGTCGTCATCCGGACCGGCCTCCCGAGCAGATCCTCCCGCAGCGCGTACGTGAAGCCGCGCTCGGCGAACTTCGCGGACACGTACGTCGCGCCGCCCTCGTAGGCGACCCGGCCGGCGACGGAGCCCATGTTGACGATGTGGCCCCAGTCGCCGAAGCGCGGCAGGCAGAGCCGGGTCATCCGGACGAGGCCGAGGACGTTGACGCCGAACACCGTCTGCTCGTCCTCCTCGCTCGACTCGTCGAACGGCGCACGGCCGAGCGCGAGCCCCGCGTTGTTGACGAGGATGTCGAGCCCGCCGAGCCGCTCGACCGCCTCGGCGACGAACCGCTCGCAGCTGGCGGGATCGGTGACGTCGAGCGGCAGCGCGATCTCCGTCTCGAGCCGGTCGACGCGCCGCGCGCCGCCGGCGACGCGCACTCCCGCCTCCGCGAGCGCGTGCGCGGTCGCACGGCCGATGCCCGACGAGGCGCCGGTGACGATCGCGCGCTTGCCCGTCAGGTCGAGCTCGGCCACGTCCTGACTCTATGTGTGCGTCTCACGCCACGCGGCGCCGAGGGCGAGCCGCTCGGGCGGTGTCGGATGCGAGAAGAGGAGCAGATACGCGAGTCGCGGCGGTGCGAGATCCGAGAGGTTGCGGCGCGCGAGCTCGAGGTGCGCGCGGGCGAACGCGTCCGGATCCTCGCTCAGGTCGAGGGAGGCGCGGTCGGCGTCGCGCTCCCAGCGCCGAGAGAGCGCGGAGCCGGCCGGGAGCCCTGCGAGCTCGAGCCCCGTCACGAGCAGGAGAACCTCGGGCAGTGTCGCGGGCGATCCGACCCGCGTCCCGAGGGCGGCCCAGATCGCGGCGACCGCGGCGGCGGCGCCCGCCATCGCGAGCGCCGTCAGCTTCGCGGGGTGGCGGTCGCGCCGGTGGCCGAGCTCGTGCGCGACGACGACCCGCACCGCGCGCCGGTCGGCGGCCTCCAGCAGCGTGTCGAACAGCACCACGCGCCGCGTGCGCCCGAGCCCGGAGACGTAGGCGTTCACCTTCGCCGTGCGCCGGCTCGCATCCGCGACGAGCACGTCGCGCACGGGAACGCCCGCCCGCTCCGCGAGCGACCGCAGCTCGGCCGCGAGCGCCTCGTCCGCGAGCGGACGGAAGCGGTTGAAGAGCGGCTCGAGGACGACCGGCGCGACGAACGAGAGGAGAAGCACGGCGAGCGCCAGCGCCGCCCCGGCCGGCGGCGCCCACCAGCCGGGCAGCGCCCGCGCGAGCGCGACCGCGGCCGCCCACGCCGCGGCCGTGAGGACGACCGAGACTGCGAGGCCCTTCGCGCGGTCGGCGAGCCAGCCGCCGAGCGACTGGGTCGAGAAGCCCTAGCGGCGCTCGCGCCGCCAGCCGCGCCAGAGCGCGAGCGGCAACCGCACGACAGCCGAGAGCGCGACGACGATCGCCGCGTAGAGGGCCGCGCCGGCCGCCGGCGGAAGGCCGCCGACGAAGAGCCATGATCCGAGCCGGCTCCAGGCGAGCGCCGCGAGCACGCCGGTCGCGAGGGCGAGGTCGAGCAGGAGGGCGGCGTAGAGCGGAGCGTGGTACTCGCTCGCGCGCCGTCGCTCCTCGTCGGTGAAATCCGCTGTCGTCGCCGTCTCCGTAGCCAGGACGGTACGGAAACCCTGGCTACACTTTCTCTGACCCATGGCGAGTGCGCAGATAGCGGCGCCGCTCCAGTCGAGTAGAGAGTCGGTGGCGCTCGCGAAGGAGCTCCGTCGGCTCGCCCGCGTCGCGACGGCGGTGGCGCTGCTCACGAGCCCGGGCGTCTTCGTCTGGTTCCACCACGTCGAGCACCTCGCCACCTGGAAGGCGCTGCTCGCCACGGCCGCGCTCGTGATCGGCTTCCGCGGCTGCGTCGACCTCGCGATCCGCCGCACGATCCCCTGGCCGAGCCTGTTCGGCACCGAGGACTCGCGTCTGCGCGAGGAGGACATCGTCAACCGCCGGCGCGCCTGGACGTGGCGCTTCTACTTCCGCGTCGCCGTCTGGCTGGGCGGGATCGTGACGGTCGTCTTCGTCGTCCAGGCAGCGAAGGGCGAGTCGGTCACGTGGTGGGGCACCGCCGCGGCGCTCGTGGACGGGCTCGCGCACAAGCTCGCGCATCCGGGCTCGTACCTGCCACTCCTGTTCATCCTCCCGTTCTACTTCATCTTCAACTTCCTGATCCTGCTCGGGCCGATGCTGATGCTCGGCGTCTCCCAGATCCGGGGCTACGAGCCCGGCGATGCCGAGTGGGGCGTGCGGCTCGAGGACGTCCGCGGGCAGGCCGAGGCGAAGGAGGAGGTGCGGCGCGTCGTCACGCTGTGGCAGTCGGGCGAGGCGTTCGAGAAGGCGGGCGGCAAGCGGGAGCGCGGCCTGCTCTTCCTCGGCGCGCCGGGAACCGGGAAGACGATGCTCGCGAAGGCGATCGCGACCGGCTTCAACTCGCCCTTCGTCTCGATCCCCGGCTCGGGCTTCGCGCAGACGTTCATCGGGATCGACGCGATCATCGTCCGCTACCTCGCGCGCAAGGCGAAGCGGCTCGCGCGCAAGTGGGGCGGCCAGTGCATCGTCTTCATCGACGAGATCGACGCCGTCGGGATGCGCCGCCAGGCGCTCGCCGGCGGCGAGCATCACATGCTGCCGGGGCCCGAGCAGCCCTACTACGGCCCGCTGGGCGCGATCAACCCGAGCGGCGACGTGATCGTCGAGGACCGCGCGTGGCGCGAGTGGATGTTCCGCCGGCGCGCCCCCGAGTCGCGCTCGCCGTATCCCGCGTGGACGCAGAAGCTCGGCACTCTCGTCAACCAGGCCTTCCCCGGGATGTTCGGCGGCGGCCAGGGGCAGCTCGCGCTCAACCAGCTGCTCGTGACGATGGACGGGATCGACAACCCGCCCTTCATGCGGAGGGTCATGACGAGCAGGGTCAACTCGTTCCTCGATGCCGTCTACGTCGTCCCGCGCCGCGTCGGGGGGATCAGCCTCCGCCTGCCGCCGCCGCGCCCGCTCAACGCGCAGATCTACTTCATCGGCGCGACGAACGTCCCGATGGAGGTGCTCGACCCGGCGCTGACGCGGCCGGGGCGCATGGGCCGGCACGTCTGGTTCCGCACGCCGACGAAGGACGACCGCAAGGACATCTTCGACCTCTACCTCGAGAAGGTCGCGCACGACTCTGAGCTCGACTCGCCCAGGCGGCGGGACGAGATCGCGCGGATCACGAACGGCTTCTCGCCGGCGATGATCGAGCAGATCTGCTCGATGGCGCTCACGAACGCCCACCACGAGGGGAAGCTCGCCTTCGAGTGGCATCACCTCGTCGACGCCATGACCGTGGTCGAGTCCGGCACGGCCGTCGGCATCCACTACGTCGAGCACGAGACACGCGCCGTCGCGATCCACGAGGCGGGCCACGCGGCCGCGGCGCACATCTACCGCCCCGATGTCGAGTCGAGCCGAATCTCGATCAAGATGCGCGGCGGCTCGCTCGGCCATCACCAGGCCTACCAGAAGGAGGAGCGCTTCAGCCAGTGGCAGAGCGAGCACTTCGGCGCGCTCGTCCATGTGCTCGGAGCGATGGCGGCCGAGACGGTCTTCTACGGAGAGAACGCGAACGGCGTCGGCGGCGACCTCCAGACGGCGACGTGGATCGCCGGCACGATGGTCGGCACGGCGGGAATGGCGCCGCAACCTCCCCACGTGAACGGCAACGTGTTCGAGGGCGTGACCGGCGAGCGCGCGAAGAAGCGGATCGAGAAGCGCTTCGAGCGGATCGGCAACCGCTTGATCAACCGGAGCATCAACCCGGCGGACGCGCTCGGCGACCGCGAGAAGCGGCCGCTTGCAGCGCAGTTCGTCGGCGAGGCGTTCGCGACCGCGTACAACTTCATCCGCGAGAACAGGGACGGGGTCGAGCGGGTGGCCGACGCGGTGATCGAGAAGCAGGAGATCTACGGCGACGAGCTCGTCCAGCTTCTCGACGCACAGAACCTGCGCAAGCCCGAGCTCGACTGGACGAACGAGGAGACATGGCCTCCGATGTGACGGGCGGCGACTCGCCGCCGGCGGCGGAGCCCACGCCCGCCGAGCCGCCGGTCCTGCCCGAGCCGCGCGAGACGCCGCACCGCTGGCGGTTCCTCGGTCTCTACGGCGTGCTCGGCATCGCTCTGGGCGCGGCCGCCGCGGGGCTCGTCATCTCCCTCAACACGAAGCTCGTCACGGGCGCCGGCTGGTCGTCCTGGCGTCCGACGGGCGGCGGGCTCGGCGCGGCGGGCCAGATCGCGGAGCACGTCGGCGGCGAGTACCGGCTGCCGAGCGGGATCCAGATGGACGACGTGATCTCGAAGGCGCCCTCGGTGACGGTGAGCAAGACGACGATCCCGGTCGCGTATCTCGCGGTCCGCGGCAGCCACGGCGCGGTCGATCAGCTCTTCCAGGTCTCCGGAGCGAACACCGTCATGTTCACGCTCTGCGGGCTCGGCCCCGCCTGCACGATCTCGACGGGCAAGCCGTCGGTCGCTCGCGGCCGCCTCGTGCGGCGGGAGATCCTCGAGCTCGCCCTCTACACGTTCCACTACGACGGCGGAATCGACGGCGTGCTCGGGCTGATGCCGCCGAGCGGAACGAACAAGGCTCCCGCCATCGTCTATCTGCAGCGCGGCGACCTCACCCCAGAGCTGCGGGAGCCGCTCGACCGGACGCTCGCGCCAAACGCGCCGCTACCGGCGACGATGTCCCTCCGCGAGAAGCAGGTCGTGGAGTCGAATACCGGCGCCCGTGTCTACTCGTTCAGCCTCACGCAGGCCCAGGACGGAGGCGCGATCCTCATCCTCAATCCCCTCGCCGCGTAACCGGACCTGCCGGCCGGCCGCTTGGCTCCGGCGGCCCTGCTTCCCACGGCGAGGCTCCCGCGCAGGCGTTACCGCACGCGCGGCCCGTACGGGCTCCAGCCGCCGCCCCTCCGCACCTTCATACGCTCGCGCTGCATCCCGTCCCGCCGTCGCACTCCCAACAGCGGATCGCTACGGATGGAAGCGATGAGATGCACACGTCGATTTGCTAGCCGTTTCATGACCTCCCCAGTCGTGACACCATCATCGCTCTCGCCGCCCGTCCGGGCATCAGGAATTCCCCGGACAAAGCTGGGGTTGCTCCGGCAGAGCAGCGCGTATGCGGCCAGGTGACGGGTGGGCTGTGCACATCGCCCCTCGCCACGACGAGGTCTGCGCCGCCCGCGAGCCGCGCAACCTGGGCGGCGAGGGCGGGCCAGCCGAGCTCGTCCTGGTAGTCGCTGCGCGCCTTGACGACGCCCTGCTGGATCGCTGTGTGCAGCGGCAGGACGGGCAGGCTCGTCGGCAGCGAGAAGTACAAGGTCACCACCCAGCCGACGGCGAGGACGCCGGCCGCGGCGAGCCGCCACCTTCGTGCTGCCCACTGCGCGAGTGGCACTGCGCCTGCCGCGAGCGCGAACAGGACAGCCGGCCCCGCGGCCGGATCCATCAAGGTCAGCCTGCTCGTCTACGACTCGACGACGGGCGCGCTCCTGCACACCTGGCCCGTTCCGGTCACGCAGGCGAAGAACCTCGCGGTGTACGGACGGCTCGCCGCCGTCGAGGGGCCGTACAGGCTGTACCTCGTCGACCTGAACACCGGCAAGAACGTCGAGATCGGCCCGTGAACGGCTATGCCCGCACCATCGCGATCGGCGCGCACGGCCTCGTCTACGCTGCCAAGTCGCACAATCCCGGGGAGCTCGTATTCGTGCCGATGGCCAAGCTGCTCGCGATGCTGAAGTGAGCCACCCCGAGCAGGTCGTGGCATCCCGCCCGTACCGGTAGCCTGACCGGCGCCGCCCCCATCGACTAGCGGTCCAGGTCGCGGCCCTTTCAAGGCCGTAGCACGGGTTCGAATCCCGTTGGGGGCATACCGGGCCTGATCGCACAAGCGATTCGCCTCAACCATGCGGGTCATGTGAGTCACAGATGCCGCGGATGCGCGCCGCGTGCGTGCACCGGTGCGTGCACGGGCATCTCGCCTCGTTGGACAACGGCGACCTCCAGATAGCCGTCCTCGAGCGGCCTGCTCCTGGCCCGCCCGGCGAGGCGCGAGAAGCCGTCGACGTCCGACTTAAGTCCACCGGGTTCCGCAAAGTAAGACAAGTCGCCGCCGGTGGGCACGGAAGCCCGCAATCCCCGTTGGGCGGCAGACTAGGAGGGCTCGAAACCGGAGCACGCCTGCGTCCGCCTCGCCGCCCGGTAGCGTCGGCGAGTGAATTAGCGGCTCCGCCCCCGGCGCGTTATTTTACGTCTGGTGCCTTCTCTAAAATAAGAGTATCCGTGCTGGTTCGCTATTGAGGCTCAGCTAACCAAGGAGAACTACTGGCCCCCGTTAGTACACGCGCTGGCCGCTACGTGAAACAGCGCACAGGCTACGCGGCGTTCATCCCCGCGCCGCTTCCTCCCGAACCCCCGATCGCCCTCGAGGGTCTGCAGGCGCTCCTGTCGCGCGCGGATCAGGCTGTCGGTCGCCTCGACGGAGTCATCCAGACGGTTCCCAACCCGGACTTCTTCGTCTACATGTACATCCGCCGCGAAGCCGTCCTCAGCTCCCAGATCGAGGGAACTCAGAGCACCCTCGAGGATCTCCTCGCGGTCGAGCTGGAGCCGCGTCCGGCTTGGCGCCGCCTGCCCGAGGACGTCGACGAGGTCGTCCGCTACGTCCAGGCCATGAACTACGGCCTGAATCGGTTGAGCGACCTGCCGCTCTCTCTCCGGCTGAGCAGAGAGATTCACCGAGAGCTGCTCTCCGGCGGTCGCGGTTCTCACCGCCTCCCTGGTGAGTTCCGAACGACGCAGAACTGGATCGGCCCGGAGAAGGCAACCCTCGCCGAGGCAACGTTCGTGCCACCTCCAGTACACGAGATGAAGGAGGCGCTCCACGACTTCGAGCGCTTTCTCCACGAGGACGACCTGCCTGCGCTCGTGCACGCCGGCATGGCCCATGCACAGTTCGAGACGATCCACCCGTTCCTCGACGGAAACGGGCGCGTCGGCCGCCTGCTGATCACGTTCTTGCTGGTCTTCGGCGGCGTCCTCCACCGGCCCCTTCTCTACCTCAGCGTGTACCTCAAGCGGAACCGAGCCGAGTACTACGACCGCCTCATGGCGATCAGGAACTCGGGCGACTGGGAGTCCTGGCTGCGCTTCTTCCTCACCGGCGTGGCGCAGACCGCCGAGGAGGCGACCGCAACTGCACGGGCGATCCTCGACCTCCGCGAAGAGCACCGACACCGCGTCCAGGAGCAGACGGCCGGGGTGAACGGCCTCCGACTGCTCGATCTCCTCTTCGAGAGACCGCTTGTCCACGTCAACCTCGTCAAGGACAGCCTCGGCATCTCCTTCGTCACCGCCAACCGACTCGTCGAGCAACTCGAGAGCCTCGGCGTGCTCGACGAGATCACGGGCAGAAAGCGCGACCGGATCTTCAGCTACACGCCCTATGTGGCGCTCTTCCAGGACGAAGCGCCGGGCGCGCAGGAAGGCGACGTTCAGGAGACGGAGGCCGATCCCGGATAGAGGGGCCGCACTCCTAGAAAACCGGTAGCTGGATTCGTGCTCATTTGCGCCCGTTCATGCCCGTCGCGTGCGTGCACCGGTGCGTGCACGGCCATCTGAAAAGTGGCTATTTGCAGGCAGCTTCGATCCCCGTTGGGGGCACCTAGGCCGTGCCGATTCGCTCGGCGAGCGAGGAGTGCCGGGCCCGACCCTCGGCACGCGCGACGGCCGTCGCCAGCGCGCGCTGCTCGCCGGCGAGCACGCAGAGCCGCTGCGCCCGCGTCACCGCCGTGTAGAGAAGCGGCCGCGACAGCATCACCTGGTACTGCGACGACCACGGCGCGACGACCGCCGGGAATTGCGAGCCCTGCGCGCGGTGGATCGTCAGCGCCCACGCGAGCTCGTACGTCTCGAGCGCCGACGCCGGCACGGCGAGCTCACGCTCGCCGTCGTCGAGCGAGAGCAGCGCCTCGCCCTCCTCCTCGTCCCACGCGACGACGAACGCGACCTCACCGTTCATCACCTCGCGCTCGGGCGTGTAGTCGTTGCGCGTCTGGACGATGCGCGAGCCGACGCGGAGGTCGCGGACGACCGGCGTGCCGCGCGGGTTGAGGCGCTGCTCGAGCTCGGCGTTCAGCTCGTTCAGCCCGACGGTGCCGCGCCGCATCGGCACGAGCGTCATCACCTCAGCGCGCGGGTCGAAACCCCGCCGCGGCAGCGCCTCGCAGACGAGCTCGAGCACCGCCTCGCGCAGGCTCTCGGGACCGACGCGCGAGATCCAGAAGAAGTCCTCGTCGAGCTCCTGCTCGCCGAGCTCGGCGTGGGCCTCGGCGAGCGAGAGGAACGGCGGCCGCCCCTCGTTGATGCGGCGCGCGCTGCGGACGATGAGCGAGCGCGCCGCCTGACGGTAGATCGCGGTCAGGTGGACGCGCGGCTTGGCGCCGCTGGAGACGAGGTCGGCGAGGACGCGGCCCGGCCCGATCGGCGGCAGCTGGTCGGTGTCGCCGACGAGCAGGACATGGCAGTCGCCGGCCGCGCGGAACAGCGCGTCGGCGAGCTCGAGCGAGAGCATCGACGCCTCGTCGACGATGACGAGCTCGACGTCGTTCGAGAGCGGGTCGTCCTCGTCCCGGAGGAACCGGTCCTCGCTCGGCGAGTAGCCGAGCGCGCGGTGGATCGTCATCGCGTCGTGACCGGTGAGGTCGCGCATCCGCCGCGCCGCCTTCCCCGTCGGCGCGCAGAGGAGGACGCGAACGCCGGCGCGGCGCGCGAGCTCGACGACGACGCGCTGCGTGTGCGTCTTCCCTGCGCCCGGCAGGCCCGTGAGGAGGACGAGCGGCCGTGTGCGGACGAGCTCGACGATCCGCCACTGCTCGTCCGAGACCTCGACCCGCTCGGGCCGTCCCGGAGGCTCGAAGAGCTCGCCGTCGGGCGCCGCGGCGCGTTCCGCGAGCGCGGCCGCGAGGCGGGCCTCCGCCTCCCACAGCTCCGCGAGGTAGGCGCGCTCCCGCTCGAGGACGACTTCGCCCGCGCGCGCGAGCCGCGCAAGCGCCGACTCGAGCGGCTCCGGCTCGTGCACCTCGAGCAGACGAGCCGCCGCCTGCCAGAGCTCCGGCAGCGGCAGGAAGACATTCCCGTCGCCGCCGGCCTCGCCGAGCACGAAGAGGAGGCCGGCGCGGAGCCGCTGCGGCGCGTCGAGCTCGATCCCGAGCGAGCGAGCGACGCGGTCGGCGACGCGGAAGCCGATCCGCGGCACCTCTGTCAGCCGGTAGGGATCGTCCTCCAGCACGGCGATCACGTCCGTCCCGTACGTGCGGACGAGCCGCGCGGCGAGGCCGGCGCCGATCCCGTGCGCGAAGAGAAAGGTCTCGACCTCGCGGATCGCGGCGACCTCGCGCCACGCCGCGACCGCCCGCTCCATCGCCCGGCGCGAGATCGCGCGGCCCGCCTTCGTCCGCACCTCGCGCAGCCGCTCGGGGTCGCGGTCGAGCTCGGCGAAGACGTGCTCGGCGCCGAAGTGCTCGACGATCGCACGCGCGAAGGTCGGCCCGATGCCCGGGACGCGGCGGCGCAGCCACAGCGCGACGCCTTCCGGGGAGTGCGGCAGCGTCGACCGGAACGACTCGACCGCGAACTGCCAGCCGTAGCGCGGATGCTGCTCGACTGCGCCCGCGACGACGATGCTCTCGCCGGCCGCGACGTGACCGAGCGCGCCGCGCAGCGTCAGCGGCCTCCCGTTCTCCAGCGACGCCGACCAGATCGCGAACTCGCCGTCCGCCGAGACCCAGCGCGGCCCGCCGCCCGCGAGCGTGACCGCGACCTCGCGCGTCTCCTCGTCGAGCGGCGGCTCGTCGTCGAGCGTCCACATCCTCCCGAGGCTACTCGGACGGACGGAACGCCTCCAGTGTTTTCTTGGGCGCGACTGTCGCCCAGGCGTCCTCGACGATCCCGGCCACTTCGTCCCAGTCGACCTCGCGGTCGAGCCGCACGCCGAGCCAGCCGCGGTGCCCGACGTACGGCGGCCGGAAGAAGCGCCCCGGGTCGGCGGACACGAGCAGCTCCTGGTTCCCCGGCGGCGCTGCGACCCAGAGGCCGAAGATCCCGTCGCCGTGGTGGTCGTCGAGCACCATCACGAAGCAGCGCTTCTCGCGGACGAAGAAGCTCGGCGCGCCGTGACTCGGGCGCTCGCTCGTCTCCGGCAGCGCGAGGCAGATCTCTCGAACGCGCTGCGTCAGGTATTCCTTGTCCATGGTCAAGATCGAGAAGTCCGAGCAGGAGTGGCGCGCGGAGCTGACGCCGGAGCAGTACCACGTCCTGCGCGAGAAGGGAACCGAGGCGCCGTTCAGCGGCGAGTACGACCACGTCTTCGAGCCGGGGACGTATCGCTGCGCCGGCTGCGGCGCCGAGCTGTTCGAGTCGGAGGCGAAGTACGACTCCGGCTGCGGCTGGCCTGCCTTCTCCGCCCCGGCCGGCGCCGACGCCGTCGAGGAGGAGACCGACACGAGCTACGGGATGGTGCGCACCGAGGTGCTGTGCGCGAGCTGCGGCGGCCACCTCGGCCACGTCTTTCCCGACGGCCCGCGTCCCACCGGCTTGCGCTACTGCATCAACTCCGCCGCGCTGAAGCTCGACGAGAACTAGCCCGCATGCCGAGTCGCAGGCTCGTTCACGACACGCTGCGGATCGCGTTCGCCACGCTCGGCGGGGTCGCGATGACGTACCAGCTCGCTCGCCTGCAAGGACATCCGGGCTTTCGCGGAGCGGGCAACTTCTTCAGCTTCTTCACGATCCAGTCGAACATCCTCGCGGCGGCGATGCTCGTCCTCGTCGCGCTCGTCCGCCGGAGCGAGCGGTCGCTCCCCTTCGACGCGACGCGGACGGCGGCGACCCTCTACATCGCGATCACCGGCGTCGTGTTCGCCGCGTTGCTCTCGGGGCTGCAGGAGCAGCTCGACACGCACAACCCGTTCGCGAACGCCGTCGTCCACTACGTGATCCCGGCCGCGGCGGTCGTGGACTGGCTCGTCGACCCGCCGCGCCGGCGCTTCGGCTGGAAGATCGCGCTCGGCTGGCTCGCCTATCCGCTCGCCTGGTTCGCATACACGCTCGCCCGCGGGGCGGACACCGGCTGGTATCCGTATCCGTTCGTCGACGTCGCGGCGCACGGGTACGCACGCGTGGTGCTCAACGCGCTCGTCTTCCTCGTCGCGTTCGCCGTCGGAGCGCTCGTGGTCGCGCGCGTCGCCGCCTGGCGTACCGGAAAGCCGGCGCCGCTCGCGGTACCCTCCGTCGACGCGGGCGGTTAGCTCAGCTGGGAGAGCACCTGCCTTACAAGCAGGGGGTCGGCGGTTCGATCCCGTCACCGCCCA